>NZ_CP099837.1:3127801-3753362 GCF_024134545.1 Nocardiopsis exhalans
CGACCGCGGGCTGTTCTACCTGATGCAAAAGCGCGGGCAGATGGACCGGGTGGTGGGGGACCTGAAGATCTTCGAGTCCAAGTCGGTGCCCCCGCAGACCACCCGGGCACGGCTGCGCGGTGAGTTCATCCGCCGCGCCCAGGAACAGCGGCGCGACTTCACCGTCGACTGGGTGCACCTCAAGCTCAATGACCAGGCGCAGCGCACCGTGCTGTGCAAGGACCCGTTCAAGTCCGTGGACGAGCGGGTGGAGAAGCTGATCGCCGGGATGTGAGCATGCGGGTGTGAATCCGGTGTGAGCGTTGTGTGAGCGCACGACCCGTGTGCGCGGGCCCCGTGGGACGGCCGGAGACGGCTCCCCACGGGGCCCCGGCTTTCGGAAAGCTCGTGATCTGTGTTCCCATGGGCCGAAAACCGAGATCGGAAGCTCCCAGGGGCTGGCCGTGCTCCGACTGTTCGGTAGTGTGACCCTGTCCTGAGCCGGAAATCAGAGGTTGTGACCCATGCACCGACGTGTTGCCGCTCTCGCGGTGCCACTGACCGCCGTTACCTTGGTGGTCTCCAGCTGCGCATCGATCCCGGAGGAGTGGCGTACCCCCGCCTTCCTGCGCATGGACGACGACGCGCTCGACTCCCGGCTGCCCGAGGTCACCGGAGATGTCGGTGAGGAACCCGAGATCACCTTCCCCGACACCGAGCCGCCGGACGAGGAGATCTCCGGTGTGGTCAGCAAGGGGTCCGGTGAGGACGCGCTGGTCGGCGCGGACGACCTGGTCATCGCCAACGTCGCCCAGTACCAGTGGACGGCGCCCGGCGAGGGTGAGCCGGTCGAGGGCCAGTCCAGCTACGAGAGCGGCGCCCCGGACCTGATCCGCATGGATCAGATGCCCGAGTACATCACCGACACCCTCATCAGCCAGCCCCTGGGCAGCCGCGCGGTCTACGTCTTCCCCGCGCTGAGCCCTGAGGAGATCGCGCAGGCCGAGGCGATGGGCCAGGAGGTGCCCGAGGGTGCCAGCGTCCTGGTGATCGACATGATCGACCGCTTCAGCCAGGGCGCAGTCGTGCCGGGCGAGCAGACCAACGACGGCGGCGGCGACCTGCCCACGGTGACGCAGGACGGCCGTAGCCAGCCCGAGATCGAGATCCCCGACGAGGACGCCCCCGACGAGCTCGAGGTGGTGCCGCTGATCGAGGGCGGTGGCGCCGAGGTCGAGGAGGGCCAGCAGATCATCGTCCAGTACACGGGCGTGCGCTGGGAGGCCGACGAGGACGGCAACCACGAGGTGTTCGACTCCTCGTGGAACCAGGGCGGTATCCCCTTCGACACCACCATCGGTGGCGGGGCCGTCATCCAGGGCTGGGACGAGGGCATCGTCGGCCAGAACGTCGGCGACCGCCTGATGCTCATCGTGCCCGGTGACATGGCCTACGGCGAGTCCGACGAGGAAGCGATGGGTGCCCCTTCGGGCACGCTGGTCTTCGTGGTCGACGTGCTGGGTGCCTTCGACAACGCGCCGCCGCCCGAGCCGGAGGAGTCCGAGGAGGACGCCGAGGGTGACGGGGCCGACGAAGAGGCTTCGGAGGGCGACGAGGACACGGACGAGGAAGCCGACGAGTCCGAGGAGGACTCGGAGTAGCGTCCCTGATTGAAGAGCTGATCGCCCCCGCCGCGCCCGAGAGCGCGGCGGGGGCGATGTTCGTGTCCGCTGCTCGTATGCGGGCAGGTCAGCCGTTGAGCGTCGGGCAGCCCGTGGCACCGTCGCCGTAGTGGGTCCCGCTGCCGTGAACCGGTGGGCGAGCGTTACGCGGCGGAACTCGCGCGCGGGGAGCGCACCGCCCCGGGCGACCTGGTGCTGGAGACCGCCCGGGACCGGGTCAGCCGCTGAGGCCGACGACTTGACCCGTCACCGGTCCCGTCAAGCACGGTCGCGGTTGTCGGCGTCGGCGCGCACCGGCTGTCCGGAGGGCGCTTTCCGCAACACCGTGAACGACAGGACGCCGAGCACGGCCGTGACGACGGCGCCCACCCAGGCCGCTCCCGCCACGCCGTCGGTGAAGCCGAGGCGCGCCGCCTCCAGGAGCGCCTCACCGGCATCCGGGGGAAGTCGAGCCGCCTCCGCCTCCGCGGCCGGGATCGAGACCGATGCCGGTTCCAACGCCTCTGCCGGGACGTCCGGGGGTGCCTCCCGGGCCAGACCGGCGCGGTACAGCACGGCGCCCAGGCTGCCCAGGAGCGCGATCCCCGCCGCGAAGCCGATCTCCATGCTGGTCTCCGACAACGACGAGGCGGCCCCGGCCTTCTCGGCGGGCGCCGACCCCACCACCAGGTCGGTGGCGAGCACCGTCAGCGGTCCGGTGCCGACGTAGAAGAGCGTGAAACCCGCCATCGCCGCGAGCAGGCCGACGTGCGGGGCCTGGGCCAGTAGGACACAGCCCACCGCGGACAGGGCCATGGCGGTCCCCAGCACGTTCGCGGGCCCGAACCGGCGGGCCAGGGCCGGTGCGGTCAGGGAGGAGGCCACGGTGCCCAGGGCGGAGGGGAGCAGCCACAGCCCGGCCTGGAAGGGTGACAGCCCCTGCACGGACTGCAGGTACTGGGAGACCAGCAGGTACAGGCCGCCCAGCGTGGCCAGCCCCAGCAGCAGTACGGTCAGGGCCACCCCGAAGGCGCGGTCGGCGAACAGCCGCAGGTCGAGCAGGGGATCGGCCAGACGCCGCTGCCTGCGCACGAACACCGCGCCCAGCAGCAAACCGCCCGCGAGCGCGGCCAGGTACTCCGCGCCCAGACCGTAGGCGGCCAGTTCCTTGATGCCGTAGACGAACAGCAGGATCGCGGCCAGTGACAGCAGCACGCTGGTCAGGTCCGGGCGGCCGGCGCCGGGGGCCCGGTACTCGGGCAGCAGGAACGGCGCGGTGACCAGCAGGAGCACCATCACCGGCACCCCCATCAGGAACACCGAACCCCACCAGAAGTACTCCAGCAGCAGGCCGCCCACGAGCGGTCCTGAGGCGGCGCCCACCGAGAAACAGGTCGCCCAGACCCCGATGGCGGTGCCCCGCTGGGCGGGGTCGCGGAACATGTTGCTGATCAGGGCCAGCGTGGAGGGCATCAGGGTCGCCCCGGCGATCCCCAGGGCGGCCCGGGCCGCGATGAGCATCGCGGGGGTGGTCGCGTAGGCCGCTACCAGGGAGGCAGCGGCGAAACCCGCGGCGCCGATCATCAGTAGCCGCCTGCGGCCGATCCGGTCGCCCAGGGAGCCCATGGTGACCAGGAACGCGGCGATCATGAAACCGTAGGCGTCGATGATCCACAGCATCTGGGTACCGCTCGGCTCCAGATCGGCGCTCAGGTGTGGGACCGCCAGGTTGAGCACGGTGATGTCCAGCGTCAGGAGCGTGGTGGGCAGTGCCAGCACTGCCAACCCGATCCACTCCCGTGTTCCGGCCCGCGGCGGCCGACTGTCGTGTGTCGAGGCGGCGGACGGTTCCACGGTGCCCTTTTCAGGGCCGGAACCGGGATCAGGGTCGGGGTCAGGAGTGGTGTTTTGAGTCATGACCTGGAGTCAACACCCGGCGGATGAGACTCTCCATGGTTGCAAGGCTCACTTTGATGTTCGATCGTCTACGTTGAAGTGATGGACGCTCTGGCGGATTTTCTCGACGGGGTCAGGGCACGCGGCTCCCTGTTCAGCCAGACCCTGCTGAGAGCCCACCCTGGTCGCTGCTCTTCTCGCACCCCACGGCCTTGACGGTGGTCACCATGGTCCGGGGGAGCGGCTGGCTGCTCCCCCGGAGGGTGGCGAACCGCTGCGGCTGAACACCGGCGACATCGCGATCGTCCAGGGCTCCGGTCCGCACACCGTGGCCGATGCCCCCGACACCGTGCCGCAGTACGTGGTCAGCGCGGCGGATGTGTGCACCACCCCCGATGGCACACCGGTCCGCCCGAAATCGCCCTGGGGCCGCGGGTGTGCGGAGTCAACCCGGACGGCCCCGACCTGCTGCTCAGCGGCTCCTACGATGTGGCGGGGGAGATCAGCCGACGCCTGCTCTCGGTCCTGCCCCGCGCCTTCGTCGTCCCGGCCACCGAATACCGGTGCTCCGCGATGGACCTGGTGGTGGAGGAAACCCTCAAGGATCGGCCCGGCCAGCAGGTCGTCCTCGACCGCCTCCTGGACATCGCCCAGTGACCGGATCTGACACGCAGACGGGCCCGGACCTGCGAGCGGGAGCGGGGCCGGATGCGTAGAGTCAGTCACCCAGGGTGAGCATTGGGCGAGGGGGAACCATGCCAGACCAGCGGCGGTACTGCTACGTTTCGGGTCTGCGTCTGGGGGTTCCGGCGCTGGAGGAGCTCTGTGCCCAGGGCCGCCCGCCCCACCTGGTGGTCTCCTACCCGGCCGAACTGGCGCACCGCTCCGGCTACGTGGACTTCGAGGAGATCACCCGCCGTCACGACCTGCCCCACCTGCGAGCCGCCGACATCAACACCGACGAGGTGCGCGACGCCCTGAGCGCGCACCGGATCGACCTCATGGTGGTCGCGGGCTGGTCGCAGCTGGTCCACGAACAGGTCCTGTCCTCCCTGCCCCTGGGCGGCGTGGGCCTGCACCCCTCCCCGCTGCCAGTCGGCCGCGGCCGCGCGCCCATCCCCTGGACGATCCTGCGCGACATGCGCTCCAGCGCCGTCACCCTCTTCCACCTCGAACGCGAGGCCGACGCGGGCGACATCGTGGACCGCATCTGGTTCGATCTGGCCGCCGACGTCACCGCCACCGGCCTGTACGAGCGGGCCGCACACCTGCAGTCCGAGTTGCTCGTACGCAACCTGGACGCGCTCCTGGAGGAACGCGCCCCCCGCCGCCCGCAGACCGGCCACGTCTCGGTCTGGCCGCGCCGCCGCCCCAGTGACGGCCGCCTGGACCTGACGGCGGCCGGACGGGACGTGGACCGGATGGTGCGCGCCCTGGCCGCCCCCTACCCCGGGGCCTTCGCGATGTTCGGCGGGGCCCGGATCACCCTGTCCAGGGGCAGCCTGTCCGAGGAGGTCGTGGGCGGCGACCCGGGCCAGATCGTCTCCGCCGGGCCCGGCCGCGAGTGGGGCGTCACCTGCGGGGACGGCAGCGTGTTCGTGCCCGAAGCGGTGCGCGTGGACGAAGGCGTGCTCGCCGACCCGACATCCCTGGCCATGTTCCGCCCGGGGCGCTACTTCGACGCACCCTCCGAGCACATGCTCGCCGCGACCCGCCGTACCCCGGTCCCCGGCAACGGCGACGCCGAACACCGCCGCCCCGCCGCCCGGATCCACGACGGGCTCGACGACCGGTTCGACAACGAGCTCGGCGGCCGACACGGCGACCAGCTCGACAGCCAGTTCAACACCCGGAGCGGCCTCAACCGTCGATGAGGGTGGCGGCGTGCCGCCCGGCCGCGGCCGCGCTCAGGAAGGCCGCCCGGTCCTCCTCCAACCCGCGCCCCATCGTGGACACCTTCACCGGCAGCGCCCGCACCTCGTCCTCCAGGCCCCGCACCGACACCTCCACGAGCGTGTGCCGCTCGCCCAGGTGCCAGGCCTGGTCGCGAACGCGCTCACCGAAGAAACCGGGCAGGCTGGGCACCACCACGTCCGCCGGGGCCAGAGCCACCCGCCCGTAGGCGGTCAGGCTGTGGTGTGAGACTCCCCGGTGCCGACTGCGCGCGTCCGCCTCACTGATCCGCAGGCTGGCCACCGGCCGCCCGCCCAGGACAGCCGCGGCATTGACCGCCTCGCCGCAGGCCACCCCGGAGAACCCCCACGGGGTGCCGGTACCCAGGTTGCCCGGCCCCTGGCACACCACCGCGATCTGCGCCCCCAGTACGTGCCGGGCGGCCAGCAGCCCCGAATGCACGGTGACCGCCTCCAGGTCGCCGCCGAAGGCCTGCCCCGTCGTCACGCACCCGGCGAGCAGACCGTCCTCGCGCAGCGCTCCCACGATCCGCGAGAACGCGGCGGGCAGCGCTCCGCCGTCCAGCATCACGTTGACCACCCGGGTGCCGGGGCGTTCGGCGCGCACCCCCGCCAGCACGGCGGGCAGCGCGGAGTGCAGGTCGGCCACGACCACCGGCATCCCGTCGATCCCGTCGGCCGTGCGCAGGGCCTCGTGGTGCGGCGATCCCTGCTCGTCCGCGCCCAGCACGGTGGCCTGGAGCGGGGTGTAGCGGGCCTTGACCAGGTGTCCGGGGCCTTCGCGGTCCGCGGGAAGCCGGTCGGGGAGGGCTACCACCAGGGCGTATCCGCCGGTGCCCAGTCCCAGGTCCAGCGCCCCGGTGTTGAGCAGGACGGTGTCGCCGACCTCGGGGGTACCGACCAGGTCCGTGTAGGCCAGCGCGCGGCAGGTTACCGACGCCTCGGAGCTTTCACCGGTACCTTCTCCCGTGCTTTCCCCGTCAGCGGGCACCGAGACCGTACACAGACGGACCCCGGGCCAGGAGGGCAGGACCTGACGGACTTCACCACGGCGCCACCGGATCATGCTGGGCACGGTACCGTCGGAGCTGAACCGAAGGTGGGAGGACGCGCCCTCGCGGCCCCGCCCGGTCCAACCACCGAACGGTGACCCCACCACAGCGGGCAACACAGCGGGTAAGAGGAGTGCGGACGATGTCGCGCAGGAAGACCGAACGGCAGCTGAACCTGGTCATCTGCCTGTTGTCCACCCGGCGCCACCTGACCGCGCAGGAGATCCGCGCGACCGTCCACGGCTACGCCGAGGCCGACACCGAGTCGGCCTTCAAGCGCATGTTCGAGCGGGACAAGCGGGAGCTGCGCGACAGCGGCATCCCCATCCAGGTCGGTACCGGAGACGCCTTCAGCGGCGAGGAGGGCTACCGGATCTCCCGCTCGGACTACGAGCTGCCCGAGATCGAGCTCCTGCCCGACGAGGCCGTCGTGCTGGGTCTGGCCGCTCGCGCCTGGCGGCACGCCTCCCTGGGCGAGGCCGCCGCCAACGCCCTGTTCAAGCTCCGCTCGGCCGGGGTCCCGGTGGACACCGAGGCCGCTCCCGGACTGACCCCGGCGATGCGCACCGACGAACCCGCTTTCGGCCCCGTCTGGCAGGCGATCCGTGATCGCCGCCCGATCTCCTTCGACTACCGCAAGCCCGGGCAGAACCGGGCCCAGCGCCGGGAGATCGAGCCCTGGGGCATCGTCAACCTGCAGGGGCACTGGTACGTGGTCGGCCACGACCGGCTGCGCGACGCCCGCCGGGTGTTCCGCCTCGGCCGGATCCGGGGCGGGGTGACCGTGGTGCGCACCGGACCGGACGTGGTCGTGCCCGAGGGTGTGGACCTGCGTTCGGTCGCCTCCCGGCACAGCGCCGTGCCCGAGCGGACCGCGACCCTGCGGGTGCGTACCGACTCCGCGCACGCCCTGCGCCGCCGCGCGTTGCGCGTGGTCCCGGGGGAGCGGGACAGCACCGGCGCCGGCTGGGACACGCTCACCCTGCCCTACACCAGCACGAGCGGGCTGGTGCGGCAGGTGGCCGCGTACGGTTCGCGCGCGGTGGTGGTGGAGCCCGAGCAGGCCCGGGCGGCGATGGTCGAGCACCTGACCGGGGTGGCCGAGAGCGCCGGCACCGTGGAGAACGCGGAGGCCGCGGGGGAGCAGGAGGGTGAGGACACCCCCGCGCGCGGGCCCCGTTCCGCCGACCAGCTGCGCCGACTCCTCATGCTGGTCCCCTACGCGCTCGGCCGCGACGTGCGGGTGCCCGAGGTGGCCCGGCACTTTGGACTCAGCGAGAAGCAGGTGGTCTCGGACCTGAGCCTGCTGTGGATGTGCGGCCTGCCCGGCTACACCCCCGGCGACCTGATCGACGTGGACCTGGACGCGGCCAAGGAGACCGGCGAGATCATCATCGCCAACGCCGACACCCTGGCCCAGCCGCTGCGGCTGACCGCGGACGAGGCGGCCAGCCTGGTCGTGGGCCTGTCCCTGCTGGAGGCGCTGCCCGAGGCGCAGGGCGTGGAGGGCGGTGCCCTCAAGCGGGTGGGGGAGAAGCTGCGCA
Organism: Nocardiopsis exhalans; assembly: GCF_024134545.1. Taxonomy (GTDB): domain Bacteria; phylum Actinomycetota; class Actinomycetes; order Streptosporangiales; family Streptosporangiaceae; genus Nocardiopsis; species Nocardiopsis exhalans. Next base: position 3,135,847 of record NZ_CP099837.1, read on the forward strand.
CCGCCGCCGGCGGTGCCGTGAGCGACCTGGCCGACGCGGTGCAGGTGCGGGTCGAGGTGGACGATCAGGTGGCTCAGACCCAGCAGCGCTGCGCCGACGCCCTGGGCGCCGGGCAGCGCCTGCACCTGCGCTACCTGTCCGGGTACCTGGACCAGGTGACCGAGCGCGACGTGGACCCCATGGGCCTGGTGGTCCAGGACGGCCAGACCTTCCTCGAGGGGTACTGCCACCTGCGTGAGGACGTGCGGCTGTTCCGCCTGGACCGGGTCCTGGAACTGACCGTGCTGCCCTTCGCCGCCGAGGTGCCCGAGGGGGTGGCCCGCCGCGACCTGTCCGCCGGGGTGCTCCAGCGTTCCGAGCGCGACGCACTGGTGACCCTGCTCCTGGAGCCCTCCGCGCGCTGGGTCACCGAGGACTACGTGTGCGAGTCGACGGCGGAGCTCCCGGGCGGCGGGGTGCGGGCGACCCTGCGCACCCCCGCTCCGGCGTGGGTGGCCAGGCTCGCCCTGGCTCTGGGGCGGGAGGGGCGCCTGGTGTCTCCGGATGGGCTGGCCAAGGACGTCCGGGCCGAGGCCCAGCGAGCGCTCAACCACTACGGCACAGGGCAAACCTACGGAAAATTGGTCGAGACCACTTCGTCGCCGGAGTGAGGCTCACCTGTTCACCGGGGGGTGGGGTGTAGGTCATCCCGAAAGGGATATGGTGAAAGCGTGATCGCCCTCGCTGTCCTTTTCGGTGCGTTTAGTGTCGGAGCGTACTTCGTCGGCGCCCTCGTCGTGAGAGCGCGCCGCGAGGCCTCCGTGCTGTCCGAAGAGGTGACACGGGCGGCGGGCGGGTATCAGGCGAGCAGCGCTGACCTGCGTGAGCGCATCCGCCGTGGCGGTGCTGGGACATGACGGTCCCGCGGATGAATGCGCGTACCATCAGAGGCGCTTGGTCGCGCCCCGTAGAGAGGTAGAACCATGGGACCGTTCAACGGACCTACGATCGCCATCCTGGTGATCCTGGCCATCCTGCTGTTCGGAGCCAAGAAGCTCCCGGACCTGGCCCGTTCCCTGGGGCGCAGCGCGCGCATCCTCAAGGCCGAGAGCAAGGGCCTGGTCGACGACGACAACGAGACCAAGGGCGAGGGCGAGCCCCAGGCCCAGCAGCCGCAGCAGCCGCAGCAGCAGGCCGGGCAGCCGAACCAGCCCCAGGCCGACAACCAGCAGGCGCAGCAGCAGGGCTACCCGCAGCTGCCCCCCGGCCAGCGCATCGTCAACGAGTCCGGTGAGCCCACCAACCAGACCTACAACAAGTAGAGCCACGTAGCTGACTGGTAGTCGCCTGGTTCTGGCCGGTGGACTGGCGCGGTACCCTCCGGTGCCGCGCCGGACGGCTGTTTTCGGCGGGGCCGTCCTCAGGGGCGCCTCGCGCCGTCGGCCCGGGCCCGGACGAGAGCGGATGAGAAGAGAGTGACCGCACGATGAGGTCCCCACGTCGAACGGCGAACCCGGACGCCCGGATGCCGCTCATGGACCACCTGCGCGAACTGCGCAACAGGCTGGCCAAGGTGATGCTCATCCTCGGCCTGGGGGCCGTGGTCGGCTTCGTCTTCTACGACCGGATCTGGGACTTCCTCAGCCGGCCCTACTGCTCGCTGCCCGCCTCCCAGGTGGTCGAGGGCGGTGGCTGCTCCCTCATCGTCACCGGCCCCTTCGACGCCTTCTTCGTGGCCTTCAAGATCTGGCTGTTCGCCGGAGCCATGGTCACCGCCCCCCTCTGGCTCTACCAGCTGTGGGCCTTCGTGGCCCCCGCACTGCACAAGAGCGAGAAGAAGTACGCCTACATCTTCGCCCCGCTGGCCGGGATCCTCTTCATCTGCGGCGCGGCCCTGGCGTACACGATCACCGCGCTCGCCCTCCAGATGCTCTTCGGTTTCCTGCCCGAGGAAGCGGACCCGTACCTGACCATCGGCGAGTACCTCAGCTACATGCTCATCATGATGGGCATGTTCGGCATCGGCTTCGTCATGCCGCTGCTGGTGGTCCTGCTCAACATCGCCGGGATCCTCTCCCACGAGGCCATCGCCAAGTGGCGCCGCGTCATCATCTTCTGCGCCTTCCTGGTCGCGGCGGTCCTCACCCCGGCCGAGCCCGTCTCCATGCTCGCCCTGGCCGTCCCCCTCGTGGTCCTCTTCGAGATCGCCGAGCTGTTCTGCTTCCTCAACGACCGCCGCAGGAAGCGCAGGGACCCCGCCGGCGACCTGGACGACGACCAGATCTCCGACCTGGACGACCAGCCCTCCGACCTCGACTACACCCCCTCCTCGCTGGAGGGATCCGACTCCGAGGGCGAATCGACCAAGCGCTCCTGAACACCTTCGGCGACACGCTAGGGTTCGGCTGGGGAAGGCCCCGGAGGCGGTCCTTCGGCGACCGAAGCCTCAGTCGGGAACTCCGCCGAACACACCGCTGAACCATCCGTCCGGCCCTCCTCCACCGATCTCCCGGACTAGGAAGTGAAGATGAGCGAGCAGACCGAGACCAAGAAGGAACTGCCGCCCGAGGCCATGGGCAACGAGAAGTGGCACGACACCACGCACGCCGTGTGGATGCGCTCCTCCCTGTCTAACCCGGACTCCGAGGCGATCGTCGAGGTCGCCGAGTTCGACGACGGCTTCCGCGCGGTGCGCGACGGCAAGTCCCCGGAGAAGGGCACGCTCTTCTTCACCCCCGAGGAGTGGGAGGCGTTCGTCCTGGGTGCTCGCGACGGCGAGTTCGACATCCCTGAGGAGTACCTCACCGAGGAGGAGATCAAGATCCAGCGCGGCGAGACCGAGGTCGAGGCGACCTGGGTGCCCTCCCCGCTGAACACGCCGGAGGTCATGGAGGAGTACCATCGCCGCCAGCGTGAGGAAGCCGAGCGCAAGTCCGCAACCGAGGACGACTGAAGCGGCTCGCCCGCACCCGGGCGCGCGGGTGTACGGGCCCTCACCCGACCCGTACACCCCACTGGTCCCGGATCCGGACGGCTCGACCCCGGCTCCGGGTAGGTAAGGACCGGTACATGCCCCCTCATATCGCCCTTCTGGTCAACCCGGCTTCCGGCCGACGCCGCGCCGCCGTCATCGCGGTGCGTCTGAAGGAAGCCCTGCGCGCCGCGGGCGCCCGCGTGCACGTCTACACCGGACGCTCCGCCGCGGACAGCCGCCGCCTGGCCCGCTTGGCCGCCGCCGACCGCCCCGACGCCCTGGTCGCCGTCGGCGGCGACGGCCTGGTCCACCAGGCCCTCCAGGGTGTGGTGGGCACCGGGGTTCCCCTGGCCGTGGTCCCGGCGGGCAGCGGCAACGACGTGGCCCGTGCCTTCGGAGTCCCCCGCGGCTCGGCCCACACGACCGCCCAGGCGATCCTCGCCGGGCGCACCCGCCCCAGCGACGTGGTCCGCCTGACCATGGTCGACGGCTCCCAGCGCTACTACATGAGCGTCCTGGCCTGCGGCTTCGACGCCCGAGTCAACGAGCGGTTCAACAACTTCCGCTTCAGCATCGGCCGCGCCGGATACCTGGTCGGACTGATCGCCGAACTGCGCTCCTTCCAGCCCATCGACTTCGAGATCGACATCGACGACCGCCGCATCGCCGAACCCGGCATGCTCGTGGCCGTCGGCAACACCAGCGCCTACGGCGGCGGCATGCACGTGTGCGCCGAAGCCGTCCCCGACGACGGCCTCCTGGACGTGGTCTTCGTCAAGGAGGGTCCCATCGGCCGCTTCCTGCGCATGTTCCCCCGGGTCTTCAACGGCAGCCACCTGGGCCTGGACGAGGTCGTCTTCGAACGCGGGCGCGTCGTCACCATCCGCGGCGACGCCGGGACCGCCTACGCCGACGGGGAACGCACGGGTCCCCCGCGACTGGTGTGCGAGGTGGTACCCAAGGCGGTCGAGATGCTGGAGCTGACCTCATAGGCTGGGAGCCCTATGAGTAGTCACTCCGAGCGTTACGCCGCCTTCCGTCGGCGCCAGAGCGCCTCCAGCGCCGCGATCGAGGCCTTCCAGGGGCTCTACGGGTTCGAGTTCGACCCCTTCCAGATCAGGGCCTGCAAGGCCCTGGAGGGCGGACACGGGGTGCTGGTCGCCGCGCCGACCGGCTCCGGCAAGACCGTGGTCGGCGAGTTCGCCGTGCACCTGGCCCTGGCGGAGGGCACCAAGTGCTTCTACACCACGCCGATCAAGGCCCTGTCCAACCAGAAGTACAACGACCTGGTCAAGCGCTACGGCGCCGACCAGGTCGGTCTGCTCACCGGCGACAACAGCGTCAACGGTGAGGCACCCGTGGTCGTGATGACCACCGAGGTCCTGCGCAACATGCTCTACGAGGGCTCCTCCACCCTCGGCGGGCTGGCCTACGTGGTCATGGACGAGGTGCACTACCTCGCCGACCGCTTCCGCGGCGCGGTCTGGGAGGAGGTGATCATCCACCTGCCGGAGTCGGTGCGCATGGTCGCGTTGTCCGCCACGGTCAGCAACGCCGAGGAGTTCGGCGAGTGGCTCCAGCAGGTGCGCGGCGACACCACCGTGATCGTCGACGAGAAGCGTCCTGTGCCGCTGTGGCAGCACGTGATGGTGGGCAAGCGCCTGCACGACCTGTTCGTGAACGAGCAGCCCGAGGAGACCGCCTCCGGCGGTGAGGACGACGAGGAGGAGCGCGGCGGACGTGCCAAACGCAAGCGCGAACGGCGCCGCTCCCAGCAGCAGCGCCCGCGAGAAATCCAGGTGGGCGGCCGTAAGCTGCTCATCAACCCCTACCTGACCCGCACTGCCGAGGACGACTCGCGCACCACCCAGCTGGCCAACCGGCGCCGCCACCCGCAGAGCCGGGCCCGTGGCAACGTGCGCCCGCGCACCCGCTTCGCCCCGCCCACGCGGCCGATGATCATTGAGGAGCTGGACGCCGAGGGGCTACTCCCGGCGATCACCTTCATCTTCAGCCGCGCCGGCTGCGATGACGCCGTCCGCCAGTGCGTGGCCTCCGGACTGGTGCTCACCACCCCGGACGAGGCCGACCACATCCGCGAGTACGCTGAATCCCGCTGCGCGGACATCCCGCGCGCGGACCTGACCGTGCTCGGCTTCGACTCCTGGCTGCGCGCCCTGGAGGCGGGCATCTCCGCGCACCACGCCGGGATGCTGCCCACCTTCAAGGAGATCGTGGAGCACCTGTTCTCCAAGGGGCTCATCCGGGCGGTCTTCGCCACCGAGACACTGGCTCTGGGTATCAACATGCCCGCGCGCACCACGGTGATCGAGAAACTCGACAAGTGGAACGGCGAGACCCACGCCGCGCTCACCCCGGGCGAGTACACCCAGCTCACCGGGCGTGCCGGGCGCCGCGGCATCGACGTCGAGGGGCACGCGGTCGTCGTCTGGCAGGCCGGGACCGATCCCGAGTCGGTGGCCAGCCTGGCGGGTACCCGCACCTATCCGCTCAACTCCAGCTTCCAGCCCTCCTACAACATGGCGGTCAACCTGGTCGGCCAGGTCGGCCGCCAGCGCAGCCGCAACATGCTGGAGGCCTCCTTCGCCCAGTTCCAGGCCGACCGCGCGGTGGTCGGCCTGGTCAAGCAGCTGCGCAAGCACGAGGAGGCCCTGGACGGCTACGCCAAGGCCGCCGAGTGTCACCTGGGCGACTTCATGGAGTACGCGGGGCTGCGCCGCGCCCTGAGCGACCGCGAGTCCATGCTGGCCAGGAACCGTTCGGCCCAGCGCCGCGACGAGGCCCTGGAGAGTCTGGAGAGGCTGCGTACCGGCGACATCATCCGCATCCCGGCGGGCCGCTACTCCGGGCACGCCGTGGTCCTGGACCCGGGCCTCAAACACGACCTGCCCGCCCCCCTGGTCCTGACCGTGGACAAGCAGGTCAAGCGGGTCAACTCCAGCGACTTCCCGGTCCCGGTGCACCCCTCGGGGCGCATGCGCGTCCCCAAGTCCTTCTCGGCGCGCTCCCCGCGCTCGCGCCAGGACCTGGCCTCGACCCTGCGCAACAAGCTCAAGGAGCAGGGCACCGACCCCGCCTACGAGCGGGGCGGGCGCCGCGGCGGCCACCAGGAGGACCCCGAGGTCCAGCGGCTGCGCACCGAACTCAAGGAGCACCCCTGCCACGGCTGCTCCGACCGCGAGGACCACGCCCGCTGGGCCGAGCGGTACTTCCGCCTGCAGAAGGACACCGACGCCCTGCGCCGCCGCGTGGAGGGGCGCTCGCACGTCATCTCCCGCACCTTCGACCGGGTGTGCGGCGTCCTGGAGGACCTGGAGTACCTGTCCGGCGACGAGGTCTCCGAGGACGGCGGCAAACTGGCCAAGATCTACTCCGAACTCGACCTGCTGGTCGCCGAGTGCCTGCGCCGGGGGGTGTGGGACGACCTCAACCCGGTGGAACTGGCCGCCTGCGCCGCCTCCCTGGTCTACGAGGCGCGCCGCAACGACGACGCCTACCCGCGCCTGCCCGAGGGCAAGGTCGAGGAGGCCCTCACCGAGATGATGCGGCTGTGGGGCGAGCTGAACGAGGTGGAGAGTCGGCACCGGGTCTCCTTCCTGCGCCAGCCCGACCTCGGCTTCGTGTGGACCGCGCACCGCTGGGCGCGCGGCGACCGGCTCGACGCGATCCTGCGCCAGTCCGAGATGACCGCTGGTGACTTCGTGCGCACCGCCAAGATGCTGGTGGACATGCTCAGCCAGATCGCGGGCGCCGCCGCCGACCCGCAGATGCGCAGCAACGCCCGCAAGTCCGCGGACCTGGTCCGCCGGGGAGTGGTGGCCTACTCCTCCTTCAACTAGATCGTTGACGGGCGCTTTTTCGGGACTCCTGCGCCCAGGCCGAAGGGCGTCGAGGACCGGTGTGTGATGACCGGCCTCGACGCCCTGAGCACGCTCCACGTCCACCTGGACGACCACGTCCTGCCCTGGCGTGCGGGCTCCGGGGCGGGGTGAGGGGCGGTTCCCTCGCGGGCCGAAACCCGGCCGGTGGCCTGTCCAGTGCTTCCGAAACCCCTCTATTCCCCGTGATCTTGCTGCCAGGGGCGAGTTCGGCTCCGAACTCGCCCCTGGCAGCAAGATCATCCCGGGAGAGGGCACCGACCCCGTCCGAGAGCCCGACCGGGCCACGGAGCGGGTCCCTAAGGTGAGGTGCCCACTCATGCGGAGGCGCCTACCTCCCCAGTGCCGCACGCACCTCCTCGGCGGCGCGCCGGCCCGATGCCACCGCGCCGTCGAAGTAGCCGTTCCACTCGGTGGCGGTCTCGGTACTGGCCCAGTGCACGACCTCCACCGGGGTGCGCAGCGCCGGGCCGAAGGTCACGGTGCTGCCCGGGACCAGGTGCCCGGAGAAGCAGCCGCGCGTCCACTCCTCGGCCATCCAGTCGAACTCCACGTAGTCGTCGGGAGAGAGCGCCTGGTCACCGAAGAGCTCACCCAGCCGCTCCAGCACGATCCGGCGCCGCTCCTCCAACGAACGGCCGCGCAACAGCACCGCCTCGTCGCCGTACACGAACCCGGTCAGGACCGCGCGGGGGCTGTTCGGTGGGGTGTTGTCCACGGTCTCGGTCAGCACCCCCGAATCCGAGGTCGACATCCCGGACAGCCCTCGGTCCCGCCAGAACGGCGCGGGGTAGACGGCGTGTACCTTCAGGGCGCCGCCCGCGGGGGTGCGCTGCAGCGCACCGTCGCTGAGCGCGGGCAGCGGAGGGTCGTAGCGGATCCGCGCGGCCAGAGTGGGCGGGACCGCGACGATCACCCGTGAGGCCGTGTAGGTGTGCGTGGTGGTGGTGAGGCGCGCTCCCGCGGAGTCGTACTCGACGGCGGTGACCGGCTCGGCCAGCCGCAGCACCCCGGGCGGCAGTTCGTCGGCCATGTGTTCGGCGATGCTCTGCGCCCCGCCGACGATCCTGGTCTCCTGCGCACCGCCCTCGTAACCCATGAGGGGCTGGATCCCGCCCGCACTGGCCACGTAGAACAGCGTCTCCAGAAGAGAGGCCTCCGCCGGAGCACCGGCCAGCAGCCCACCGGAGACCACCCGGGCGACATAGCGGATGACGGTCTCGGAGTACTCGGTACCCGCCAGCCACGAAGCGAAGGTCTGCTGGTCCCAGGCCCGCGCCTCGGGCGCGTCCCAGGGGCGTTCGGGGGTGATCTGCAGGGCCAGCAGATCGATCTCCTCCAACAGCGAGTCCACCTCCCGTGGCGGCGAGGCCAGCCGTTCCCCGCCGATGTCCACCACCGGATCACCGTGCGCGGGCGTGGGATAGGTGGAGATGCCGAAGTGGTCGACCAGCTCCCTGATCCGGTGCTGCGTCGGCCCGATCCACTGTCCGCCCAGATCCAGCTGGGTGCCGTCCGGTAGATACCGCGTGAGCGTGCGCCCACCCACCCGCGGCCGCGCCTCCAGGACCTGTACGGACAGCCCGGCCTCCAACAACTCCCGAGCAGCCCCCAGCCCCGCGAACCCCGCCCCGACCACCACCGCGTCATGGTGTTGGTGTCGTCCCCGCACAGCGCACCCCCGTCACCGAACCTGCTCCTCCAGTCCCGATCCTCACACGCACCCGCTCCCGAACCGCTCTCCCACGCGGATCCGGGCTCAGGTGGCGGGCCAGGGGAGGACGGTGAGTTCAGGCCACAGCCGCTGCCAGTGCTCGGCCTTGTTCCGGTAGACCGCCTCTGGGGCCAGGGTGGGGTTGGGGCGCAGGACCAGGTTGAACACGTCCGACAGGCCGTGCGGTGCGTAGAAGCGCCACCGGCCGTCGGGCTCCTGACGCACGGCCAGACAGCAGGTGGTCGCGGCGAAGGAGTCGACGGCGGACTCCACGCTCGTGTGCGGCGGGCACGGGACCCCGAACTTCTCCTCGTACCAGAGATGGACCCGGGCCTCGTTGCGGATCTCCACGGAGGCGGGCAGGTCCGCGAACAGGGCGGCACCGGCCTGGATGATGCGGTCCTCCGCCGCCCAGGACAGATCCGTGGGATCGAAGTAGAAGAGGTCGTAGTCCCTGATCCCGTGTGCGGGCGGTCGGTCGGTGACCACGTTCCAGACTGTCTGGAACAAGCACCCTGCGGTCAGGTACCAGTCGGGTGCGGCCAGTTCGGCGGCCCGGTCCAGGACCTCGACCAGGGTGTCGTTGCGGGAGAGCGCCTCCTCCAAGGCGATGATCTGCTCGTTGATGGGCAGGCGGCCGATGGCGGCCCAGCCCGGTGTTGTCTTGTCGGTGGTCCAGGGCATGTGTGACTCCTTCTCGAAGCGGAACATCGGAGCGGGGGCGGGCGTTCGAGTCCCTAGTGGGGCCCCGGTGGACGAAGCAGGCCATGCCGGGCGCCATCATGGGATACGCACGGGACCCCGCAGGGGGCCTGTAGTCCGTAAGACATCCTGAAACGAGGCTTCAGCAGTGCTGCGCACCCTCATGAACGGCAAGATCCACCGTGCCACGGTCACCCAGGCCGACCTGCACTACGTCGGTTCGGTCACCATCGACGCCGACCTGATGGACGCCGCCGACATCGTCGACGGCGAACAGGTCCACATCGTCGACATCGACAACGGCAACCGCCTGGTCACCTACGCCCTCGTCGGGGAGCGGGGCAGCGGTGTGATCGGTATCAACGGCGCGGCCGCGCGCCTGGTCAGCCCCGGCGACCTGGTCATCATCATCGGCTACGCCCAGGTGGACGAGAAGGAGCGGGCCGACCACGTCCAGCACATCGTGCACGTGGACCGGGAGAACAGGATCGTCGCCCTGGGCAACGATCCGGCCGAGCCGGTTCCCGGCAGCGACCTGGTCGCCGGTCGCTGACACCGAGTTCCCGACGGACGCCCGTGCTTCGGCGCGGGCGTCCGTGTTTTCCGAGGTCCGAGCATCCGGGGTGCCCAAAGGCCCGAAAACCCGGCAGGGTGGCCGGTTCTGGCCTGATCGGACATCCGACTCCCGGGTATGCCCAGGGGCGGCATGGACGAACGGGACGAGGAACGGCGCATGGTCGCCGAACACATCGAGTGGCAGAAGCAGGGTGCGTGGGTCATCCTCTGGGGGACCTACACCCGGACCTTCTGGGCGTTCGCCTGCTGGCCGGTGATCCCCGAGGGCGGGGTGGTCGTCCACGCCGAGGACCCCGATCTTCTGTACGCCGAGATGCGCTTCGTGGAGCGCGAACACGACTTCCTGCGGTGGCGCTACGGGCGTGGCCACCCGGGTTGACGGAGTGGTTCCGGGGTGTGCGGGAGGGTTACGATTCGTCTGGTGTCCGGATGAATCGAAAGAAGTGACCAGGTGTCCACAGAAACCACCCCGGGCAGCGGGGCCCTCACCTCGGCGGAGCGTGCCCGGCTGCAGCGGCGTACCGTGCTGGTCCTCATGCTCGCCCAGGTCGTCGGCAGCATCGGCATGGGCGCCATGCTCGCCGTGGGTGCTCTCATCGCCCTGGACCTGAGCGGCTCGGACGCCTGGTCCGGGATGGCCACCACCATGATCACCCTGGGCGCGGCCGCCTTCGCCCTGCCGCTGGCCTCCCTGGCCGCCCGGCGCGGCCGCCGGCCCGGTCTGGCTCTGGGGTGGTTCCTGGGCGCCGCGGGCGGGCTCGTGGTCGTCGCCGCCACCCTGTGGGACCTGTTCGCGCTCTTCCTGGTCGGAATGCTGCTGATCGGCGCGGGCACCGCCACCAACCTCCAGTCCCGGCACGCCGCCGCGGACCTGGCCACCGAACGCACCCGCGGCCGCGACCTGTCGATCGTGGTGTGGGCGACCACGGTGGGATCGGTGCTCGGCCCCAACCTGATCGGTCCTACCGGGGGCCTGGCCGTGTCCTTGGGCCTGCCCGATCTGCTCGGTCCGGTCCTGCTCACCACGGTCGGTTTCCTGGGCGGGGCCGTGCTCATCGTCGCGCTGCTGCGCCCCGACCCGCTGGTGACCGCCACCGCCGAGACCGCCCGGCTCGAACGGGACCGGGGGCAGGCCCCGAAGGCCGCGGTCAGTCTGGCCGACGGACTCCGGGCGATCGGCCGCAGCCCGGCCGCGCTGCTGGCGGTGGTGGGGATCGTGGCCAGCCATACGGTGATGGTGGCGGTCATGACGATGACGCCGGTGCACATGTCGCACCACGGGGCCGCGCTCACCGTCATCGGGCTGACGATCTCCCTGCACATCGCCGGGATGTACGGGCTCTCCCCGATCGTGGGCTGGCTGGCCGACCGCTTCGGGCGGGTGCCCGTGCTCCTGGCCGGTCAGGTGGTTCTGCTGGCGGCCACCGCCGTCTCGGGCACGGCCGGGCACAACGAGGCCCTGGTGACCACCGGTCTGATCCTGCTCGGCCTGGGCTGGTCCTTCGGGCTGGTGGCGGGCAGCACTCTGCTGGCCGAGTCGCTTTCGGCCGAGGTGCGCCCCCGCGCGCAGGGCTTCAGCGACCTGGCGATGAACCTGGGTGCGGCCTCGGCCGGCGCGCTCTCGGGAATGGTGCTGGCCGTGGTGGGCTTCGGCGGTCTGAACCTGTTCGCGGCCCTGTTCACGATCCCGGTGTTCGTGCTCGCGATCCGCGCGCTGCTCTCCCGCGACCGGCCTGAGCGCACCTGACGCATCTGAGCGCACCTGAACCCAGGTGAGCGCAAAACACTTCCGGACCTTTACCGGAAACGCCCCGTGAGCTTCCCTCAGACCCTCCTTTACGCGGTTACGGTGCAGTTTTGAGGCGCCTACCGGTTTTGGTGGGCCCGTGCCGCTGGACGAAGGGGTGTTCTCAGTGAGCGAGCGGGAACCCGAGGAAGGGGCCGGTGAGCGGCCGGAACGGGATCCGGTGAACCACCGTCCGCCGGAGGAGTGGCGCCCGGGTGACCCCGGGGACCCGATCGAGGGCGGACCGCAGCCGCCGGGGGAACCCGAACACGGCTTCCCCGACTACGGCCCTCCCCTGGGCGAGGCCCGCGGGCACGGCGACCCGTCCCCGGACCAGCCCTTCGGTGGTCCGCCACCCGGTAACCCGCCGCCGACCGGCCGCCCGTACGGCGGTCCGCCGCCCGAGGGGCAGCCATCCGGGGGACAGCCTCAGCAGGGGCAGCCGCGGTACCAACCGCCCGGTGGACATCCCACCGGGGGGCCGCCCGAGCCGGTGGATCCGGGTGAGCTCTCCGAGGGGCCCAGCGGTCCCGGCGGCGCGGGCCCCGAGCACCAGGGCTATGCCCCCGGGTACGGCGAGTATCCGAGCGAACCGGTCGAGTACGGCCCTCCGGGTGGCTACGGCCCGCCTGGCCAGGGAGGTTACGGTCCGCCTCCGCCCAAGCCGGCGCCCTGGGGCAAGATCGTCGGGATCAGTTGCGGCGTCCTGCTGCTCCTGCTTCTGGTTCTCGGCGGCTGTGCGGCGCTGCTCCTGGTCACCGCGAGCGGCAACTTGCCCGGTGCGGACGGCGCCCCGGGGACCAGCCAGCCGGGGTCGGAGGGGCAGGAGGAGGACGAGCCCTCGGGGGCCGAGGTAAGCGCCAACAACACCGAGTTCGAGCCCAGCTCCCTCTACGTGTCCGGCGATTACACCAGCGTGGAGGTCTCGGTCACCAACGGTGGCACGGACCCCCTGGACATCAACCCGCTCTACTTCACCGTGGTGGACGTGGAGGGCGTGGAGCACGACCCGCGTGAGGCGATCGCGATGGACGTCAACGAACTCGACGTGCAGACCCTCGATCCGGGCCAGAGCGCCAGCGGCGCGATCACGGTGGCCGGGCAGGTCGAGCCCGAACGGGTGCTCTTCGAACCGGTCTTCACCGGCCCGGTGGAGGTCCCGGTGGCCTGACCGGTGAAACGGCCTGAAAGAGCCCGTGGGAAACGGTGACGGTTCTGTGGAGGGATCCGCTCACACGCTCAAGGGCACGAAGGTCGCGGGGCTCTGTCAGGGGGCGAGCGCGGGATCGCGCAGCCACTCCGACAGGGCCTCCTTGCGTTCGCTGTCGCACTTGAGCGGGCAGGTCGTGCAGAAGCCGTGCTCGGGGTCGCCCTTGTAGTCGAAGCAGCAGGTGCCGCGGACCGCCCAGGTGCCCCGGGGGTGGTCCGGGGCGAAGGGGAACAGGCGCGGACGCTTGCGGGTGACCGCGCCCGCGGCGACCACCGAGTCTCCCAACCGGGTGGCCAGCTCCCAGGCCTGCTCGGCGTCCTGGCCCAGGTAACGGGCCGGGTTGAGCATGTAGAAGTGCAGGGTGTCCAGCACCCAGCCCCACAGGGTGCGCTTGCCCGCGCGCGAGTGCGCGTGCAGCGTGTCGATGAGGGGTTCGAAGGTGGCGAAGAGCCCTTCGGCGACCAGCCGCAGCTGCTCGTTTTCGTCGCGGGCGACCACGGTGTCGGGGTGGTCGGCGGCGGGGTCGTCGGGCAGCACCACGGAGCGCACGTCGACGACGGCGGGTGTCGCGAACTTGGACCGGGCGGTGTCCCAGGGCAGGTAGAGGGTGTCCGGGGTGAGCAGCGGGCCGCGGCCGGTCAGGTACAGGGAGGCGGCCACCATGAAGACGGGTTCGCGCAGGGTGACCCGCAGGAAGTTGGTGGCGGCCGGGAGCCGGTGCCCGGGACCGTGCTCCGTCCGGAGCTTGTCGAACAGGATCGGGAGCCAGCCGTGATCGGTCATCGACGCGACGCTGTGCTGCTGGATGCCGTCCAGGGGGCGGGCGTGCAGCTGGTCGAAGCCGGTGACCTCGGGCAGCGGCGCGAACTTCAGCCGCGCGCAGACACCGTGCAGAGCGTCGAGCGGATCTGGTGTCACCTGGCAACCCTTCGTCGCATAGCGGAACCGTCAAGTCCGGGGGCTGTGTGGTCGCAGCTACCACCGGGGGACGGGTTCACCTGCGCCTCTAAAGGTGAGGCTACCCTAACCCTGCTTTCGGTCGCAATGCGTGCCGGGATTAGTTTGCCCAAACCTGGATGCCCGGTGTCCGAAGGAAGGGCAGTTCAGGGCGGTTTCAGCGCCCTGATGAGATTCTGTTGCGCAGGGTGTGCCCTGTGGTCAGGGTGTGTGGGGTGAGACGGGTGTGCTCTGGGTTAGGGTCTCCTTTCCGGTCGCTCGGGCGTGTCGGGACCGGCGACGGGGTGTGTGGTACTTGAGCCACCACTCCAGGAACAGCAGCGGCAGGACCGAGTTGATCAGGAGCGAGAGCGGAGCCAGGTCCACGAGCAGCGCCCAGGCGCCGCAAGAGCATGGTCAACTACCCGTGGCTGAAGCCCACGGGCTTGCAGGTAGGCGCCCACCTGGCAGATGGGTCCGACCTCCCGCGTCCAGCAGCCTCTAACCAGAGGGTGCTGGGCCGGTTGACGGGCGACCCGCGATCCACGCAACCTCGCCACGGTGGGCGATGTTGCGTGAAGCATTGACATCGGCGTGCAGCACCACACCACACCCCCGACAGACAAACCGGGCCCGGGTGGGCCGGTTGCGTCTGGAAGTGTGGTCGCACTCCGAGCAGGTCTGGGAGGTGTAGGCCGCCTCCACCACCACGAGGGGCACCCCCGCCCTGCGAGCCTTGTAAGTGATGAAGTCGCGGAGTTGGGCGAAACTCCACGAATGCAACGCGGACCTGTTCCGTTTGGCCTGCCGTACCCGGCCACGGATCCCCTTCAAATCTTCCAGGGCGATCCCGTGGCCGGTGCGTTCAGCCTGCTCCACAATGCTCTTCGAAATCCGGTGGTTCACATCCCGCGCATGCCGGGACTCCTTGCGGCGCTGGCGTTTGAGGACCCGTTTGGCGCTCTTGGTGCCCTTCTTCTGCAACTTGGCCCGCAGCCGGTTCTGGCGGCGCCGGTACCGGTTCAGCTGCCGCCCGGCGTGTTGCTGGCCGGTGGAGGTGGTGGCGAGCTCCACGATCCCCAGATCCACCCCGATGAACCCCTCCGGCTCTTCATTCAAGGGCTGTTCGGGTACTTCGCAGGTGGCCGACAGGAACCAGTCCCCGTTCTGGCGGATCAGGTCACTCTCGCCCCGGCGGTGCTCGGCCAGCATTTTGAGCTGGTCCGGGGAGCTGGTGAAGCCCAGGTTCTTCAACCGTCCCTGAACGGTCCAGATCGAGACGGTGCGGGCGTCCATCTGCCAGGACACACACCGGTCGTCGAAGGGTTGGGCGGCGTCCGGGCGGAAAGCAATCGGGGTGCCCTCCACCCGTTCGCGCTGGGGTGAACCCTTGCTGCCCAGGTTCCCGGCGTCCAGGTTGGCCTGGCGGGTGGTGTAGGCGTCGGCGACCTTGGCGATCACCCGCACCGCGGGCTGCGCCGAGAGACCGAACTCGGCCTTCAGATGGTGGTAGACCTTCTCCTGCAGGGCGTACTTGTGCCGGGCCCCGCTGGACTGGGCCACCCGCGAAGCGTGGTTCGCCGCCCGGTTGCAGGTGTGCAGGGTCGCCTCAAGCACCCTCGCCTGTACCGGCGAGGGCAACAACTTCACCCGCACGACCACCTTCATGATCGAACACACTAACGACACCACCCCCGCCCGCGGGGCCAAACCACAAAACTCCCCTGAAACCCAATGCGCGCTGCTGCCTGCGCTCATGGTTCAGCGGGCAAGGCGATTCCTCCCGGGCGTGAACGCCCGGGCCTCCTCGCCAACAAGCAGGTGAACCGGCTCAGGGCGACGCCGTAGAGCAGGACCACGCTGCGCAGCATCCAGTCCCGGTGCCGGTCGAAGCGCCGCCGTCGCGCGGCCGCGTACCCGAGCAGGACGAAGGCGAGCCAGCCCACGGCCCAGACGGTGTTGCCCACCGCGATGGTCAGGGAACCGCTGCTCAGCGGAGCGATCAGCAGCGCCGGCACACCCACGAACGGAACCCCGAAGAAGACGTACACGCGCCCGCTCCAGCGGTGCGGACCGGGACGGCGGCGGCGCAGCCACGGCCACACCTGGCCGATCGCCACCACCATCAGCACGGCCCCGCCGATGATGTGCGACAGCAGCAGCGGGTAGTACCAGGCCGGTTCGGGACGGATCGGGATCGGCGCGGTGGCCGGGTCGAAGTCCAGGTAGGGCGGGACGCTGAAGGCCAGGAAGATGAGGGTGAACAGGGCCAGCGGCAGGATCCACGGCCGCTGCCACCAGCGGACGGCTTCGAGGGCCGGGCGCGGGCGTCGCGGTGCGGTCTCGGTGGTCGGGGTCGCCATACGGCCTCCTCGGTCGGTCGAACTGGTGGGGGCGGACCCCGGCTGAGCGGCTCGGCCGATCAGCCAGTGGTCGGCCGCTCAGCGAGAGGTCGGCGGATCAGCGGGCGGTCAACGGCTGAGCGAGCGGAAGCGGCGCAGGCTCAGTGGCACGCACACGGCGATGAGCAGGATCGGGACGGCCAGGGCCAGGAGCAGGGCGTTCTCGGCGGGCCAGGCGTTCGAGGGCAGTGACGGGTTCCCGAACAGGTCGCGGGTGGCGGTGACCACGGCCGACAGCGGGTTCCACTCGGCGATGGGGGCGAGCCAGGAGGGCATCGCGGTGGCCGGGAGGAAACTCGTGGACAGCATGGTGAGCGGGAAGGCCAGCGGGTAGACGATCATGCTCGCCGCGTCCGGGGCGGGTGAGTAGAGGCCGAGCACGACCCCGACCCACACCAGGGCGAAACGGAAGAGCAGCAGGAGCCCCACTGCGGCCAGCGCGCCGCCCGGGCCGTCCTCGAACCGCCAGCCCATGAGTGCGCCGCAGCCGATCAGCAGCACGATCTCCACTCCGGCGCGCATCATGTCGGTGAGTGTGCGCGCTCCCAGGATCGCCATCGGCGACATGGGCATGGACCGGAACCGGCTCATGACGTCGCGTTCGGTGTCGCGGGCGATACCCGTGGCGGTTCCGGCGACCCCGTACAGCATGACCATGGCGAGCATCGCGGGTACCAGGAACGCCCGGTAGTCCTCGGCCCCGGTGCCGGACATGACGTCGCCGAAGACGTACCCGAACAGCAGGACCATCAGCAGGGGCATGGTGGCCGCCATGATCACCTCGAAGGGATCGCGGATCATGTGCCGGAGGTTGCGCTGGGCCAGGACCAGGACGTCGGACCAGGTCTTGCGCCAGCCGCTGGTCTCACGGCGGGGCGCGGGCTCGGTGCCCCGGGCGGGCTGGGTGCGGTGGTCGGTGGCGGTAGCCATCAGACGGACTCCTCGCTCTGTTCGTTGGTGGTGGGACCGGTGGGCGCGGTGGTGCGGGCGTTCACCTTTCCGGGGCCGCGGCCGCGTTGCCGTCGGCCTTGTCCCTGCTGGTGCCGCCAGCGGCCGTGTTGTCGGCGCTCACACCGCTGGGGATCCCCTTGCCGGTCAGCCCGAGGAAGACCTCGTCGAGGCTGGGGCGGCGCACCCCGAGGTCGGCGATTCTGAGGCCGGAGCCGTCCAGGGCGCGCACGGCCCCGGTCAGGGAGGTCATCCGGTCCTCGGCGGGCACGCTGACCCGGTGCTCGGCCGGGTGGATCTGCGCGGGGGCGGCCAGCGCCGAACCGAGCAGCCCGGCCACGGCGGGCAGGTCGGCGGGGTCGTGCACGAGCACGTCCAGGCGGTCACCGCCCACCTGCGACTTCAGGGAGTCCGGGGTGCCCTCGGCGATCACCCTGCCGTGGTCGATGACCGCGACGGTGTCGGCGAGCTGGTCGGCCTCCTCCAGGTACTGGGTGGTCAGCAGCACGGTGGTGCCGGCGCGTACCAGGGAGCGGACCGCGTCCCACACCTGGATCCGGCTGCGCGGGTCCAGCCCGGTGGTGGGCTCGTCCAGGAACAGGACGCGGGGCTCCTGGATGAGGCTGACCGCGAGGTCCAGGCGCCTGCGCATACCTCCGGAGTAGCCGCTGGCCGGGCGGTCGGCCGCCTCGACGAGGTCGAAGCGCTCCAACAGCGCCTCGGTGCGTTCTTTGGCGGCGGCCCGGTCGAAGCCGTACAGGCGGCTGAACATCACGAGGTTCTCTCGGGCGGTCAGCATCTCGTCGACGGAGGCGTACTGGCCGGTCAGGCCGATGGCGGAGCGGACCCTCTCGGGTTCGTTGACGACGTCGTGGCCGTCGACGGTGGCACTGCCCGAATCCGGTCGCAGCAGTGTGGCCAGGGCGCGCACGGCGGTGGTCTTGCCGGCGCCGTTGGGGCCGAGCAGGCCGAACACCGTGCGGGGGGCGACGGTCAGGTCGAGGCCGTCCAGGGCCCTGGTGTCGCCGTAGCGCTTGTGGAGTCCCCGGGCCCTGATGGCAGGGGGCGACTGAGTCATATCGTGTACCTCATAAACTGTGTATGGGCTAAACTTTATAGTTTAAGTGATACACAGATCTAGGATGGGTGTCAACCGAAGCGGCGGACCGGAATGGGCGGTTCGGGTGCGGGCAGTGCCAAAGAACTGGTGGGGTATGACGAGCGAGCAGCAGCCGAGGACGGGACTCAGCCGGGAGATCGAACTCCTGTGGGGGCTGAAGGAGACCGCCAGGCGCGGGCCCAAGCCCAAACTCAGCCGGGCGGCGATCGTCGACGCCGCCATAGCGCTGGCCGACGCCGAGGGGCTGGAGGCCGTCTCCATGCAGCGCGTGGCCAAGGAGCTCGGGTACACGACCATGTCCCTGTACCGGCACGTGGACAGCAAGGAGGACCTGCTCGCCCTGATGAGCGACACGGCCATGACCCGCGCTCCCCTGGAGCCGCGCGCCGACGGCGACTGGCGGGCCGGGATCGAGCAGTGGTACCACGAGGGGCTCCACCAGTACCGGAAGCACCCGTGGGTGGCCTATGTCCCGCAGTCCGGCCCGCCCAGCGGCCCCGGCGGGCTCCGGTGGATGGAGGCCGGGCTCCGCGAGCTCAACGCCTCCGGGCTCGACCCGGCCGAGTCGCTCCAGATCCTGTTGCTGCTCTCCTACACCCTGCGGGACGTGCTCCGCATGGAGCACGACATGGCGCTCGCCGCTCGGCGGAGCGGAATCGGCCAACAGGAGAACGAGGAGAGCTGGGTCCAGGGCCTGCGCGAGGTTCTCGATCCCGAGGAGTTCCCGGCGATCCTGCGGACCTTGGATGAGGGCGTGTTCGAGGAGGACCCCCCGGGCTACTCCGGAGACCCGGGCCCGGCGGGCGGGCTGGACTTCGCCATCCAGCGGACCCTCGACGGGGTGGAGGCCTACGTGCGGGCCCGCCGCGAGGGCGGCCGGGGCTGATCCGGCTCCCGGCGATCACCGCCACCGTCGCCTTGGCCGCCCGGGCAGCCGCGCCGGGTTCCGTCGGCATCGCCGCCAGCGTGCGCCGAGGCTGTCCGACCGGCACACGCCAACGGCTGGCACTGGAACCCGGCCCGCCGGGGTCAGCAGCTCGACGCTGGCTGTCCGACTGGCCGGAGCCCAGCGCGGGTGAGGTCAGGGAGCAGGAGCCAGCGCCTCGCGCCCAGGACACCGAACCCGGCTCACCAAACCCAGTCCGCCGATCTCAGCGGACCAGGACCAGGTGGTGGCGGCTGAGCGCGGCCACCACCTGGGCGCACACGTCCACCTCCACGCCCGCGTGTTCGGCCAGCTCGGCCACCGACAGCTCGCGGTGCTCGGCGACCGCCGCCAGTACCGGCTCCGTCACCAGAGGAAGCCGGTACCGCTTGCCGGCGACGGTGAGGGCCACCCTGGCGTCCGCACCCTCGCCCTCGCGCTCCAGCGGCGGCGGCAGGATCGGCACGAACTCCACCAGGGCCTCCGCCGGCGGCGCGCCCTCCTCCACCGGCCAGGGCAGCGAGAACGACGTCCGGCGCGGGAAGCGCGCGTCGCGTTCGGCGAGGAAGGCGTCCAGGTCCATGGACTCGGCGAGTTCGGTGATGCGCGACACCAGCTCGTGCCGGTGCTTGCGGCGCACGTCCGGCTCGGCGAAACGCGGCAGGTCCTGCCGGAACGCCTCCTGCTCGAACAGCCGACGCACCAGCGCGTCCGCCCAGTCGATCCCGGTCGCCCGGGTGAAACCGAAGGTCAGGTGCATGCTGACCTCGCCCGTCCCGGTCACCGTGTGCCACCAGCCGCGCGGCACGTGGATCACCTGGCCGGGCCGCAGCACCCCCTCCCACACCATGTGCAGCTCACCGTCGGCCTCCCGCGGCGGGGTGTGCGCGTGGTCGGTGTCGTTCTTCATCGGGAACGGGCGCGAACCCGGGCCGTGCACCTGCCAGTGCTTGGTCCCCTCCACCTGGACGATCACCGTGTCGTGGTCGTCCCAGTGGGTGTCGAACCCGCGCGACTCACCCCAGATCAGGTACAGGTTGGCCTGGGCGCGCTCCTTGGTCAGCCGCATCAGGTCGTCGGCGGCCGCGCCGATCGGCGGGTGCATCCGGTCCATGCCGTCCAGGACCAGGCTCGCCCCGGAGCGGAGCTCGCGGTACAGCGACTCCGGGCGCACGATCCGCCGCGCGGTCCGCGAGGCGGTGCCCTGCTCGGTGTAGCGGTCCAACGGGACCGGCGACCCGTCCTTGTGCAGGCGCAGGCGCGGCGGCTCCGGGGCGCAGTTGGCCAGCAGCTGGTTGAGGTCGTCGAAGGTCAGGAGCGAGCGCACGGCGTCCGCGCCCAGGTCGGCGAAGACGAACTCCTCCGACAACCGGGTGGTCAGGGCGTCGCGGCCCACGACGTCGCACAGGTTTCGGGTGAACAGGCTGCCGGGATCGGTCACGGCTGTCCTCTTCTCAGGGTGGTTCGGCGGAACGGGTGCGAGAGGGCGCGCGGATTCTCGGTGTTCGCGGCTGAGGGTGTGCGTGGGACAGGGAAAAGGACCCGCCCGGTCCGGGACGTGGCAGCCGGACCGGGCGGGACCGGATCAGATGAAGTCCGAGCTGGAGTCGGTGCCGTCGCTGTCGCCGCCCGCGGTGATGTCGCGGGAGGTCACCTCCGCCAGGTCCTCGACCTCAACCTCGATGGGGTCCATACCGCACCTCGCTTTCCTGAGTTGCTTGATCCTCATGGCCAGAGCTCACTCGTGCGACGTCAGCGCCCGGTGAGCCCCGTTCTGTGGGCCGCGAACGCGTGTGCGTCGGCGGCCAGGCCCACGGCTCTGCTCACCGCGCGCGGGCCGTGCCCGACGTCGCGTTCGTAGCGGAGCAGTGCGGCGGGTCGGTCCCCGTCCGTGCCGGCGGCCGCCAGCAGAGCCGCGCACATCTTGCGCGGGTGGGCGGCGTCGGTCCGGGTGTCGCCGTCGAACCCGGTGAGCAGGACGCTGGGATGGCGCAGCCCCGGGGTGCGCACGGCGCTGTCCAACGCCCGGTGGTAGGGCGAGTAGGACATCAGGGCGGCGAAGTCGTCCGGGTCGGCCGCGGTGCCGAACTCCCGGGTCCACATCCGGCCCAGCCCCATGCGTTCGAAGCGGGCCATGTCGGCCAGCGGCGCCGAGGCGATCACCGCCGCGCACAGGTCCGGGCGGGCGGTGGCGGCGGCCAGTACGAGCAGCCCGCCGGCCGAACCACCGGACAGGCACAGCTGGGCACGCGTGCACCAGCCGGCGGAGACCAAGGCGTCGGCGGCGGCCACCAGGTCCTGTACCGCGCGCGGCTTGTGGCGGCCCGAACCCTCCAGGTGCCACCGGCGCCCGGCGTCACCGCCGCCGCGCACGTGGGCCACGGCGTAACGGCCGCCGGACAGCAGCCAGGCCAGGACGGTCGCGCTGAACCCGAACTGGCGGGGCCGCCCGAAACCGCCGTAGGCGTGCAGCAGGGTCGGCCCCGGATCGGAGTCGTCGGAGGCGCCGGGGCGGCCGGAGGCGTCGAAGACGGTGATCGGGACCCGCGTGCCGTCCTCGGAGCGGCACCAGACCACGGTCCGCGTCACGGCGGGCGCGGTGTTCGATGTCCCGGGTCCGGAAGGCTCGGGCGGCCAGAAGCCGGGTCTGTGCCGCCCCGGAGGCAACCGCAGCACCCGCTGCTGGGTGGCCACGTCCGCGTACCCGAGGTACAGGGTGCCGTCGGGGGCCGCGACGGGGCCGGAGACCATGCCTTCACCGGGCAGCTCGACCCGGTGGGACGGTGCCCCGGTGACGGCGTCGTGCACGGCGGCCGCGCTGATCCCCAACCGGGTGCGGACCACGAGCAGCGCGGGGCCGTCCGGGCTCCGGAAGGGGCAGAAGGCGTCCAGGGTGGCCCCGGGGTCCTCGGCGACGACCTCGCGCCAGTGCTCGGGTCCGAGTTCGTCAGAGGTACCCGGGTCCACCGCGCACACACGGCGTCGGGGTGCGTCCAGGGTGGTGCGCAGGTACAGCACCCCGTCAGGGCCCGGCCGTACTTCGGTCTCGGCCTCGGGTCCTGCCTGCAACGCTCGGAAAACCGGTTTTTCGGGTGGATCGGTGCGCAGATCGGCCAGCCACAGGTCCGTGCGGTGCCCGGTGCCGTGGCCCTCGGTGACCAGCAGCCAACGCCCGTCCAACACCCGGACCCCGGGCACGGTACCCGTCCCGGCGCAGGAGTACACGAGCGTCTCGGCGCCGTCCGCGACCCGCCGCAACCAGACCCCGCGCACCCCCTGGGCCCCGTCCCGGCGCACGTAGTAGAAGGAGCGCTCCGTCCCCGGCAGCCAGGCCACGTGCGAGTAGCGCACCTTGGGCACCGTCGGCCCGACCGGAGCCCCGGTGTCGGCCCGGATCACCCGCAGCCCACCCCGCTCCACCCCGCCGGAGGAGGTCTGAACGGCCACCAGAACCCCGTCGGGGCTCGGCTCCCAGGCATCCAGCGTGGTCCGCCCGGTGGGATCCTCGGCGCAGGGGTCGTAGACGGTTCGGGGCTCACCGCAACCGTCAGCGGATCCTCGGGCCTCTGGTGAGGCGGGGAACACGACGAGGCGGGGGTGTTCGCTTCCGGCGGGACGGACGGTACAGAACAGGGCGCCCGGGCGGTGGACCGGCGGGGTCCACAGGTCGGTGGCCACCAGTGCGCGGATGCGCCTGGCCAGATGTTCGCGCAGGTGCCAGGTGCTCGCCTCGCGGTCGTACTCCCGGCCGCGCTCCTCCAACCAGCGGAGGGTCTCGGGGGAGTCCGACGTCTCCAACCAGCGGTAGGGGTCGGGTACGGGCCGACCGTGCAGCGTGTCGACGGCTGACACCGGTTCGGGGACTACGGCGACTCCTGGGGCTCGGTTGCGCACCATCACATGGTTCAAGTGCCCGATCCAGACGGTCAAGGAAGAGATACCTGACCCCGGCGAACGCAAATGTCACCACAAGGGAAGGTTTGTCCGCCCGGCCAGGCAGGACAGGCAGTGCGGACCGCCCGGGAGGCCGGGGACAGAACGGGTAGGTCCGAAAGGGAGAGCACGTATCCGAGGAGGACCGATGGAGAGCAGCGTCCGCACGACACCCGAGCCGGGCCACTCGCTGATGGCCGCCGCGGCGTTCGCGGTGGCGGTGCTGGCCACCGCGCTGGTCGGGGGCTCAGCGGCTGCCGGCTCCGGGGACGTCTACGCCCGGCTCGACCTGCCCGCGTGGGCGCCGCCCTCCTGGCTGTTCAGTCCGGTGTGGATCGCCCTGTACGTGCTCATCGGAGTGGCGGGCTGGCTGGTGTGGCGCGCGGCGGGCACCCAGGGTGCGATGGTCTTCCTGGCCGTCTACACGCTTCAGCTGCTGCTCAACGCCGCCTGGACGCCGCTGTTCTTCGGGGCTGGGCTCTACGGGCTCGCGTTCGCGGACATCGTGCTGCTGGCCGTGGCGGTGGCCGTGACCCTGCTGCTGGCCTGGCGGCACAGCCGAACGGCGGCCCTGCTGCTGGCGCCCTACCTGGCCTGGGTCTGCTTCGCCGCCGCACTCAATGCCGCGATCTGGGCGGCCAACTGAACCGCCCACCGAAACCCGGATGACCGGATTCGGGAAGCGGGCACCTGACCGGCGGGAAGCGGACCAGCCGAAAATCAGCACCCCCCGAAAACAGTGCGGGCGGCGCCCCGGGGGATGGGGCGCCGCCCGCACCTGCCGGTCCGGGAGTGCAAGACCGGCGGGAGGGGTGACGTCAGGGGACGGGCGTCAGAGGATTCAGACGTTGTCCGGGTGGCCGATGGCCAGGCCGCTCTCCTGGTCGAAGAAGTGCAGCTGGCTGACGTCCACGGACAGGCTGATCGTGCTGCCCGGGCGCACGCTGCTGCGCGGGCTCACTCGGGCGGTGAACAGCGAACGGTCGTCGCTCAGCGGCATGGCCTCGCCGTTCTCCTCGTCTCCCGCGGCGTCCTTGGCCAGGGCGGTGGCGTCCTCGTGGCGCACGGGCGGGGCGTCGATGCCGAAGATCACGTTGATCTCGGTACCCAGCTCCTCGGTGACGTTCGCGGTCACGTCGATGCGCGGGTCGCCGTTGCCGTCGAACTCGGCGTCGTTGAAGTCCGAGGGGCGGATGCCCAGGATGACCGACTTGCCCACGTACTCGCCCAGGTGCGGGCGCTCCTCGAGGAGGCTGGCCGGGACGGGGAGCTTGTGGTCGGCGAACTTGAGCACCGCGCCGTCACCGTCGCGGGAGAGCTCGGCGTCGACGAAGTTCATCGCCGGGGAACCGATGAAACCGGCCACGAACAGGTTGACGGGGGAGTCGAAGAGACGCTTGGGGGTGTCCACCTGCTGGAGGCGGCCGTCCCGCAGTACCGCGACCCGGTCGCCGAGGGTCATCGCCTCGATCTGGTCGTGGGTGACGTAGACGGTGGTGACGCCCAGGCGCTCGTGGAGCTGGTTCAGGGAGGCGCGCATCTGCACGCGCAGCTTGGCGTCCAGGTTGGACAGCGGCTCGTCCATGAGGAAGGCCTGCGGCTCGCGCACGATGGCGCGGCCCATCGCCACACGCTGGCGCTGACCACCGGAGAGCGCGCCCGGCTTGCGCTTGAGGTAGGGCTCCAGGCCCAGCATCTCGGCGGCCTCGCCGACGCGGCGGGCGATCTCGGTCTTGGCGACCTTGCGCAGCTTCAGGCCGAAGGCGAGGTTCTGCTCGACGGTCATGTGCGGGTAGAGCGCGTAGTTCTGGAAGACCATCGCGATGTCGCGGTCCTTGGGCGGACGGTCGTTGACGATCTCGTCGCCGATGACCAGGGTGCCCGCGGAGATTTCCTCCAGACCCGCGATCATGCGCAGCGCGGTGGACTTGCCGCAGCCGGAGGGGCCGACGAGCACCATGAACTCGCCGTCGTTGATCTGCAGGTTCAGGTTGTCGACGGCCTTGACGTCGCCGCCGTAGATCTTGTCGACGCCCTCGAGGACGATCTCCGCCATGGCTGTCAGCTCCCGCGTTGGGTCGGTGGTGTGGCGTATTCGATGTCGGGCGGATCTCGTGGCCGTAGATCCTGCCCTTCGGTGCTGCCAAACCAGCTCGGTGTTCGAAGTTGATCGAAGCAGGCTGGTTCGTTGATCACATCAGACATGATTGCGATCAAAATGTCCAGGGCGGCTTTGGTTTCGATCCGATTGCGGTCATGCGCAAACCACCCCTGGCCAGCTGGCGTGCTGGGCTCAGGTACGTTAGCCTGTCCGACGGTTCATCACTTTCTTCCCTCCCGTCACTTGATCCGGTAGCCACGACACGGCACCCGGGTTGAGGCGAGGGGTCGGGGAGTCTGGGTAACCTAACGACCAGTCCAGCACTGGACGGACCGGTTGTGCGGCCCCCACTCGTCCGATTGGACGCTGCATCACGCGCCAGGTGCAGTTGGGATCGGGTGAGGGGCGGAGTACCGCGACCGGGCGGGGGGTTGGACCCGGAAAAGGCCCGAACATCCAGTAGACAACGGTCTTCCGAGCTCGCCGCCGACGGGACGGAGCCGGTCCGAAGGGTGGCTCGGGCCTTTTCCGCGTCCCCCCAATATGCTGACCGCCAGGACCCTCACACTCCAGCGGAAAGCGAGCACCCCACGTGGTTGCCGAGCAGAAGGGGCCGGAGCCCGCTCCGAGTCCCGACAGACCCTCGCCGAACACCACGGCGCCGGAGTCCGAGGCACGGGCCACAGTGTGGTCCCCCTTGGCCCCGGGGTACCGCTGGGGCCGTCTCGACCTCCTCTGGAGGGCTCTGGCCGCGGTCGGAGCGGGCCTGGCCCAGCTCTTCGCGCTCCCGCCGTACGGCCTGTGGTGGCTCGGCCCGATCAGCGCCGCGCTCCTGCTCCTGGCCGTCGGCGGGACGCGAATGCGCCGCGCCGCCTGGCTCGGCGCCCTGTCCGGCGCGACCCTCATGGTTCCGCTGCTGAAGTGGCAGGACTTCATCGGCGTCGACGTGTGGCTGGCCATCTCGGCCGCCGAGACCGTCTACTTCCTGCCCATGGCCATGGGCCTGGCCCTGGTCGCGCGCCTGCCCTGCTGGCCGGTGTGGACCGCCGCCCTGTGGGTGGCCCAGGAGGCCGTACGCGCCCGCTGGCCGCTCGGCGGCTTCCCCTGGGGCAAACTCGCCTTCGCCCAGCCGGACACGCCCTTCGTGGGCTACGCGGCTCTGGGGTCCTCTCCGCTGGTCACCTTCGCCGTCGCCCTCACCGGCGCCATGCTGGTGTGGACGCTCCTGCGTGCCGTGGCCGCGCGGGGACGCGCCAGAGTGATCCTCCCGGCCGTCGGCCTGGCCGCCAGCGCCGCGATCGTCCTGGGCGGCCTCGTGGCGCCCGCGATCGGCCGCCCCGCTCCGCAGGAGACCGTCACCGTCGGCATGGTCCAGGGCAACGTGCCCAACGTCGGCGAGATGTCCATCCTCGGCGAGCGCATGGAGGTGCTCCAGAACCACGCCGACGGCGTCCACGACCTCGCCGACGCGGTTCGCGCGGGCGAGTACCCCGAACCCGACATGGTGCTGCTGCCGGAGAACGCCAGCGACATCGACCCCTTCCGCGACCCCGTCGCCGAACAGACCATCAACGACGCCGCCGCGGACATCGGGGTGCCCCTGCTGTGGGGGATGAGCCGCTTCAACGACGACGGCAGCCGCTACGTCCAGAGTGTCGTCTGGGACCCCGAGACCGGGCCCGGCGAGCACTACGACAAGCGCTACCTCGTGCCGTTCGGCGAGTACATCCCCTACCGCGACTTCTTCACCCGGTTCGTCTCCCGGCTGGAGCATGTCAGCTCCGACGCCGTCCCCGGCACCGAGCCCGGCGCCCTGGACATGGCGGGCACCACCCTGGCCGTGGGCATCTGCTTCGACGTCGCCTTCGACCAGCCGGTGCGCGACTCCGTGGCCGAGGGCGGGCAGATCATCGTGATCCCCACCAACAACGCCAACTACAACTTCACCGGCCAGTCCAACCAGCAGCTGGCCATCACCCAGCTGCGCGCCGTCGAACACGGCCGCCCCGCCGTGGTGGTCTCCACCAGCGGGATCAGCGCCGTGGTCGAGCCCGACGGCCGGGTCGTCTACGAGTCACCCGAGGCCGCCCCCGACATCCACGTGGCCGAGCTCACCGCCATGGAGGGTCCCACCGTCGCCACCCGGCTCGGCCCGGCCCCCGAAGCCCTGATCGCGGCGCTCGGCCTGGGCGCCGTCATCGCCGCGGTCGTCGCCTCCCGCCGGACCCAAGCCCGACCCGAGTTCGGGCCCCCCTCCTGAGGATGATCTTGCTACCAGAAGCGAAATCGGCGCCGAACTTGCTACTGGTAGCAAGATCACCGGGGATACGCCCCGGCCCCCGGTCCCAGCTGACCGGACTCCTTCGTCGCGGCTGTCGCGTCGGCGGAGGACATCGGCCAGATGGGCGTCAGGGAAGGACATCCCGTGTGCGTGAGCGGCCCTGTGCCGGGAACCATTCACACCACGGGGACGTTCTTCCCACCAGGGGGAGACCCGTAGTTCGGTCCACGAGATTTGAGGATGGTTCGCGATGCCACTGCTGATTGTGCTGGCACTGATGGCTCTGCCGTTCCTTGAGGTGGGCCTGATGATCTGGGTCGGCGGTCAGATCGGTGTCCCGTGGACCCTGGCCGCCCTGGCCTCGCTGATGATCCTGGGCGTGGCCGTGCTGCGCCGCACCGGCCGTGCCTTTCGCGAGGTCATCGAGCAGGCCGACGAGGCGATGCGCACCGGAGAGCAGCCCCGCAAGGGTCTGCTCGACCCGCTGATGCTCATGGCCGGTGGCATCCTGCTGGTCATCCCGGGTTTCCTCACCGCCGTGGTCGGACTGCTCCTGGCCACCCCGCTCACCCGGCCGGCCCTGCGCTGGGTGTTCGCCGGCTGGGCGGTCCGCCGGATGAAGAAGATGCAGGAACGTGTGAACGAGGAGTACGCCGCCCGCGGCGCCACCATCCCGGGCCAAGGCCCCTTCGGCCCCGGTGGTCCGGCGGGCTCCGGCATGCCCGGAAACCCCTTCGGCCCCAACCCTGGAGGCTCCGCCCCGGGCGGCCCCGACTCGGGCCCCTCCGACCAGGGCAGTCCCGCTCCGAACCGCGGCCGCGTCATCCGTGGCCAGTTCGAACCCGAAGAGGACGACAGGAACTGATCTTCCGGCTTCCGGGGCGTGCACGCCCCGGGAGCACCGGGGCCCGCCGCGGATCGCTCCACGGCGGGCCTCGTTCTGTGCTAGGTGCGGGCGATGCGGCCCAGCCACTCGGTGAGCAGGGCGAGCTCGGCCGGGGAGAAGCGGTCGGTCATCGCCTCGATCCCGGCCTGGAGGGCGATGGCCTGGGCCGCCGCGCCCCCGGCCGGGGGCGGTCTCGCCCGAGCCGGTGTCCTCCGACCCGGTGGTGATCGCGGCCAGGACGGCCTCCCTGGTGCGCGGGGAGAGTTCGGGGTCGCGCTCCTCCTCCGGTGCGCCGATCAGAAGGAGGACGACCCCGCTGTTGGCCGCCTGGCCCATCTGCGCGGCCAGTTCGGGCTCCACGGCCAGACGCCCCTGCTCGGCGATCCGCCTGATCAGCCCGCGCAGCAGCGAGGCGGCCTCACGGGCGGCCTGCGGCTCGTGTCCCGGGGCGGGGGCACCGTACATCAGCTTGTACAGCTCGGGGTTGGCCAGGCCGAACTCCACGTGGGTGTCCCAGCCCGCGCGCAGGTCGGCCACCGGGTCCGGGCCCGGCGGGTGCGTGGCCTTGATCTTCAGGTAGGCGTCGAAGGCGTGGGCGGTGACGGCGTCGAGCGGTCCGGCCATGTCCCCGAGGATCCGGTAGATCGTGGGCGGTTGCACCCCGGCGGCCTGGCCCACGGCCCTGGTGGAGACGGCTTCGCGCCCCTCCGCGGCCAGCAGCTCCACGATCGGCTCACCGAGTCCCTGGAAGCCACGCAGGTCGCGCTGTCCCCGGCTGACCTGGCCGCGATTGAAGCCGCGGCCCCGCAGGAGGAGGTCGCGGGAGAGCGCTACGCCAGCTTTCTGATGGCCTCGCTCGACAGCGAGCCCGCCGCCTCCTGAACCAACTCTTGAGCCCTCGGGCTCCGAGCCCCTGGGTCCTGACCCTCCTGAGTCCCGAATCCTCGAACCACGGAGGCGGGCCCGCTCAGCCCTTCCCGACGGGCGGGCCCGGTTCGGGGGAGTCGGGGTGGTCGGTTTTGGTGGGATCGTCGCCATCGGGCTCCGGCCCGGGAGGGGAGACGTAGGCGCCCACGATGCGGGCGATGACGGTGGCCAGGAACAGGGTGCCGGCAACGGCCTCGCAGACGGCCAGTGAGCGTGCCCAAGCCCCGACCGGCACCATGTCGCCGTATCCCAGTGTGACCAGGGTGACGAAGCTCAGATAGTTGAGTTCCTGCCAGGTCACCGGTGCGTGCGGGTCGAGGGAGTTCTCGAATCCACCCGGCCACAGCGCCTCCATCAAGCCGAACAGGGCTCCGAACAACCCGCCCAGCAGGAGGTAGACACAGATCGCCGCCATGACCAGCTGAGGTCCGTGGCTGCTTCGGTGCCGCTGTCCGTAGGTGAAGATGAACGTCAGCAGCGCCAGGATCAGATAGCCCTGGAAGAGCACGATGGCGGAGAAGAGCCCGAGGCGGGCCAGCGGGGTCTCAGGGTGGAACACGGCCCAGAATCCGGCGGTCAGGAACACCGCCGAGAACACCGACACGGGGAACAGACGCCTCCCCGGCGGCAGGACCACGCGTAGGCCCAGGAAGACCACCAACGGGTAAAGGAGTGTGTACGCCAGCGCCCACAGCTGCCCGTTCAGGGTCAGCGGGTACGCGAAGTGCAGCAGCACGGCGGCGGCCAGGAACCAGGCCAGGGACCGGGACAGGCCGGGGCGACCACGCATACCCTCTCCTCCTCGACGACTCCACCGGTCGCCGGGAGGTTAGCTCCAAAACCCGCTGAAAGGGTTGAGGCACAGGAGTTGTTTGCCCGACCTTGGGACGCACACGATGCCCGTAAAACCCCTGGACTGGAAGCATCTTCAAGGAGTGGCGTCACCAAGGCCTCCACCCTCGGCTGTGCCCGTAGCAGAACGGGAGGCCGACCAGGAACCATCCGCGTATTCCAGGGGGACATCCCATGCCCGGCCACCGTTTCCACTGCTTCTGTAGTCCGGATCTTCGCGGCCCCGATCTCCGCCGCCGCGACCTCGGGGAGGTGTCATGACCCCGCCGCGCGAGGGACGGACCGGTGTCGCCGGTCCCGCGATCCCGCTCCAGGCCACCCCTGCTGACCGGGAGCGGGGCGAGATCGGACCCGAAGCCACCGACATCCTCCTCACCGTCAACGGCGCGACCCACCGCGTCCGACTCGAACCCCGAGTCAGCCTGCTGGACGCCCTACGCGAGCGCCTGGACATCACCGGCCCCAAGAAGGGCTGTAACCAGGGCGCGTGCGGCGCCTGCACGGTGTGGGTGGACGGCCGCCGCGTGGTCGCCTGCCTCACCCTCGCGGTCGCCTGCGAAGGCCACGAGGTCACCACCGTGGAGGGCCTGGCCGACGGGGACGACCTGCACCCGATGCAGCAGGCCTTCATCGACAACGACGCCTTCCAGTGCGGTTACTGCACACCGGGCCAGCTCATGTCGGCCGTCGCCCTCATGAAGGAGGGGCACGACGGCGACGACGCCGAGGTGGCCGAGTGGATGAGCGGCAACATCTGCCGCTGCGCCGCCTACCCCAACATCCGCAAGGCCATCTGCCAGGTCCGTGATGCCGGGGACGGCCGAACCGGAAAGGGAGGGGAGGCCTGATGCGTTCCTTCGCCTACTCCCGCGCCTCGGACATGGACTCCGCCATCGCCGACGTCTCCGCCGACCCCACCAGCGAATACCTGGCGGGCGGCACGACCGAGGTCGACATGCTGCGGATCGGCGTGGTCCGCCCGCGCCGCGTCGTGGACATCAACGACCTGCCCATCGCCGCCATCGAGGAGCTTGCCGACGGCGGTATCCGACTGGGCGGGCTGTCCCGGATGAGCGACGTCGCCGCGCACCCGGTCGTCCGCGATCGCTACCCGATGGTCTCGGAGTCCCTGGAGAAGGGGGCCTCCGCCCAGCTGCGCAACATGGCCTCCATGGGCGGAAACCTCATGCAGAAGGTCCGCTGCTCCTACTTCCGCGACGGCGACCGGGCCTGCAACAAGCGCGAACGGGGCAGCGGCTGCGCGGCCATCGAGGGCGTTAACCGCACCCACGCGGTCCTGGGCACCAGCGACCACTGCATCGCCACCCACCCGTCCGACGTGGCCGTGGCCCTGACCGCCCTGGACGCGGTCATCCGCCTGCGCGGCCCCGAAGGGGAGCGCACGGTCGCCTTCGACGACTTCTTCCTGCTCCCGGGCGACACACCCGACCTGGAGCACCCGATCGGGCACGGCGAGCTCATCACCGCGATCGACCTGCCCGCCCTGCCCATGGCACGCACCTCCCACTACCTGAAGGTGCGCGACCGTGAATCCTACGAGTTCGCCCTGACCTCCGCCGCCGTCGCGCTCAGCATGGAGGGCGACACCGTCACCGAGGTCCGGGTCGGCCTGGGCGGCGCCGCCACCAAACCCTGGCGGGCCCGGCGCGCCGAACAGATGCTCCTGGGCGCCACCGCCGAACCCGAGGCGTTCGCGCGTGCCGCCGCGGCCGAACTCTCCGACGCCGTTCCGCGGAGCATGAACGGATTCAAGATCGAGCTGGCCCAGCGCACCATGGTCCGCGCCCTCACCGAGGTCGCCTCGCGGACCCGAGGAGGGACGGTATGAGCATCCCACCGCAGATCGGCCGGAACCTGCCCCGGGTCGACGCGCACGCCAAGGTCACCGGAGCCGCACGCTACTCCGCCGAACACCACCCGTCCGGAACCGCGCACGCCGTACTGGTGTGCTCGGAGGTTCCGAGCGGCCGGATCACCGACATCGACAGCAGCCGGGCCCTCGCGGCCGAGGGCGTCCTGGCGGTGCTCAGTCACCTGAACCTGCCCAGGGTCGCGGCGCAGCCGCACCTGATCCCGTCCCTGGCCGGTACCACCGCGCACGGGCAGAGCTTCTTCCCGATGCAGGACGACCGGATCCACTACGCGGGCCAGCCGGTCGCCATGGTCGTCGCCGACACCCTGGAACGGGCCGAGCATGCCGCCGAACTCGTCGAGGTGAGCTACGCCGGGGAGCCCTGGGTCACCACCATCGACCAGGGCCGAGGGCAGGCCTACGAGGCCGAACGCATCTTCGGCGGGTTCGTCCCCGGCCGCATGGACCGCGGCGACGTCGAACAGGGCATGGCCCAGGCCCAGGTGGTGCTGGAGAACACCCACCACTTCGCGGCCAACCACCACAACCCGATCGAACCCTCCGCGGCCACCGCCGTGTGGGACGACCACAAGCTCACCATCCACGACTCCACCCAGGGGCCGACCGCCACCCGGCTCACCGTCGCCGAACTCCTGGGCATCCCGCCCTCGGACGTACGGGTGATCGCCGAGTTCGTCGGCGGCAGCTTCGGCGGCAAGGCGATGATCTGGGCGCACCCCACCCTGGCGGCGATGGCCGCCCAGCACGTGCGCGCCCCGGTCACCCTCGCCCTGACCAGGACCCAGACGTTCAGCAACACCGGCCACCGGGAGGAACAGGAACACACCCTGACCCTGGGCGCGCGCCTGGACGGCACCCTGACCGCCCTCCGCTACCGCAAGCTCTCGCCCACCTCCCACTACGACGACTGGGCCGAGCCGTCGCTGGGCCCCGCCGCCCAGCTCTACGCCTGCCCGAACTTCGAGGGCGTCTACAGCCTGTTCCGGTCCAACACGATGACCCCGACGTTCATGCGCGCGCCCGGCGAGGGCACCGGAGCGTTCGTCATCGAGACGGCCATGGACGAGCTCGCCCACGAACTGGACATCGACCCGATCGAACTCCGGCTGCGCAACCACGCCGACACCGACCCCGAGAGCGGGAACCCCTGGTCCAGCAAGGGGCTCAAGGAGTGCTACGCGCGCGGCGCCGAACTCTTCGGCTGGGCCTCGCGCGACCCGCGCCCGGTCCAGGGCGCCCGCCGGGACGGCAACTGGCTCCTGGGCACCGGGATGGCCAGCGCCATCTACCCGGTGTACGCCGTCATGAACCCGCAGCGCGCCCGCGCCCGGGTCTACGCCGACGGTCGGGCCGTCCTCGAGACCGGCTGCTCCGACATCGGCACCGGGGCCGGAACCATCCTGCGCCAGGTCGGGGCCGAGGGCCTGGGCCTGACCGCCGAGTCCGTCACCGTCCACTACGGCGACACCGAACTGCCCAACACGGTCGCCGCGGTCGGTTCCGCGGGAGCCGGCGCGATCAGCGCGGCCGTCCACGTCGCCGCGGTCAAGCTGCGCGACCAGCTCCTCGCGCAGGCCGTCGCCGACGAGGGTTCCCCGCTGCACGGCGCGGACCCCGGTCAGATCCAGGTCTCCGACGGGCGCATGTCCCTGCGCGGCGCCCCGGGGACGGGGGAGACCTATGGCGAGATGCTGGGCCGCAACATGACCTTCGACGCGGAGGCCGTGGGGGAGTGGCACCCGCCGGGGCCCGACAGCGGCTACGGCACGGGCACCTTCGGCGCCCAGTTCGCGGAGGTCGCCGTCGACCCGGACCTCGGCCTGGTCCGGGTGCGCCGGATGACCGGGGTGTTCGCCCCCGGGCGGGTGCTCAACCCCAGGACCGCGCGCAGCCAGCTCATGGGCGGCATGCTGTGGGGCCTGGGGCAGGCGCTGCTGGAGGCCACCCACATGGAACCCAACCAGGGGCGCTGGGCCAACCCGAGCCTGGGCGAGTACCTGCTGCCGGTGAACGCCGACGCCCCGGAGGTGGTGGTGGAGACCATCGAGGTCGAGGACCGGGTGGTCAACCCGCTCGGGGTCAAGGGCGTGGGCGAGATCGGCCAGGTCGGGGCCGCGGCGGCGATCGCCAACGCGATCTTCCACGCCACCGGTCGCCGGTTCCGCGACCTGCCCATCACCGTCGAGTCGGTGATGGAGCCCGCCTGATATGTCCGCACGAGAGAGCGAGGGGGACGCGGCCGCGACAGGCGGGCCGCGTCCCGGTCCGGGCACAGGTTCTGGTGTCGGTTCGGGGCGCTCTGGGAACGACGCGGGATCCGGCCCGGCCGAGGAGCCCGTGACCGTGGTGTTCACCTGGGACGTCGCTCCGGGCCGGGAGAGCGAGTTCGAGGCGTGGCTGCACCGGGTCAACCAGGTCGCGACCGATTTCCCCGGACACCAGGGGGTCACCTGGATCGCCCCGGACGACCCCGGCGGCCACTACCACGCCCTGCTGCGGTTCTCGGGCAGCAGAGCCCTGGAAGCGTGGCTGGGCTCGCCCGAACGCGCCAGGACCATCGCCGAGCTGGAGGGCATCGCCACCGAGGCCGACCGCAGGGTGCGCACCACCGGCATGGAGACCTGGTTCAGCCTGCCGAGGACCGCCGTCCGGCCGCCGCCGAAGTGGAAGATGGCGCTGGTGTCCTTCACCGCCGTCTACCCGTGCGTGCTGCTGTTCACGGCCTTCGTGGCGCCGCTGTTCCAGGACTGGCCGCTGCCGTTGCGCACGGTGGTGCTGCCGACGGTGATGGCGCCCCTGCTCACCTACGTACTGATGCCGACCCTGAGCAGACTGCTGAGGTCCTGGCTCTACCCGGACCTGTGAGGGCCACCCGAAGTACGACCGGATTCATCCGAGATCCAGCCAAAACACGGAGGCGGACATGAGTGTGAGCATTCCCGAGCCGGTGGCCTCGTTCATCGACAGGGTCAACGACCACGACGAACAGGGCTTCCTGGACGCCTTCACCCCGGACGGGGTGGTGGACGACTGGGGCCGGGAGTTCCAGGGCCGCGACGCCATCAAACGCTGGAGCGACAAGGAGTTCATCGGAGCCCGGGGCGTCCTGTCCGTCCAGTCGGCCGTACCCGACGGTGACGGCGTCACGGTGGTCGGCGACTGGCGCTCCAACTACGCCAACGGACTGAGCTCCTTCGCCTTCACCGTCCAGGGCGACCAGATCACCCGCATGACCATCCGCGAGGGCTGACCCGGACCCAGGCCGGACGCAAGCGATGCCCTGGGGCGCTCCTCAGCGGTCTGAGGTCCGGTGCCGTCGCTTGCCGGGGCCATCGATATCGACCCGGTGCTACAGCCGGTTCGAGGGTGGGCCGTAACCCTGACCAGGGGCGTTTCGGCCGACAGAATCAGCGACCGACGGCTCCTGATCGAAGTGATCAGTTTCGATCATCGGTATGCCCGTGCAGGCGGGCGCGGCGGGCCCGGATCTCCTCGGCGGAGGGGGACCGGGCCCGCCGTCGGTAGTCCCGGGGCCCTGGCCGGGTTCGGCTGTTCGGGGTGGGATTCGGGGAGTCCCCGAGCGGGGGCTAAGGGGCGGTTGGGGGAGTTCTCCGGGGCAAGCCCCGATATCCTCCCGCTACGCAGAGTGAAAGACTGGAGCCCTTACACAGCAGCCCCTCACACTCGGCGACCCCCCCTGGAGCCAATCCATGCCCAAGCGACCTGGACCACTGCGAAGGATCGTCCTGTGGACGGTCTCGGTGGTGGCAGTGCTCGCCCTCGTCCTCACCGGTACCGGGATCTGGGTGTACTCGGCCCTACGGGTCACCAACGTCGGTGAGCTCTCCTTCACCAACGAACTACACGTGCCACCCGAGCTGGAACCCGTCATCGACGAGGACGGG
The DNA here is from genome assembly GCF_024134545.1 of Nocardiopsis exhalans. GTDB lineage: Bacteria > Actinomycetota > Actinomycetes > Streptosporangiales > Streptosporangiaceae > Nocardiopsis > Nocardiopsis exhalans. Next base: position 3,171,797 of record NZ_CP099837.1, read on the forward strand.
CGCAAGCGCTTCGATCTCACCATGCAAGAGGGGACCAGCGAGTTCCTTCCGGGGCAGGAGACCGCCACCTGGGGTGTGAACGGCGCCTACCTCGGCCCGACGATGCGCCTGGAGCGCGGGGACGACGTGGCCATGAACGTCACCAACGACCTGCCCGAGACGTCCACCCTGCACTGGCACGGCATGCGGGTGCCCGCCGCCATGGACGGAGGCCCGCATCAGCAGATCGAACCGGGGCAGGCGTGGTCCCCGGAGTGGACCGTCGACCAACCCGCGGCCAGCCTCTGGTACCACCCCCACCTGCACGGGGCCACCGCCGAGCACGTGTACCGGGGCGTCGCCGGGATGATCATCGTGGAGGACGACGACGTCACCGAAGGGCTGCCCAACGACTACGGGGTGGACGACCTTCCCCTCCTGGTCCAGGACCGCTCCTTCCGATCCGACGGTGAGCTCGACCTGAACGCGACCGGACCGTTGTGGATGCAGGCCACCTACGGGCTGATGGGCGACCAGATCCTGGTCAACGGCACCCACGACCCCTACTTCGAGGTGGAGAGCGAACGAGTGCGCCTTCGCGTGCTCAACGGCTCCAACACGCGCTCGATGAACTTCGGCTTCGACGACGACCGCGCCTTCCAGCTGGTGGGCACCGACACCGGGCTCCTGCCCGCGCCGGTGGAGCTGGACCGCATCCGCCTCTCACCGGGGGAGCGGGCGGAGATCGTCGTCGACTTCGACCCCGGCGACGACGTCGTGCTGCGCAGCTACGCCCCGAAGCAGGCCGGGAGCTTCGCCGAGGACCGGCTGGCCGGGGCCGACGACGAGTTCGACATCCTGCGCCTGACAGCGGCCGGCGAGCTCACGCCCGGTGAACCCATTCCCGCAGAGCTGGCCACCACCCCCGAGATCACCCCGCCCGAAGACGCCACCGAACGCGTCTTCACACTCGGCGGAACCGCGCACATCAACGGCGCCTCCATGGACATGTCCCGGATCGACGAGGTGGTCCCGGCGGGCGCCACCGAGATCTGGACCATCGAGAACCCGAGCGTCGTGCACAACTTCCACATCCATGACGTGGCCTTCCGGGTCCTGGACATCGACGGCGTCGAACCCCCACCGGAGCTGACCGGACGCAAGGACACCGTCTACGTGGCACCGAACACCTCGGTTCGGATCGCGGTGGAGTTCGGAGAGCACGTCGACCCCGAGGCGCCGTACATGTACCACTGTCACCTGCTGGAACACGAGGACCAGGGAATGATGGGCCAGTTCCTGGTGGTCGAACCCGGCACGGAGGACGAGGTCGCCCGCGACCTGGGGATCGATGGGGGCCACGACCACGCGGGCGGGCACGGCGGCCACTGAGACGTGATCAGGTCCGATCACCGGTGCGCCCCTGCAGGCGGGCGTGCAGGGTCCGGATCTCCTCGGCGAAGGAGGGGACCGGGCCCGCCACCGGCAGCCCCGGGGCCACCTCGGTGATCGACAGCGGTCGCACCGGACCGGGCGCGGCCCCCCATTCCGCCAGCCAGGAGCCCAGCTGCTCGGAGGAGCTGGCGTACACGATCCGGCCCAGCCCCACCCAGGCGTGCGCGGCCGAGCACATCGGGCAGTGCTCGCCCGAGGTGTACACCGTCGACGCCGAACGGTCGGTGGGAGAGAGGTTCTCGGCGGCCCAACGGGCGATCGCGAACTCCGGGTGCCGGGTGGCGTCGCCACCGGCAACGTGGTTGTGGTCCTCGAACAGCACCGTCCCGTCCGCGCCGACCAGCACCGAACCGAACGGCTCGTCACCCTCGTCCAGCGCCCGCGCGGCCAGGTCCACCGCGCGCCGCAGATGCCGCAGATCGGTCTCGTCCACCATCGTCCGCCCCCTTCGCTCCGAGTTCGGCGCCACCGTACCGCGCGCGCCCGCCGCGCCCCGGTAAATCCCTGTCCGGGAGCCAGAGGGCACCGCTACGCTGCCGCCCATGGACATCAGCATTCGCCCCTACGCTCCTGAGGACCGCGAGGCCGTGGTCGGCCTCGCCCTGCGCGCCTGGGAACCCGTACACGCCTCGATGGAGAAGGTGTTGGGCACCGAGATCTATGCCCTGACCGTGGGGGACTGGCGCAGGACCCAGACCCGGGACGTCCAGGCCGACCTGGACGCGGAGGGGACCCGGGCGTGGGTGGCGGTGACCGACCGGATCGCCGGGTTCGCCACCGTCAAGCTCGACCACGAGGAGAGCACCGGGGAACTGCACATGCTCGCGGTCGACCCCGATCAGCAGGAGCGGGGCGTGGGTGCGGCGCTCATCCGGTTCGCCGAGGAGTACATGCGCGCGGAGGGGATGAAGGCTGCCCTGATCAGCACCGGCGGCGACCCCGGCCACGCCCCGGCCCGTGCCGCCTACGAGAGCGCGGGTTACACCGGCTTGCCCGTGGTCAACTACTTCAAGGCGCTCTGACCGAGCGGCGGCCCGCAGGCGGTCAGCGGCCCTCCGCTAGGACGTGAGTGCGTCGTAGGCGGTCATGGCGGCATCTACGACCGCGTTCGCTTCCTCCCTGGTGCAGCCGTCCCGGGCCCGCACGGACAACCCCTGCAACACCGTGACGCAGTACGAGGCCAGCGCGGGCGCGTCCACGTGGGCGGGCACATCGCCCTCGGCGATGCCCCGCTCGACGCGCTCGGTGACCCGGGCCAGGTCCTTCGCCCTGCGCTCGGCCAGGTGACGGCCGATGTGCTCGTGCCCCCGGCCCAGGTTGGTCCCGGCCAGCACGACCATGCACCCGAGCGGGGTGCCGGTGTCCACGTAGGCGTCCGCGTTGCGCCGCAGCATCGCCTCGATCGCGTCGCGGGTCGGGGTGAGTCCAAGGGAAAGCACCGTGGGTGAGGTGTCGGCGGAGTCGTACAGCTCCACGGCCTCCTCGAACAACGCGTCCTTGGACCCGAAGGCCGCGTAGAGGCTGGTCGGCGTGATGCCCATCGCCGAGGTGAGCATGTTCAGCGACGTGCCCTCGTAGCCGTGCTCCCAGAACAGTTCCATGGCCGTGCGCAGCGCCGCGCCCCGATCGAACTTCCTCGGCCGTCCCGCCATATCGCCTGTCGCCCCCCGCATCCCCTTGCCCCGGCACCGCAGGCAATGCTACCAATTATGTAGTGATCGATACATAAATAAGGGAGGCAGGCATGGGCACAGAACTCAAGGGTGCGCTCACAGGTAAGGTCGCGCTGGTCACCGGGGGCAGCCGGGGTATCGGGGCGGCCACGGCCCGCCGCCTGGCCGCGGAAGGGGCCGCGGTCGCGCTGACTTACCGCGACTCGCCCGAACGCGCCGCCCAGGTGGCCCGGGACATCCACGAAGCGGGTGGCAGGGCGCTGGCCCTGCCCGCCGACGCCACCGCCCCCCGGGCGATCGGCGAGGCCGTCGACCGCGCCGCCGATACCCTCGGCGGCCTTGACATCCTCGTCAACAACGCCGGGATCTTCCCCTACGGCGAGATCGACCAGCTCACCCTGGAGGACTACGAGACCACCATGGCCGTGCACGTCAGAGCGGTGTTCGTCGCGGTCCGGGCGGCGCTGCGGCACATGGGCCCCGGCGGGCGCGTCATCAGCATCGGCAGCAGCCTGGTCGAACGCGTGCCCGGCCCCGGCATCAGCCTGTACGCCATGAGCAAGTCCGCCCTGGTGGGGTTCACCAAGGGGCTCGCCCGCGACCTCGGCCCGCGCGGGATCACCGCGACCGTGGTCCACCCGGGCTCAACCGACACTGACATGAACCCCGCCGACGGTCCCGAAGCCGAAGCCGAACGCGCCCTGACCGCCCTGGGCCGCTACGGGACCCCGGAGGACGTCGCCGCCACCGTCGCCCACCTCGCCGGACCCGCGGGCGCCTACATCACCGGTACTTCGATCACGGTGGACGGCGGTGTCACCGCATGAGCGCCCGAGCCGTGGCCTGGGCCGTCCTGTTCGCCGCGGCCCTGCTGGAAGTGGTCTGGGCCCTGGCCTTGAAACAACCCCACCCCGGCTGGGTGGCCCTGGGAGTCGTCGTGGCGCTGGTCAGCCTCGGGATGCTGTCCTTCGCGCTGCGCGAGCTCCCGGTCGGCGGCGCCTACGCCGTCTGGGTGGGGCTCGGCACGGTGGGTGTGGCGGTTGTCGGCATCCTGGTCTTCGCCGAACCGGCCGGCCCCCTCCGGTTGTTCTTCCTGGCCCTGATCCTCGCGGGCGTCATCGGCCTGAACCTGCCCGCCAGACCCGCGAAGCCCGTGCGAGGGACAGACGCCGAATCCGTCTCGCGGGCAGGAGGGTGACCATGGCCTGGATCGTGTTGCTCGGGGCGGGGCTCTTGGAGATCGTGTGGTCGTTGGCGCTCAAACGGGCGGGCGGGCTCCGGCGCCCCGGCTGGCTGGTGTTCGGGATCGCCGTGGCGATGGTCAGCCTGGGCATGCTCGCCCTCGCGCTGCGCGAGCTCCCGGTCGGCGGCGCCTACGCCGTCTGGGTGGGCGTGGGGGCGGTCGGCGTCGCCGGGGCCGGGATGCTCTTCCTCGGTGAGTCGGCCTCACCGGGACGGTTGCTCAGTCTGGCCGCGATCGTGGTCGGGGTCGCGGGCCTGCACCTCGTGGGTGGCTGAGGGTCCGGCGGCTGAGGGCTCGGTGGTCGAGGCGCGAGCGGTTCCCGGCTCCGGCTCCCCGGCCACCGGGCGGCGGCGTCCGGCACGCATGCCGTTGGCGATGACCACGACCTCCGCCACCTCGTGCACCAGGACCACCGCCGCCAACCCCAGCACCCCGAACAGCGCCAGCGGCATCAGGCCGACGATGATGGCCAGCGACAGCCCGATGCTCTGCCACATCACCACCCGCGCGCGGCGGGCGTGGGCCAGCACCCGGGGCAGGTTGCGCAGGTCCTCGCCCATCAGGGCGACATCGGCGGTCTCCACGGCCACGTCGGTGCCCATCGCACCCATGGCCACACCCAGGTCGGCACCGGCCAGTGCCGGGGCGTCGTTGACCCCGTCGCCGACCATCACCACCTGGCCGCTGACCCGTAGTTCACCGATCACTCGGGCCTTGTCCTCGGGGAGCAGCCCGGCGTGGACCTCGTCCGCGTCGATCCCCGCCTCCGCGGCCAGGGCCTCGGCCGTGGCGCGGTGGTCCCCGGTCAGCATCGCCACCCGGTAGCCGGAGCGGCGCAGTTCGGCGACCACTCCGGCGGCCTCGGGGCGGAGTTCGTCGCGGACGGCGATCGCACCGGCGACAGTGCCCGCCTCCTCCAGCAGAACCACGGTCGCGCCCGCGCCCAGGAGTCGTTCCACCGCGCTTTCGAGGGGCCCGTGGGCAACCCAGCCGGGGCGCCCGAGTCGCACCGCCAGGCCGTCCACCCGCCCGGTCAGCCCGGACCCGGGTACGGTCTGGACGTCCTCGGCAGGGACGGGTGAGGGGTGGGCGGCCAGGACGGCGCGGGCCAGCGGGTGTTCGCTGCGGGCCTCCAGAGCGGCGGCCAACTCCAGCACACGCGCACGGGTGTATCCGGGGGCGGTGGCGACCTCGACGACGGAGGGTTCGTTGCGGGTCAGGGTTCCGGTCTTGTCCAGGGCGACCACACCGGCCCGGCCCATCGCCTCCAGCGCCGCGCCGCCCTTGACCAGGGCGCCCTGGCGGGAGGCGGCGCCGATCGCGGCGACCACGGTCACCGGGACGGAGATGGCCAGGGCGCAGGGGGAGGCCGCGACCAGCACGACCAACGCCCGTTCGATCCAGGTCAGCGGGTCGCCGAACAGCGAGCCGAGCACCGCCACCAGGGCGGCGGCGATCATCACCCCGGGCACCAGGGGGCGGGCGACCCGGTCGGCCAACCTCTGGCCCCGACCCTTGCGCGACTGCTCGGCCTCCACGATCCGCACCACGCGCGCCAGGGAGTTGTCCTCGGCGGTGGCGGTCACGGTGACCTCCAGCGGGCCGGTGCCGTTGACCGACCCGGCGTACACCTCCTCCCCGGGTCCGACCTCCACCGGCACCGACTCCCCGGTGATGGCGGAGGTGTTCAGGCTGGTGTGCCCGCTGGCGACCACACCGTCGGTGGCCAGCCGTTCCCCGGGGCGCAGGACGAGCCTCTGGCCGGGGCGGAGCTCGTCGGGGGCCACGGTGAGCTCGACCCCGTCGCGCAGCACCGTCGCCCGGGCCGGAACCAGGTCCAGCAGGGCGCGCAGGCCGCGCCGGGTTCGGGCGACGGCGTACTCCTCCAAACCCTCGGCGATGGTGAACAGCACGGCCAGTATCGCGGCCTCGCCGACCTCGCCCAGGGCCACGGCCCCGGCGGCGGCGAGGGTCATCAGGGTGCCGACCCCGATCCGGTCCCGGACCGGACCCGACCGGAACAGGCGCCGCAGGGTCGAGGGGACGAACGTCCATGCGGCGACCACCAGCGCGGCGGTCTTGAGCAGGAGTGCGAGGCTCTCGGGCGCACCGAACCAGCCGGCGGCGTACCCGGCCAGCAGCAGGGGCGCGGCGACGGCGGCGAACCGCATCCCACCGACCTGCCAGAGCCGGGTGGGCCCTTCGGGTCCGGCTGCTCCGGTGGAGGGGTTGGCGGAGGCGGGGGAGTCGCCGCCACAGCAGGCGTCACTCATCACGCACCGCCGCACCGGTTCCGCCCACCGCGTCCGTTCGTTCAGTCGCGGCCGCGCTGTCGGTTCCGTAGGTGGGGCACAGGGCCACCGCGTTACCGGTCGCGGCCAGCAGGGTCTCCGCCGCGGCGAGCAGATCCAGCAGCTCGGGACGGCTCAGCGAGTAGAACACCTGCCGTCCCTGCGGGCGCCCGTCCACCAGTCCGCAGTCGCGCAGGCAGGACACGTGCTTGGAAACCGTGGACTGGGCCAGGCCCAGCTGTTCCACGAGGTCGGTCACGCGGGCCTCGCCCCGGGCCAGGCGCTGCACGATCGCGAGCCGGGTGCTGTCGGAGAGGCTGTTGAAGAGGGCCTCGGCCGCGTCCAGGCCGGAGCCCGCGCAGGCCCCCTCCACACCGTCGTCATTATTCATCGCCATATGGCGATCATATTCTGTTCTGGCGATGAATCAAAGTGGAGGCATCACCGGACCGCGGACTCAGGCGGGCATCGCCTCAGACCCCGGTCACCTCACCGGGCTCCCGGGAAGCGGTCGCCGCGCGGCTGGTCGCCAGGGTCTGGGAGATCTTCGCCGCCAACCGGGCCGAGGGCACATCGGTGTGCGGCCGCCAGGCGAGGCCCCCTCCGGCCCCGTCCCCGGTGGGCACCGTCGCCGCGGTCGCCCGGTACAGGTACAGGAAGGCGAAGTGCTCGTGCTCGGGCTCACCCCGGTCCGGGTCCTCCGGGATCCGGTACGTGTCCAGGTCCAGTGGCAGCGGGTCCGCCGCGGGCTCGACCTGCTCGGGCACCAGCCCCGTCGCCTCCGTCAGACGGCTCAGCGACGCCTCGCCCAACGCGCCGTCCTCAGCGGTCAGGTGCCCGCCCGGCAACAACCAGGGGCCCCGGTCACCCTCCCGGACCATCAGCACGCGCCAACACGGGTCGAGCACCACGGCCCCCGCGGTCACGTGCCCGACACGGAACTCCTTGGGCGAGGACAGCTCGTGCTCGCCGTCCAGGGCCCGCACCAGGGGACCGGCCGCGTCGACTTCCTTCGGGAAGCGTTCCAGATAGCCGTCCAGCACGGCGCGGATGTGCGTGTTCGGGATGCTCAATGTGGCTCCTGTCGATCCAGACACGTGGCGCCCCCAGCATCGCGGCTCGGTAGCCGCCCTGAACAGTTCCCACGCTGACCAGTGACGAGGTGGTCACCGAACATGTACTTCCCGCGAGCTTCCCCGACAAAGGGGCCCGCCGCGGAACCGAGTCGTTCCGTGGCGGGCCCCTTGCGTCCAGGTCGGGGTCCAGGTCAAGACTGGCCCGGGGTCAGGACAGGTGACCGGCGGCCTCCCGTTCCCTGGCCTCCTTCTCATCGGCCCGGGCCTGCGATCTGGCCAGCATCCGGTCGTCCACGACGCGGATGACCGTGATCGCCGCGATCGCCACCCCCGCCACGGCCAGACCGGTCAGGACCTTGGTCGGGTCGCTCACGTCCAGCTCGAAGAACCACTGCCCCCACGGCGTCACCATCGCCAGGGTCAGCAGCCCCACCATGGAACCGACCAACACCACCTTCCACCACACGTACGGCTTGGCCACCAGCAGCAGCACCCACAGGGTGGTCGCGCACAACGTGATCACCACCGCCGTGCGGTCCGCGGGGTCGGGCACCGTCCGACCGCCGAGCACCAGCAGGTAGGTCGTCACGGCCGCCAAACCCGCCACCATGCCCGACGGGATCGCCAACCGCAGCGTGCGCAGCACGAACCCCGGCCGGGCGATGTCGGTGTTGGGCGCCAGCGCCAGGAAGAACGACGGGATGCCGAAGGTCACCGCGTTGATCAGCGTCGCGTGCCGGGGGAAGAAGGGATAGGCCACGGCCAGCAGGCCCACGATGATCGCGAGCGTCATCGTGTACACGGTCTTGGTCAGGAACAGGCCGGCCACCCGCTCGATGTTGCCGATCACCCGGCGGCCCTCGGCCACCACCCGGGGCAGCACCGCGAACCTGTTGTCCAACAGCACCAGCTGGGCCACCGAGCGCGAGGCCGGGCTGCCCGAGCCCATCGCCACGCCGATGTCGGCCTCCTTCAGCGCGAGCACGTCGTTGACCCCGTCACCGGTCATCGCCACCGTGTGCCCGCGTTCGCGCAGTCCCCGCACCATGTCCCGCTTGCGTTCGGGGGTCACCCGCCCGAACGCCGAGTGGTCCTCCACCTCGCGGGCCAGCTTCTCGGCGTCCTCGGGCAGATCCCGGGCGTCCAACGGCCGGTCGGCCCCGTCCAGGCGCAGCTCACGGCCGACCGCCCCGACCGAGGCGGCGTGGTCGCCGGAGACGATCTTGACGTCCACGCCCTGCTCGGAGAAGTAGTCCAGGGTCGGCCCGGCGTCCTCGCGCACCCGCTGGTCCAGCACCACCAGGGACACCGGCTCCACACTTCCGGGGGCGGCGTCCTCGTCCACCCGGACCGAGGCCCGCGCCAGCAGCAGCACCCGCAGGCCCTGCGCGCCCAGGCGGGCGGCCTCGGCGGCGGCGGGGGAGTCCGGTTCGGCGAGGACGTCGGCGGCGCCGAGCACCCAGTGCTGCTCACCGGAGGGCGTCAGCAGGCTGGCGCCGCTCCACTTGCGGGCGGAGGAGAAGGGGGCCAGCGCGGTCGCGGTCCAGTCCGGGGCCTGCTGCCCGCCGGCCGCGCAGCCCTCGGCGATCGCGACCATGCTCGGGTTCGGGTCGGGGTCACAGGCGGCCAGCGCGGCCAGCACCCGGGTCGGGGAGACCAGCGCCGGAGCCCGCCCGGCGGGGCTGTCCGAGCTGTTGCCGCTGCTCTTCGCGCCGTTGCCGTTCTGTTCCCAGGCCCCGCTACCGTTGCCGTTTCCGTTGTCGTGAGCGCTCTCAAGCGAATAAGCGCCCTCGTGCGGCTGGCCGCCGCCCAGGTCACGGATCTCCGCCAGCTTCATACCGACCTCGGTCAGCGTGCCGGTCTTGTCCGTGCACACCACGTCCACCCGGGCCAACCCCTCGATCGCGGGCAGCTCCTGCACCAGGCACTTGTGGCGGCCCAACCGGATCACCCCGACCGCGAAAGCGATGCTCGTCAGCAGGATGAGCCCCTCGGGGATCATCGACACCAGCGCGGCCACCATGCCGCGCAGGGCGTCGGCCAGCGGCCCCGAGATCCCCCCGGAGACGGGCTGGTCCAACGCGACGTGCCCGTTCATGAACAGCTGGCTGTAGATCAGCAGGCCGCCGATGGGGAACAGCGCGAACGTGATCCAGCGCAGAATGCTGTTGATCCCCGACCGCAGCTCCGACTGCACCAGCGAGAACCGGCTCGCCTCCTCGGCCAGCCGCGCCGCGTACGCGTGCCTCCCCACCTTGGTCGCCCGGAAACGCCCGGCCCCCGCCACCACGAAACTGCCCGACATCACCGTGTCCCCGGGCTGCTTGAGCACCGGGTCGGCCTCACCGGTCAACAGGGACTCGTCGACCTCCAACCCACCGGCCCAGGTCACGACGCCGTCCACGACGATCTGGTCGCCGACACCGATCTCCAGGACCTCGTCCAGGACGATCTCCTGGGTGGCCACCCGCACCGTCTCACCGTCGCGCACCACCCGCGGGCGCGCCGCGTTCACGATCGCGAGCTTGTCCAGGGTGCGCTTGGCCCGCAGTTCCTGGACGATGCCGATCAGCGTGTTGATCACGATGACCAGAGCGAACAGCCCGTCCTGGACCGGTCCGATCACCGCGATGATCGCGAACAGCACGGCGATCATCGCGTTGATGCGGGTGAAGACGTTGCCCCGGATGATCTGCCCGACACTGCGGCTCGCCCGGACGGGGACGTCGTTGGTCCGCCCGGCCGCGATGCGCTCGGCTACCTCCTCCCGCGACAACCCCGGTTCCGGGGGCGGCCCCATGAGAGCTGACCGGACCGGTACCGGGTCGGTCGCAGTCGGGGTCGGACCTCGTTCGGTCCGATCGGCTTCTTCGGGCACGGATGACTCCTGGTCAGGCAAGGAAGGCGAACAGGGGCCGGGCCGACGAAACCCCCGCTCAGCCGGACCCCAACGTCAATGCACACAAGACTAGGGAGAATCCAGACTAGAAGAGCCACCCCGCGGACGCCCGGGGGTGGAACACCCTCTCCAACCGGGGCCCAGCACTACCCGGGCCCCGGATCGCGCCCCGGATCGCGCCCCACACGGGCGCGAACGCGGTCCGCGTCGTAGAGTCCTTGCCAAGGGACTTTGAACGCATGGGAGACAGGATGTGTACGGTCATCGTCGGCTTCGACCCGCAGGCCAGGACACCGCTGGTCGTCGCCGCGCTCAGGGACGAGATGCGCTCCCGTCCCTGGGACTGGCCCGCACGGCACTGGCCGGAGCGCCCCCAGCTCATCGGCGGCCGCGACCGCCTGGCCGGAGGCACCTGGCTCGCCGTCGACCCCCAGCGCGAACGCATGGCCGCGCTGCTCAACGGCTGGCCCTGGGACGGCACGATGCCCTGGGAGGGCACCTACCCGGCCAGCCGGGGCGACCTGCCCCTCAAGACCCTGAGCAACCAGAACCGCGATGCCCTGGCCGGTGAGGACCCCACCCGCTACGCCCCCTTCCACCTGCTGGACGCGGACGCGCACAGCGCCACCCTGTACAGCTGGGACGGCCGGTGCCTGGACACCCGAGCTCTGCCCCGAGGCGTTACCACCCTGGTCAACACGGGCCTCAACCCCGCCGACCCCCGTTCGGCCCGCCACACCCCGGAGTTCGATCGCACCCGCCCCGACCCGGACCTGTCCACGGCCCGCACGGTCAAGGAGATCTGGGGAGAGTGGCCGGACCTGATCACCAGGGCCGCCAACTCCGAACCCCGCTCAGCAGGAACGACCCCGGGCGGAGACCCCTCAGCCCTGATCGCCCACGCCGATCTTGGGAATGGGGAAGTCTGGGCCACGGGCTCGATCACCCTGATCGCCCTGGACCGAGAGGTGGTTCGCTACGCCTTCACGGACACCCCAGCGGTCCTGGAGTCCTGGCAGATGATCGACACCTGAGCAGGGAAGGCGGAGGCGAGGGCTGCGGGGCCGGTGGGGGTGGCTCCTTCGCGGACGTACTGGACGATGACCGTGCTCCCCTGGTGACGTACTCCCACACCAGACGTTGCGCACCTGCCCCCCACTGGGGCGGGCGAGCTAGACACAGCTACGCCTCTGGAGCTGTGTGGGTCGCAGGAAGTGAACGAGAACCTGGCGGTGACCACCGTGGTCGGAACGTTCGAGGAACGGGCTACCCGGCGCGGTGAGGACATCGAGGTGTCCCGGGACGTCACGGAGGACTTCCTGGCCGCCAAGTGCACCCCCTGCCACCCGGGCAGCAGCTGCCACTGACCCTGGCACTCATCACGAGGGGCCGGTACCGATGCGGTGTCGGCCCGTTCACGTGTTCCCCTGCCCCCACACAGCTGACGTGGCTAGCGTGGGTCGGAATCTTGCACATCCGACCCCAAGGACCACTCATGGCCAACCCGACCTCCACCGTGACCGAGTACTGGGACCGCTACGCCAGCGGCGTCTCCGCCGAATCCGACCTGGACACGGCGTTCGGGTGGACCCAGTGGGACGGTCACGGCCCCGGAAGGGAGCTGCTCGGGGATGCGGGCTCCGCGTTGGAGTTGGGTTGCGGCCGCGGGGTCGAGGTCGCGGCCCTGGCTCGGAGCGGGGTCAAGACGGAGGGTGTCGATGTCTCGCTCGTCCAGGTGGAGCAGGCGCGCGAGCAGTGGGAGCCGCTGGGGGCACGGTTCCATCATGGTGACGTGATCGAGTTTCTGCGCGGGACCGAGCAGCGGTGGGATGCGATCTACTCGGTGTGGGGCGCGGTGTGGTTCACCAATCCGCACTTGCTTCTGCCACTGGTGCGGGAGCGGTTGGAGCCGGGTGGACGGTTGGTGTTCTCCCATGCCGAACCGGTGCCTGGGTCGTCCGGTCCGCAGGGCATGTACGGGGGTGGGTTCAAGGGGCGGCGGGTGTGGCTGCACCAGTGGGCCGCCGCACCCGGGGAGTGGGAGGAACTCCTTCGTGCCGCGGGGTTCGAGCACGCCCAGGTGTGGGTGGAGCCAGCGCCCGAACTCGACCATGTCGGTACGCTCATCGGCGTAGCTCACCGGTAAGCCCTTGAGACACCGCCCAGCTCTGGGGAGGCCTGCCCGCCAGCGGAGGCAGGCAGCCCCGGTGCGGGGGCACGCCCGTTGCTCTTTTAGGCCTTCACCTCCTTCGGAGCACGAGCCCGAACTGGCTCCGGGCTCCCGTGGACGTATCCCTGAGTGTCTGTCGAGCGATCACGATCTCGTGCTCCATTCGTGTGCTCTTCAGCCCTCGCTCACGGATTGCGCGAAGCGGGGTGTCGTCACCGACCCCGGCGAGCAAGGCCCGCAGCTGGCCCACAGCCAGGGGTTTCTCGTGAGCCCCACGCACGTGGGGATGGACATCCGGCTCTTGTTGTTTGACGGGCGCTCTTATGCGCTGGGGCAGGGGTCCAGGAGGGAGAGCAGGTGACCGTGATTGGTGGCCTGGGTCAGACCCTGGTCGGTGGCGACCCAGTAGGACTGAGAGTGTTCGCCCCACCAGACGAGGAGGTGGGGGTTGAGGGCCTGCAGGGCGGCGGCCTGCTGGTGTTCCTTTGCGAATTCGGTGCGGTGGCCGCCTATGAGGGGCAGGTGGCGGGCGCGCAGGGTACGGCAGGTGCGGTGCGTGCAGGAATCGCAGGCCGGGCCGGGCGGGTGCTGGGAAGTCCTGCGCGGAGGACGGGTTGCGGGCATAGGGTGAGTCATCGATCCTGCTTTCTGAACATGTGAGTTCTGGGATTCGGGATTGCTGTGGGGCTTGGGAAGCGTGGCTGCGTTTTCCCGGCCCCTTTTTAGGTTCCCGAGGGGCCGGGGCCGGGGTGCGGCAGGTGCGGGGTCAGCTGTTGCGGGAGAGAGGGCAGTCGTGGTGGTGCCAGGGCTGGGGGAGGAGACCGCCTCGGGAGATCCAGGCGTGCAGGCGGGAGAAGGCTTCGTCGGCGGCGATCAGTGACCTGCGGGGGTCGATCTCGGGGTTGTGGGCTTCGCGCAGGATTTCCGAGAGGGTGTCGAACTTGGCGTTGGCCCTCTCCTGGCGGGTGTGGGGCGGGAACAGGTCGTCTTCGGTGCTCAATTGCGGTCCTTGCATAGGTGGACGGGTGGTTGGGGCCGGACCCGGTTTCGGTTGGTCCCGCCCTGGGGGGAGACCGCTACCGGCCTGCGGTGAGGTCGAAGACGACCTGGAGGGTGGTGTGCTTGATGCGGTGGCCGTCCCAGGTCCAGGAGAAGTCCCAGTAGACGGAGAGCTTGTCGACGATGGCCAGCCCGGAGCGGGGGTCGCGCGGGTTCAGGTGGGGGTAGTCGATGGTGCTGGCGTCCAGCGGGCCCTGGTCGGTGACGAACAGGTGGGGGAGCAGGCTGCGTTTCTGGTCCAGGACGACGCGGGTGGTGCCGCCGGGCAGACCGGAGCGGCTGTGCTGGTGGGAGTTCTCGACCAGGACTCGGGCGATCTTGGCCAGTCGGGCTCCGTGGGAGGGCAGTGCGCTGCGGCACCAGTTGGTCAGGGCGCGATAATCGCGGGTGTGATCGAGGATGATGCCGCGCTGGTGGGGGTTGGCCAGCCGGAGCCTTCGGAGGGAGGAAGCCCCTGGTGTGGGTGGGGGAGTCTGGATACTCTGCATGTGTCTCACCTCGGTCTGTTCGGGGTGGGGTAATTGCCCCGGTGTGACCGCCTTCGACTTCGGTCCCCGGGGCTTCTCGCTCCGATAAAGCGGCCCCTTTTCTGGAAGCCTGCCAACAGGGCATCCGCCCGGTCTATCCTTATTGCTAAGCCCGGTAGAAGTTCTATAGCCAGCGATATTCTGCGGTGATCGGACGGTGACTCGGTTGGATAAGCACAGTGACGAGGTGGCGACGAGGATTCGTTTCGGCTTGCTCCTGAAGAGAATCCGGGATCAGGGGGGACTCACGCAGCAGGAGCTCGCAGCCGCATCGCTGGTTGCGCAGAGCACCATCAGCGATTTGGAGCTCGCCAAGAAAAAGACACGGCGGTCCATAGTGGTGCGTCTCGACAAGGCTCTTAACGCCAACGGGGTGCTTCTGGGTGCCTGGGACACGCTGTTCGCCGGGGCCGGAATGACCACTTACTTCCGAGAGGTCGCTGACTCGGAACAGGCCGCGACGAAGATCCAGGAGTACTCGCTCGGCCTCGTTCCGGGCCTGTACCAGGTGGAGTCATACGTTCGGGCGATCAGTGAGCTGGCTGAACCCCATGCCACACCGGAGGCCATCGATCAGATCGTTGGGGCGAGGCAGAAGCGTCAGGAGCTCCTGGAGCGAGAGCACCCACCTCGGATCATCGTGCTTCTGGACGAGGCGGTGCTGCTGCGCCGGTTCCGTGACCCGAAGGTGATGGCGGAGCAGATCGACCACTTGCTGAAGCTCTCCTATCGGCGCCGACTGGACATTCAGATAGTCCCGATCGCAACTGAAGGACATGCAGGTCTGGGGGGCTCATTTAAGCTGATGGAAGTGCCCGGAAACGGGACGTTCGTGTACATCGAGAGTCAGCAAACGGGGATGTCTCTCAAGCAGCCGGAGGTTGTGGCAAGCTACGAGCGGACTTTCGCGGAGCTGAGGAGCGCTGCGCTGCCTGTGACGGCGTCACGGTCCAAAATGGAAGAGATTCGAGGCAGTATCACATGATGACCGAAGGTTGGAAGAAGTCCAGCTACAGCAACGGCAGCGGCGGTGACTGCGTTGAGGCTCGACGCGACGTTGCTGCTGTTCTGATGCGTGACACCCAGAACCGTGAGGCAGGGCACCTGGCTCTGGCGGGCTCGGAGTGGACGGCTCTGCTGGGTGCCTTGGCCTCTGCCAAGTAGCAGAAAAACGAACGTCCCCCGCCAGTGCTGTTGGCGGGGGACGTTCCTTTGTTCCTGAACCAGGGTACATCGGTGTCCGAACGAGCCCCTAGGGCCAACGTCCCCGGTTCGGTGATTCGAATGAAGGGCTTCTTGTGAACGAAGCGCGCGTTTGGCACAAGTCCAGCTACAGCAACGGCACCGGTGGTAACTGAGTAGAGGTTTCGGAGGGTGCCGAGACTCGGCTTCGGGACACTCAGAATCGGAGCTCGGGGCATTTGTCCGTTCCTGGTGCTGAGTGGGTGGCCCTACTCCAAGCAGCAGCATTGCCGCGATTCTGAACGGACTGTCAGTGCCCCCGGTTAGCGTTCGGGTTATGGCACAGCGAACGGTCGCCCAGAAGATGGGCGTCAAGGAAGGCAGCCGGGCCCACCTGGTGAACGCCCCCGCCTCCGCGCTTGACGCCCTTCAGCTCCCTGAACTGGAACTTCCCGGAATGCTCTCGGGGAAGTTCGACTACCTGCACCTGTTTGTCACCACGCAGCAGCAACTGCGTTCGGGCTTCGGTGAGCTCAGGGACCACCTCAACCCTGGCGGCATGCTCTGGGTCTCCTGGCCTCGATTCGTCAGGGGGCTGATCGCGTCTTCTGTTCCGGTACCTCGCCCGTGGTGTCCCTGGTCCGGGCAGGAGCGGGCCCTCGCGTGACGCCGCGGTGTGCGCCGGGCCCCACGAGCTCCGGTGACTGCGCTTCTCCTCCTTCCTGCTGCTCGTCGGAGCAAGGAACTGATGGTCAAACCGGGTTCGGCAGGGCGATCAGCCGCTGCCAGCAGGTGCTGAACGCCTGTGCCCAGGGCCAGGTGCGTTCCAAACGCAGGAACCGTCGGCGGGCGTGGCGGGCCAGGCGTGCGCTCTGGTGGTAGAGACGGAACCGTATGCTCTCCGGTTCGGCCTGGGCCAGGTCCTCCTTATCGTGCAGGGTGAGCAGCCGCAGCCAGGCGTCCAGATCGCAGGCGAGGTTCGCCGCGAGCACCCAGGCCCGGTTGACCGTCCAGGACCGCGAGGGCAGCAGCGCCAGGCCCATGGCCTTATTGGTGCGCACCCGGTCCTCGACCTCGGCGTGGTCACGGTGCAGCGCGTCCAGGAACTGCGCCTGGTGCGAGCCCGCGATGCGGTGCATCCGGCCGATATCGGTGGCCAGGACCGAATACCGCCACCCGGTCTTGCGCTCCAACTCGGTGAGCTTCTTGGCGTGGCGGCGTGAGGGCGCACCCGCCGGACGATGAGCCGCATGTTCTCGGGCCACCCTTGACGGGTGCTGAGCCCGGTGAGCTCGGCGACCTCATAGCCTTCCTGGAGGTCGCCGCCGGAGTCCACGGCGGTTTCCCATGCGCTCTGGGGGATCTTCGCGATCGCTTCCTCGTCGGCTTCGGTGATCTTCCACCCGACGGTGAAGCGCACCGTCCTGCGTGTGGTGTTCAGCTTGTGCAGGTGCTTGAGGAGGTCGTGGGTGGCGCCGGCCCCGTCGATTCTCACCAGGATCTTGGCCCGGGATGAGCCGGGGACCTGGTCCAGGGCCTGGGTGAGCACGTCGATGTGGTCGGTGGCGGTGTTGGCTCCGGCGTTGCCGGGGCGCAGCAGCATGGCCAGGCACTCGCCGGTGTTGGCGCACCAGGCTGCCAGGGGGTGGAACCCGAAACTGGACTTGAAGGTGGGTGCGGCCCCTTCCTTGTGGGAGGTGGTGGTGATGATCGTGGCGTCCATGTCCAGCACGATCCACCCCTTCAAGCACTTGCCCGCGACGCTCACCTGGGGGAAGCCGCCGGGGCGCAGGTGCAGCAGGGTCCATACGTGGCGGCGGACGGCCCGGCGTGCCTTCGCGATCGCTGTCAGGGCCGCCTCATCGAGGGCGGCCAGGGTGCGGCGCAGGGTGGAGTCGGATGCGGGGGCGCCGAACACGGGGCGGTGGTGCAGGCCCAGCCGTTCGGCCTCGCTGAGGTTGCGTGCGCCGAGGACGATCGCGATGGCCAGGTGGATGAGGGTGATGGCCCGGTCCCGCCAGGTGGTGGCGGTGCTGGTGGGGAAGGCCGCGGTCAGGGCTCGGACCAGGCCGGTGCGGTCGGCGAGTTTGCGGAGCAGGATGGATCCGGCATGGCCGACCGTTGCCTTGCCGTCGGTGGTCACGGACAGGCGGTGGTCCCAGGTAGGCTCGTGCACCAGGAAGGTGCTCCTAATTCTGCTGTGGATGTTTCCTAGACAGTCACATCCTTGCAGGTGGGGGCACCTTTCGTGTTGTCAGCGGTCAGATCGGGCCAATTCGGCTGAATAGGCGGGGCTGGCCCAAGGGCGGCCGCAACGGCACCGACCTCGACATGAAGAGGGTCATCGCGATCGGCTACGACCTCGGCATGGTCGAAAGTATCTGCCTGCGCGTCGACGCAATCTGGGCCGGGCTGAAGTTCACCCACCCCAAGCCCGGCAAGATTTACCGGAACAGCTACGGCACCCTGCCCCAGCAGCGATCAGAGAAACAGGAGGAAGCCCAGCACCCCGAGCAGGGTCAGTGAACCGAAGGCGACCAGGGCCACCAGGGCGTTCGAGCGGAACCGTTCCTCGTCGCCCGGGGAGAAGGGGCCGAGATCGGTCATGTCCTGGGACTGGGAGGTGTTGTGCATGCCCTCATCCTGCCGTGTCCCGAGCCCGCGTACCAAGGTGATCGGGTCTCCATCGCCTTCGCTCTCGCGGCGGGCTCGCGTAGATTCGGTGCCAACGGGCGCCGGGAGAGGCGTCCCCGGTGAAGGCGGCCATGCCATGGGCACTACCGAACACGACCACTCACCGCCACGTCTTCCCCCTCGATGGTTCGTTCGCGCGTTCTGGGCCGGGCACCGGTTGCTGTGCCGCGTGACCGGCGGCCGGGCCGGACTCTCCCGTCCCAAGCCCGGCAAGTACGGCATGCTCCGCTTGCACACGGTGGGCCGTCGCACGGGTAAGCCCCGTGCCGTGATCCTCGCCTATTTCGAGGACGGCCCCGACCTGGTTCTTCTCGCGATGAACGGCTGGGGTGACCCGCCGCCCGCCTGGTGGCTGAACCTGTCGGAAAGCCCGGAGGCCAGGGTCGATCTGGTCGGGGAGCGGCGTTCCGTGCGCGCCCGGGAGGCCCAGGGCGAGGAACGCGAGCGGCTCTGGGCGAGGTGGGGCGACTACTCCAAGAGCGTCGAGGAGTTGGACGGGTTCGCGGCGCTGCGGTCCAGGCGGACCCCCGTGGTTCTGCTGGAGCCGAACACCTGACCCGGTTCCACCGATTCGGGGCTCGTCGAAGCGGTAGGCGCCGTCCACCGGGTGGGGAAGACCCGGTGGACGGCGCTTGGGGACGGCCGCGCGTCAGTCCAGGGAGTACACCCGGACGTAGTCGACCCGCATCTGCTGCGGGAACTGGGTGCTCCCGTCGGGGTAACCCGGCCAGTCGCCGCCCACGGCCACGTTGAGGATGATGAAGAACGGTTGGTCGTAGACCCAGGGGTTACCGCGGGTGTCCTGCCAGGTGTAGGTCTGGTAGACGATGCCGTTCACCGACCAGGTGACCGAGCCCGGGTACCAGTCCACGGCGAAGGTGTGGAAGGTGTCGGCGAAGGACCAGCCCTGGGGGTGCATGTAGGAGCCGGTGAGCGGGTTGCCGCCGTGGTATCCGGGGCCGTGCAGGCTGCCGTGCACCAGGTGCGGTTCGCGGCCGATGTTCTCCATGACGTCGATCTCGCCGCAGTCCGGCCACGGTGTGTTCGGGAAGTGGGCCCCGAGCATCCAGAACGCGGGCCAGATGCCCTGGCCGCGGGGGATCTGGATGCGTGCTTCGATCCGGCCGTACTGCGGCTGCACCTTGCCCTGGGTGGTCATGCGGGCGGAGGTGTAACCGCCGTGGGACTCCCGGCGGGCGGTGATGACGAGGTTGCCGTTGCCGTCCAGGGCGGAGTTGTCGCGGCTGGCGGTGTAGTTCTGGAGCTCGTTGTTGCCCCAGCCGTGGTCGCCGGTCTCGTGGTTCCAATGGGCGGGGTTGGGCGCGCTTCCCGCGGGACCGTCGAACTCGTCGGACCACACCAGGGTGGCCCGCGCGGTCGTGGCCGACGGTTTCGGTCGGGCTGATGCGGAAGCGGCGGGGATGGTGAGTCCGGCGGCCGTGAGCGCCGCCAGTGCGGCGGGGGCGACCAGGGCGCGGCGAGGGTACGAGCGCATGGGCTACTCCGGGGGAAGCCCCGTCGGTGCGGGGCGAGGGCGGGCGGAGTCGGTCAGCCATGGGCTGACTTGGGGACACATAGGCGACGACCCAGCGTGACCGTCATGTGTCCCGTTGTGTTGAAAAGTTACTTTACGTTTATTAACCCAGTCTCGCAAGAGGTGAGAGATCACCGATCTGGTTCGAGTTCCCGTTCGTTTTCTCTGCTTCTGTCCCTCCATGAGGCCGTAGTGGCTCTCTGGCTGGTGCGTCACCCTGCGGAGCGGGGGTGTCGCCGCTGGTCAGATGGGGGTTGAAACTTTTCCGGCAGAAGTTTTTCGAAAGCGCGTCATAGGCGGGGTGGGGCAACGTCTCATCCAGGAAAGAAGTTCGACGATCTACCGAGGAAACCCCATGATGAGCGCCCACTCCGTTCCCACCCCCGCTCCCCGCCCCCTGGTCGACCCCGCTGACCTGGTGGGCCAGTGGGTCCGGGTGAACGAAGACGGAACCGTTGGGCTGCTGCTCTCCGCGGACCACACCGGCTGGGCCCTGCGTACGCCGACCGGCGTCCGCACCGGGCAGGGGAGGCTGGCCGCCGAGGCGGTCACCCAGCGCGCCGAGGCCCGGCCGGTCCGCCGGCGCCTGCGCGCCGTCATGGACGACCCCGGTTTCCCCGGCAGCGCCGATCTGGACCTGCTCGACCTCCAGCTCGCCGCGCACCCCTGACCTCCGGCTGACGGGCCGGGCCCGTGTGTCGGGTGCCTTCGGTCGTGCGCTGCCTGCCTAGGGTGGGAGAGCGAGGCCGAGGGCACAACGTTTCGTGAGCCATGACCCAAAGAACACGTAAACCCCCTGCGTTGCTGCGGCGTCTTTGAGGAAGACGGCACACTCGCCGTCGGACGCGCGTGCAAAAACGACGCGTACACAGCAGGGGAAACCATCATGGACCGAAACGGCAATTACCTCGAAACCGGGGCGTACTGGCTTCTTTACGTGGTCTCCATCAGCGGTGCGCTCCTGCACTGGCGCCTGGGCAACGAGCTCCTGGCGGCACTCTGCGGTGGAACGGCCCTGCTCAGCGCCCTGCTCATCGGTAAGGTCCGGATCACTCTGCCCGTTGAGGGGCGCTGACCGCGGGTCCTCCCGCGAACCTTCGTGTCGCCCAGCGAATCCTCGAAGTCGTCCTCTGGCGGCCGCGTCGAATTCCCGGACCCGTTCCTCGTCATGCCGATCTCCTGGTCGTCCGGGTTTTCCGTGCCCGACCTTTTGGGTCTTTGGTCCTTTGGGTGTCGGGCCCACACGGTTCCCGGGTTCAATGGGCCCCGGTCACCCCCATCCCACCGGTCGCTCCCGTCACCGGCCGCTCCTTCCGTCCCGACGGCTGCTCCAGCCCTCGCCCGGGCCCTCCGTTCCCCATCGGCTGCTCTGGTATTCCCACTTCACCTGGGGTGATGATCACCTCGGCATGCGCCCGCTATCGGGTCGTTTGTCCCGTGCACGTGCGGATAGGCTTCCCGGTATGCGTTCATGGTCTGCGCCTGACATCGTCCCCCTGCCGGGTACCGGCGGCCCCCTCCGTGTCCACGACACCGCCACCGGACGGATAAGGACGACCACGCCGGGCTCCACCGCGGGCATGTACGCCTGCGGCATCACCCCCTACGACGCCGCCCACCTCGGGCACGCCTTCACCTACCTGACCTTCGACCTGGTCAACCGGGTGTGGCGGGACGCCGGGCACGACGTCAACTACGTCCAGAACACCACTGACATCGACGACCCGCTCCTGGAGCGGGCCGAGGCCACCGGCGTCGACTGGCGCGACCTCGCCCACCGCGAGATCGACGTCTTCCGCGAGGACATGGCCGCGCTGTCCATCATCCCGCCGACCTCCTACGTCGGCGTCGTGGAGTCCGTCGACCTCATCAGCGAGCTGGCCGTGCGCATCCGCGAGACCGGCGCCGCCTACGAGATCGACGGCGACCTCTACTTCTCCGCCGCGGCCGCGTCGAAGTTCGGCGAGATCAGCAACCTCGACCGCGAGGAGATGCTCGAGCTCTTCGGCCAGCGCGGCGGCGACCCGCAGCGCGTCGAGAAGAAGGACCCCCTCGACTGGCTGCTCTGGCGCGCCGAGCGCCCCGGCGAACCCTCCTGGGACAGCCCGCTCGGCCGCGGCCGTCCCGGCTGGCACATCGAGTGCAGCGCCATCGCCCTGGACCGGCTCGGCCCCTCCTTCGACCTCAACGGCGGCGGCAGCGACCTGATCTTCCCGCACCACGAGATGGGCGCGGCCGAGACCCGGTGTGCGACCGGTCAGCCCAACGCCCACAACCACCTGCACGTGGGCATGGTCGGCCTGAACGGCGAGAAGATGTCCAAGTCACTGGGCAACCTCGTCTTCGTGTCCAAGCTGCGCCAGCAGGGCGTGGACCCGGCCGTCATCCGCCTGGCCATGCTCTCCCACCACTACCGCGCCCCTTGGGAGTGGACCGACGCCGAACTGCCCGCCGCCGCCGAGCGGGCCGAGCGCTGGCGTGCGGCCACGTCCCTGGGCTCAGGCCCGGACGGGGCCCCGGTGCTGGCCTCGGTGCGCGCCTCGCTCGCCGAGGACCTGGACTCCCCGGCCGCGCTCGCCGCGGTGGACGCCTGGGCGAGTGCCGCACTCACCGAGGGCGGCGCCGACACCCAAGCCCCCGGCCTGGTGCGCACCACCGTCGACACCCTTCTGGGCGTCAAGCTCTAGGAACTCCCATTGGGAAGTTCGAGTAGGAATGCTCCGGTGCCCCGGGGAGGGCAAGCCCCTCCCCGGGGCATTCGCGTGCCGGTGAAGCCTGTCCCTGGATCACCCGGGTTTCCCGAAGTACTCGGCTTCTCGGGTTAGGCTGGTGGACACCACAGACCTCACACACCTCCGTGCCCGTTCCCGTCCGGTTCGTCAGGGGCGGGCACGGGGCTTTTCTTGAGGTTTCCCGCAGGCTTCCCCCCGGGCGTCTTCCCCGAGGCCGTTCGGCCCGGGTACTTCTCGTCCGCAGGGCCTCTCACGCTCAGGACCCCTCACGCAGGTCCTCTCACGCAGGTCCTCTCACGCAGGACCTCTCACACCCAGGGCCGCCCGTACGCGTTCAGCGCTGCTTCAACCCCGGGGCCTGGGCACGTCCGTCTCACGGGGAGCGGAAAAATCGGGGAAACGGGCCTCCTCCGAGTCCGGGACCAGACGCACCACGGGGATCCCGTCGACCGGATCGGCACCGAGGCGCTCGTACTCCGCCACGCCGTCGCCGACGTCGTGGCCCAGTCCCCGCATCATCGCGGCGGCCACCTCCGGGTGCTGCTGCGCGTAGTGCGCCAGCACCCGGCCGGACTCCTCCGGCGGCAGCGGCTCGGCGGTGCCCCGTCGGCGCCGGTTGCCGACCTGGAACAGGATCCGGGGTTCCACCCGGATGTTGCGGAACCATTGGGACTGGTTCCCGAACCCCGAGGCCACCATGACCGTGCCGGTGGTGTCGTTGCCGCCCACGACCTCCAGGACCGCCTGCCGGGCCTCGCCGGTGCTGCGCCCCCGGTGGGTGAGCAGAACGAACCTGTCGCCCAGCACAGCGCCCAGACCCAGCCGGTAGATCCAGATCGGGGCCCGGAACAGCGCGCGCTGGATCGGGTCCTTCGGTGGCTGGGTGAACGTCATGGCGGCCTCCTACGACAGGTTTTCCGAGCGCCCGAGTGTACTGAGGAGCCCTTCCCCGGCGCGCGGGAGCCACGCCAACGGTCACTGTCCGCTGCCATGATGCGCCCATGGACACCGCACCTGACATCCTGCGCACCACCGACTGGTCCCGGACCTTCCACGCCTACGGCCCCGGCACCGACGCCCCGAAGCACCTCGCCGCCCTGCGGTCCGGGCAGGACAGCAAGGTCGCGGACGCGCTGGGATACCTGTACAGCGCGATCCTGCACCAGGGCACCGTCTACCCGGCCACACCCCCGGCGGTGCTCCACGTGGCTGGACTGCTGTCCGACCCCGCGGCCGACCGGCCGGTCCACGGCGTGTTCGACGAGGCCATGGGTGCCGGCGCCGCACCGCTGCGCCAGCACCTGCTCCGCTTCCTGGCCGACGTGGCCTGGTCCGTGGCGGAGGTCTGCGGTGGTTACTCGGACGC
Source organism: Nocardiopsis exhalans (assembly GCF_024134545.1). Classification (GTDB taxonomy): domain Bacteria; phylum Actinomycetota; class Actinomycetes; order Streptosporangiales; family Streptosporangiaceae; genus Nocardiopsis; species Nocardiopsis exhalans. The sequence continues at coordinate 3,195,677 of NZ_CP099837.1, forward strand.
GGAGCTGGACGCCCTGGCCGACCCCGGTGAGCGGCGCGGTGAGCTGGACGCGTTCCTGGAACGGATGGCCCGCAGCGAGGACGGCGATGCGGACGACGGCGAGGAGGTCTGGGAGGACCCGCTCCTGGAGACGGTGATGAACACGGTCCTGCGCGATCTGCGCCGGGCCGCGCCCGTGCTGCTCGAGGCGGTCCGCCCCCTGCTCACGCACCGGGACCGCGGGGTGCGCCAACGGGCGGTGACGGCCGCCGGAGCGCTGAGCCGGATGGGCGGGGGACTGGCCCTGGACCTGTCGGGCGCCGCCGACTACGCCGAGTCCCGCGACGAGGGAGCCGCGATCGTCCTCGCCCTGGCGGAGAGCGGCGGCGACACCGCCGAGTTCCTCACCCACCAGGACCCGGCCATCCGCGCCTGCGCCGCGCTCGCACCCTCCCTGACCGACGATCCCGCCGCCACCACAGAACTCCGCACGGCCCTCCTGGACCCGGCCGCCGCCGACGCCTGGTTCGCGGACCGCCCGGGCTACTTCGACGGACACGTGCGGTTCTCCATGGTCAAGGCGCTCGTGGAACGCTCCGAATCCGAGGACGCACCCGACCTGCTTCCGGTCTTCCAAGCCCTGGCCGCGGTGTCCTCGGCGTTCACCGCGGAGCGGGACCTTCAGGGATTGCTCAGCCTGGCCCTGGGCCGGGAGAGACGAAGCGCCGCTGCGCCGGTGGAGTACCCCACCGAACTCCAACGCGCCTACCTGCGCGCGCTGGTCGACAGCGACGGCCTCTGGGACCCCGGCACCGCCGACTTCACCTTCCTCCTGAAAGGGCTTGGCCTTCCGCCGGTCCGGGAGAGTATGAGGTCCCTGGCGGAGAGCTCATGATCCTTGGAGCCGAGAAGCCGTCCGGCGCCAGTATCGGCCGCACCACGGGGGAGTGGACCACCCCCGACTGACAGTTGGCGGGCCCGGGGCGGGCTGTCTGATGCGGGGGGTGTTTTCTGTTCTCCTTTGCCCTGTTATGTGTGGCCACCTGTGGTCACGAACTCACCGAAACACCACCATCGGGGTGCCCGGCGTGGTGGGATACGCCCATGACCACGACCACGACCAGTACCCCCACCCGGCCCAGTGCCGCGGCGGAGCTCATCGCGGACTTCGTCTCCACCGGCGGCCGCCTCTCCGACCGTGCCGACCTCGCCCAGTTCCTGCGAGAGCACCGACTCGTCACCGAAGGCGCCATCCCCATCACCCTCGCCGACCTCGACGAGGCCATCACACTGCGCGACGGCATCCGCTCCCTGCTCGACCGCGGGACCGCCCCCGACCCCGAAGTCCTCGGCCGAGCGCAGAAGGTCCTGGACGGGCTGCGCGTCACCGTTCGGTTGGAACCCGCCGAGCAGGCCGAGTCGCCCCTTGCTCCCGCCGTCGTCGACGAGGTCCGTCGCGGCCTGGCCCGCATCGCCGGGGCCTGGGCGGCGGTCCTGGCCACGGGGGAGTGGCACCGCCTGCGCCTGTGAGCGCCGGAAACCGGGGCCGTACGGCCCCGGTACGCCGGACCCGTCAGGCCCGAACCCGGTGGGATTCAGCCGAACAGGGCGGCCAGCGGGCCCTTCTTTTTCGGGGCGGCGGCCCGGCGCCGCTCCAGGAACTCCTCCCACTGCTGGGTGATGTCCTCCAGCTGGTAGGCCGAGGACGAGGCCAGCGCGGCCTCGCCCATGCGGTGGCGTTCCTCGCGGTCGCTGACCAGGCGTGACAGCGCCTCGCCGAGAGCCTTGGTGTCCTGCGGCGGGACGAGCAGTCCGTTGCGGCCGTGCTCGATGATCTCCCTCGGGCCGTGCGGGCAGTCGAAGCTCACCACCGGGACCCCCACGGAGAAGGCCTCGATGATGGTCATCCCGAAGCCCTCCACCCGGGAGCTGACCGCCAGCAGGGAGGCCTTGGACAGCTCGCCCAGCATGTCGGTGGTGCGGCCGCGCAGGCTCACGTGGTCGCCCAGACCCAGCCGGTCGATGGTCGCGCGCAGCTCCTCGTCCCGGTCCCCGCCGCCGTGGATGTGCAGGCGCCACTGCGGGTGCTCGGCGGCCACGTGGGAGAACGCCTCCACCAGCAGCGGGTACTGCTTGACCGGGGAGAACCGCCCGGCCGCCGCGATCACCGGCTCGTCCAGGGTGGCCCGGGGCGGCTCACCCGGCTCCAGGGCGTTGGGCAGCGCGGTCAGCCAGTCCTCGGAGGCGCCGAGCAGCTTCTCGTAGGCGGCCCGGTCGGTCTGGGTGAGTACGCTCAGCCCGTCCAGCTTCGGGTAGGCGCGGGTGATGGCCTTGCGGACCTCCGGTTTGTGCTCGGCCAGGTTGAGGTGCTCCTGTCCGATGGTCAGCAGGCGCGAGGGCGCCCAGGCGGCGATGAGCAGGTTGATCCCCGGGCGGGTGCCGATCACCACGTCCGCCTTGGTGGTGCGCAGGTAGCGGCGCAGCCCGGTGACCGCCTCCGGGGTGAAGTTCTTGTTCCGGCGCCGCTCCGCCTCGGGCACGATCTTGTCGGCCTGCTTGGCCCAGCGCTCACGCACGCGTTCGCGGGGGCGTTGGACCACCGGGTGGTCGGTGTCGTCGCTCAGCGGGACCAGCTGGACCCCGTCGGCGGGGGTGAAGAAGGGTTGTCTTCGTTTGCGGACCAGACTCACGATCTCCACCTCGTGGCGAGCTGACAGCCCCCGCGCCAGGTTGTGCACGGTTCGGACCGTGCCACCCATGGCGTAGCCGTTGGCGATGACGAAGGCGATTCTCACAAGTTGTCCCTGCAACCCCACCTCGCGCGGTCGGGGAGGGTACTCGTCCCAGGCCCCGGGGGCGACAGGCCATCGGGCCCCGGAGTGCGTGTACCCCCGTACCACGCACTCCGGAGCCCTGGCTCCTTCCCCCGGTCCGCGAGCCATCACCCGCAAACTAGCGGGGGGCACCTAAAGATGAGGTAACGGAAAATCGGGACCCTGTGGACATTCATCCGGAGACGGGTTAAGCAGCAGCTTGGGACCGGTCGATGCGATCGGTCCGACCCGCCCTAACCGTCGTCGCGGCGGCGCAGGTAGCGCTCGAACTCCTGGGCGATGGCGTCACCGCTGGCCTCGGGCAGCTCCACCGTGTCCTTGGCCTCCTCCAGGCCGCGCACGTAGGCCGCTATGTCCTCGTCCTCGGCGGTGAGGTCGTTGACGCTCGCCTCCCAGGAAACCGAGTCCTCGGGCAGGTCGCCCAGCGGAACCTCGGTCTCCAGGAAGTCCTGGACCCAGCTCAGCAGGGCCAGGGTCGCCTTCGGGCACGGCGGTTGGGCCACGTAGTGGGGGATGGCCGCCCACAGCGACACAGTCTCCACACCAGCCGAGCTGAACGTGTCGTGCACGACCCCGACGATGCCGGTCGGCCCCGAGTACGTGGCCGCCTCCAGCCCGTACCGGGTGCCCAGCTCCAGCGGCGAGGACATCCCCGTCACCGGGATGGGGCGGGTGTGCGGGGCGTCGGCCAGCAGCGAGCCGAGGATCACGGCGCGCCGGACCCCCAGTTCACGGGCGATCGCGAGCAGGTCGGCGGAGTAGGAGCGCCAGCGCATGTTCGGCTCGGGGCCGGTCACCAGGACGACGTCGCGCCGCGAACCGGGCGGCCGGACCACCCGCACCCGGGTGGTGGGCCACTCCATGGAGGTCAGCCGACCGTCGGCCACGGTCATCCGTGGCCGGGTGACCTGGAAGTCGTAGTAGTCGTCCGGAGCCAGGGCGCACAGCTCCTTGGCGCCCCACTTCTCGGACAGGTGTTCCACGGCGAGGCTCGCCGCCTCACCGGCGTCGTTCCACCCTTCGAACGCCGCCACCATCACAGGCTCGACGAGCTCGCGGTCGAGCTGGATCATGGACGGCCCCTTCCTGGACGCGGATGATCACCACCCTATGGGGTGGCGCCACAGCCCGGAAACCGTAATTCGGACTCCGCCCACAGAGGTTACTCTCGCCACTTTGGGACACCCGTCTCACGTGGCGAAACACCCGATGAGGTAGCCTCGCGACCAGCGACTGACCGGGCGTGATCGCCCTAGGGCCTGTTCCGCGGAACTCGCCCGAGGACACTGCCGTCCCCGGCCGCCCGACCCCGCCCCGCGCCGTGGGTCGACCCAGCCACCGTTCCCACCCGTGCCGCTTGTCACCGGGACACGTGCTGGGCCGCCGTGGTGCACCGAGACTAGAGTTGCTGAACATGAGAGATCGACGGACATTCCGTGAAGCACTGTCCCAGCGAGTTGTCGTTGCGGACGGGGCGATGGGCACCATGTTGCAGGCGCACGATCTCGACCTCGACCAGTTCGAAGGTCACGAGGGCCTCAACGACATCCTCAACCTGACCCGGCCCGACATCGTCCGGGACACCCACGCCGCCTTCTTCGAGGTCGGCTCCGACTGCGTGGAGACCAACACCTTCTCCGCCAACTACGGAGGCCTCTACGAGTACGGCATCGAGGACCGCACCTACGAGATCGCCGAGGCCGGGGCGCGCATCGCCCGCGAGACCGCCGACGCCTACAGCACCGCGGACCAGCCCCGCTACGTCCTGGGGTCGGTCGGCCCCGGAACCCGGCTGCCCACCCTGGGCCACGCTCCCTACACCTTCCTGCGCGACTACTACGAGAAGTCGGCGCACGGGCTCATCGACGGCGGCTCCGACGCCATCCTGATCGAGACCTGCCAGGACCTGCTCCAGGTCAAGGCCGCCGTGGTCGGTGCCAAGCGCGCCCGCACGGCCCTGGGCAAGGACGTGCCGATCATCGCCCAGGTCAGCATCGAGACCAACGGCACCATGCTCATGGGTTCGGAGATCGGCGCCGCCCTCACCTCGCTGGCCCCGCTGGGCATCGACGTGATCGGGCTCAACTGCTCCACCGGCCCCGCCGAGATGAGCGAGCACCTGCGCTACCTGTCGCACCACTCGCCCATCCCCATCTCCGTGATGCCCAACGCGGGCCTGCCCGAGCTGGGCCCCAACGGCGCGGTCTACAACCTCTCCCCGCAGGAGCTGGCCGACGCCCACGACACCTTCACCGCCGAGTTCGGCCTGAGTCTGGTCGGCGGCTGCTGCGGCACCACCCCCGAGCACCTGCGCCAGGTCGTGGAACGGGTGCAGGGGCGGGGCATCAAGAACCGCAAGCCGCTGGTCGAGGCAGCCGCTTCCTCGCTGTACCAGAGCGTCCCCTTCCGCCAGGACGCCAGCTACTTGGCCGTGGGCGAGCGCACCAACGCCAACGGCTCCAAGAAGTTCCGCGAGGCCATGCTGGCCGAGGACTGGGACGCCTGCGTCGAGATGGCACGCGACCAGATCCGTGACGGCGCCCACGTGCTCGACCTCAACATCGACTACGTCGGCCGTGACGGCGTGCGCGACATGCACGAGCTCGCCTCGCGCTTCGCCACCGCCTCCACCCTGCCGATCATGCTCGACTCCACCGAGCCCGCCGTGCTGGAGGCCGGGCTGGAGGCCCTGGGCGGCCGCGCGGTGATCAACTCGGTCAACTACGAGGACGGAGACGGCCCCGACTCCCGCTTCACCCGCATCATGCGGCTGGTGCGGGAGCACGGCGCCGCCGTGGTCGGTCTGTGCATCGACGAGGAGGGCCAGGCCCGCACCGCCGAGTGGAAGGTGCGGGTGGCCAGCCGCCTGATCGACGAGATCACCGGCGACTGGGGCCTGAACACCGGCGACATCATCATCGACTGCCTCACCTTCCCCATCACCACAGGGCAGGAGGAGACCCGCCGGGACGGTATCGAGACCCTCAACGCCATCCGCGAGCTCAAGTCCCGCTACCCCGAGGTGCAGACCACCCTGGGCCTGTCCAACCTGTCCTTCGGTGTGAACCCGGCCGCCCGGATCGTGCTCAACTCGGTGTTCCTGCACGAGGCCGTGCAGGCCGGGCTGGACTCGGCGATCGTGCACGCCTCCAAGATCGTGCCGACCAACCAGATCCCCGAGGAACAGCGCAAGGTAGCGCTCGACCTCATCTACGACCGCCGTGAGGGCGACTACGACCCGCTGTCGGAGTTCATCGACATGTTCCAGGGCGTGGACGCCAAGGCGATGAGGGCCTCGCGCGCCGAGGAACTGGCCGCCCTGCCGCTGTGGGAGCGGCTGGAGCGGCGGATCATCGACGGTGAGCTCACCGGTATCGAGGCCGACCTCGACGAGGCGCTCGAGAGCAAGCCCGCCCTGGCCATCGTCAACGACACCCTGCTGTCGGGCATGAAGACCGTCGGCGAGCTGTTCGGCTCCGGCCAGATGCAGCTGCCGTTCGTGCTCAAGTCCGCCGAGGTCATGAAGAAGGCGGTCGCCTACCTCGAACCGCACATGGAGAAGAGCGACGACGACGGCAAGGGCCGGATCGTGCTCGCCACCGTCAAGGGCGACGTCCACGACATCGGCAAGAACCTCGTGGACATCATCCTGTCCAACAACGGCTACGAGGTCGTCAACCTCGGTATCAAGCAGCCGGTGTCGGCGATCCTGGAGGCGGCCGAGGAGAAGAAGGCCGACGTGATCGGCATGTCCGGCCTGCTGGTCAAGTCCACGGTGATCATGAAGGAGAACCTCGAGGAGATGAACTCCCGGGGTATCTCCGAGCGCTTCCCGGTGCTGCTGGGCGGTGCCGCGCTCACCCGCTCCTATGTGGAGCAGGACCTGGCCGAGATGTTCGGCGGTGAGGTCCGCTACGCCAAGGACGCCTTCGAGGGCCTGCGCCTGATGGACACCTTCATGGCGGTCAAGCGCGGCGAGGAGGGCGCCAAGCTCCCCGAACTGCGCCAGCGCCGGGTCAAGCGCGGGGCCACCCTCAAGGTGACCGAGCCCGAGGAGATGCCCGCCCGCAGCGACGTCTCCACCACCAACAGGGTGCCCGTCCCGCCGTTCTGGGGCGACCGGATCAGCAAGGGCATTCCGCTGGCCGACTACGCGGCCTTCCTCGACGAGCGCGCCACCTTCATGGGGCAGTGGGGCCTCAAGGCCTCCCGCGGCGGCAACGGGCCCACCTACGAGGAGCTGGTGGAGACCGAGGGCCGTCCGCGCATGCGGATGTGGCTGGACCGCATCCAGACCGACGGCCTGCTGGAGGCCGCGGTCGTGCACGGCCACTACCCCTGCTACAGCGAGGGTGACGACCTGGTCGTGCTGGACGAGGACGGTGTCACCGAGCGCACCCGCTTCACCTTCCCGCGCCAGCGCCGGGACCGGCACCTGTGCCTGTCCGACTTCTTCCGGCCCAAGGAGTCGGGGGAGCTGGACGTGGTCTCCTTCCAGGTGGTGACGGTGGGCGCGGCGATCAGCCGCGCTACCGCGAAGCTGTTCGAAAGAGACGCCTACCGCGACTACCTGGAGCTGCACGGGCTTTCGGTGCAGCTCACCGAGGCCCTGGCCGAGTACTGGCACACCCGGGTCCGCGCCGAGCTGGGCTTCGCGGGGGAGGACCCCGCCGAGCTGGACGCCTTCTTCAAGCTCGGCTACCGGGGCGCCCGCTTCTCCCTGGGCTACGGGGCCTGCCCCGACCTGGAGGACCGCGCCAAGATCATGAAGCTGCTGGAGCCGGAGCGTGTGGGGGTGGCGTTGTCCGAGGAGTTCCAGCTTGTTCCCGAACAGGCCACCGACGCGATCGTCATCCATCACCCCGAGGCGACATACTTCAACGTCTGACCTACCGGTCGAGAGGGCGGCCCCGCCGGTGAACGTCACCGGTGGGGCCGCTCCCTGCCAGGGGTCAGCCAGTCATCGCCGGAGGCCGGCGACCACCCGGCTGCCAACCGGCCGCCACGCCACGAGTCGAGATGAGCGAATTGAGCACTGTGAGTTCCGAAATGCCCGAGACCTCCGTCGCAGCGGAGCGCCGCCTCCAGGCGGTGCTGCTGGACATGGACGGCACCCTCATCGAGAGCGAGCACCTGTGGGGTGAGGCCGAGGCCGAACTCACCGCGGAGCTGGGCGGGGTGTGGACCGCCGAGGACCACGAGGCCAACGTCGGCAACGCCGCCGAGCCGGTGGGCCGCTACATCATCGAGCGCACCGGGGCCGACCACCTGACCCCGCGCCAGGTGGCCGACATGCTCTACGCCCGCTTCCTGGCCAAGCTGGAGGGCGGGGCCGAGCTGCGGCCCGGCGCCAAGGAACTGGTGACGATGCTGGCCGAGGCCGGGGTTCCGGCCGTGCTGGTGACCTCCACCGAGCGCGCCCTGGTGGAGACGGCGATCGACGGTATCGGGCTGGACAGCTTCGTCGACTCGATCGCCGGTGACGAGGTGGACGCCAACAAGCCGCACCCCGACCCCTACCTCCGGGCCGCCCGCCGCCTGGGCGTGGACCCGCGCCGCTGCGTGGCCGTGGAGGACTCGCTGGTGGGCGTGGCCTCGGCCGCCGACGCCGGGTGCCTGACCATCGCGGTGCCCAACCACGTGGAGATCACGCCCCGCGAGGGCGTGGTCTTCCGGGACAGCCTGGTCGGGGTGGACCTGGACTGGCTGGAGTCGCTGGTCGCCGACCGCTGAGCACCGACCGCCGCCCCTGATCGCCGACTGCCGCCCGCCGATCACTCCATGCTCCGTCTACGCCTGGCTGTTGGCGGCTTGCACCCCGATGAGTAGCGTGGGTGGGAGAGGGGCGCAGTGCCCGGCCGGGGGCCGATCACTGCCGGGTGAACCGCCCTAGGGGATCGGCCGGATGTGTGTTCGGGCGCGGGATGGGAGACTGGTCGCATGCCTGAGACTTTGAATGACAATGTTGGTGTGGGGCTGGGGGCGGCCCTGACGGCGGTCGGGATCGTCATCTCCTACTTCGTGTGGCGGAAGAAGGGCGCCGCCTACGGTCTGCGCGGTGTGGCCTGGTCGCTGCTGCCCCTGATCGCCGGGCTGCTCCTGCTGATGGACGTGGTGATGCAGTTCGTCCTGGGCGTCCTCGGCATCCTGCTGACGATGGCCTTCAAGCTCCAGTCGTGGGTCGGTCTGGCCCTCGCCGTGGTGATGGTGGTCCTGTACGTGGTCTCGGGCTTCATGAAGTCCAAGGGCATCGGGGTCAAGCCCGGTGCGCGGCCGCAGGACAAGGCCCAGGCCAAGGCCCAGGGAGAGGGAACGCCCGCCGCCGGGGCCGCCCCGGCCGCCGCGGGTCAGGTCAAGGCCACCCAACAGGCCAAGGCGCCCGCCGCGGACGACGACTTCGGTGACATCGAGGCGCTGCTGCGCAAGCGCGGTATCGACTAGCCGACTCTGACGACGACGAGGACGGCCCCGCTTCGGCGGGGCCTTTCTTGTGCACAACGATGTCTTCTTCGTGCAAGAACCATGCGCGGAACCTGCCCCGACGTGCAGTTCCGTGCGTCGCTGGCCGCCCGTTGCGGGCGATTTCGTTCACACGCCCGTGTGGCCCCGTTCACTCGGGGGATTCATGCGAACACGTTCTGATTCATAGCACTTGCCATAGCGCAGCTGAATTGGGGCGAAGCGCGCGGGGGTGCCCTTAGGGTTGGCTCGGGTGTGATCCTCCCCCTCGTGCCAGCTCAGCCACGGTCGTCCGATGAATGCCTGCTTTGCGGCTTTAGTCCCCATATGGGTCGATTGTTAGGTTTCATTACGGTTTGGCCACATGGGCAGACTTTGGACGACATGCCGACAAAGGGCGAGTAAATTGGTCTTTGTGTAACATCCCGGGCGTAAAGGTCTGCGATGTGTCCAACCTCTCAACCGGGTGGGTGCACCGCGTGCCAGTGCCGACGAGACGGGCAACCCTCTCGCTCCGTCGGTCACGCCCACGCCAGCCAGAGTCGAGAACCGGCCGGCCCCACCGTGAGACCCAGCAGGGCTAACCCCTGACCGGCTCACGCGTGGGATCTGTCCCCTCGGCCAGAAGCGTATGAGTGGAGAGTGGTGGCCTGATGAGCGCGCCCTCGCATGCCCCTGAGACGACCGAACCGGTCGCCTCGGACCCCGGCGCGTCGGCCTCGGGTCGCAGCGACGCCGACAACCGTTCCCTGCGACAGATCGCCTGGCAACGACTGCGGCGCGACAAGGTCGCCATGGTCTCCGGCGTGGTCGTGGTCCTGCTCATCCTGGCGGCGATCTTCGCGCCCTTCCTGGTCAAGCTGTTCGGGCACCCGCCCACCCAGTTCCACCAGGACCTGATCGACCCGGCGCGACGCCTCCCTTACCTCGACCCCGACGACCCCAGCGCGGGTGTCGACCGCTGGGGTGGGATCAGCGGGGACCACCTGCTCGGCGTCGAGCCGACCACCGGCCGCGACATGTTCAGCCGCATCCTCTACGGCGCCCAGATCTCGCTCCTGGTCGCCTTCCTGTCCACCCTGGTCTGCGTCACCCTCGGCACCGTCCTCGGCATCATCGCTGGTTACATGGGCGGCTGGGTCGACACCCTCATCAGTCGCGCCATGGACATCTTCCTGGCCTTCCCGCTGGTGCTCTTCGCGATCGCCCTGGTCGGCGTCATCCCCGACGGCGTCCTCGGCCTGACCGGCAACGGTCTGAGAATCGGCGTCATCGTCTTCATCATCGGGTTCTTCAACTGGCCCTACATCGCCCGCATCGTCCGCGGACAGACCCTCGCCCTGCGCGAGCGGGAGTTCGTGGAGGCGGCCAAGAGCCTCGGCGCCAGCAACCGGCACATCCTCCTCAAGGAGATCCTGCCGAACCTGGTCACGCCGATCATCGTCTACTCCACGCTCCTGATCCCCACGAACATCCTGTTCGAGGCGGCCCTGAGCTTCCTGGGCGTCGGTATCAACCCGCCCACCCCGAGCTGGGGCAAGATGCTCTCCGAAGCGGTGCCCTTCTCCCAGACGGCGCCCTACTTCATCGTCTTCCCCGGTCTGGCCATCTTCATCACCGTCCTGGCGTTCAACCTGTTCGGTGACGGCCTGCGAGACGCCTTCGATCCCCGGACCTCGGACTGACCCGCATCCGTGCGTGGACCCGCCAATACCGCGCACGGACATGGGACAACCCCATGGTCCAACCATCCCCATTCCAGGTTCAGAGAGGTATTTCCTTGAGGAAACGCACCCTCGGCTTCGTCGCGCTCGGCGCGGCGGCGTCCCTCTTCCTGTCCGCCTGCGGCGGCGCCGCCACCGGCGGCGGCTCCGACTCGGCCGGCACCTTCGACCTCGGCTCCACCGAGATCACCAACCCGTCGGACAAGACCGGTGGCACGCTCCGCTACGCCATCGAGATGGACTTCGACTCCACCGACCCGGGCAACACCTACTACGGGTGGAGCTGGAACTTCCAGCGCTACTACGCCCGTACGCTCCTGGCCTTCAACCCGGAGCCGGGTGATGCCGCCAACGAGCTCATCCCCGACCTCGCGGTCGACCTCCCCGAGCCGAGCGACGACTTCAAAACGTGGACCATCGAGATCCAGCAGGGCCTCAAGTACGAGGACGGCTCGGAGATCACGGCCGAGGACATCAAGTACGCCATCGCGCGCGCCAACTTCAACGGTGGAACGTTCACCCAGGGCCCGCAGTACTTCAAGACCCACCTGGACCAGGACGACCACAACGTCTACGAGGGTGACGACCCGCTCGCGGGCTTCGACTCCATCGAGACGCCGGACGACTACACCCTGATCTTCCACCTCAAGGACTCCTTCTCGGAGTTCCCGAACGTGCTGACCCAGGTCCAGACCGCGCCCGTGCCGATCGAGGCCGATCGCGGCGAGCTGTACCAGGAGAACGTGCTCTCCTCCGGTCCGTACAAGTTCGACGGCTCCTACGAGCCCGGCAAGAAGCTGCACCTGGAGCGCAACGAGCACTGGGACGGCGACACCGACCCCGTCCGCGCGGCCCTGCCGGACCGTGTCGAGCTCGAGATCGGCGTCAACCAGGACGAGATCGACCAGCGCCTGGTCAGCGGCGAGATCGACGTCGATGCCCGCGGTAGCGGTGTCGGCCCGGCGATGATGTCCCAGCTGCTCGACGACCAGTCCGTCCAGGACAACCTGGACAACCCGTTCTCCGGCGCCCTGCGCTACGTGAACATCCACACCCCGATCATCGAGGACGTGTCCTGCCGCCAGGCGATCATGTACGCGGCCGACCGCGACAGCATGTGGCGCGCCTGGGGCGGCGAGCCCGGCGGCGACATCGCCACCAACCTGCTCCCGCCGGCGATCCCGGGCTCCAACCCCGACTCGGACCTGTACCCGTCCGAGGACGACAAGGGTGATCTCGAGAAGGCCCAGGAGAAGCTCGACGAGTGCGGTGAGTCGGACGGCTTCAGCACCACCCTCGCGGTCCGCGCCGAGAGCGCCAACGACGTCCAGACCGCCGAGGCCCTCAAGGAGGCCCTGGCCCGCGTCAACATCGACGTCACCATCGAGTCCTTCCCGGCCGCCGACTTCTTCGGCCAGTACGCCGGTTCGCAGGACTACGTCCGTGAGAACGACATCGGCCTGAGCGTCTCCGGCTGGGGCCCGGACTGGCCCAGCGGCTACGGCTTCGCCTCCAAGATCACGCACGGCGACGCGATCATGGAGACCGGTAACTTCAACACCGCCGAGCTCGACGACCCCGAGATCAACGGTCTCTGGGACCAGGCCCTGCTCACCGAGGACCCGGAGGAGCGCGCCGACCTCTACAAGCAGATCGACACCCTCGTCATGGAGAACGCCGCGATCCTGCCGGTGGTCTTCGACAAGGCGCTGATCTACCGCTCCGATGAGCTGACCAACGCCTTCTACCAGCCCGCGTACATGATGTACGACTTCATGCCGCTGGGCGTGGACCGGGACTAGGTCCCGAACTACCAGCCTGAACTAGTACGAGAAGGCAGGTGAAAGCGGCGGGGAGCCCGAGGCGATCCCTCGGGTGTCCCCGCCGCCGACCGCGATGCTGAACTATATTCTTCGCCGCCTTGGTGCGGGTCTCTTGCTTCTCGCCGTCGTCACGGCGGTGACCTTCTGGATCTTCTACGTCCTGCCCAGGTGGGCCGGCGTCACCCCGCACGGCATGGCGGCGATGTACGTGGGCAAGGCGCCCACCCCGGAGGCGCTCGACGCCACCGTGGAACGCCTTGGCCTCGACCAGCCCGTCGCGGTCCAGTTCTTCGAGTTCCTCCGGACTCTCCTCTTCGGCCAGGAGTTCACCTTCGGCCGCGAGACCGTCGAGTGCGCGGCCCCGTGCCTGGGGTACTCCTTCACCACGAACTCGCCGGTGCTGCCGCAGCTGCTTGACCGCCTCCCGGTCACGCTGTCCCTCGGCCTCGGCGCCGCGGTCATCTGGGTCATCGGCGGTGTCTCCGTCGGTGTGCTCTCCGCGGTCAAGAAGGGCAGCGTCTTCGACCGTCTGGCCATGGGTACCGCCCTCATCGGCGTGTCCCTGCCCATCTACTTCACCGGTCTGCTGGCCCTGTCCTTCCTGGTCCACCAGTGGGGGCTGTTCCCGGTCTCGCGCTACGTGCCCTTCACCGAGAACCCGGTGGGCTGGTTCCAGGTCATGATCCTGCCCTGGGTGACGCTGGCCTTCCTGCACGCCGCCCAGTACGCGCGGCAGACCCGGGCGGGCATGTTGGAGACCCTCAACGAGGACTACATCCGCACCGCGCGGGCCAAGGGCCTGAGCGAGCGCAAGGTGATCTTCAAGCACGCCCTGCGGCCCACCCTGACCCCGATCGTCACCATCCTGGGTCTGGACATCGGCATGGTCCTGGGTGGCGCGATCCTCACCGAGAAGGTGTTCTCCCTCAACGGTGTGGGCGCCTACGCGATCGACTCGATCGTCGCCAAGGACCTGCCCGTCGTCCTGGGCGTCACGCTCCTGGGCGCGGTGTTCATCGTCGTCTGCAACCTGATCGTCGACCTCCTCTACCCGATCGTCGACCCGCGGGTGCGCATCGCCGCCTAGGCGACGCGTAAGCGGACCGAACACGCCCCAGCGCCTGAGCGCTGACTCCAGACCAGCTCTACCGAAGGAAAAGTGACATGGCCTCGACCGGACCGGCACCGGCTGCCTCTGACGCAGTCGTGCGCGTGGATGACCTGCGGGTGACCTTCCCGACGATGGACGGCGACGTCCACGCGGTGAAGGGTCTCTCCTTCGAGGTGCCCGCGGGCGGTGCCCTGGGCATCGTGGGTGAGTCGGGTTCGGGTAAGAGCGTGACCTCGCTGGCCCTGATGGGTCTGCACCGGGGCAGCCGCGCCCAGATCACCGGCTCCATCGAGGTGGCCGGGCAGGACGTGGTGACCGCCAGCGACAAGAAGCTGCGCTCCATGCGCGGCAACGACATCGCGATGGTCTTCCAGGACCCGATGCAGTCGCTGCACCCGCAGTACACGATCGGCAACCAGCTGGTCGAGGCCTACCAGGTGCACCACCCCAAGGCGAGCAAGGCGGACGCCCGCAAGCGCGCAGTGGACGCCCTGGACCGGGTCGGCATCCCCGAGCCCGCCAAGCGGATCAACTCCTACCCGCACGAGTTCTCCGGCGGTATGCGTCAGCGCGTGGTCATCGCCATGGGCCTGATGTGCGACCCCAAGGTGCTGCTGGCCGACGAGCCCACCACCGCCCTGGACGTCACCGTGCAGGCGCGCATCCTCGACCTGCTGGACGAGCTGCGCCGCGACCTCAACATGGCGCTGATCCTGGTCTCGCACGACCTGGCCGTGGTGGCCGGTTCGGTGGACGAGGTCGTGGTCATGCGCAAGGGCCAGGCCGTGGAGCGCGGTGACGTGCGCAAGGTGCTGTCCGAACCCGAGCACCCCTACACCCAGGCGCTGCTGGCCGCGGTGCCGCGCGTGGAGGTCTCCCGGGCCGAGCGCCGCGCCCAGGACCGCGCCGACCGCGTCGCCAAGGACAAGCGCGAGGGCGCCGTCACCAAGCCCGGCGACTTCGAGGCCTTCACCCCCGCGGGCACCGACGGCGAGCCGCTGCTGCGCGTGCGGGACGTGGCCCAGCGGTTCAAGGTCCGTGGTGGCATGTGGGGCAAGTCGACCGACTTCTGGGCGGTCAAGGGGGTCAGCTTCGACCTTTTCAAGGGCGAGACCCTGGGTGTTGTGGGCGAGTCCGGTTCGGGCAAGAGCACGCTCTCGCGCATGGTCATGCGGCTACTGGAGCCCACCGAGGGCACGGTGGAGTTCGAGGGCCGGGACATCACGCACATGTCGGAGCGGGCGCTGCGTCCGCTGCGCCGGGACGTGCAGATGGTCTTCCAGAACCCCTACTCCTCGCTGAACCCGCGCCTGACCATCGGCGAGAGCATCGGTACCGCGCTCAAGGTGCAGGGTGAGCGCGACGGCCGCAAGATCCGGGGCGAGGTCCAGGAGCTCCTGGAGCGCGTGGGTCTGGAGCCCAACCACTACAACCGCTTCCCGCACGCCTTCTCCGGCGGCCAGCGCCAGCGCATCGCCATCGCCCGCGCGCTGATCCTCAAGCCCAAGCTCATCATCTGCGACGAGCCGGTCTCCGCGCTGGACGTGTCCACCCAGGACCAGGTGCTGCGCCTGCTCTCGGAGCTGCAGGACGACTTCGGTCTCACCTACATCTTCGTCGCCCACGACCTCGCGGTCGTGCGCCAGGTCAGCGACCGCGTGGTCGTCATGCGCAAGGGCGAGATCGTGGAGATGGGTGACAGCGACTCGGTCTACGAGAACCCGCGGAGCGACTACACCAAGCAGCTGCTCACCGCGGCCCCGGTCCTGGACCCGGACGAGGCCCGCGAGCTGCGCGCCGAGCGCGTCGCCAAGCGCGCCGCCGAGGCGGCCGCCTGACGGCCGACAGCCGTAGGCGCGAGGTGACAGTCCCGGACCCCGCTCACTGAACTCGATTCAGTGAGCGGGGTCTCGTGTGCTGCCGAGGCGGAGCGGGGTATCGGGGCACCTACCCGGGCTTGCGGAGCTCGGTGACGCAGTCACGGTACTTGTCCACGGTGTACTGGCCCTCGGGGCCCCACGAGGTGCGCTGCCCGGTCACCTCCAGGCCCGCCTCCCCGGCCCAGCGGGCGAAAGCCTCGGGGGAGACGTCCGAGCGGTTGCCGTCGTCACGCCAGCGGCGCTGGCTGATCCAGCGCTGGGCGACCTTGCCGGGGCGACCCGCGCGGCGGTTCACCGGGGCCAGGTACAAGGACCAGTCGGGCTTGCCCGCGTGGTGGATGACCGCCCTCGCCCCGGGGGCCATGACGCGGGCGGCCTCGCCCAGATAGCCGGTGACCACGTCCGGGTCCAGGTGGACGAAGACGTCGAAGGACCAGACGAACTCGACCGAGGCGTCCGGCACCGGGTCCATCGAACAGCCGGAGGTGTGGTGGACGTTGAGCCCGGGGTGGTCGGCGAACCTCTCGCGGCAGCGCTCCAGGCAGCTCTCGTTGACGTCCACGATCCAGACCTCGGGGGAGTGCTCCAGCAGGTGCTCGGTCCAGCGGCCGTGCCCGGGACCGATCTCCAGGGACGGCCCCCGGGTGGCACCCGGCACGAGCAGCGTGTCCACGAGGCTGCCCTTCCACTCCTCGTAGGGCTGGCCGCAGTACGCGGCCATGTAGGCCCACTCGTCGCCACTGCGTTCCCAGGAGTGCGTTTTGCCCCAGGTTTTACGATTCCATTCAACGCTGGGCATTTCTTTTCTTCCTCCCGGAACGGTTTCCCGTGTTCGCGTGCAAGACGTGCTCTCTGCTCGCCTCGGATCCTATATCCGTGCTGTTGAGGTGCCCTGTCCGACCGAATTCTCTTGTTTTAGGCATGCGGGTGGCAAATGCCGGGAACAACGGTCGAATGGGTGAACTGGTTCTGGTCAGACACGGGCAGACCGAGTGGAGCAGGCAGCGCCGACACACCGGCCGCACCGACCTGCCCCTGACCGAGGAGGGGCGGCGGCAGGCCGGCGCGGTGCGTCCGCTACTGGCCGGGCGGCGGTTCGAGCTCGTGCTCACCAGCCCGTTGCGCAGGGCGGCCGAAACCGCCGAGCTCGCCGGACTGTTCGGGGCCGTGCCCCAGCCCGACCTCATGGAGTGGGACTACGGCGCCTACGAGGGGATCACCACCGCAGAGATCCGCCGGGAGCGCCCGGGTTGGGACCTGTGGACCGACGGGGTTCCGACCGGGCCACCGGAACATCCGGGGGAGGCCGTCGGCCAGGTGGGGGCACGGGCCGAGCGGGCCCTGACCGAACTGGCCCCCGCGCTCGAATACGGCGACGTGGCACTGGTGGCGCACAGCCACTTCCTGCGCGTTCTCACCGCCCGATGGCTGGGACTGCCCGCCTCCGCCGGAGCGCTGTTCCGCCTCGACACCGGGTCTGTGAGCACTCTCGGAACCGAACGCGAGCGCAGGGTCATGACCTCCTGGAACCGTTCCGAACCGCGAACAGAAGGAAACGGGCATCCGTTGTCCCGGGATGACGGAAGGGGTACGGAGGCAAAAAGCCGGTGATTTCGTGTTTCGGTTCCGCGGGGGGACTGGGTACTGATCCTATGGATGGACACCGAAGCACGACACGGAAACTCCCTCCCGATCCCGCGTCCACGCCCCGCTCCCGATGACGGGCCACCGCCCCGATGGCTCCCACCGCCCCGACCACGACATCCCAACCGCGCCGCACACAACCGCGCCTGACCAGGCGGCCGCACCGGATCCCCTCATCCCGTGCGGCCGCCCCCGAGACCGGGGCCGGGCCCTGTCATCCCCTGAGACGTTCCCGCAGGTGATCAGCTTCCGCCAGGAGCCGCTGCCGGTCCTCGGAAAAGGCGCCCTCCCACGGTCTGGCCAGCGCACACCAGGCCGGAGGCTGCCCGTCCTCCCCACCCAGGGGAAGACCGCGTCCCAGGACGGCCGTGTAGGCCAGCCCGAGGGTCGGCGACCAGTCCGCACGGTACGACCGCACCCAGACGGCGGCGGGCAGGGCCGAGACCTCCGCGCTCAGACCGGTCTCCTCCCGCAGCTCCCGGACGGCCGCCGCGCGCGGGCCCTCGCCGGGATCCACACAGCCGCCCGGGCACACCCAGCCGCGCCAGCGGTGCCGGACCAACAGCACGTGTTCGAAGTCGGGGTCAAAGGCCCACACCTCAGCGGACACCGGGGCTACGCGGCCTACCATCGCCCGCACCAACCACGTGTGTGCGTCATCGAACTCCCTCCGTGCTCGGCGGGTGGCGGCCAGCACCGCGTTCAGAGAGGCCTGCTCCAGAGGATCCCGTCTCATCCGCCGGACGCTACCGGGACCGGGTGACAGTCCAGCCCCGAAAGGTTGTGGGTTGTCGGGCCCCAGGAGGCGGGTCTTTCTGAGGAGAAAGCCTGGAAATGGGGTCCCCCACGGGTTATCACGGCACGCCCAATCAGCCTCCCCAACCCCCTCGGCCCATCGGGAACGCGTTCGGCGCGGGTTTCTCCGGAGGTCTCGGAGCCGGGCGCGCGATCGTGGTCGTAGTGCCGGTCATTCTCGTCTTCATGGCGGCCTGCGTGGGCGCCCTCGCCTGAGTGCGAGCGGCCACGGGGGCGGTCGACTGCGACAATGGCGGGATGTCGAAGCGCAACCCCCGTCTCCAGCCGTCCCGGTCCGCCGATCAGCCCTGTCCCTGCGGCAGGCCGAAGAGGTACGGGGAGTGCTGCGGCCGCCTGCACGAGGGCTCGGCGAAGGCGGCCACCGCCGAGGACCTGATGCGTTCGCGCTACAGCGCCTTCGTGGTCGGCGACGAGGCCTACCTGCTCCGCTCCTGGCACCCGGACACCCGCCCGGCCGGCGCGGACCCGGACCCGCACACCGAGTGGCTCGGTCTGGAAATCCTCAGCACCGGCGAGGGCACCCCCTTCCACAACGAGGGCACGGTGGAATTCCGCGCCCGCTTCCGGGAGGGCGGCCGCGCCAGCGAACTCCACGAGCACAGCCGCTTCCTCCGCCACGAGGGAGCCTGGGTCTACCTGGACGCCCTCGACAGCTGATCAATCCGCGGGACTGGGCAGCACACGCAGGGCAGGGCGCCGAGTGGCCCGGCTTCGGCCACCACCGGGGTGAGGGGCCAGGGCCAGGCCGAACACCAGGGTGTTGAGTTCGGTCAGCGGGATGTGCAGGGCCGAGGCCAGGCGTGCGGGCGGCAGGCCCTGGGCCCGCAGCGCGGAGAGCACCTTGGGCAGGACCTGGGAGGTCTCCCGGGGGATGCCGCCCGGTTCGGCGGAACGGTAGCCGAGCTCGGCCAGGCGTCGGCAGGCGGCGCGGTACTGGTCGCCGGTGAGCAGGGCCAGGTCGTGCAGGCGGTGGGCGAGCGCCATCGCCGAGACCCGCCACATCGACCGGGCGGACAGGATCTGGTCCACCTGCGCCCCGGAGGGCATACGGGCCAGGACGTCGGCCCGGGGCATCAGGAGGGCACTGGCGAACCGGTTGGCCTCGCGTTCGGCCTCCGGGGTGTTCAGGGCGCGGTCGCGCCCGTGCATCACCAGGTGGCCGAGCTCGTGCGCGGCGTCGAAGCGCCCGCGCTCGCCGCTCTTGGCGGTGTTGAGGAAGACGTAGGGCACCCCGTCCCGCCACAGGCTGAAGGCGTCCACCTCCTGGTGCTCGCTGTCCAGGGAGAAGACCCGCACCCCGCGCGACTCCAGCAGGTGCACGGTGTTCGGGGCCGGTGCCTGACCCAGGCCCCAGCGGCCGCGCACCAGCTCGGCCGCGGTCTCCGGCTCCGGGTAGCCGTGGGTGGGCACGTCCGGTTCCGGGAGGGTCAGCCGTTCGGTCAGCCAGGTGTTCAACTCCACCGCGAGCGCGGCCTGGGAGCGCACCGCTCTCTGCTTGCGCAGGGAGGTGCTGCTCAGGGCGCGGAAAGCCACTGCCTCGGCCGGGATCTCCTCGACCTCGTCCCCGGTGAGGAAGGAGACCGGGAAGGACAAGGCGGCGGCGAGTGCCCGCAGGGCGTCCTCGTCCGGTACGGCGCGGGCGTTCTCGTACTGGGACAGCCGTTGCGCGCCGATGCCGCTCATCCCGGCCAGGCCCGTGAGGGTGAGGCCCCTCCGCTCCCGTGCGAGCCGCAGGCGTGACGGCGTGACCATGGTGTGTACTGCCCTGTCGTGCTCCTCGGCCCGGCGCGGTGGTCAACGCGGGCCGATCTGGATGTCGAGTTCGTGCTGTCCCTCGCCGACCGGGTGGGTCACCGCGCCGATCTCCAGGGCGGGGAGCGGGATGCGCTCCTGCCAACTGGTGAGGTAGCCCGCCTCGTCGGGCGGGTGCGGTCGGGAGAGTTCGCTGTGCCAGCGTACGCGCCCGGTGGCGGGTTCGTGCTCCCGGTGGACCAGGAACACCCAGACCTGAAGGTTCTCGTGGTCGGTGAGTTCGACCTCCTCCCGGGGTGGCAGGGGCAGGACGTCGTCGGGGAAGAGTTTGAGCTGTTCGGTGTCTCCCTCGCCGCCCAGTAACCGCTGGCCGTTGGGGCCGCGCGGGTGCAGGTTGCGCGGCGGGCGCTCGGGGGTGACCAGACCGGTGTAGCGGTCCCCGATCAGGGTCTGGAAGGCGATGGTGTGCTCGGGGTCGACGGTGAGTTCGATTTTGAGCACGCGTGCCTTGTCCCAGCCGTGGTGGAGCTTCTGCTCCTCGCGCAGGGCGGCCAGCCGTTCCCGGTAGGCGTACTGGGAACGGGCGCCGTCGCCGTGGTTGTCGGTGGCGGCTCGCCAGCCCGCCTCTCCTCGTTGCAGGACTCTTCGCAGGAGCGGCCAGGAGGTTCCGAGACGGGCGAGTCGGCGGTCACGTGTGGTCGGTTCGGGGAGCAGCAACCTCGTCCTCCAGAGGTGTCGACGCGGGAGGTGGTTCGGGGTCCTGGTGCACATCATGCGCGGAGGTGGTGACAATCCGTGGCCCGCTGCGTCGGGAGGGGCCCGGAAAAACCACATTGGCACGGATCACGGAATCGTGCCGAGGGCCTGTGGACAACCCCCCCGTCGCACGTCAGGGCGGTGCCGCCCGCACGGGTAACCGGGGGTCGGTGACCGGCCGGGCACGCACTGTCCGCGGAACACGGTAGGAAGGACTCGGAAGACCGCTAAACGGACACGGAGCCACCCCTATGGATCCCCACGACCTCAGCCCCCTGGAACAGGGGGAGTTCCTCCAGGAGCTCGCCCGGAGCCTCGTCTCCGTCATGCCGCAGGGCTGGCAGCAGCTCACCTACCTGGCCCGGCCGATCGGCGGCCTCAACGATCACCTGTTGGCGGTACAGGGAGCGGACGGCCAGGTCAGCGAGGTCGAACTGCCCGACGACGTCCACGGCAAGGCCACCGAGCTCAAGAAGGTCGGGTTCCAGGAGGGCAAGGGCTCCTGGCTCTCGATGGTCATGTCCGTCCACCACTCCGGTCAGATGAACGTCGAGTACAACCACGACACCCAGCCGGACATCTCTCCCGTGCCCAGCCCGCTGATCTACCTCCAGGAGCTGCGCCGCTTCCCCCGACCGCAGGACCAGATTCCGGACTGGATGCGGGAGCAGCTCCACCAGGCCCAGCGGATGGACGTGGCCGGGATGACCGAGGAGTTCTGTGCCGCCGTGGCACAGGCCTGCGCCCGTGAAGGGCTGCACGCCGAGTACCTGCGGCCGACCAGTTTCCGCATCTCCGCCCCGGGGGCCGGGGTCCTCCTGGAGAGCGATCTGGCCGCGACCATCGACAGCGCGCTCATCTCCCCGGCGGACCACCGGCCCGCACTGGCCGCGCACTTCGCGGGTTACGTGGCCCGCCACGCCCGGCAGCAGGGCCTCCTGGGCGGTGACCCGCAGGCGCAGTCCGCGCCGTCGAACCAGGGGGTGCCCGGCGACCCGCTGTCGTCCGCACTCGTTGCGGCCTTCCGCGAGGTCGGGGCCCAGGCTTCCTTCCAGGACCCGAACACCCTGGTCATCCGGCTCCAGCACGGCAACAACGTCAGTACGGACATCAGCGGCTTCCGCTCCCAACTGGAGGGCGCCCCACCCGAGCAGATCGCCCAGCACACGTCCGGGTTCGCCCGGGCCGCCCTCGAACAGATCTCCCAGCAGATCGCCCAGGGGCAGCGCGACAACGAGGAGGGTGCCACCGCGGACTCCGGAAGACTGAGGGCCCGCCTCTACCCGGTGAACGCCTTCCCCGAGGGCGTGCTGGGCAAGCTGCTGTCTCGCGAGATCGCCCCGGGGCTGTGGCAGACCGTGGTCGTGGACAGCCCCGAGACCCTCCAACCGCTTTCTCGCGTGCACCACGAGCGGTCGGGGCGCCCCGACGGCGAGGTCTTCGCCGAAGCGGTGGCGGGCGCGCTGGGCGAGGCCGTCGAGGTGAGCGAACACGAGCTCAACGGTGCCAAGGTCGTGCACATCGGTGCCCAGCACCCCTACGTGGCGGCGCACGCCCACGCGCTGGACCGCTACGTGGGTGAGGCACCCTACGGCTCCCTGGTGGCCTTCCCCGTGCCCGAGGTGATCCTCGCGCACCCGCTGGGCAAGGGCCACCCGGTCGCGGCGATGGACAACATGCAGGAGATCGCGCAGCGCTTCGTCGGGGACGCGGAGAAACCCATCAGCCCTCAGCTGTACTGGTGGCACCCGAGCTCGCGCGACCGGGCCCAGGGCGAGCCGCTGGACCTGCAGCCGGTGGGGATCACCATGGACCACGAGAACAAGTCGGTGTCGCTGCACACCGGCGACGAGGAGTTCGCCGCCCTGCTCAACGCCCTGTCCCGGCAGGGCTGATGCCGGTGGCCGCGGCCCTGGTCCCGCCGCGGTCCCAGACCCCTCACTCCTGGCCCTCTTCTGGGCTGCCCGGGGGCAGGGGGGCGGGTCGGTTGGATCGGGGGCCTGGAGTCTCAGTGCGTGCCGCGCAGCTGTTCGGCCAGGTCGCGGGCGCGCGCCGCGGTGGTCGAAGCGGGGTGGTGGCGGGCCAGCGCGTCCAGGACCGGGAGGGCGTCGGGGTGGGCGCGCAGGCGGACCGGGTCGGGGGAGTCGAGGAGGCTCCGCTCGACGTCGGGGGTTCCCTCGGCGGACAGAAAGCCAGCCAGGTTCGCGTTGTCGGGGGGCATCGCCGCCGCGACCATGTCGATCACCACCCACGGCCCGTACTCGCCCAGGACCCGGTCGATACCGCGCTGGCTGAGCATCCCGGAGGAGAGCAGGACGACCGCCGCCATGCTGGCGACGGCGGGCAGTGGTGAGTGGAGCAGGGAACGCAGCTCGGGTTCGAGCTCGGAGCTGGTCGTGTTGAGTACCTGGGTCCCCACCCAGCGGCGCAGTGCCGCACCGGGGCCGGAGACGACCTCGGCGATCTGCCGCAGCGCCTCGGCGGGTCCGCGTCGGTCCAGCCAGGGCCCGGCCTCGGCGAGGCGTTCCTCGAAGGGCAGCACGGACAGCGCGTCCAGGAAGCGGGAGGCGCTGGCCCCGGCGAGGGTGTTCACGAGCGGGGCGTGGATGCCCACCTCCAGCAGGAGCCGACGGACCCCGTAGCGGCCCAGCGCGGTGAGCTCCACCGTGCAGTGGCCGTGGCTCTCGCGGCCCGTGGTGGTGGCGGGGCGGTGGTCCAAGGCCACCGCCCCGGTGTCGGAGAGCTGCCACAGCACGTGCAGCAGCAGGTCGCTGGCTCTGGACCGGGGCGGTATGGGGGAGAGCAACGCCTCCCGGACCAGGGTGTCCAGGTCGGGGCGGGATCCGTCGGGGGCCTCGTACAGGTGGCGCAGCACCCCGGGCAGCAGGTCGGGACCGGTGGTGCCGGGGGCGGCCGGGGCGGGGCAGTCGAGGTCGCCCCGCGCGTTCTCGATGGTGTACTCGAACTCCCGGAACCACCAGCACAGGACCTGCTCCGGATCGCGTACCCGGTCCTCCAACCCCGGGGCCGGGCGGGCGTGGGCGTCGACGATCTCCACCAGGCCCAACCGCAGGGCCGCGGACCAGGGGACGACGAAGTGGGCGACGTCGGCCGCCGAGTGGAGCCCGCCGAGCCAGGTGGTGCGCTCGGCCGCGCGTCCGGGCAGGTCGGACGGCCAGAGCGCGAATCTGGTGATCGCGGTGCGGGCGTCGTCGATGCCGGGCACCCCGTTGCGGGTCACCGGTGTGGCCGGGGCGCTCCAGCGGGCCAGGCTGAGGGCGTCGCACAGCAGCGGGGAGTCCAGGGCCAGGCGGGCGAGGGCTTCGGAGGGGAGCAGTGACACGGGCCTTGCGGCGAGGGGTGGGTGCTCCGGGTTCGACGGGTCATGAGAGGGCATGTCCGCTCCCGGTTTCTTCTGAAGGGTTCGGCGTGAACACCTCTTGTACCGTCCTGACACGGGGCGGTGTGGTGGTTTCGCACAGATCGGTACGAACCCGGGAGCCGGTGGTTGGCTCTGCTCGCCAGCCGCGCGGCCGATCGTCCACGCGGGCGCGGGTTGTGCACAGATCGCCGGGCGGGCGGTGTGCCCTGGGCCCGCGGTGTCTACGCTGAGTGGATGGACCGTCGTGCAGCGCTGGAGTCCCATGTTCGCTCGATGCCGCCGGAACGGGTCGCGGATCTGCTCGTCACCCTCACCGAAGGGGTGGTCAGGTATGCCCGGGCCACACCGGAGACCCTCCTGCACCTGCTGCCGCTCCTGGCCTACCGGCCCAGAGCCTTCGAACGCCTCACCCTCGCCCACCACCAGGTGATCTACGCGGCGGTCGGGCTGGCCGAGGACCAGAACGACCTGCGCACCGTCGACGACCAGGAGCAGCTCCGTCAGGCGCTGCTCCGCCGCGAGGAGATGCCCTACTTCCAGGAGCCGGGACGGGTGGACCACGAGGCGCTGTTGGCGAAGGTGGACGCCGACCGCCCCGGGCTCGCCCGGGTCCGGGCGGAGGAGGTCATCGCCGACCTGGTCGCCCTGGTGTTCCTGTGGCCGGACGGTCAGGGCGGCTACCACCTGCTCGACGACGCCTACGACCAGTTCGGCCTGCCCCGGGAACCGCCTTCGGTGGCGAAGGGGCTGGGGGAGTTCGACTTCGCCGGGGTGCGCAGGATCGCCCTGACCCTGGGGCTGGACCCCACCGGCGAATGGGACGCCATGACCGAGGAGGTCGGCGCGGTCCTGCGCACACCCGAACGGGTGCGCAGCCTGTTCCGCGACGCCCAGCACGACGTGGTCCACCAGCTGCTCGGCCACGCGTTCCTGGGTACGGAGGCGCGTACCTTCCTGGCCAGGGCGGACGGGGGTCCGTTCCACTTCCCGGCGGACGGGACCGGCGATCCGGACCTGGACTGGGCGATCGAGCGGGGCCTGCTGATGCCCTCGGACGCGCTCAGCGACAGGCTCGTCATGCCCCGTGAGGTGGCTCTGGCGATCCGGCGTGCCCATCCCTGGCCGTTCAATCCGGCACCGCAGGCGGTGGTGGGGGTGCCGGTGGAGCGGATGATGGCCGGTGGCGGCTCGGACGTGGCCGAGGGCTCCCGGCGGGCGCTGACCGCCCTGGCCGGTGCCGACACCCGGCTGCTGGCCGCGTGCGCCGAACGACCGCCGCAACTGCGCAAGGACGGCCTGCTCATGAAGCGGGAGCGCAAGAGGCTCACCAAAGCGGCGGGCGGGGACGAGGACCTGGCGAGGGTCTGGGTGGAGGCAGCCGCGGTGCTGGGGCTGCTGGACCACAGGTACGGCCGGATCGTGCTGACCGAGCGGGCCGAGATCTGGCGGGAGCACGACACCGAGACCAGGCTGGCCGCGCTGTTGGAGGCCTGGACGGGGACGGAGGACGCGGCGTGGTGCTGGCCGAGCCCGGAGAGCCCGCCCCGGAGCAAGGGCCGGGACCGGAACGGGCGGGCCCGGGTGCGCTGGGCGCTCGCCGGATCGCTCAACCACCTGCCCTGGGGGACCAGCACCGGGGTGGTCGGCCACCGGCTGTTGGCGGAGCGGGCCGAGGGGCGGGAACTGCGGACGGGCGCGCAGTGGTTGCTCGCGGCGGTCACCTGGTACCAGCCGACCGTGGAGACCGAGGCGGGCACGGAGGGCAGGATGATTCGGGCGCTGTGCGAGGCGGAGGCGCTGGGGGTGGTCTACGGCGGTGCGACCACCGAGGTCGGCCGCGCGCTGTCCGAGCAGTGCCGGCGGAGCTGGGAACCCTGGCCGAGAGCGGGCGGGGAGATGGTGGCGTCGGTGCGTCGCACCCTGGGGTTGGACTGGCCGGTGGAGGGGCTGGGGGACGTGTGGGGATCCGGATCGGCGGGCCGGGAAGGCCGGTATGACCGGGGCGAACGAGCGGCCCGGACCGTGACCGGGGAAGGTCGGGAGTCCGGCTCGGAGCACGGGGAGGTGGATGAGGTCGGGGGCGAGCGGGAGCGAGGGCTCGGTTTCGCCGCTCCCGGGGAGGAAGAGCATCGTGAGCTGCGAGAGGTGGCCCGCAGACTCTTCGGGGAGGAATGGACCTGAGGGTGCCGCGGAGAGCGAGCATGATCATCCTCACCGTGGTTTCTGGCGGTGGGGGTGTGTGGATCGCGGACACACGGGTAGTCGGCCGCACCTTCGTGCGAGGGCTGGAGCGTGAAAGCGCCAACAGCAGCGGTTCTCTGTTTCTCACGGTTTCCTACCGGTAACAAGATTTTCAGTAGTGTTCCGACCCCGGGGTGAGAGCGGTGCTTTGCCGACCGGCCACCCTGTCTTGGTGTCTTCGTGACCGTGTGTAGGATTCCCCAAGCGTTCGCGTAAGTTGAGCCACTTCCGTACGCGATCTACCTCCCAGCCACCCAGCCCTTGTGCGTTCGTGTGCCCCTTCCGGGGTCCGCGCGTCCAGGGGCACACCTATGCCCCTTGCCGCCCCTGCGCGCCCGCGGGGCCGTTTTGAGAGGTAGATATGTCCCCTGACACCGTTGGCCTCGCGCTCCTCCTCCTGGGGGTGTTGCTGCTGATCTCCAAGCTCGTCCGGGTCAAGTGGAAGCTGACACAGAAGCTCTACCTGCCGAGCTCGATCATCGGCGGCGGTATCGCGCTGCTGCTCGGCCCCGACATCTTCGGTTGGGCCATGGGGCTGCTCGCCGACCGGGGCATCGCGGTGGGCTTCGCGGAGCGGGCGGCCGAGGGCGGCCTGTTCGGGGTGGACATCATGTCGGTCTGGGCCACGCTGCCCGGCCTGCTCATCTCGGTGGTCTTCGCCAGCCTCTTCCTGGGCAAGCGCATGCCCAGGATGCGCGAGGCGGTCGACCTCGCCGGGCCCAACCTCTCCTTCGGTATCACCGTGGCCAGCGGTCAGTACGTCATCGGCCTGCTGCTGGCCCTGCTGGTCCTGGCGCCCTTCTTCAACGTCCCGGTGGTCTCCGGCGCGCTGATCGAGATCGGCTTCCTCGGCGGTCACGGCACCGCCGCCGGACTGGGCAACACCTTCGAACAGGTCGGCTGGGCCGAGGGCCAGGACCTGGCTCTGGGCATGGCCACCGTCGGTCTGCTCTCCGGGGTGATCATCGGCATCATCCTGATCAACTGGGGTGCGCGCCGCGGTAAGACCAGCGTGATCAGTGCCGACAACAAGGGCACCGACCGCGAGCAGGCCGGTCTGATCGAGCGCGAGAACCGCACCGCCGGTTCGACCATGACGGTCCACCCGTCGTCGATGGACCCGCTGACCCTGCACTTCGGCCTGGTGGCCCTCGCGGTGATCATCGGCCAGCTCATCCTGTCCGCCCTCCAGTGGGTCGAGCGCCTCGTATGGGCCGACGCCATCGAGATCGTGGCCTATGTGCCGCTGTTCCCGCTGGCCATGATCGGCGGCATCATCGTGCAGATGTTCATCGACCGCTTCGACAAGAACCACATCGTCGACGAGAAGTCGGTGGAGCGCATCCAGGGCCTGTCCCTGGACGTGCTCATCATCGCCGCGATGGCGACCCTGTCCCTCCAGGCCATCGCCGACAACATCGCCACGTTCGCGATCCTCTCCGCGGCCGGCGTCCTGTGGTGCCTGTTCGCCTTCCTCTTCCTGGCGCCGCGGATCATGCCGAACTTCTGGTTCGAGCGCGGTATCGGCGAGTTCGGCCAGTCCATGGGCGTCACCTCCACCGGCATGGTGCTCATGCGCGTGGTCGACCCCGAGGCCAAGACGCCCGCCTACCCGGCGTTCGGGTACAAGCAGCTCGTCTTCGAGCCCTTCTTCGGCGGTGGTCTGGTCACCGCTGCCGCGATCCCGCTGATCGTCAGCCCGCTGGTCGGACCGTGGGGCTTCCTGGCCATCATGACCGCGACGATGATCGCCTCGCTGTTCTTCGGCCTGGTCGTGCTGAGGCGCAGGCGCCGCAAGGAGCAGGAGCGCGCGGAGCGCGAACGCGTCTCGGCGGGCTGACGGTCTCAGAGCCGGTCTCAGGGCCGGGGTCGGGGCGGGGCGTGCGCCTCGGCCGCCCTGGCCCTGGCCGCGATCGACGGATCCGGGTGGTGCCGCCCCAGGACCCGCAGGACCTCGCGGGTGTCGGGGTGCTCGGGCTGCCAGAGCCGGGTGATGTCACCCAGCAGGAGGCGGTCGATGCCCTCGGCCGCCTCGGAGACCAGGAACGACTTCAACCCGGTCTCGCCCAGGCAGGTGGCGGCGGCGAACATGTCGATGGCGGTCCAGTGGCCGAACTCGGCGGTGAGCCGCGCCCGTTCCGCGTCCGAGAGCATTCGGGAGGCCAGCAGGACCACCGAGGCCAGGCTGGAGACGGTCGGGTCCGCGCTGCGGAGCAGGGCGTACAGGTCCGGTTCGATCCGGGAACTGATACTGCCCAGCGCCATGGTGGCGTTCCACCGGCGCAGGGCCAGCCCGGCCCCGGAGGAGGCGGCGACGATCTCCCGTAGCGCCTGTTGGGGGGCGCGCGCGTCCAGCCACGCGGTGAGTGCGACGAGCTGGCCGTCCGGGGAGAAGTCGGCCAGGGCGTCGAGGAACTCGTCGGCGTCGAGCCGGATGAACTCCTCGGTCAGCGGGGCGGACTGTTCCTCGGCGAGGAGGATCTGGCGGACCCCGAACCGGCCGAGGTCGGTGAGTTGGACCCAGGCCGGCCCCGGTCGGTGGCCGTGTGCACCGGAGGTGTCGGACCACGGGTCGTGCCAGGGGTCGTGCCAGCCCACGGAGACCGCTCCGGCGTCCGCGAGCTGCACCAGGGCCCTGGTCAGCAGCACGGTGCTCCAGGCCGGGCAGCGAGAGGGCAGGTAGTGGGTCTCCCGGGCGGGCAGGACCTCCTGCGTGACCAGCCGCAACGGGATCCGGGCTCCGTTGGGGGACTCGTAGAGGCGGCCCAGTGCGGTGTGCGGTTCCAGCCCGGCGGTGCCGCGCAGCGCGCGATCCACGCACAGGTGGAAGGCGAGCGTCCACCACCGCAGGATCCGGCCGGTGGAGCCGAGCCAGCGCTCCAGCTCCCGGGCGGGCCGGGCCTGCCCGGTCTCGCACTCGATCATGCCCAGGTGCTGGGCGGTACGCCAGGTGGCGAGGAACTCCTCGGCCTGGGAGACGGAGTCGAGCTGCTCGGTCCAGATCTCACGCTGTTCCCGGTCCCGGCACAGGGCCCGCGGCCACAGCCCGAACTTTTCGATCGCCACGCGGACGTCGGCCAGGTCCGGTACGCCGTCCGCGTCCACCGGGGTGACCGGCCCGCACCAGCGGGCGAGACCGATCGCGGTGCGCATCAGACGGCTGGACAGGGCTCTGTTGGCGAGTTCCTCGGTGGGCAGTAGGGACACCGGTCGGGCCGCGAACCGGCGGTGGGACGGCGCCTCCGGGTGGTGGGATGACATCTGTGCCCCCGCGTTTCTCCTCGCAGCCGAGTTTCCTTCCCTTGTACAGCGAGTCCGAGGGGCTGTGTTGCGGTTTCGAGGACATCGTGGCGAAAGCGTCGTCGAAAGAGGTCTTCGGATACCGGGACATGAGCGGTGGTCCGCGGAAAACCCGGATTCTGGTTCCGTTAACGATCTGTCCGTGACCTGCTCCCCGCATGTCCCGGTAGCCCCGGTCCTCCCGGGGTGTATTCGCCGGGATCGTCTGTATCAGCGCAGGTGGGAGGCGCCGTTCAGGTCCAGGATCGCCCCTGAGGACCAGATCGCCTCGGGAGAGGCCAGGTAGCGCACGGCCGCGGCGATCTCCTCGGGCTCCGCCACCCGACCGAACGGGCTCTGCGTGCGGATTTCGTCATTGACCCGCTCGGCCACGCGCTCGGTCGCCACGAACCCGGGGGCCACGGAGGCGACCGTGATGCCGTGCGGGGCCAGGGCGACCGCCAACGACTGGCCGAGTGAGTGCAGGGCGGCCTTGCTGGCCCCGTAGGCGGGGTGGTCCGGTTCGCCCTTGAAGGCGCCGCGCGAACCGACGTTGACGATGTGCCCTTCGGCGCCACGGTCGATCATGTGCCGGGCGACGAGGTAGGAGACGTTGGCCGCACCGAACACGTTGACGTCCACGGTCTCGCGCCAGGCCGTCTGCCAGTCCGCGTAGGAGGTGTCGGCGATCGGGTGGGGCAGGTTGACCGCGGCGTTGTTGACCAGCACGTCCACACCGCCCAACTCCTCCACCGCCCGCTCGACCAGCGCGGCGGCGGCATCGGGGTCACGTAGGTCGGCCCCGACCAGCACGTGCCCCTGCCCGGGGAGCGCCGCCAGGGTGGCCTCCGCCTCCTCCCGGCGGCTGCCGTAGTGCACGGCGACCCGATCGCCCGCCTCGGCGAAGGCGGTCGCGACCGCCCGGCCGATCCCCCGCGCGGCACCGGTGACCAGCACGTTGCGACTCATGGTGTGACCTTTCGACGGTGTGACGGCGCCCCGAGGCTATCGGTCTCCGACAGGGCCGCGGACGCCCAGGTCCGGCTGAGTCCGCGGCAGGCCCCTGAACCCGGCAAACGCCAGGGAGGCGAATGTTCCGTATTCTCGGCAGAACCAACCGGGCGCGGGCGGCTTCTCAACACCGACGGGCGCCGGGAGGGCATGTTCGGTGAGAAAGGGCGCTGACGAGGTGGAAGATCGGTGGGACCTGGTAACGGGGCCCGGTGACGGCGAGATCGTGCGCGTCCGGCTCGACGACGGCCAGGAGGCCGAGGTGTCGCCTCCGATGATGGCCGCCGTGGCACGGGCCCGCCCTCAGGAGAACCGCCCGGACCTGTTCTCGCTGGACCCCGGGGTACCGGAGAAGACCGTCTCCGATCTGGTCGCCGGCGGGCTGGCCGGGTACGACGAGGACTCCGGCGGCTGGTGCCTCACCGTGGTGGGGGCGCAGTTGCGTTCCGCGCTGGTCCTGGACGCCCACCGGCACCACGCCGAACCCCGGGGCGTCAGCGTGCACCCCGAGCTCAGCGAGGACGACCGCGAACTCCTGGTCAAGGCCCTGAACTGGGAGGGCCGGGAACCGGAGCCGGTACAGCCCAGTGAACTCGCCCCGGCGGATCCGGCCCCGAGATCGCCCACGGAGTCCGTCAGCGCCCTGGTGATCCTCCTGGCCGCGGTGATCGGTGTGCTGTGCGTGGCGCTGATCAGCTCTTTCGAGACCTTCGCCCTTCTCCTGCTGCCCGGCCTGCTCCTGGGCGCGGGTGCGCTGTACAGCTTCCAACGCCAACGCGCCGCCCAGACCCAGGCGATCGCCGAGAACGACGAACCCGACGTCATCGAGGAACTCCAGGGGCACTTCGTCACCGGCGACATGCTGGACACCCCCGCCCGCTGGATGCTCGGCCGGGCCCAACGGGCGGTGGACGCCGTCCTCGACTCCGCGATCCACCAGCGCGGACTACTGCTCGACGAAGTACGCAACCGGGTCGTGCTCGCCGACGTCGAGTGGGCGGTGGCCCAGAGCCTGCTCCGCCAGTCCCGGGCCCGCGCCAGGATCGAGACCACGCCCCTGACCGGCGAACGCAGCCGCCAGGCGGCCGAACGGGCCCGCGCCGCCCTGCACGAGGACGTCGCCGAGGTGGAGCGGCGGATCCGGACCCTGGAGGACTACGCCCGGCGGGTGCGCGAGGCCGAACTGGAGGAACAGGACCGCCGCAGCGCCGTCGAGCTGGACGCCATCGCCGACAGCACCACCGAGGCCGGGGCCGCCCACCCGCACCAGGAGGAGGCCCTCTCCCACTTGGTCCGGGCTCAGGAGCTGGCCCTGCGCGTGGCCGCTCTCAGCGACGACGCGCAGGGCTCCTCCTAGCGGCGGTGGTCGGTTTCCAGGCGGGTGCAGATCCAGCGCTGTCCTTCGCGGCGCAGGCGGAAGGCGAAGGCGCGTGAGCGGTGGTCGCAGCCGATGACGGCGCTGGCCTCGACTCCGGCGGCGCCGAGTGGTTGGTGGAAGACCCGGCTCAGTCGGGGTGCGATGGCGCAGCTGACGGAGCCGCGCAGCCTGCGCAGTTCTTCGCGGACCGGGACGGTGACGTGCTGGTTGAGGACTTCGGGGGCGCGCCTGCCGACCAGGACCTCGGCGATCTGCTGGGCCAGGAGGCGCACGTGGGCGGGGGTGCGGTGGCCTGCCAGCGGGGAGGTCGCGCAGGGGCCCGAGGTCATGCCTCGCAGCGGGGTGCGGGCTGGGGTGCGTACGGGTTTCCAGGTGTGGGCGGTGGTGCGGGCGCAGGCCGGGCGGGGGCAGGGGCGGCCGTGGCAGGGGTGGTTCATGGACAGATCCCTTCCGGGGGAGGAACGAAACCCTGACGTCCTACATAGAGCGGGCAACCGCCGTCTGGTGCCACCTGGCATTCCAGGTTTCGGTGGTTTCTTTTCGCGTCGGCCCCGCCGAACCCTGACAGACCACACAAGTCACCCGTCTCCGCCTGTACACAGGTCGTGAGCTCCGCGGCGGCGGTGCGGGCCGGGATCCGGTACCTGCCCCGGTTGGGCAGCACTGCGGTGTGAGCGGGCCCCGCTCCCGATGGCGCAGCGGCTCGCCCCACTCCCAGCCTGGTAGCGCCTGGTCACCCGGCGGTGGCGAGTGCGGCCGGGCAGGCGACAGCGGGGGCGCTCAGGGCCCCGCCCCCACCGTGCTGAACCTGGCGCGGCGGGCTGCTCGGGCGGCGTCCGGGCCCACGGCGCCGAGGGCGATCGCGGTCAGTACTCCGTCGGCCGCCGGGTGTCCCGAGCGCCACATCAGCCTCGTGACCGCCTCCGGGTCCCGCCAGACCGGGGTGTCGACGGGTAGGGGAGTACCCAGCTCCACCCGCAGGGCGTAGGTGTCCAGCAGGACCACCACCAGTTGCTCCAGCCGGACCCGGCCGGGGTCGTGGCGGGCGTGCGCGATCCACCCGCCCAGTACGGGGTGGTCGCGGTAGGCCGCGAACACCGGTCCGAGCTCCTGTTCCAGGCCGTGGAACAGGCGGAAGACGTCCACCCGCTGGCGCCAGGAACCGAGTTCGGCACAGACCTCCAGCAGCTCACGGGCTGCGGGCCGCACCCCGCGCTCGGTCATCCACTGCCGTCCGATCACCTGCGCGTCCACCGGCCGCCCTTCCCAGAGCTGGAAGAGCAGTTCCCGCGCGCTCATCTGGGTGGTTGAGGGGTAACCGGGCAGGGCGATCCCCCAGCGCCGCCACCGGTGTGCCATGCCCTGGTCGCCCAGGGGAGTGATCCGCAGCCCCGCACCTGGCAGGGTCTCGACCGCGCCCAGGCCGACCAGGGTCCGCACCGCCGCCGAGACCTCCTCCTCCGGGCCCGACTTCCCCGCATCCCTGCCCTTCTCGCCCCCGCCTTTCTCGTCCCGGCCCTTCGGGTGCGGCCGTGGGGCGAGCACCTCCACCAGGTCGGCGACGGTCCACACTCCGCCGGAGGTGAAGAGCTCGCCGAGCACCCGCAACCCCAGCGTGCCGTGCCGCGACACCATCGTCGGCAGCGCCTCGGCCCAGGAGCGCACGACGCGGACGTCGTCCCAGCCGCCCACGGCCGGTCCCGGGCGGACCTCGGTGTAGGTGGTGCGCAGGAACCCGGCGCGCAGCGCGGTCTCGAACAGGTATGGGAGCTCCTCCGGGGCCAGCCCCAGGTGCGCGGCGGCCTCGTCCCGAGTGTGCTCGGTGAGCGTTTCGTGTTCGGCGTCCCCGTCCAGCGGCAGGCCGTCGCCGACCCACGCGGCCAGGCGCAGCGCCCGTCCCAGGACCGGGCAGGCGCGGGCGGCGGGTGCCGACCGCTCAGCCGGGGCGAGGTGGACCCGGGGCAGGTCCTCCGGTTCCCAGAGCTGCCCCCACCACGGGGACTCCCGGTGCTCCGGAGACCAAGGCGCCTGGTCACGGGGGAACACCTCGGCCGCGGCCACGGCGGCGCGCAGGACACGCGGGCTTTCGGCCGGGCCCAGCAGGCCCCGGTCCACGAGGTAGTCGCACCAGGTCAGCCAGGTCTCCCGGAAATCCTCCGGTACAGAGCCCTCGGCGGACAGGGTGAGCGTGACCCGGGTGACGTCGTCCCGGTCCCAGTCCCCGGGGTCGGCACGCACGGCCCCGTGCGCGGTGAGCATTCGGCTGAGGAAACGCGGATCGGCGGTACGCGGCGGGCGGGCGTTACGGGCCCATTCGAGGCAGGAACGGACGGCGTCGGCGACGGAAACGGAAACGGTCATGGCGTCCTCGCTTGTCTCCCGGGGGCGGGGCGGCCGCGCCCCCTCGCGCCATCGACGGGGGCGCGGCCGCAGAACCATCATCGGAGAATTCGCGATTTTCTGCTGGGGGCCTGTGGACAACTCACGTTTTCGCAGTTCGGAGAGGAGAAGGTGAATTCGGGAGGGGTGTGCGGGAAAACCGTTGGAAGGCCCGGGCACCGGGCTGGTTGAATACGGCCATGATGATTCGAACCGCGCTCCCCGCCGAGCGGGAGGCCGTCGGTGATCTCCGGTTCCTGGCCTACAACGCCCAAGGGCTGCTGGACGCCAGCCCTTCGTACTCGGGCACCCTGCGCGACCTCGGCTGGCAGGACCGCGACGAGGTCCTGGTGGCCGTGGCGGACGAACGTGTGGTCGGCACGGTCGTGTTCGTGCCCTGGGGGCCGCACTGCGAGATCGCCCGGGGCCCGGACGAGGCGGAGGTCCGGGCCTTCGCCGTCGATCCCTCGGTCCAGCGGCGCGGGGTCGGCGCGGCGCTCGTGCGCGCGGTGGTGGAACGAGCGAGGGCGGAAGGCGTCAGCCGCCTGGTGCTGTGCACGCGGACGGTGATGACCGGAGCGCAGCGCCTGTACGAGGCCCACGGGTTCGTGCGCCTGCCCGAACGCGACTGGGAGCCGGTGCCCGGCGTCGACCTGCTCGCCTACGAGCTGGTCCTCAAGGGCTGACCGGCCTTCTTGGAACCTGCGAGTTGAAACAACACGAGTACGCGGACCTGGACGCGACCGCACTGGCGGCGGCCCTGCGCTCGGGCGAGGTGAGCTCCGGCGAGGTCGAGACGGTGGCCAGGGAGTGCCTGGCCAAGGCCGACGCCGACCTCAACGCGCTCACCCGGCCGCCCTTCGAACCCGGCCTGTCCCACGACCCCGAAGGCCCGCTCGCCGGGGTCCCCTTCGTGGTCAAGGACAGCGGTCCGGTGGCCAAGGGGGTGCCCTTCAG
This sequence comes from Nocardiopsis exhalans, assembly GCF_024134545.1. Taxonomy (GTDB): domain Bacteria; phylum Actinomycetota; class Actinomycetes; order Streptosporangiales; family Streptosporangiaceae; genus Nocardiopsis; species Nocardiopsis exhalans. Next base: position 3,231,082 of record NZ_CP099837.1, read on the forward strand.
CCTCGGCAGCCGCGCCCTGCGCGGGGCGGTGGCCGCCGCCGACCAGGACGTGATGGCCAGGTTCCGGGCGGCCGGACTGGTGGCACTGGGGCAGAGCACCGCCCCGGAACTGGGGTTGAGCTTCGCTACCGAGTCCCTGGCGCACGGTGTCACCCGCAACCCCTGGGATCCCGCTCGCGGGGTCGGCGGCTCCAGCGGGGGAGCCGCGGCCCTGGTCGCCGCGGGTGCGGTGCCCTTCGCGCACGGCAACGACGGCGGGGGCTCCATCCGGGTCCCCGCCTCGGCCTGCGGGGTGGTGGGGCTCAAACCCAGCCGGGGCCGGGTGCCCTGCGGGCCGCTGGTGGGGGAGGCGGCCTTCGGCCTGGTGTGCGAGTTCGGACTGACCCGTACCGTCCGCGACGCCGCACTCCTGCTCGACCTTGTGGGCGCCCCGACGGCCGGCGAGAAACACGTGGCACCGCCACCGCCCGGCGGCTCCCACACCGCGGCCCTGCACACGGACCCCGGGCGGCTACGAATCGCGGTGAGCACCTGCCCCTGGGCGCCGACCGAAGTGGATCCCCAGGTCGCCGAGGCCGCGCGGGACGCGGGCCGGGTCCTGGAGTGGGTCGGGCACACGGTCACCGAGGATGCTCCGGCCCTGGACGCCGAGGACGTGGTGGAGGCTTCGGTGCTCGCCGTCATCACCACCGCGGCCGCGCTCTCCGAGGGCCCGTACCCGGCTGACGCCGCCCGGATGGAGGCCGTCCCGGCGCGCCTGCTCACCGAGGCCCGGGGGTACGGCGCCCTGGACGTGGTGGCCTGCCTCCAGGCCCAGCACCGGGTCACCCGGTCGGTGGGGCAGTTTTTCCAGGGGCGCGGTTCTGAGGGGTCCGGTTTTCAGGGGCACAGCTCTCAGCGGCACTGTTTCCAGGGCTACGACCTGCTGCTCACCCCCACTGTGGCGGGGCTGCCCGTCCCGCACGGCACCCTCGACCACGGCGCCGACCACACCGTGCGCTCCTGGCTACGGCGGATCTACGCCCACGGTCCCTTCACCGCGCCGTTCAACGTCTCCGGGAACCCGGCGGTCAGCCTGCCGCTGGCCCAGAGCCGGGAGGGACTGCCGATCGGGGTACAGCTCGTGGCCGCCCACGGGCGCGAGGACCTGTTGCTCGCGGTCGCCGCCCAGTTGGAGGAGGCCGTGCCCTGGCGGGATCGCCGACCCCCGCTGTCGGTCGGCTGAGCGGCCCACAGGGGTCCCTAGCCAACCAACGTCGTGTTGGCATACGTTCCGATCTGGGGCAAGCTTGGGGGTTGTAGACACACGAGGGCTGTGGGGGCTCATGACGGATGGATCGGGTATGACGGCGCCGCTGGAATCGAGCTCGGGCACCAGCGGAAGCCTTCGGGCCGCACAGCGGATGCTCCAGTTGCAGAACAGTCTGGTGGAGCTGCTGCGGACCAAGCCCTTCAGTCAGATCACCTACAAGGAGATCACCGAGGGCGTCGACATCGACCGGTCCACCGTCTACCGCTACTACAACCACAAGAACCAGGTGCTCCAGGCCGCCGTGGACGTGCGGCTGACCGCGTTCTCCTCCCGGGTGGATCTCACGTTCGGCCGGATGGAGTCCATCGACGGCTACATGGGCCGCCTGGTGGATGCCTGGATCGGCCTGTGGCTGGAGTCGGGCGGGCTGCTCGCGGCCGCCTCGGGCCTGGGCGCGGAGCCGGGGCCGCAGCGCCAGTGGTGGCGGGAGCGGATCGAACCGTGGATCGAGGCGGTCCGTGAGGCGATCGAGGTGGCCCGCTTCGTGGAGGAACTGCCCAAGGACGGCCGCCCGGCGCTGCCCCTGGCCGAGATGACGGTGGGTCTTTGCCTGTCGACCTTCAACACCGAGCTGACCGTCCAGCACACCGAGGAGCACCGCACGATGGTTCGAGACCTGCTGCTCGACGCGATCCTGCGCACCATGGGCCGCAAGTGACCCGAGCCCGCGGCCCCGTCGCGTAGGCCCGCTGGTACGGAACGTACCTCAGGCCCGCTGACGCGCCACGTTACCGAAGGAACCGACGACCGCCCCCAGCGCGAACATGGAGGCCTCGTCCTCGTCCATGTGGACGATCCCGGCCGGGATACGCACACGATAGGGCCTGTCCTCGCTGGCCAGGATCTCCAGACCGTCGATGATCCCCTGCCCCTCCAGCATCAGGAGGGCCTCTCCGACCCTCCCGGTGCGGTCTCCCCGCGCCCATATCGACATACGTTCACCCTAACGTTCGGCCTGGGGCCGAAAGCGGACTCGGCCTGAAACAGGGGAGACGCGAAACGGGGTTCCGGGAGGTTCCGCGACAAAGCGAAACCGACCTGGAATGCCCGGTCCGCAGCGCCCTGGCTTCCCCTGTTGGGGTAGGGGACTGCGTTCCAGTGATACCACCGACGCTGCAGTTGCACGTGCATGCTCACGTGTGGATGGCCGAAAGCGGCCACCAGCCCGGGATTCTGGGCGGTAGCCGGTGCGGTGGAGCACGGTTCCGGGTACAGGCTTGGGGCCGTTCCGGGACTGTCGGAGCCGTTTAAGGGCTGAGAACGGTCATCTCGTCGCCGCGCACGTCCAAGGCTGTGAGGGCGACCTCCTCAACGGGAGGGGAGTCCGCACGCGGACCGCTCACCGCCAGGACGCCGGCGCCGTCTTCACTGCTGCCCTCGACGCCGCCGGCCGTGGTGATCGTGTCGACCTCGCGTGAGGCGGCGGCCAGGTAGTGCCACCGGCCGTCGGTGTCCTGCCACCAGGTGCCCGCGGCCACCTGGCGGTTGAGGTTGCTGCAGTCCCAGCCGCCCTCGCGTTCCCCGGCCACGACGGTCTCGGTGCCGTCATCGGTCTGCGCGACCAGCACCGCGCGGGCCAGGCCGCCGCCGTCGTGCGCACCGAACCTGACGCACGCCCATCGTCCCTCTCCGCCACCGGGCAGCTCCTGGACGGCGAACTCCCAGGCCGTGGCGGTGCGCACCGGACCTTCGGGTGGTGCCCCGGCGCAGGCCAGCTCACCCCACAGATCGAAACCCTGCTCCCGGTCGAGCACCTCGTGCGGCCCCATGCGGCGGATCTCGGCGGGCGGGGGCGGCATGTACCCCAGGTGGGCGGTGTCCAACCCGCCCAGGTCGATCGCCGTGTACGGCTCACCATGCGCCACCTCGGGGGCACGCAGCCGCAGGACCGGGCCCACACCGCAGTGCTCGCCGGTGGGCAGCGCCTCGGTCACCCCGTCCTCGTGGTCGACCTCGGACCAATCGGCCCCGGCCTGCCCGAGCGGTGCGGTGGCGGCCTCGCTCACCCACGGCGGCAACAGGTAGTGGGTGCCCGCGTCGGTGTCGGCCAGCCGCAGGGCGGGCCAGTTGGCCACCCCGTTGCCGGGTTCGGCGAACACCTCGACCAGCTCCTCGCCGCCCTCACGGGTGTAGCGGGCCACCCGGGGGCCGTCGTGCAGCAGCACCACGTCCCGGTCGGCGACCTCACCGGCGAACAGCAGCGCGGGCGCGCTGGGCGCGCGGCCCGTGCCGTGGCCCTCCTGCTCGGTCCAGGCGGCCAGGGATCGCCGGACCAGTGCATCGTCCTCGACCGCCTCGCCCCGCGGGTGCCAGGCGGTCAGGTCCAGGCGGAAGCTCTCCCGCCAGGAATCCGGGGCCACCGCACCGGCCAGCCGGAGCGGGGGAGCGGTGAACGTGGTGACGCCCGTCCCGCCACTGGTACCGGCCCCGGTCAACCCCAGGGCGGCCACCGCCAGCACCAGGACACCCGCCGCGGCGACCAGGCCGCGGCGGTGCATCAGCGAACCCCGGCCGCTGACCCGCACCACCGTGGGGTCGGGCAGGCGCAGGGTGGCCGGAACCTCCCGGGCCCGCTCCACGGCGGTGGCGGCCCCGCGCACCCCCACCGAGGCGAGCAGTGCGGTCGCGGCCTGGGCGTCCAGGGACTCCATCCGCATCAGGGCGTAGGCCGCGCGGGCGGGGGAGTCCAGACCGTCCAGAGCCTCCAGCGCGCGGACCTCGCCTCCGGTCCCGTCCACCGGGGAGACCCGCATCCCCGCCTGACCGCGCGGGTGCCAGCTCCGGGGGAAGAGCGAGCGGCGCAGCACCCGGCGGCGGACCCGCACGTACTCGTGGGGGCGGGGGTGGCGGCGTCCGCGAGGAAGCGCCCCGGTCACCAGCCGGTGCGCGTCCTCCAGCAGACCGGGGGAGTTCCGGTGGCCGGAAAGCGTGACCAGGGCGAGCAGGACCAGGTTCCGGTACGGGTTGGGTGAAAGGCGTTGCTCCAGGGGGCCGGGCATCGAGTCTCCTTGGGATCTTTCCGAGCGAGACTAGGGAAACCGGACCCGCCGCACCCGGCGAACACCGATACCCGTCCCCTATGCCCCGAAAGTCCTGCGTGGCAGGCGTTCCCAGCATCGGGGGCGGGCCGTCGTGGGCCCCGGCGGCCCGGTGATCCTCGGGCACGAGTGCATCGCGACGGGGCGTCCCGCACTCACTCGTCTTCGCGGTCGGAAGGTTCCGCCGAGAGCGTTTCGGCGCGGTTCGAAGCTGTTCGGAGTGGTTCTGGGAGATTCCCGTCTCCCGAAAATCTCCCACCGGGAGGTGGGAGACGGGTGTCCCCCACCACCCGCTCCATGGCTCTTGACCACCCGACGTTCCCGGTCTCGTCACGAGAACGGAGCCCCGAAATGGAACCCTCCCGTTGGTCACGAACGGTGACCATCGCCGCTTTGCGGATGCTCGCGGGTATCGCCGCGGTGGTGTTCTACTCCCACATGTACGAACTCGCCCTGCGCCACGGCGAACCCCCGTGGAGAGCGGCCCTGTTCCCCCTCTCGGTGGACGGCATGATCGTGGGTGCCTCCATGACCCTGCTGAGCGATGCTCGCCAGGGCCGCAAGGGTGGTGTGTTGCCTTGGGGTCTGTTGATCATCGGCTCGGCCGCGTCCTTGGTGGCGAACGTGGCGGTCGCCGACCCCACGATGTGGTCGCGGATCATCCATGCCTGGCCGTCGTTCGCGCTGATCGGTGCGTACGAGCTGCTCATGCGCGAGTTCCGCGCCGTGGCGCAGGGCGTACGCACCGAGCCCGCAGATGATGAGCAGGACCCCGCTGAGACCACAGGGGCAGAGTTTGTCGGGGGTACAGGCGAGAACCGCCTCTGAAGTGGCAGAAGCTTCCGACTTCCAGGTCGTGAACGACATGGGTGGAATGGGAAACGGGAAGGCCTTGACACCCTTTCAGGCCCGAGCTTGGGAGTGGGCGCTGGAGCGAGAACGGGAGACTGGAAAGCTGCCAATGGGGGCACAGATCACTGAGTGCTTCTACTGTGAGGAACGTTGGGGGAGGTTGGTGAAGGAATGCGGACTTCGGGCGTGGGAGGGCACCCCAAAAAAGTTTTCCTCTGCGCTAGCTGAGCGTCAATAGAAACCGAGCGCAAAAGCAACATTGGATTCGACGCGATCTTGTGACTCTGCTGGCTGGAACCTTCGCGCAGCCAGCTCAGAAGCTTCCTTGAGCTTCCGAGAAGCATCAGATTAGAAGTCCGATTTTTTCGTGCCCGTACGTGCCGCAGGGTCCCGGTTCGTCCGATTCCATCGGAACGCTGCTGTCGTTTCGTGTCAAGGGGTACCGCCCGGTGCCGCCCCGGTCCAAAACTGCGGAGCACAAACGGAGCACACATGCCCGGGCGTGCGTCCGATGGGTTCTGGGATTGACCTGTCAGGTGGTCTTTTCAGAGCAGGAGGGGAAGGGGAACCGGGACTCCAGGAAGGTGTGGATCATGGCGGTCACTGCTTCCTGGCGTTCGGGCGGGGTGTCGACGTCGTTGAGGCACAGGAAGTCCACTTCCTCGCTCACCTCCACTGCCGCGAGCCGATCGGTCGCGTCCGGAGCCCCGATGTTGACGTAGCGCATCCGGTACTCGCCGGGATGGCACGCCCGGTGAACAGTGCGTAGTGGTGGTGCAGGGTCGCGACCACGGCCACGTCGCTCAGGGAACGGAACCGGCTGTGGGCGGTGCGGTCCAGTTCCTGTTGGTAGCGCTCCTCCAGCTCTAGCGCGACCTGGCGGATCTGCGGGTGCGGACCGTCCATGTGGCGGGTTTGCTCTGGGCGGTGGGCAGCACGTCCGCGACCTTGTTGGTGGTGGGGTCACCAGGCAGGGCTCCGGCAAAGTCAGGTCTGTAGGAGTCTGAGTGGGCGAGCCTCGTCGCGGATCATGTGACGGTTGGCCTGGGCGATGTTGTCGAACCCGGCTGCTCGCAGCAGTCCGATCGCGGTGTTGCGCAGGGTCGCCATGACCTGGGGAGCGCTGCCCGTGCGCACTTGGGAGCGGTCCTCGTCGTAGGTCACATCCCGCACGTGATGGAGCTTGTTCTCGATCCCCCAGTGCTGGCGCACCCACCCGGACAGCACCAACGCAGGAGCAACGCGGTGGTCGGCCGAGGTGATCAGGTAGACGACCTCCACGCTCTTGCGTTTGGGTGAGCCCTTGGACTTCTTGCGCCAGGTGGTGCGGCGTAGCTGGGCGATCTGAGCGGCGCCTTCGAAGGTGACCCATGCCGGGACCTGGGCGGTCTTGATGGTGCGGGTCTCTTTGCGGCCGTGCCCGGTATCGCGTGTGGTGTGTACGGGCACGTGCTTCCACGGCACCTTCTTGAGCTGGGCGTACAGGTTTTTGTTGTTGGCCTTGACTGTGAAGACGTAGTGGGCGCCCCCGGTCCGGATGGTGGTAGCGGTGTCGGTCTGGGTGTGCATCGCGTCAAGGGTGACGACCGCTCCGTCGATGTCCAGGAGGCCGAGCAGGTCCCGCACGGCGGGAATCTCGTTGCTTTTGGCGTCCACCGCGACCTGGCCCAGGGTGGTGGTGCCGCACAAGGCGGCGACCAGGTGCGGTGCCCGTTCGGTTCCGGTACGGGCACCGCGCAGGGTCTTGCCGTCCAAGGAGATGACCCGCAGCCCGTTGACCACCATCAGGCGGGTGGCGGCCCAAGCGCCCAGCACCTGATCGAGCAGGTCGGCGTCCAAGCGGGCGAAGGTGCGGCGAAAGGTCGCCTCGTCGGCGGCTCCCCGGAGCATGCCCAGGGCGGTGAGGGTGTGGGTGGTGGTCTCGGCGGCCCACTGGCCGATCGCGGTGAACCCTTTGGCTCCGGCCAGGGTCGCGCAGACGGCCACGGCGATCAGCGCGGCCAGGGTGTGGCGTCGTCCGCGGGGTTTGCGTGGGTCGGGCACACCTTGAAGGACCTGGATCAGGTGATCCTGGCGGGAGACGGGCTCGACGATGAGCTCGCCGGGGTGAGACGATGACATTCGCGGGCGTGTTCCTCGGTTGGGCGAAAGCGTGAAGAACTTCCATCCAACCGGGTCGGACACGCCCGCTTCTGCTTGTTCGCCCTACGAAGACGCAGGTCACATCCCTACAACCCGACTTTGCCGGAGCCCTGGGTCACCAGGGAGTCGGCCAGCACGTGGGGTGAGGTGCCCCGAGGTTTCCGGACAGGGACCCAATACAATGGTCCCGTAAGGAAACGAGGGGAAACGTGGGCAGGAAAAGTAAGTACTCACCAGAGTTTCGCGAAGAAGCAGTGAAAATGGTGATCGAGAGTGGTCTCCCGGTCAAGAAAGTTGCAGAGGACATCGGAGTTCACTCCGAGACCCTGCGCCTGTGGGTAAAGAGTCACCGGGAAGAGAATCCATCAAGCGAGCCCGGGCTCGACATCAACGAACGCGCACGCCTCAGGGAACTCGAGCGGATTAACCGCGAACAGGCCAAGGAGATTGAGTTCCTAAAAAAAGGTGTGCCACGAACGCGGGAGGCCGCTTGAGGTAGATAAGCGGTTGAACGCGGTGCTGCACGGGAGATGAAGGATTGGCCCTTCGAAGCCGCCCTGCGGGGAGGCTTCAAACCGCCACATGCTGCGGAAGCGGTGACGCGACCGTGGTGAGCGATGTGGAAAAGGCATCCTAGAGATGTCAGGTGGGGTCCGGGAAGACGGAGCGCAAATCCCTCGCAGAGGGGACGCTGTTGACGCGTCGTTAAGGATTAAGCGGCATCAAAACCGGGGGTTACTTTTTGCCCCGGGATGAGCCTGGCGGCAACCCGCTTATTGGCCAGGCGGTGCCCGGCGTGGAGGCGACGTGAGCCCGGACTGCCGGTCCCGTGCGGAACGTGGGAAGGCACGTCCCGATGCTGCGGCCGTACCCGAATTGGACGAGGCCGCGTAAGGGAGAACCTCAAGCGGTGAACCCGTAAGAGGCTGAGTACCGATGCGGGATGTGTTGACGGACCGGTCCGTAGTAGCGAAGAAGCTCCTGCTTGGCGCGGTGGGAGTGGAGCGAAGGGGCCGGATTGTTTGTGGTTCGTTTGTCTGGTCAACCGGGCTGGTCTCGGGAGGAGCTGCGTGGGCGAGCTGAAGTCGTCGGGTAAACCGTTTGATATTTCGAAAGGAGAAGTCTGGGAGGCATACCTGAAGGTGAAAGGGAATCAGGGTGCTCCGGGGGTGGACGGCTGCACGATCGAGGACTTCGAGAAGGATCTCAAGGGGAATCTCTACAAGATTTGGAACCGGATGTCCTCAGGCAGCTACTTCCCGCCTCCGGTCAAAGGTGTGGAGATCCCGAAGGCGCATGACGACGGGGTCCGTTTGCTTGGTGTGCCGACGGTCGCGGACCGGATCGCGCAAACGGTGGTGGCTGCCCATCTGGAGAAACGGGTGGAACCGGTGTTCCATCCCGACTCCTTCGGCTACCGGCCGGGACGCTCGGCCCTGGACGCGGTGGCGGTATGCCGACAGCGGTGCTGGAAGAAGAAATGGGTTGTCGATCTCGACATCGCCAAGTTCTTCGACAGCGTCCGATGGGACCTTGTCATCAAGGCGGTTGAGGCCCACACTGATGCAGCATGGATTGTGTTGTATGTGAAGCGGTGGCTTTCCGCTCCACTACAGAAACCCGATGGCACCTTGCAGGACCGAGACCGTGGAACCCCACAGGGTTCGGCGGTCTCACCCGTGCTGGCCAATCTGTTCTTGCACTATGCGTTCGACGCCTGGCTCTCCCGGGAGTTCCCGGAGGTACAGTTCGAGCGCTACGCGGATGATGCGGTCATTCACTGCCAATCCGAGCGTCAAGCCAAGGAGGTTTTGGCGAGGCTGGGGAACAGAATGGAAGAGGTCGGGCTGCAACTACACCCGACCAAGACGCGAATCGTGTACTGCGGAATAAATCCTCGTATTAGTGAGGCGGATGAGTTCACCTTCCTCGGTTTCACGTTCCGTCGTCGTCCGGCACAAGATCGCCACGGAAGGGTTTTCACATCCTTCCTGCCGGCAGTCAGCAAGGACGCCCTGAAGAAGATGAGCTCCGCAGTCCGCTCCTGGCGGATCCATATGCACGTCACCTACACCTTCGGCGAGTTCGCGCGATGGCTCAACCCCATCATTCGCGGATGGATGCAGTACTACGGCGCGTTCTACCGCACTGAACTGTATCCCCTTCTCCAGCGCATCAACTTCTACCTGCTGCGCTGGGTCCGAAAGAAATACAAGCGACTGCGAACCTACAAGAAGGCCTCGAAGCGCTGGGGGCAGGTCACAGCATCACACCCCTCGTTCTTCGCGCACTGGAAATGGGTCAGCGTCACCTGACGATCAGAACAATAAGAGCCCGGTGACGGGAGACTGTCACGCCGGGATCTGTGGGAGCCCGGGGGTGAGATTCCCCCGGGCCACCCGACCAGCAGCGTACTTCGCCAAGGATCGTCCGTAACGGACAAGTACGAGTTCGTCGAGACCATGCGGTTCGACAACACGGCGAAGTACGACTACAGCATCGGATTCATGTGCTCACGGTTGAACGTTTCCAGGTCGGGGTACTACGAATGGCGAAACCGTTCAGATTCGGCGACCGCTGAACGCCGGGATCATCTCAGACTTCTCATCAAGAAAGCTTTCGATGACTCTGATGAGACCTACGGCTACCGGCGCATCCACGCCCAGTTGCAACGCTGGGGCGTCCAGGCCGGCCCCGAGCTGGTCCGCTTGCTCATGCGACAGATGAAGCTGGAGGCCTGCCAGCCGCGTCCGGCCCGGGTGTGCTTGACCCAGGCCGATGACGTTGGCGACATCCCCGACCTGGTCCAGCGCGATTTCACCGCTCCAAGGCCCGGGGTGAAACTCGTTGGTGACATCACCTACATTCCGACCTGGGAAGGGTGGCTGTACCTAGCGACCGTGATCGACTGCTGCACTAAGGAAGTTATCGGATACGCGATGGATGACCACTACCGAACTCCGCTGATCATCCAGGCATTGAAGAACGCACAGAGGAACGGAAAGGTGGTGCAGGGGCCATCTTTCATTCAGACCGCGGCAGTAACTACACCTCGTTCGAGTTCGGCCAGTTCCTCGCTGGACATGGGTTCAGACGTTCGGTTGGGCGAACCGGAATCTGCTACGACAACGCTCTGGCCGAGTCGTTCTTCGGGGCACTCAAGAACGAGCGCGTCAATCGGGTGGTGTATCCCACTAGGAATCAAGCCCGCAGGGACATCATCAGGTATATCGAGCACTGGTATAATCACAGGCGGCTCCACTCCGCACTGGGGTACAACACGCCCGCGGAGATTTATGCGGCACATCAGGAGATGCGACTGGCCGCTTGAAAATGGCGGTTCAAACCCTGTCCGGAAACTGCAGGACCCCTCAGGGCGGCGCCTGCACGCGCAGGCGGCTCAGTATCTCCTCGGCGTTGTCGCGTTCCAGGAGTGTGGCTCCCTCTCGCCAGAACTGGACATCGCATCCGTACTCGAGTCCGGCCAGGACCCTACCGGTGGGGAGAGCAGGGGTTCGGCGAAGCGGATGATCAGCCCGGCCTTGATCTCCTCGTCCAGGTCACCGTCCACGTAGGGGGAGAAAACACCGACCACACCGCCGGGGCCGGGTTTGACCGCGAACAGGGGGCTGCTTGCGTACAGCTCGCGCATGGCGTCCATGAGCCGTTCTCCGGTGCTCTTGAAGCGCGATGTCAAAGCCATGTGTGTGGGCCCCACTGTCGTGCTGTCCCGAGGCGGACGACGAGACCTGTTGGTGCCGAGTTCCGTTCGGAACCAGAGCAGAGACGGGCGGGTCGAATTATCCGTTGACTTGACGAGTATTTTGAGGTTTTTTCGTCTCCTGTGTTCTGTATAGCCTCCTTGCTAGGGGTGCCTATGGCCAGGTGAGGTGGCCGTCGAGGGCCTTGCCAAGTGGGAGTGGGGTGGCGAAATTGCTCTTGTCGAGGGCCTAAAGCTGGCCGGATGCGGTCAGTTCGGTGTTGCTCCATGTCAAAGGTGGTTCTCGGTTCCATTCTTAAATGATCGAAACTTTGGGTGGTTGTGTGGTCATGTAAGTGCTGGATAAAGTCCAGATCGGTTCTTAGGAGGAGGTCGGCTCCTGGGGCCCGGCACATCCCCCTCACATGAACGGCACTCTCATGCGTCGCTCTTGGACCCGTGCGTCGGCGGTCTCGACCGCTACCGCTCTGGCGCTCTCCCTGCTGCACGCCTACCCTGCGATCGCGGAACCCGAAGGGCCTGATCCCGCCTCTTCGGAGGAACAACAGGAGTTCGACGCCCTGGCCCTTGCCGAGCAGACCGGTGAGCCGGTGGAGATTCCGGGGCTGACCGATGAGAAGACCCAGCACTTCGCCAATCCGGATGGGTCGCTGACCGCAGAGGTTTCCTCGATCCCGGTACGGGTGCGCTCCGAGGGCGGTTGGGTGGATGTGGACACCGACCTGGTCAAAAGTGGGGATGGGCTGGTACGCCCCAAGGCGGCGGGTATGGACATCGCCTTCTCCGGCGGTGGCAATGAGGAGATGGCCCGTATCGGGATCGGCTCCAACAGCGTCTCCCTGGGATGGGTCGACCAGCTCCCGGAACCGACGCTGGACGGGGACCAGGCCACCTACCCTGACGTGCTGCCGGACGTGGACCTGGTTCTGACCGCGGGGGTGGAGGGTTTCACCCAGGTCCTGGTCGTACACTCCCCTGAGGCCGCTCAACTCCCCGAACTGGCCGAGCTGCAACTGCCTCTGGACACCACCGGGGTGACCATGAGCGCCGACGAGCACGGCAACCTCGACGCGACCGGTGATGCCGGCAGCCAGAGTGTGTTCTCCGCTCAGGCCCCGGCCATGTGGGATTCCGCGGGGGAGGAAGAACGAACCTCGGGTGAGGACCCGACGGTCGCCGCGCCCACCGGGGCCCGGATGGAGCTGGTGGACACCTCGGTGGAGGTCGATCGGATCCGCTTGGTTCCGGATCAGGCGATGCTGGCGGACGAGGCCACCGAGTACCCGGTCTACATCGACCCGTCGGTGAGCGCGAGCCGCCCCAACTGGGCCTACGTGGATCGGGCGTATCCCAACCAGTCCTATTTCAACCCCTCCGATGGCAAACCAGTGGCGGTGGGGCGATACTCCGATCCCACTGGCACATGGACTCGGCGCGCGTTCTTCCAGTTCACCGTGATGGGGCGCACCAACCATCCGAACACCATCATCAATTCCGCCACCTTGCGCACCGAGGTCGACTGGGCTTACAGCTGCAACAGCAACTCCTACATCCAGTTGCAGCGAGTGTCGGCGTTCAACCGCAACACCACCTGGAACAACCAGCCCTCCACTCAGGGCGGGGTGCTGGACACCCAGAACGTGCGGGGCGGATGGGCGACCTGCCCCTCGACCAGCGGCGTGGAGTTCGACGCGACCACCGCCTACCGGTGGGGGGTCAACAACAACGCTTCCCACATCTACCTGCGGCTCAAGGAACGCGACGAGTCTGGTATCAGCGCTTGGCGCCGCTTCGATGTGAAGAAGAAGCCGCCGGTGCTGGTGGTGCACTACAACCACCCGCCGGAGAAGCCGGTCACCTCCACTATCTCCGACTCGCTGGGTGGGGTTTGCCAGACCGACCGCACCCAGCCTCGTTTGATCAACGACACCACGGTCAGGTTCAACGCCCAGATCCGGGACCGGGACTCCTACTGGGTGGGCCAGCAGGTCAAGTCCCAGTTCGAGTGGAAACTCACCGGGGTGGACGAGCGGTTGGGAACAGCGGACTCGGCCTATGTGACCGTGGGCAAATGGTCAGGGGGAAGCTATCGGCCGGTGACGGCGCAAGGTCTTCCCGAACGCGAACTCATCGCCTACCGGGTACGCGGCCATGACCGCTCCAACTGGGGACCGTGGTCCTCGTGGTGCTTCATCGAGATCGACACCACCAAACCCGACACCGGACCCGAGGTCACCTCCACCGACTACCCGGCCGGCGACGAACTCCACGGGTCGGTGGGGCGCGCGGGGGAGTTCACCTTCGCCAACAACGGCGTCGAGCAGGCCACCTCCTACCACTACAGCGTCAACGACGCCACATGTGCCACCGAGATCGAACTCGATGAACCCGGCGACTCCGTGACGGTGCCGATCACTCCGCGCCGGGACGGCCCCAACCTCATCCACGCGCGTATCACCGACGCCTACGGCAACTCCTCCGAATGCGGTCTGGTGTACACCTTCACGGTCGCACCACCAGCTGATCCGGTCTCCTACTTCCCTCTGGACGAGGGCCAGGGCGGTACGGCCTCCGACGTGATGGACTCGGGGCGGATCGCGACCTCCTCAGGGGACATCGGCTGGACCCGTGGGCGCGTCGGGGCGCCGACAGGGGATTCCTACCGCCTGGAAGGTGCTGGCCTGGACACCACCGGTGGTGAGCGGCTGAGTACTCAGGGCCCGGTCATCAACACTGATGAGGCGTTCTCGGTGTCGGCCTGGGTACGGCTGGACGAGTCCGATCCGAGCCGGGCCTACACAGCGGTTGGCCAGGACGGAGAGCGGCACAGCGGTTTCTACCTCGGCTACCAGCACACCCAAGGCGGACGCTGGATCTTCAAGCAAGCTCCCTACGATGGTGATGACACCGCTATCTCCGAACGCGTGCTGTCCACTGAACCCGCCCAGACGGGAGCGTGGACTCACCTACTTGGAACCTACGACCCCGAGAACGAAGAACTCACGCTCTATGTCGACGGTGTGAAGCAGGGTACTCACGTGCAGAAAACTGCGTGGAACGCTGAGGGCCCCTTCGTGATCGGTGGCGCCAAGTACCGCGGTAGTTACCACGACTTCTGGCCCGGCGCCATTGACGACGTTCGAGTGTGGGACCGCGTCGTCTTCGACGAGCCCTTCATCGAAACCGAAGAGGCCCGCTCCGAGGTGTGGGAGCTGGCCAACCGTCCCATCGCTTTGGAAGGGCGTTGGAGGTTGGACGAGACCGAGGGGACGGTCGCGGCTGATGCCTCCGATCACGGCCTGGACGCCACTTTGGAGGCCGATCCCCTCACCGCCTGGAACCAGGCCATGAACGACGTCACCTTCGCCCCCGGCGTCAGCCTGGACGTGACAGCCGAAGAACACCTGCACACCAACGGCCCCGCCCTACGCACCGATCGCAGCTACAGCGTGGCGGCCTGGGTGCGGTTGGACGAGGTCGGCCACAACTCCACCGCGGTGGCTCAGAACGGCACCGACCACAGTGCCTTCTACCTCAGCTACCAGCACACGCTTGACTACAACAGCTGGGTGATGAAACTGCCGCCCGAAGACCGAACAGGCGCAAGCGGATGGCACCGCTCCCTGTCCGAACACAGCCCGCAGTTCGGTAAGTGGACTCACCTGGCAGCCACCTACGACCACACCCTGGGGGAGGCCACCCTCTTCGTCGACGGTGTACCCCAGGAGCCAGTCGAGGTCCCCCAAGCCTGGCACGCCAACGGACCGGTGATCATCGGCGGGGCCCGGTTCGAGAAGGAGTTCTTCGACCCCTGGGCCGGGGACATCAGCGACGTTCACCTGTACCAGGGTGTGATTTCCGAAGACGACCTCACCCAGATCCGCCTGGGGTTCCTCCCGGAAAACTAGCCCTCAAAACCACCTTCCTTTCCGGTCACATAGCGCTGGCTGGCCACGAGCTCTTCGCTTGACGTGAGGATTCCCTGTGTCTGACATCCCCCGAAATTCCGCGACGAGGCGCAGAAAAAAGCCATTCACCTCCTTCTTAGCGGTTGTCATGGTGGCCGGTTTGGCATCGACAGTTCCAGCTTCGGCGTTGTCCTATAACGATCGCCCGGATGTGAACCTCGAGGAGTCGGTGGCGGGTAGCGACGCGGTCCAGGCTGCGATTTCCACGGACAGTGCGGTGGCTGACGCCGCAGTCAGCACCTTGGACCAGCCAGCTTGGCCCGAGGCTGAAACGGTCGTCTTCGGCGAAGCAGCGGAATCCCATGCCCTGAGTGCGGCCGGCGAGGGCGGCCCTGTCCTTGTAGAGGGTGTCAGCGGTGAGGAATTCGAGCAGTGGGTATCGCCCCTGCCCGATGTGGCAGAACCGGATGACGTGGCCAGCGAGCGCCGTGCGCCAGCTGAGCCCGAGAGCGAGATACCTCAGCCGGAACAGGAAAGCACCGGTGAGGAGAACTCTGAGCCGGAGGTAGAGAGGCCATCGCCCCAGCCTGAGCCGGAGATAACCCCCCTGCCCGAGGATGAGGCGGAAGAGCCCGAACCTGAGTCGAGCGAGGCAGAGGACCAACCAGCAGGACCGGTAACCTCGGCTCAGGTCGAGGTTCTGGATCGTGCCGCGGCCACCGAGTTGGGTCTGTCCGGTCTGGCCCTGCGTGTGACGCGTCTGGACGAGGTCGAGGAGTCGGGGCCGGTACGTGTCGAGGTCGACTACTCGGGTTTCGCTTCCGCCTATGGCGCGGACTACGGGTCCCGGCTGCAATTGGTTGCGCTCACCGAGTGCGAAGACCCAGAGAGCACGGGCTGCTGGAGCACCCACGAGCTGGACGCGCACAACGACCCCGGCGCCCAGACGCTCACAGCGCTGGCACCAGCCACCACAGGCGGAACCCTCCTGGCCGCCGTAGCCTCGGGGTCTGGCGAAGAAGGAACCGGCGACTACGGCGCCACCCCCTTGAACTCGTCCTCCACTTGGAACATCGGGGTCCAAACCGGTGACTTCTCCTGGAGTTACCCCATGGAAACGCCCCAGGTCGCGGGTGGTCTCCAACCCCAGATCAGTCTCGGATACTCCTCCCAGTCGGTGGACGGCCGTACCTCGGACACCAACAACCAAACTTCCTGGATCGGCGAGGGGTTCGACTACCACCCCGGTTACATCGAGCGCCAGTACAAACTCTGTCAGGACGATGGCGACCAGATCCCCGACCTGTGCTGGTCCCGGCACAACGCCACCCTGAACCTGGGTGGGCGTGCCACCGAGCTGCTCTATGTCGACGGGGACTGGGTGCCCAAGAACGATGATGGCTCCAAGATTGAACGCCTGACTGGGGCCACCAACGGCGACAACGACGGTGAGCACTGGAAGGTCACCACGACCGACGGTACCCAGTACTACTTCGGCCTCAACCGCCTACCCGGCCATTCCTCGGGAGACGAGGAGACCAACTCGGCCTGGACCGTCCCGGTTTTTGGCAACGACTCCGGTGAACCCTGCCACAAGTCCAACCTGGACGACGCCTGGTGCGACCAGGCCTGGCGCTGGAATCTGGACTACGTCGTTGACCTGCACGGCAATGCTCTGGCTCACTACTACCAGGCCGAGAACAACAACTACGGCCTCAACTTCAGCTCCGATCCCGTTGAGTATGACCGCGGCGGTTACCTCAAGCGCACCGCCTACGGACTGCGTGACAATAACGCGCAGGCCACCGCCCCGGCCCAGGTCGTCTACTCCGTGGGTGAACGATGCGTCGATGAAGACTTCGGCTGCAAGGCGGCAGACCGCAAGGAATCCAACGCCAAGTACTGGCCCGACACCCCCTTGGACCAAGAATGTGACGACGACTGTGCGGGTCAGCACAACGCGACGTTCTGGACCACCAAGAAACTGAACAAGATCACCACCCAGCTCCACGACGGCGACGGCTACGTCACCGTGGACAGCTGGGAGCTGAAGCACTCCTTCCCCGCACCCGGAGACGGCACCGACCCGGCCCTGTGGCTGGACTCCATCACCCACACCGGACACACCGGAGACGGGACCGAGTCCATGCCAGCAGTCACCTTCGCTGGCACCCCCATGCCCAACCGCATCGACTCCACCACCGACGGCCTGGCGCCGATGAACAAATGGCGCATCACCGCCGTCTACACCGAGACCGGCGGACAAGTCGACATCTCCTACGCCGAACCCGCCTGCGACCCCGCAAGCCTGCCGGCCGCCCACACCAACACCGAAGCCTGCTTTCCTGTCATCCGCACCCACCGAGGCGGCGCCGACGACATCACCGACTGGTTCGCCAAGTACGTAGTCACCGAATTGGTCGAGGTCGACCTGGTCGGCGGGCAGCCCGATGTGATCACCAGCTACGACTACGTAGGCGATGGAGCCTGGCGCTACATGGACGCCGACGGATTCGTCAGAGAGGACCGACGCACCTGGTCCCAGTGGCGCGGCTTCGACAGGGTCATCGTACGCAAGGGCCACCCGGACGAGGTCAGAACCGAAACCGAGTACCTGTTCTACCAGGGCATGGACGGCGATCACCTGCTCTCAGGGAAACGTTCGGTGAGCGTGAGCGACTCCACCGGCACGAGCGTCACGGATGACGAGGTCTTCAACGGCCAGACCCGTGAAGTCATCGCTCGCGATGGTGTAGACGGCGAAGTGGTCTCCAAGGCCATCACCACCCCGTGGAAGCGCAAGACCGCGGAGCGCACTTTCAGCTGGGGCACGGTCGAAGCCCACATGCTGAGCACCAAGCAGACCGACGCCTACACCGCACTCCAAGACGGCTCCTTCCGCCAAACCCGCACCGTCAACACTTTCGACGAGTTCGGGATGGTCACCTCTGTCCACGACCAGGGCGATGTCACCGACGACACCGATGACCAGTGCACCACCACCACGTTCGCGCGCAACACAGGGCTGCACCTACTAGACCTGGTCGCTCGGACCCGCACAGTGGCGGTCGCATGCGGTGAACAAACTTCAGTGGCTGAGGGCACGATCGCCGACACCAGGTTCGTCTACGACGGCAAGAACTACGGTCAGGCGCCCACCCGCGGGTTGGTGAGCCAGACCGAACGACTGGCCGAGCACGAGGGGGAAACCAGCGAATACCAGGTGGTTTCCACATCGGCCTTCGACTCCTTCGGCCGTCCCCTCGAGACCACCGACGCGCAGGGCCACACCACGACGATCGAATACTCGGACGTAGTGGCAGGTGGTGCCCCCAAGAGCGTCGTGACCACGAACCCCCTGGGCCACGAGCAGACCATAAGCATGGACCACCGGTCCAAGCCGCTCGCCATCATCGATGCGGAAGGCAACAAGACGGAGGTCGCCTATGACTCCCTGGGGCGCATAACCGACGTGTGGCTCGCTGACCGCACCGGCGCCGCCAGCATGTCACCGTCCATGAGCTTCGAATACAACATCACCAAGAACGCGCCCAGCAGTGTGGTGAGTCGCGTCCTGGGGCCGGATGGAGACTACGTCACCGGGATCCAGATCCTCGACGGCTTTCTGCGTGAACGCCAGACACAGAATCCCGCGCCCGGCGGCGGTCGTGTGCTGACGGACGTGTTCTACGATTCCCGTGGCAACGCGGTGATCGAGCGTGAACCGTACTTCAACGAGCAAGAACCAGGCCAGGTGCTCTTCGTGGTCAACAACCACGACGAGATCCCACGCTGGGCCCGCACACACTTCGACGGTTCCGGACGGGCCACCGATATCGTCTCGATGTCCCGCGGGGTCGAACAGTGGAGCACCAGCATCGAACACCAAGGTGACAGGACACTGGTGACCGAGCCCGAGGGAGGGGTTGGTAGCACCAGCATCACCGACGCCCGAGGGAGACTGGTCGAACGCAGGGATCACCACGGCCCCGAGCCCGAGCAGGGCCCCGGAGTTCTCGCGGTTTAGATCCATACAGGCCGAGTTCGTCTGATGCCGTGTAGGTCGAGGACTTTGTCCTTGCCTGTGTGGGCTCTGCGCCCGGACTGTGTGTTCTTCCACCCCGCGGCGCTCAGCGCCTGGCGGACGATGTCGGTCAAGCAACCCAACACGACCGGGGCCGCCCCGGTGCGGGTGCGCCGGGCGTCTTCGTTGAAGGTCACGTCCCGCACGTAGTGCACCCGGTTCTCCACCGTCCAATGACCGCGAGCGTGGGCCGCCAGTTCCGCGGGCGAGACCTGGTGGGCGTCCAGGTCGGTGACGGCGAAGACCACCTCGCGGCTGCCCTGGGCCTTGCCGTGCTCGCGGCGGTGGCGCTCGATGCGCACCACCTGTCGGGCCCCGGGAAAGGCCAGGCCCGTCACGGCGGTGACCTTCACCGACCGGTGTTCTTCGCGTCCGTGGGCGTGGGTGGGGCCCTGACTGTGGGCCACCGGTATCTGTGACCAGGGCAGAGTGGACAGCTGGGAGTGCAGCCTGGGCCGGTTGCCCTTGACATAGATCAGGTAGTGGGCGCCGCGCTCAAGGAGGTAGGTGGCGTGGTCGGCCACGGTGTGCAGGGCATCGGCGGTGATGATCGCGCCCAGGAGCTCGGTGTCGTGGAGTTGGTCGAGCAGGGCGGTGAAGGCGCTGGTCTCACCCTTCTTGTTGCCCAGCTGGGTGCAGGCGGCCACGGCGGCGTCGTGGTGGCGGGCGGCGTGCAAGGACATCGAGATCGAAGCGCGGCCCTTGCGCGGTCGGGCGCCGCGCTGGGTCTTGCCGTCCACGGCGTAGGCGGTGTGGCGTAGCCGTGGGGGTGGCATCTGGCATTGGCGGGTGCGGTGGGACCGGCGGTGTTCGCGTTCGGGTGCCCCGCCGGGGGTGCGGGCCGCACTGTGGGGTGTGGGTGGTGGGCCGGTGCGGGTGTCCAGGGTGGCCAGGCCGGCCCGGGCGAGTTGGGCGGGGTCCAGGCGGGCGAGCACCTCGCGCAGGGTGCGCTCGTCGGGGATGTGAATCCGCCCTGTGAAAGGGCAGACGGGAAGCCCCAGGCGCAGGAGGATGGGTGGGGGTGCGTTGTGAGCCCATTCGGTGATGGCTGTGGTGGTGTTGTGGCCGGTGGTGGTCAGAGCGCACACGCTCAGGGCGAGCAAGGCGGTCAGGGGGTAGCGGCGGCCGCGTGGGTGGCGGGGGTCGTCGATGGTGGCCAGGTGGTCCATCAGGTCCGGGGTGAGCGGTTCGGCGGGATCGGTTGTGAGAACGCCTTGGGAGCGAGATGATGACACAGCGGGTGCGGAGCCTTGCGGATAGTGGTGTCTCGACAACTCCATGATCCTTCAGGCCCGTGCCCGTTTTTGCATGTCAGAACCCGGTTATGTCCTCACAGGCGGTGTAGATCCGGCGTTCGTTACTTCCCCGACAAACCGCGAGAACTCCGGGGCCCTGCGAGCCCGAGGGCGACTACGACTCCATCCTGTACACGTACACACCTCGCGGACAGCTGGAGACGTTGACTGACCCGGGCGGCAGCTCCTGGGCCTACGCCTACGACCTTCTCGGGCGCCAGATCGAGGCGGACGACCCCGACGCTGGCAAGAGCACCACGAGCTATGACGAGCTGGACCGACCGGTCCTGACCACGGACGCACGCGGTGAGGCGCTCCACATCACCTACGACGAACTGGGCCGTCGAACAGAACTGCGTCAAGACGATGACCAGGGTGAACTGCGAGCTGAATGGATCTATGACACCGTTGCCGTCGGTCAGCTCAGCAAAGCCATTCGCTATGAGAATGCCCAGCCCTATGCCACCGAGGTGATGAGCTACAACAAGCTCAACCAGCCCCTGACGCAGAGAATCCATATCCCCGGGGTGGAAGGTGAGCTCGCGGGAAGCTACCAGTTCACCACGCTCTACAACCCGGACGGTAGTGTCGACGGGATGAGTCTGCCAGCTGCCGGGAACCTTCCCGCGGAAGCGCTCTCCTTCGGTTACGACAAGCTCGGAAACCCCTCAACGCTCGTGGGCCGCGACAGGATGGTCAGCGAGACGATCTACTCCAAGGTGGGAAACCTGGTCCAGATCGAGTTCGGTCGACGCCCGCTGGGGTCCGCGAAGACCTGGGTGACCAAGGACTACGACGAGAAGACCAACCGGCTGAACATGACCAGCCTTGTGCACAGCACGGGTGAGGGTTCTCTGTCGACCCAGTGGTATGACTTCGACGACGCGGGCAACATGCTGCGCTTCGCGGACGAGCCCACCGACGCGTCGATCGCTCCGGATGTGCAGTGCTTCGAATACGACTACCTGCGCCGCATGACCCAGGTTTGGACCCCGAACACCACCGGTGCGGAAGCTTGCTCCGGGGAACCAGTCATCACCGAACTCGGTGGGGCGGCCCCCTACTGGCACGAGTACACCTACGACGAGATTGGTAACCGTGTCCAGGAGACCTATCACACTCCCGCCGGGCAGGTTGAGCGTTCCTACTCCACTCCAGAAGACGGGCAAGGGCCGGATCACGGCATCGCCGAAGTACGACAGAGCGGTGTGTCAGGGAACATGTCCTACACCTACTCCTACGACGAGGCGGGTAACACGACCACCCGTAATCTCGCTGGTCAGATCCAGAACCTGGAGTGGGGCCCTGAAGGTGAGCTGAGCAAGGTCACCGAAGGCACGAAGGAGACCGAGTATCTCTACGACGCCCGGGGCGAACGCTTGCTGCGTAGGAACGACGAGGGCACGACGCTCTACCTACCGGCGATGGAGGTCACCTGGGACGCGTCGGAGGGTAGGGAAGAGGCGACCCGCTACTACACGCACGCCGGTGAGACCGTAGCGATCCGCGAGAACGACGGAACCCTCTCCTGGATGTTCTCCGATCACCACGGAACCGGGCAGATTCTCGTGGACGCCGCTTCAGGAAACACGGTCCAGCGCAGGATGACAGTCTTCGGCGAAGAGCGCGGGACCACAGCGTCCTGGGGTGGCGAGCGCGGGTTCGTCAACGGCACCATCGACGCGTCCACGGGTCTGACACAACTGGGCGCTCGTGCATACGATGAATCCCTGGGGCGGTTCATCTCAGTGGATCCGCTGATGGGAGAAACTGACTCCCAACACATGCACGGGTACTCCTACGCCAAGAACAATCCAGCCAGTTATGTTGATGCGGATGGGCTCAAGCCGAACCCTTGTGCCTGCAAGCCAAGCCCGGGTTTCCTGAGTAACCTCGGTAACCCGAATATTGGCAAGGGTAAGGGCAAGAGTAAGGGTAGCTTGAAAAGCGGGCTCTCCAACTTTTCGCCGAATCGCGGGGGCGGCGGTTCTGGTGGCGGAGGTGGCTGGAGCGGCGGTGGAGGTGGCTGGAGTGGTGGCGGAGGTTGGAGCGGTGGCTCGGGTGGAGGCTGGGGCGGTTGGGGTGTCTCGGCAGGGCACCGCGGCCCAGCGGCCCCGCCTCCGCCTCCGCCGTACGTTGAGATCGACTACGTCGACCCAGAAGAAGTGGCTCTGGGGGTGGCCAGTCATGACGGGCAGCCTGGATTTCTTGCGGTGCCACCCATGACTTCATGGGATTGGCCAACCATCACCATGGTGCTCACTACCATTATCGGAGCAATTATCTGTTCGACGGCAGCGTTCGTGTTCTGCGTCGGATTCGGTCTGATATCGATTTTTATTAACATGGCGGTGGAAATCCATGTGTATGGAGAAATCAGAAATCCCCACTATTTCTTCATTGATATGATTGCAATTTTGCTGGGGTTCGCGGTTGTTGGCACTCTGGTTCGCGGAGGCAAGCATCTGTTCAAGGGGCCGACCTTCAGGCATATGGAACGCCATGCGCCGGGGAATCGGTGGCGGCCGATTGGGGATATCGATTGGAAAAACACGGCCTGGGGTGTCGGTGTTAACTTCGCAACCTGGCTGTACTTGTGGATCTGGGGGACTACTACGAAAGAGGTTCTCGGGCCGCGTCCGTGCAACGCTAATTCGCGAAGTCAAGCGGCAGATTGTATGTAGTGGGTTATGGTTAGAGAAATGAAAAGTATCCGGAACGTCCCATCGGCGGCTGCACTTGCCTTGATGGGTTTGGTATGCGCCGCCCTTTCGATCTGGATTCAGCTCATGCTGGCTGGTCACGGGGGGCCGATCGCGCAGATTGCTAGTATTGCCGGTATTTCTGCGCTTGCTTCCTGGATTTTTTACAAGTTGGTCTCCTGTTGCCAGATCGACGTCGAAGAGGGTTGCTTTATTGTGCGGGGCGTGTTTGTCGATACCGTCATTCCCTTTTCAGATATTGATTCGGTTTTCGCGGATGATGGCTTGTTTTTTCTGCTGAACTCGGGGCAGAGGGTGAACTCATCGGGATTTTCCTCATCTGCACTGGGTGCCATGAATGGTTACAGGGGGCACGAAAAAGCTTTTCGGGATATCAAGAGGGAGATTGAGAGGTGGGGGGCTGGGCGGTCCAGTACTTCTCCGGTATTGAGGAGGCAGGTGAGGCTAGACTTGGTTGTCATGCTGGTCTGCCTTGGGTTCTATGTGTCCCTATTTCTTGTTCTGCTTTTCTCTTTTTACTAACTTGGTGTAACTGTTCAGGTGTACTGCTGAAGGCTCAGGCGGTCTCGGGAGGCTCATTGAGGTTTTCTCAGTGATTTCTATTTCCATGCGTTGTTGAGGACCAGGGCTGCTTGAGCGATGTCTCCGATCCTGCTCGGGCTCAGCGTGACGTGCTTCAGTGCCCGCCAGCGCTGCTTCAGCTCGGCAGCGGCTCGTTCGCCCAGGGCGCGGGTGCTGCGTGGGAGCCGGTTACGGGAGGTTATCGCTGGTCATCGGGCTGGGGATGTCGGAGTGGGGGCGCATGCAGGTCGAACTCTTGGATCGGCGCAGGTGGCGGACCCGGATGGAGTTGGCCAACGCGATCTTTGAGTACCTGGAGATCTTCCACAACCGTCAACGCCGGCACTCGGCGATCGGCTGGCTGGCACCCGTAGAGTTTGAGAACAAGAAATCGAGCACCGTGGCCTGAGAATCCAGAAACACGGCTCCACCAAACTCAGGACATGCCATCCAGCAGCAGCCGTGCCAGGACCGCTCCGGTGACCACGGGGGACAGCAGGAGTGCGGAGGCGACGGCCTGAGCCGCGACGGCGGAGCGAAGGGGCCAGCGCACGGGGGACAACAGCTCTCTGACAGCTGCCCAGGGCGCTCGGGGCTTAACCCCGGATCTTGGACACGCTGAACCCGACAGGTGTCGGGAGGAAGCGAGAATCAGGGCATGGCCCGCAAGACCTACTCCGAGGAGTTCCGCCGACAGGCGGTCGACCTCTACCTGCACACCCCGGGCGCCACCTTCAAGGCGATCGCTTCAGACCTGGGCATCTCCCGGGGCACCCTGCAGAACTGGGTCTACGCCCAGCACCCGCCACGCCCCAGGCGCCCCAGCCAAGAGCGAGAGTGCCTCAGCCAGGATCGCCCGTCTGGAGGCCGCCCTGGCCGCCGAACAGGCCGAACGCCAAAAGCTCGAGACCGAACGCGACATCCTGCGCCAGGCGGCCAAGTATTTCGCCGGGGAGACGAACTGGTGAACCGCTTCCAGTTCGTCGCCGACCACCGACACACCTTCGAGGTGAAGCGGTTGTGCGAGGTCATCGGCCTGGCCCGATCCTCCTTCTACGCCTGGCTCAAGGCCACACCCGCCCGGGCGGCCCGCCGGGTGGCGGACCTGGCCCCAGCCGAGCGGATCCGCACCCTGCAGGACCCCGACCAAGGCGGCGATGCCGCCTACGGGGCGCCCAGGATCACCGCCGACCTCAACGAGGGAGCAGCCGAGGATGCACGGATCAACCACAAGAAGGTCGCCCGCCTGATGCCCGAGCACGACCTGGCCGGGATCCGGCTTCGCCGACGGGTGCGCACCACCACCTCCGACCAGTCCGAGCGCAAGCACCCCGACCTGCTGGGCCGAGACTTCACCGCCCACAACATCGGCGAGAAGCACGTCGGGGACATCACCTACCTGCCACTCGCGGACGGGCGCAACCTCTACCTGGCCACGGTCATCGACCTGTGCTCACGCAAGCTCGCCGGGTGGGCGCTGGCCGACCATATGCGTACTGACCTGGTCATCGACGCTCTGCGGGCGGCCTCCCGCGAGAGAGGGAGCCTGGACGGGGCGGTGTTCCACTCCGACCACGGGTCGGTCTACACCTCCAGGGCCTACCGGCAGGTGTGTGCTGAGCCGGGGGTGGTCCAGTCGATGGGGGCGATCGGGTTGAGCGCGGACAACGCAGCCGCGGAGAGCTTCAACGCCACGCTCAAACGCGAGACCCTCGCCGGGGAGGCCGTGTACGCAAACGAGGCGGTGTTGCGGCGCACGGTGTTCCGGTGGGCCCACCGCTACAACACCCGTCGTCGTCACTCACACTGCGGGAATGTGTCTCCGAACGACTTCGAGGCCTCCAGAGCGTCTACGATGGCGATCGCGGCGTAATCAACCACCCCCGTGTCCAACATCCGGGGTTAAGCCCCCTCCTTGGCGACCGGTTGATCTGGCTCTGCTGTCCACGGTCAGCCCGCCCTGCGAGTCAGGGGGAGGCTAGAGTGAAAATGAAAACTGTTTTCATCATGCGATTTACATTATGCGCGTAACTTCAATCCTGCAACCGGTCGTCGGTCGGCATCGAGGGCCGCCTTGTCACCGGGCCCGCCGTACCGGTGCCTCCGGTGGAAGCCCGGGTACGGCGGCCGAGGTGGCAGGTCAGGCGTGCTGGTGGTGGGCGTGCATGCCCCGCACGTCCCACTCGGGGAAGGGGTCGGCCAGATGTTCCCAGGGGGTGTGGAACTCGTCGTCGGTCAGCAGACAGGAGTCCAGTGCCGACTTCAGCGCCTCATGGCGCAGTTCCGTGCCGATGAACACCAGTTCCTGCCGGGGTTCCACGGTCTCGCTGCCTTCGAGGTCCTCGGGGGAGTAGCCGAGGGCGAGGCCGTCGGCGGGGTCCCAGACTCCGGCGGGTTCGAACCGCGCCACCGGTCCGGCCTGGGACCACAGGCCGGTCATCCTCGGCCGGGTGGCCAGCCAGAAGAACCCCTTGGTGCGCAGGATCGTGCCGAAGTCACTCTTTTCGAAACCCGAGGAGAGCAGGTCCCAGAGCCGCTGCGGGTGGAAGGGGCGTTCCGCCCGGAACACCAGGCTGGAGATCCCGTACTCCTCGGTCTCGGGCACGTGGTCGCCGTTGAGCTCGTTCACCCACCCGGGCGCGCGCGAGGCCCGCTCCAGATCGAAGCGGTCGGCGCCGACGAGTTCGACCGGGTCCACCCGACCGTGTTCGATCCGCAGGACGCGCGCCAGGGGGTTGAGGCGGCGCACGGCGGCCTCCACGTGGTCGGCCTGCTCCGGCGTGACCAGATCGATCTTGTTGACCAGGATGAGGTCGGCGAACTCCACTTGGTCGACCAGCAGGTCGCTGACGGTGCGTTCGTCGTCCTCGTAGGCGTCCAGGCCGCGTTCGACCAGGTCGTCCCCGGCGCCGAGCTCGCTCAGGAACCCGGCGGCGTCGACCACCGAGACCATGGTGTCCAGACGCGCCCCCTGGAGCAGGGGGTTCCCGTCCGCGTCCGGGACGGCGAAGGTGGCCGCGACGGGCATGGGTTCGGAGATGCCGCTGGACTCGATGATCAGGTGGTCGAAGCGGCCCTGGCGGGCGAGCTCGGCGACCTCCTCCAGCAGGTCGTCGCGCAGGGTGCAGCAGATGCATCCGTTGGTCATCTCCACCAGGCGCTCGTCGGTCCGGGTCAGGTGGCCTTCACCCCTGACCAGGTCGGCGTCGATGTTGATCTCGCTCATGTCGTTGACGATCACCGCCACCCGCAGGCCGTCCAGGCGGTGCAGCAGGTGGTTGAGCAGGGTGGTCTTGCCCGCACCCAGGAAACCGGAGAGTACGGTCACCGGGAGTGCGGGCGCGTCAGCGGGTGTGGTGGCGGATGCGCCGGTAGGCGTGCTCGTGGAGGTGGACATCTCTACTTCTCTTCTCGGAGGGCCTTGAACAGGCCTGCTTCGGGCGGGCCGTGCGGGACGACGCTCAGGCCGTGCGGTGTGGCTTCGGCGCGCAGGGTCTGTTCGTTGACCGTCCACCAGTCGTAGTGGACCTCGTCACGGCTGATGAGGCGGTCGCCTTCGTGGACCTCGTAGGTCATGTGCCAGGACAGCTGTTCGGTACCGGCCGGTTCCGCCCCGGCCCAGCCGACGTAGGAGCGCTCCCCGACGCGGAGTTCGGACATCCTGGTGCGCTCGACGTGCTCCGGTTCGACCGGTGCGGGGAGGTTGAGCAGGGCGAACGCTCCCGGAGCGAGGCGGGTCGCCAGGTCCTCCCAGAGCCGGTCCCGCTCGTGCGGGCTGAAGTGGCCGATGAGGTTGGCCGCCACCAGGCCGCCGATCCGCTCGGGGAGGCGGGCCGAGAGCAGGTCGTCACCGTCCACGGTCACCCGGGGCCGCAGGTCCGGATCCTCGAAGACCCGTGACAGCAGTACCGACCGCAGGGGAAGCGACGGTTCGATCGCCAGGACGGGTGTTTTCGGGAGGGTTCGGGCGATGAGCCGTGTGCCCAGGCCGCCGCCGGCACCGGCGTCGACCACCGGTCCGGCGTCGGTCGGCAGTTCCCGCAGGGCGTCGGCGACCGTCGCCGCGTGGTGTTCCCACCACCCGGCGATCATCAGGTCGATGAACTGGCCGGAGCGGTCGTAGGGGTCGTCGTATCCAGTCAATGCGTGTCTCCTCGGTGGAACTCGGCACTCGGTGAGCGGTCGGGGCGGGTGCTCATCCGTCCGGTCGGTGTTCGTGGGCGAAGAACGGCTGGAAGGGGTCATCGGGCGGCGGGCCGGCCGCCTCCCACTCCCGTTCCTCGGCCGGGTCGAGAAGACAGGAGTCCAGGAGGGGGAAGAGGTGGTCGGTGTCCAGACCCAGGCCGGTGAAGGCCAGGTGCTGGCACCGGTCACCGGTGCCGGGGCGCCAGTCGAAGGCGGTGGCGGGAGGCCGGAAACCGGTCACGAGGTGGCGGGTTCGCGCCGGAAGCGCTGCCGTCCACGGCCCGCCGGGTTCCAGGGACAGCGAGGTGCCGTTGGCCTCCCACACGACCATGGTGTCGGGCCGTCCGGCCAGCCACAGGCGTCCTCGGCTGCGCAGGCTGGTGGCGGTCATCTCGTCCAGGACCTCGAAGAACCGGCCCGGGTGCAGCGGCTGGAACCGGCGCCAGACGGCGGTCTGTGCGGCTCCGTCCCCCGTCGGGTCCGACGGTGGCGGGGGAGGGAAGGCGGGCAGGACGCGGTGCAGCGCCGCCGCGAAGTCGAAGCTGCCGTGAAACAGCGTCCGCGGGTGTTCTCCGGTGGTGTCGGAGACAACGGTGGCCTCCGGGTTCAGGTGGGTGACCAGGGACCGGCACACACGGACCTGGGCGGCGGGTGCCGCATTCCTGACCACGGCCACGTGGTCGGAGAGGTCGATCTGCCGCAGCAGCACGTCGCCCAGGGTGCGCGGATCGCTTGCGGAGTCGGCCAGCCCGGCGGAGAAGGCCGTCTCGCCGCCCAGCAGGTCGGGGACGAGCAGCTGGGCGTCGACCGCCGTGACCACGGCGCAGAGGTGGAGTTCGGGGTGGCGCTCCAGGAGCGTTTCCACCGCCGTGTGCGGCTCGACATCTGCGGGGGCGTCGAACACCTGGTGGAGGGAACGGGAACCGGGAGGGTGCGGGTTCTGTCCCGGAAATCCCCGCGGAGTCTGAGGCGCTCCGGCTTCGAGGCGGTGCGGTTCCGTACCCGGTACCGCTTCCGCCAGGGATCGCACGAGGCGTCGTCGGGCGCCCTCATGGGTGCCCAGGACGAGCACGGCGCGGGGCCGACGGTCACCGTTCACGGGCCTACCTCCGGATTCTCGGCGGGGGATTTGGTCACCGGTGTTCCTTGAAGACGGGTGTGACCAGTGGTTACGTTGTTACTGTTCGCGCAATCAGTGAGCTCGGCACGCACCTGGGGGAGAACATGGCGACCGCACATCTGACCCACGAGGGCCACACGCATCAGCACGGCGAGGGCTGCGGGCACGTTTCGGTGCCCCACCAGGGCCACGTGGACTACGTGCACGACGGGCACCTTCACCGCGTCCACGACGACCACTGGGACGAGTGCCCCACCGAAGGGCACGCCGTACACGAGGACCACACGCACGCACACGGTGAGGGCTGCGGGCACGTGGCCGTGCCGCACGAGGGCCACGTGGACTACGTGCACGACGGGCACCTTCACCGCAAGCACGACGACCACTGGGACGAGCACTCGGCGTAACGGCCGACGGCGGTCCCGTGCTGATCGTCGCGGGCGGTCGAGTTCATTTTTCTGAGAACTCGGCGAAGGGGTCGTTGTGGAATTCCTGGCCTGCCTCTGCCTCGGTGACCAGGCATGAATCCAGCAGAGTCAGTAGGGCTCCGGTGTCCATGCCGACCCCGGTGAAGGCCAGGTGCTGGCGGCGGTCGCCCACCACCGGGTCCCAGTCCAGGAGGGCGGAGGACCGTCGGGTCTGGGAGACCAGGTCCATGGCCGCGTCGGGGAGCGCGGCCATCCAGGGTCCGCCGTTCTCCACCATGAGCAGGTCCTGGTGGGAGTCCCACACCAGGAGGGTGTCGGGCTGGCTGGCCAGCCAGAACCTGCCCCTGCCGCGCAGACTCATGGCGACGATCTCCTCCAGCGCCTCGGCGAGCCGCTCGGGGTGCATCGGCCGGGTCCTGGTCCAGGTCACCGTCCGCACGCCCTGTTCCTCGGCGTGGTCCGTGTACTGCGCCCATGCCGGGTTGACGCGGGCGTGAGCTGACTCGGGTTCGAAACGCCCGTCGAGGAAGCCCTGGAGGCCCGATCCGGAACGGACGATCACGGCCGTGGGGTTGAGCTGACCGAGCAGGGACCGTGCGTGGCTGTCGGCTCCCGAACCGTGCAGGACGATCGCGTTCGGGTACTCCAGCTGCCGGTTGAGGACTTCGGCGACCGTGCGGGAGTCGTCCTGGGCGATGTCCAGTTCGCGGTCGCTCAGATCGTCGTTACTACCCAGGTCCGCGGTCAGATGGGCGAGATCGACGGCCGTGGCGACGGTGGCCAGGCGCAGCTCGTCCTGCGCGGCGATGTTCTCGGCGATCAGTCGGGGTTCCACCCCGTCCCAGGACTCCACCACGCACAGGTCGTGTCGGCCGGCGTCCGCGGTGCGCAGGAGGAAGGGGATGAGGTCCTCGCGCAGAGTGCAGGAGGCACAGGCGTGGTCGAGGTGCACCTGCTCGCTCTCCGCGGGACCTGAGCGGTCGCGCACCACACGATGGACCGCTCCGTCGCCGATGTCCTCCATGTCGTGATGCACGCTGATGGAACGCGGAACCGCGGCCAGCAGGTCGTTCACGGCCTGACGCCGCGCGGCCGCGTGCAGACCGGCGACCAGTGCGATGCGCATCGGATGCTCCTCTCCAAGGTGTCTTCTCGACATTGAAAATGAAAATCGTTCCCACACCTTACATGGCCCTGTCGGTCGCTGGCGCACTCCGGGCGGGATGGCTAGGGGCATGTTACGGTACTGATAATCATTTTCATCTACCCGAGACGTGTCCCCCCAGGAGTTCTCCTCGTGTACGTAGGGCGATGCCAACGCCGAGTCGGCCCCTTGTCGCCGGTGACCCCACACCGAGTAGTCGGCTGACATGGCCAACACACCCAAGTACGACGATGCCGTGCTCAGGGTTCTGGGCCGTGGTTCCCGCTTTCGCAGCTGTCGGGAGATCCTTCGGGATCTGGACCGGTCGGACCCCTCCGCCTCCGGCCCGCCGAGCCTGTCCACCATCTACCGCACGGTCCACCGGATGTCCCAGGAGGGAGTACTGGACACGATCCAGTCTCCTGAGGGGGAGCGCCTCTACCGGCGGTGCAGGACGCCCGTCCGCCACTACCACCTGTTCTGCCGGGTCTGCGGTGAGGTGGAGGAGATCGACCAGGTCGCCGAAATCATGGAAGTCGTGGAGAAGATCCAGGGCATGAGTGATTTCGATCAGGTCGACCACACCTTCGAGCTGACCGGTGTCTGTCCGCGCTGTCTGTCGGCTGCCCGCGGCTGAACTCCTTGGGGCGGCGGGTGGGCGCCCGCCTGGGTGGTGAATCCGGCCTCCCGCGTCCAGCGCGGCTCGGGTCGGACGGTCGCCTCCCGGGGCCAGTGCCTGCGGCTCCGGGAGGTGGGCGGTCCGCACCCGGAGCAGGTTGTCCAGCAGTCCGTCCTCCCGGAGGTCCTGTTCGCGGTGGCGGCGGGTCGGCCTCTCCGGTTGCCGCGGCGGGTCCTGTGGCATCGATCCCTCCGATCGATCCCTCCGGATGCCGCGGGGTTCGGGGTCGCCCCGGTGCTTCCGCCGGTGCTATACATGGACATGTCGAGAATGAAAACGGTTTTCATTATTGATTGTCGGATTCAAGGTGACCCCAGGGGGTGCGCGGCTCAGTGACGAACGAAGCCGGTCCGGTGACCGAGACCGTTCGCGAGCGGGTGGCCGAAGTACTCGGAACCAGGGGATTCACCGACACCGACGACCTCTTCGAGCACGGACCCGACTCGCTCGGCGTCATCCGGCTCTCGGGCGCCTGGCGGGACAACGGCTTCGACGTCACCTTCGAGGACATCTCCGCCATTCCCACGGTCGCGGACTGGAGTGCACCGCTGCGCCAAGCGCGCACGGACCCCCTCCGAACCGGCCCGGCGACCGTCCGACACCAGGACGAGGGGGAGCCGTTTCCGCTGGCGACCACGCAGCGCCCCCTCCACCTCTCCCCCCGACGGCAACAGGCGGTCCCAGCCCTGGTCAACCGGGTCGACCCCGCCCTGGCCCACAACTCAGGGGACTGGCCCAACACCCCCTGACCGATCACGTTCGAGCCGCGCGCACGCGAACCCACACCTTCCCTTTCGCGGAGGACACGATTCCAGCCATCGACCGCTACTCAACGGACACCGAGCTCTTCGCCCCCGTCGGCCACCGCCACACAGCCACCGGCACACCCGTGCCGCGCTCGGCCCCGGCCGACCGCCTGCCCGGCGGCGGGCACGAGGCCGCCCCGGAGATCGGGGTGCTGGTCACATGAACCGGACACAGACCGCACCCGCCGCTGAGGCCCGGCAGAAGGCACCCGAGCAGTCGCCCTCGCCGTTGCAGACCCTGCTCCGACCCATCAAGGGTCGGGTCCGGACCGCGGTGGTGCTCCAGGGGCTCGCCTCGGCGCTGGGGCTCGTCCCGCTGATCTGCCTGGTCGAACTGGCCCGCGTGCTGCTCGCCGACGGCGTGGTCGACACCTCCTGCGTGTGGCTTCTCGTCGGCATCGCCGTGGGCGCGTCGGTCGCCGCGCTGGCCGCGGGCACGGCCTCCACCCTGGTCGGCCACCTGGCCGACAACGACATGCAGCTGTCGGTCCGCCGCGCCCTGGCTCACCGCATGTCCCGGGTACCTCTGGGCTGGTTCACCGGCCGCGGGTCGGGCCGGGTCAAGAAAGCCGTGCACGACGACATCGAGGACGTCCACTCCCTGGTCGCGCACACCCTGCCCGACCTGGCCTCGGTCGTCACCGTGCCGCTGGTCGCCCTGGTCTACCTGTTCACCGTGGACTGGCGGCTGGCCCTGGTCTCGGTCCTGCTGGTGGCGGCGGGGATCTTCCTGTTCTCCCGGGCCATGGCCGGGGGCATGGCGAAGATGGCCCAGTACGCCGAGGCGATGAACCGGATCAACTCCTCCGCCGTGGAGTTCGTGGACGGCATCCAGGTGGTCAAGCACTTCGGCGGCCACCGGCGCGCCCACGCGCGCTTCACCCGCGCCGCCGACGACTTCGCCGACTTCTTCCTGAACTGGTCGCGCAGCACCACCCCGGTGACGGTCGGATCCTTCCTGCTGCTGTCGGCGCCCATGGCCACCGTGGTCACCGTGCTCGCGGGGATGGGCTTCGCCCTCGCCGGGTGGACCGAACCGGTTTCGATCGTGGCCTTCGCCCTGCTGGCACCGGCCCTGTGCGCGCCGATGAACGTCATCGGCTCCCGGGTCCAGCAGACCCAGGCCGCCGGGGCCGCGGCCGGGCGGGTGACCGCCCTGCTCGACACCCCGACCCTGCACCAGGGTGAGGAACCACCGCCGCTGGAACCCCGCGTGGTCTTCGACGGCGTGTCCTTCTCCTACACCGATGAAGGGACGGCGGGGGAGAGCCCCCGGGCCTTGGCCGAGGTGGACCTGGTCCTGGAACCGGGCACCGTGACCGCCCTCGTCGGTCCCTCGGGAGCAGGGAAGAGCACCCTGGCCGCCCTGCTCGCCCGCTTCCACGACGCCGACGCCGGAGCGATCACCGTCGGCGGGGTCGACATCCGCGAGATCGCCGACCCCTACCGCA
The DNA here is from genome assembly GCF_024134545.1 of Nocardiopsis exhalans. Lineage (GTDB taxonomy): Bacteria > Actinomycetota > Actinomycetes > Streptosporangiales > Streptosporangiaceae > Nocardiopsis > Nocardiopsis exhalans. The sequence goes on from NZ_CP099837.1 coordinate 3,264,531, forward strand.
GCGTCGGCTTCGTCCTCCAGGACGTCCGCCTGCTCGGGGAGACGGTCGCCGACAACATCGCCCTGGGGCGCCCCGGTGCCACCCGCGAGGAGATCGAGACCGCCGCACGCGCGGCACAGATCGCCGACCGGATCGAGACCCTGCCGCGGGGCTACGACTCCGTGATCGGTGAGGACGCCGACCTGTCCGGCGGCGAGGCCCAGCGCGTCTCCATCGCCCGCGCCCTGCTGGCCGACACCCCGGTCCTGGTCCTGGACGAGGCCACCGCGGCCGTGGACCCGGTCTCCGAGGCCGCCATCCAGGACGCGCTCAGCGAACTCGCCCGTGGCCGCACGGTCCTCGTGGTGGCCCACCGCCTGACCACCGTCACCGGCGCGGACCGGATCGCGGTCATGGATGAGGGCCGGGTGGTGGAGACCGGAACCCACGCCGAACTGCTGGCGAGGGGCGGCCGTTACGCCGAACTCTGGCGGGCCCAGGCACACCAACGAGCCCAGGCACACCACCGAGACGAACCGGGAGCAGACCAGTGATCCGCGCTTTCCTCAGGGCCCTGGGTCCGGAACAGGCCGGTCCCGTGAAGAGGAGCCTGGCCCTGACCACCGCCGTCTCGGCGCTGCAGGGGGTGGTCTTCGCCCTGCTGGTGCCCGTGCTGACCGAACTCCTCCGGGAAGGGCCCCGGGCCGCCCTGGGCTGGGCGGCGGCCCTCGCCCTGGCCACCCTGGTCTACGCCCTACTGCGCACCCTGAGCCTCTTCGTCAACTTCCGGGTCGGCGGGGCGATCTCCCGCGGCCTGCACCACCGCATCGGGGAACACCTGGTCCAACTGCCCCTGGGCTGGTTCACCGGGAACCGGGTCGGCGAGCTCAACCGGGTCGTCACCGACGGGGTCTCACGCAGCACCCACGTGCCCGTGCACATCTACCCGCCGCTGGCCGACGCGCTGGTCACCCCCGTCGTGGCGGTGGCGGTGCTGTTCGTCTGGGACTGGCGGATCGCCCTGGCGGCCGCGGCCTGCCTGCCCGTGGTGTGGATGGTCTTCACTCTGTCCAACGACGCGGTGGGCCGCAACGACGCCGCCCGGGACGTGGTTTCGGACGAGGCCGCCTCCCGGGTGCTGGAGTACGCCAGGTCCCAGCCGGTGCTGCGAGCCTTCGGCCGCACCGCACAGGGCGGTCAGAGCCTGGACCGGGCCCTGACCGCCGAGCACGGGGCCGCGCGCCGCCTGCTGCTGCGCGTCGTCCCGGTGATGCTGGCCTACTCCTTCGCGGTCCGGTTGATGTTCGCGCTGATCATGGTGTGCGGGGTCGTGTTCGTCCTGGACGGCGGACTCGACCCCGCCCTGGCCGTGGCCCTGCTGGTACTGGTCGCCCGTTTCACCCACCCCCTGGCCACGGCGGCCGACCAGGGCGCCGCCCTGCGCATGGCCACCAACCAGCTCGACCGGATCAACGCGGTCCTGGACTCCCGCCCCCTCCCCGAACCGGAGTCGCCGGTCCTGCCGCAGGGCGCGGTCGTGGAGTTCGACGGCGTCACCTTCTCCTACGACCGCAAGGACGACGCCCCGGCACTGGACGGGGCCACCCTGCGCGCCGAACCCGGAACCCTCACCGCCCTGATCGGCCCCTCCGGGTCCGGCAAGACCACGGTGGCCCGCCTGCTGGCCCGCTTCCACGACGCCGACCGCGGGCAGGTCCGCCTCGGCGGGGCCGACGTCCGTGACATCGGCAGCGAGGAACTCTCCCGGCACGTGGCCCTGGTCTTCCAGGACGTGTACCTCTTCGACGCCACCATCGCTGAGAACCTGCGCCTGGCCGCCCCCGACGCCACCGGGGAACAACTCGACCGGGCGGCCGCGCTGTCCGGGCTCGACACGGTCCTGGCCGACCTGCCCGAGGGTTGGAACACCAGGGTCGGGGAAGGCGGAACCGCGCTGTCCGGCGGCCAGAAACAGCGGGTCTCCATCGCCCGGGCCCTGCTCAAGGACGCGCCGGTCATCGTCCTGGACGAGGCCTCCTCGGCCCTGGACACCGAGAACGAGGCGCTGGTGACGGGTACGGCCGTCGAACTCGCCCGCGAGCGGACCGTGCTGGTCATCGCCCACCGCCCCGCCACGGTGGCCGCCGCCGACCAGGTCGTCTTCCTGGAAGCGGGCCGCGTCGTGGAGTCCGGTGCCCCGGACGAACTCCTCGAACGGGGAGGGCGGCACGCCGATTTCGTCCGGAGCCGCGAACGCGCCCGCGGCTGGCGCCTGACCGCTTCGGACGTCACGCCCCCTCCCGTCTCCACCGCCACGGAAGGCCACGAGAACGACCCGGCCCGTGCCTGAATCCTCCGGCGAACCCGCCCAGGCCTGCCTGGTGCCGTGCACCTCGGGCGCCGTCACCGCCCACGAACCCTCCTGACCCGCCTTCCCCCGGGGCAGGAGACCTCTTCCGGGACCGTGCCGACCACGGCCCCGCCCCCGAGAAAGGCCGAACGATGAGACGACGATCCCTGCTGGCGGGCGCCTTCGCGGTGCTCCTGGCAGCCACCGCCTGCGGTGGCGCTGAAGGCGAGCAGGCCTCCGCCGACGGCACCACCCTGCGCTACGCGGCGGTGGGGGCCCCGGCGGCCACCACCCACGACCCGCACGGCCGCGTCGGCAACGAATCCGACTACCTGCGGTTCGCCATGCTCTACGACGTACTGACCGTGACGGACGACAACGGGGCCGTCCAGCCCCGCCTGGCCGAGTCCTGGGAGCCGGACGGAGACGACCTGACCCGCTGGACCGTGTCCCTGCGCGACGACGCCGTCTTCTCCGACGGCGATCCGGTCACCGCCGACGACGTCCTGTTCTCCCTGGAGCGCATCCAGGGCAAGGGCGCCGAGAACAACGGGCGCCTGTCCGCGTTCGACCTGGAGGCCTCCTCCGTCACCGGCGAGAACACCGTCGAGCTGGTCACCCACCAGCCCTACGCGGAGGTGGGCGGTGCCCTGGCCTCCCTGACCTTCGTGGTGCCCGAGGGCAGCGACGACATCACCGAGCCCGTGATCGGCTCCGGACCGTTCCAGCTGGAGGAGTACGACGACACCACCGCCGTCCTGAACCGGCACGACGGCTGGTGGGGCGACGCTCCGGGCTACGACACACTCCGGATCAGCGCCTTGCCCGACCCAGGCGCACGGGCCGACGCGGTGGCCTCGGGACAGGCGGACATCGCCGGGAGCGTGGCACCCGCCAGCGCCCAGCAGCACGAGGAGGACGACTCCGTCCAGGTGGTCACCCGGCCCGGGGGAGTGAACTACCCGCTGGTCATGGACCTGGGCACCGAACCCTTCGACGACCCCGGCGTGCGTGAGGCCGTCAAGCTCGCCCTCGACCGGGAGCAGCTCGTCGAGACGGTCTTCCTCGGCTACGGAGAGCCCGGCGCGGACCTGCTCAACCCCCAGGAGCCCTTCGCCCCGCAGGCGGAGCCGATCGAGCGCGACCTGGACCGCGCCCGGGAACTCCTGGAGGAGGCCGGTCACGGGGACGGGGTCGAACTCACCCTGCACGCGACCAACTCCTACCCCGGTATGGAGGAGACCGCGACCCTGGCCGCCGAACAGCTCTCCGAAGCGGGCATCGACGTCTCGATCGAGGTCGGTCCGCCCGACACCTACTGGGCCCAGGTGTGGAACGTCGAACCGTTCTACCTCAACAGCCTCGGCGGGAACGGGTTCGTGGACTTCGGCCGGATGGCGCTGCTCGCTGACGGTCCCATCAACGAGACCAGCTGGGAAGACCCCGACTGGGACGCCGACTTCACCGAGGCCCTGGCCACCGCCGACGAAGACGAGAGGCACGCCCTGCTCGCCGACCTGCAGCAGCGGGTCGCCGATGACGGCGGCTACGTGGTCTGGGGCACCGGAGACGGCATCGACCTGGCCGCCCCCGGTGTGAGCGGCCTGCCCACCGGACCCGGCTTCCACCGTCTGTTCATCGAACAGGTCGAGGCCGCCGGCTGATGTTCGGCCCCGAGACCGCCCCCGCGACCGCCCTCCCACACCCGAGGAGGGCGGCCGCGGGGGACTCGTTCCTGTTCGCACTGGCTCGGGCCGTGCTTCTGCTGGCCCTGGTCTCGGCAGCTGTCTTCACCGCCACCGAACTCCTGCCCGGGGACGCCGCCGACCTGCGGGCCTCCGCCGGGGCCGACGAGGAGCAGATACGACACCTACGGCAGGAGCTGGGGCTGGACACCGAGCCCTGGCGCCGCTACCTGGACTGGGTGAGTGCCCTGCTCACCGGTGACCTGGGCACCTCCCTGGTCAACGGCCGTCCGGTCGCCGACACCCTCGCCCAGCGGCTGCCCGCCACCCTCGCCCTCGTGGCCGGGGCTCTGGCGTTCGCGGCGCCCGCGTCCCTGGCCCTGGCCTGGTGGGCGGGCACGACACGGCGCGGGCGCCGTATCTCCACCGCGGTCCTGACCGGCGGCGCCGCGGTGCCCATGGCGGTCACGGCCGCCGCCCTGGCCGCGCTGTTCTCGGGCGCCCTCGGTCTGGTGCCGCCGGTGTCCCTGCTCCCACCCGGCGCCAGCCCCTGGCACCATCCGGACCTGCTCTTCCTGCCGGTGCTGTCGATGGCGCTGCCCACCGCGTTCTTCGGCGCGAGCCTCCTGGCGGGCGCGGTGGCCGACACCGTGCGCCTGCCGCACGTGGCCGACGCCCGACGCAGGGGCGTGCCCTCCTGGCAGATCGCCCTGGTGGACGTGCTGCCCTTCCTGCTGGCTCCCTTCGTCCGGGTCACAGCGGTCGTGGCGGGCGGACTCATCGCGGCCGCGGCCGTCGTCGAGACCCTCTTCGGCTACCCGGGGGTGGGTTCGCTCCTGGTCTCGGCCATCTCCTCCCGCGACCTGCCGGTGGTCCAGGCCACGGCCGTACTCGCCGCGGCGGTCGTGCTGGCGGGACTGCTGCTCGGCGACCTGGTGGCGGCGCTGACCGAGCCCGCACGCGGGAGGACGGCATGATTCGGCTGCTGGTGCCGTTGTCGCTGGCCGCAGTCGCGGCCCTGGTGCTCGGCGGCGGATGGCTGGCGCCCTACGACCCGACATCCACGGCCGGTGCGCCCTGGCAGCCACCGAACCCCGCGCACCTGCTCGGGACTGACGCCCTGGGCCGGGACGTGTGGTCGCGGGTCCTGGCCGGGGGAGGGCGGCTGCTGACCGTCTCCGTGGCGGCCGCCCTGTGCGCCTCCGCCCTCGGCATCGCGGGCGGTCTGGTCGCGGGATGGTCCGGCGGACCCCTCGCGCGCCTGCTCACCGCCTGCGCGGACTTCCTCCTCGCCCTGCCGTCCCTGCTGCTGGCCCTGGTGGCCGCGATCGCCCTGCCCTGGCAGACCGCCGTCGTCGTGGCGACGGTGTGCGGGGGAGCGCCCCTCACCCTGCGCGTGGTCCGCGACGCCGTCCGCACCATCCGTACCTCCGGGTACGTGGAGGCCGCCCTCCTGCGCGGTGAGACCACCGCCTCGGTCCTGCTCCGCGAGGTGTTCCCGGCCATGCGCGGACTTGTCTCCGCCGACCTGGGACTGCGCCTGGTCGTGGCGATCCAGGTCTGTGCCGCGCTCGGTGTCCTGGGCCTGGGCGCGACCCCGCCCGCCCCGGACTGGGCGCTCATGCTGCGGGAGAACATGACCGGGGTCGCGACCAACCCGTGGGCGGTGGCCGCACCCGCGATCGCCCTCGGCGCCACGACGGTCTTGTTCGCCCTGGCAGCCCAACTCTCCTTCCACGAACACGAGGACCGGCGCCCGAACAGGGCCGGCCAAGAGGAGAAACCCCATGCCTGAAGGACTGGACGTGGCGGACCTGGTGGTCGAGAACACCGAAGGGCTGCCGATCATCGGGCCGGTGGACCTGCACTTCCCGGACGGCGCGGTGACCGCGGTCATGGGGGCCTCCGGCAGCGGCAAGACCAGCGCGCTCCTCGCCGCGATCGACGCCCTGCCACCCGGACTGGTCCGCCGCTCCGGACACGTCCACTGGCAGGGAATCCGGGTCCCCCGGGGGCGCGTCGGACGGCGCTGGCGCCTGGCCACGGTGGGCATCCTCGGCCAGGACCCCGCCTCGGACCTGCACCCCCTGCGATCGGTCGCCTCCCTCGTGGCCGACGCACTGCCCCGCGGACCGCGCCGCAAGCACACGCGGACAGTGCGCGCCGCCCTCACCGACCTCGGACTGGACACCGACGCCCTGTGGCCCCGGCGCCCGCACGAGATCTCCGGCGGCCAGGCCCAACGGGTGGCCCTGGCCCGCGCCGTCGTCGCCGACCCCGAAATCCTCCTGCTGGACGAACCCACCAGCGGCCTGGACCCCACCACGGTCGAACTCGTGGTCCGGGCCATCGACGGCCGAAGAGGACGATCGGGCCGCACGACCGTGGTGATCACCCACGACCGGGAATTCGCCCACCGTGTGGCCGACCACCACATCACCCTGGGAACCCCCGCCGAAGCCGGTCGGGCAGGGCCCGCGGTCGCACACCGCCGCGCCGACGAGACCCCCGTACTGGAACTGGAACACCTCCGGGTCACCACCCCGGCCGGTCTGCCCCTGATCGACGACGTCACCCTGACGGTGCACCCGGGCGAGGCCCTCGCGATCCTGGGCCCCTCCGGCAGCGGAAAATCGACCCTGCTCCGGAGCATCGCGGGCCTGCACCCTTCAGCATCGGGGACGATGACCCTCGACCGGGCCCCGCTGTCCCCACGGCTGCGGACACGTACGCGGGACACCCTGCGCTCCGTCCAATTCATCACCCAGGACCCGGCCGGCGCACTCAACCCCGCCCACCGAATCAGCACGGTCCTGGCCCGACCGTCGATGGTCCTGCGCGGACTGTCCCGGACCCAGGCCCGCTCCGAGGTCCCCCAACTGCTGGAACGGGTAGGTCTGCCCGCCGACCTCGCCCACGCCCGTCCCACACGGCTCTCCGGAGGCCAACGCCAGCGTGTGGCGATCGCCCGCGCCCTGGCCGCACGCCCCCGCCTCCTCCTGGCCGACGAGGTCACCTCGTCCCTGGACGCCGCGAGCGCGCACAGGGTCTTGGACCTCCTCGACACCCTGCGCGCGGAGGAGGGCCTGGCCGTCGTCATGGTCACCCACGATCGGACCGTCGCCGACCGGGCCGACCACGTCCTCACCCTGGACCCAGGCCAACGCAGTCCGGCCCCCGGGCCGCAGTCCGGGGTGGGGGCTCGTTGCGCGAGGAAAGAGCCCTGTGCCACGTCGCCGTAACCGGGAGGACGAAGCGTCGTCCGCTCCTGCCCGACCGACCCGGGTCGCGGGCGTCGATGAGGGTCTGGTTCTCTGGGACGAGCGTGGCAACGAAACAGGAGACGACCTCACGCCGCGCCGCCTCGGATGCGAACACCGATGACTCCCTGTTCGTTCTGTTCGCAGCGTGCTCCGTCGTGTCCGGGGACCTTGTGCTCACCCGGATACGGGCCGCATCGGACGGGCGTGATCCTCGCAGGAGTCCTTCGGCGCGGCCGGGGACGAACCCGGTCCACAGGAAGGACGACGCGGGCATGACCGGGCGGGTCGGGGGCGGGGGACCGTCCCCGCGTCCGCGGGTGCGCCGTGCTACGTCTGTGTTAACAATCGGCCGGTGCACTGCTCTGGCCAGGGGCTTCGTGGGCGGGGGAGATAGCCTCCCGGAAGTAACATCCCACTCCGAAGACAGGAAATCCCCCGATGTCGAACCAGAGCACACCTGTGAGGCCCGGTGTGGTGACCGCCGCACGGATCATTCTCTTCGTGGTCTGCGGCCTGTCCGGCGCCCTGTTGGTGATGAACCTCCTCGAGAGCATCGGTGCCTTCCTGCACCCCGATGGGCCCGACGCCGTCTTCGCCACGGTGGGGGCGACCACCGGCAGCGTCCTGCGCGGCTTCCTCCTGGGGCTGATCACGATTGTGCTCCTGCTGGTGGCGGCGCTGCGGATCGGCAAGGGCGGCACGAAGAACCATCTGGTGGTGCGACTGCTGGTGGGCGGCGGCGGGTTGGTCTCGGTGCTGGACGTGGTCCTGTTCGGCGGTAATGCCGTCTTCATGGTGATCGTTCTGGCCTTGGTGGTCCTGATGCTGCTCCAGACCAAGCGCTCCCGGGAGTGGTTCGCCGCCATGGACTCAACCGCGCGAAACAGCTGAATCTACGCCATAAAGGTACATTTACTGCTCAATCCCCGGCTTTCCGGGTAAAAAGATCCCGGGGCCATGTGCGTTCCGCGTGAACTTCGCCGAACCGTTCACCCGTGTTGGGGTGGAGTCCGTACTCTGGACCCGCGCGAATCCGCGCGAGCGCCGGTGCGGGACGCGGTGGACGGGTGGCCCGCACCGGCTTCAGCTGTGTCTGAGGCCGGCGCTCAGCCCCGGGGTGCGGCCTCACGCAGGGCCCGTAGCACCCAGTGGCGACGGTTCGACCAGCCCAGGAACAGGCGCACTCGCCCCTCCTCCTCGACCGGGGAGTGCCCTGCCACGGCCTGCCGCAGCCCGGCCAGGATCGGCGTCAGGATCTCCCGCGTGTGCCGGGGGTACGCGATCCGGTCGGTCATGCGATCAAGAGCGGCGCGCTGCTCCTCCTCCGAGCATCGGGACAGGAAGTACACGCACTGGCGCCAGGCGAACGCCGCGTTCTTGACGTGCCCGAGCCGGCCCTCGACCCGGGGCAGGCGGTCGAGGATCCCGACCACGGTCTCGTAGGCGTCCCACGCCGCCACGGCCCACCCCTGGTCGGGGCTGGCGCCCAGGTCCTCCAGCAGCGCGAGGTTGTGCGTGGTGAGGATCTGCGCCTGCTCGATCACCATGCCTGCGGCGGCCACCCCGCCGCTCGGATCACCCGCGCGCCGCTGGCACAGCCGGGCCAGCGCCCCGGACGCGGTCCACGGATTGTCGGTCCCCTGGGCAGGGGAGGGCAGCTGCTCGGGGTCGAGGCCGTAGTACCGCGCGTACAGCCCGCCCCGGGTGCGCTCCGCGGCCAGCCGCGCCGCGCGCAGGAACTTGGGGGACAGCCTGCCCGTGAAGATGTCGGCGGCCAGCTCCTCCACGAACGGTGCGTCCATGTCGGCGGCGTGGGCCAGCACGGCGAACTGGCGGACCAGGGGATTGGGCGTGATCGTGCCCGGGAAGGCGGTGAGCACCGTCGACCCGATTCGGGGCAGCAGGGCGCGCGCGGCCTCGCGGCGGCGGTTCCGATCGCTCAGGTGCGGGGCCAGCGCCCGGACCCAGGGCAGCTCCTCGGAGCGCACCTGGGCGGACAGGTCGGCCAGGAGTAGGGAGCGCCGCTGGCTGAAGGCTCGGTGGTGCGCGGCGGTCAGATGAGTCAGGGCCTGGTCGGGTGCGGCACTGGCCTCGGCCCGGGCCACAAGCAGCGGGATGACCTGGGCCACGACCTCGGCGGAGGGCACGACCCCGGCCTTGATGAGCTCCGCCAGGGGCGCGGACATGGCGGGAAGTACGGTCGCCCGCAGGTACTCCGGGAACGGCCAGGCCACCGGAAGTCCGTGCTCGGCGGCCTCCTCCAGGGAGACGGGCAGGACGAGCTCGGACATCCGGGTCGTTCCGGTGTGCCGGGGCAGGGCGTTCAACCGGTTGCAGAGCAGCCGGGCGAGATCGTCGTGGGTGGGCCGGGCGGCCTGCGCGGCCTGGACCCGGCGCACCGCGGTGTGCTGACGGTCTCCGGGGCGGCCGCGCTTGCGCAGCATGGCGTCTACGGAGCACTGGAGCAGTCCGCGTCGGCGGGGAGAGAGTTCGGTGGAGGCCGGGTCAGCGGGCTCAACGGGCTCGGCAGGCTCGGGAGTGGGGCCGCGCCGACTGCCCCGCCGGGTCTCGCTGTCGCTGGGGGCGCCGGGGCCGCCAACACCGCCGGAGTCGTTCTCGGGCACGCTCCCCTCCTGACCGGTGGCCTCGTGGAGGGCGGCCAGGAGGATGGCGAGGTTCTCCTTGGGGCGGCGGTGCTTGGTGCACAGGGTGTGTTCAGCGGCCAGCCGTGCGTACTCGGCCAGCAGGCCCCGGGAGCGTTCGGCCCAGCCGTCGGGGCGGTGAGCGTCTACTCGACCGCCGGGGTCGGTGGTGGCCAGCCAGTGGGACAGGATGCGGTCGCTGAAGGGCGCCCAGATCGTCAGGGCCTCGCTCTGGGTGCGGGCCTTGACACTGGCCCGGGGGTGTGTGGCGCGGGCATGCAGCTTGTCCGCGACCTGGCCGACCGTGGCGCGGTGGACGGAGTGTTCGGCAAGGGCGACCCCAGACCCGGTCCCGGCTCCAGCCCGGGCCCCGGGAAGGGGGCGCGGGGTGAAGCAGAGAGTGCCGGTGAAGGGCTCGAGAACCTTCAGCAGCCGCAGAGCGGCAGGGGCGTCCCCGGCACGCAGCAACCAGGCCACGGTGAGCAGCGCGGCCTCCTCGGGGTGGCCGAGTTCGTAGTCGCCGCTGTCCAGCAGGGTGGTGAGCTCGGCCAGACCGCTCTCACCGAGGTGGTGCTCGAACACGGCGCGGCGCCGCGCGGGCAGGCCGTGGCGGGCGGCCAGTTCCGCCTCGTGCGGGTTCAGGGGGCCGCCCGCGGCGGGGCGTCCGGTAGCGAAACCGCCCTGGGCCACCTCGAGGGTGACCCAGGTGGGCAGGTCGCGTACCGGGGTGCGCGAACCGATCTCCAGCGAGCCGTCGGCCATCCCGGCGGTGACGCTGTTCCAGGCGCTGACGCGGTTCTCGGCCAGGAGGCGGACCTCGGGGTCCTCATGGGTGAGGGCGGTGCTCAGGGCCCGGGCCAGCTGCTGACGGGGGTACACGGGATTGATCTGTGGATTGTCCATGGCCAGCACGGCGGGGTTCGCACCCGCACCATCCCGGGCCCGAGCCGGGTGCTCTGCTTACTTGAGCTACGCGCTGTGAGGCCGCCAGGTTAGTGGTTCCGGGGCGGGTGGGAAAAGTGGTTTTCCGGTGCTCCCCGAACTACCCCGGAAACGCTCCTTGAGCCGCTCCCGGCACGTGGTCAGTCCGGGTTGTGGGCCAGGATCAGGTCGGTCAGTTCCTGGCTGGGGAAGTCCATCACGACCACTCCCGTCCGAGAGGCCGACACGGGACGCAGGTGGTCGGTCGCGCGGGGGTTGACCCCGCGGATGCCCAGCGCGCCCCAGGCGACCTCGCGCGGGTTGGCCCAGGGAGCCCCGCTGCCGCTGAGGTGGTTGACGTGGAGCACGTCGCCCGGTCCGGCTTCGGTCGCGTCGAAGTGGTCGCGGGCCTTCTCCCACTTGGCGGGGATGTCGAAGAGCGTGGGCACCCGGTAGTCGTCCTGGATGTCCAGGGCGGGGCCGTTCCAGTGGACGCCGTAGTCGCGGGAGGCGGAGAAGTCCTGGACGATGATGATCCGGCCGCGCACCTCGCCCAGGTCCGGAACCCCCTCCGCGCCCGGTTCGGGCACCCACAGGCGCTTCGAGAGCACGTCGCGGGTGTCCGGGTTCTCGTGGATGTAGTGGTCCAGGGTCTCCTCGTAGGTCCGGGTGTTCTCGACCTCGGTGTGCTCCTTCTTCATACGCATCAGCACCGTCTCGGTCGGGTGCGCGTCGAGGAAGATGCCGATGTCGGTGACCACGTCGGTGAAGTTCAGGTGCAGGTACTCGGCGCCGTGGTGGATGGGGAAGGCGTCGCGGTAGTGGCGGGTGCGGACGTCGAGGAAGCGCACACCGGAGTCGAGCTGCTCGGCCAGGTCCAGGTCCTGTGTGCGCGACCACACGGTGCCGCGCCAGGCCCCGGTGTCGTGTGTGCCGGGGATGGACAGCGCCGCCAGGTTGGCGCTGTCGGGGACGGCCGCCATCCACTCGGCGCGGACCACCGACGATTCCTGGGCGGGGGCCGGCTCCGCGGCCGCCGGCGCCGCGGCGGCCAGGAGCGAACCGACCATGAGAACAGCGACCAGCGCCGGGCCCGTGTGGTGAGCCAGGACGCGCTGGGCGACGGGGGAGGTGAGCATGGAGGCATCCCTTCGCGGGCAGGGGCGGGCCTGGGGGAGCGGGCCGCCCCTCACCCTGCCACGCGGTGCCGGCGCTGCCACCCCCCTTTCCCTGCTGGATTCGGGCTCAGGCGGTGGAGCTGAGGCCGTAGCGGGGGCTGAAGCGGGTGGACAGCTCCAGGATCCGGTGGGCCCCGGGCAGGGGCCCTGTGGAGAGGAGTGCGCGCAGGCAGGGGCACCATTCGATGCGGTTCTGGGCGAGGCAGGCCTGGACCCCGAGCAGGCGAAGGCAGAGCGCCAGGTCGCGCAGGGGCGGGCCCGGGGCGGCCGGTTCCAGACCCCGGGACAGGGCCAGGTTGGCGACCTGGTTCTGGCGGGCACGCGCCAGAGCCCTGACGATGCCGTGCTCGGGCGTGCGGCCCAGGTCGGCGAAGCCGTTCTCGGCGATGGTGAAGAGGGTGTCGCGCTCAGCGGAGCGGACCGGATCGCAGGCCCGGGCGAGGGTCTCCAACATGGGGCAGTGTGCGCGGGCCCGAGGAGCGGACACACGCTGCCACAGGCGTACGGGCATCAGCTGACCGAGGGTGTACATCGCGGCCTGGGTGTGCGAGGAGTACCAGTCGCGTGCCATTCCGGCGTTCTCAGGGCGGTGGATCTGGGCGGGCGGCGGGTCGGACCCCAGGAGTGTGCCCAGACGCGCGCCCTTTCGGCGCGGAGGGTGGAACAGGTCCGAGTAGGGCGCCCAGGGAGGGGTGGGGGAGTCCATGTCTTCGAGGTTCGGTCACTCTGGGACGCGGTGCCATAGCCGTGGCGGTGAGGTTCCCCGGGCTCTCCGGTAAGCCGGGCGGACCGAGGCTGTTGCTGGTGTGGTGTCGGGGTTGGGAGTGTTTTCCCCTTGTGCGTGCGTAGCGGACGGTGTTGCATGTCTTCTGGTTTTGCTGCCGTTGGTGGGTGCCCGTCGTACCGTGAGTGCGCAGAGCGGTCGGGCCGCCGTGGGGAGGAACGCGGGCGCATGGCTGAGGGCAACTGGCAGTGCGGGATGTGCGCGGCCTACAACGAGCCGTCCAAACACGTGTGCATGGTGTGCGACACCTTCCGGGCGCTGGGCACGCGCGGGGCCGAGCCCACCAGCGGCGACCTGCTGGCACCGACGCAGGACATGTTCGGGGGCCTGCCGGAGGAGCCCGTCGCAGCGCGGCCTTCCGAAGCGGAGGACGATCTCCCGCCGGTGCGGGTGATGGAGCCGCCACCTGCCCGCCTCGGCGGGGAACGGGTACCGGAACCGGAGACCGTGCCCGCGGCGGAGCCCGAGCGGGTCTCGGAAGGGTTGACCGAACCGGTGGTGACCGAACCGGTGCCGCGGGCGGAGCCCGAACCGGCCCAGGGGTGGTGGGAGTGGCAGACCGAGGCCGGCACCGAACCGGTGCCGGTACCGGTTGCCACCGGACCCGAAGTCACCGAACCTCTGCCGACGGTGTCCGGGCCTGCCGACACCGCCCACAGGCTCGTTGGTCGGTGGAGCCTGCCGCGCTGGCCGCAGGGGACCGCGCGAGCGCTGGCACTGGCCGCGGTCGGCGGCGTGGTGCTGTTTCTGGCATGGATCTTACCCGGGAGCGAGGAGGAAGCGACCGGACCGGCCGAGGGGGAGGCACAGGGCCGGAAGTGTCCGGAGCGGATCGCAGAGCTCGTCCCGGGAGCGGGTCGGGGGGCTCTGGTGGACGCCTTCGAGACCGAACGGCACCGGATCGTGCTGTGTGCGAACGGCGCGGGCGAGCTGTACTACTTCGGGGAGTTCCTCGACGGCAACGGCGAGGTGATGGTGGTGCCCGCCGTACGCACGGACGAGGGATACGTCGCGGACGCGGGCCAGACCCGCTACGAGATCGGCGGCGGGGTGGTCGTCATCACCGGAGGGGACGGAGCGGAGATCGCCCGGCTTCCCCTGGAGCCGGTGCCCGATCCGGAGTGACCGGGTGCGGGAGACCGGAAGAGAGGTGGGTGACGGGTGCGTGGCCGTGCTTGGCGAGCACCCGTCAGCCCAGAGCTCCAATCAACCCAGTGCTCCCGTCAACCCAGTGCTGGAACGTCCGTCCCTAGCGGGTCTTCACGACGGCCGCGATGAGACCGGAGATGATCATCATCGACAGGCTGATGATCATGAGCACGAACGCGACGGTTCCGACCATGGTGTTTCCTTCACTGTTTCGTCCCCCGGGAACCGCGGGCCGTTTACCCCCGGCACCCGGCACACCGGGACACCCGGAGTTTCGGGCGCGGCATGTACCTCTTCGGTGGATCACCCTATCTCGCCGTCACCGCGACGCCGCGTCGGGTGCCCGCTCTGACCAGCGTGGTTCAGCTCTCGTTCCAGAACTGTTGATAGGCCCGCACCAGCCAACGGTCGGCCCAGTCGGTGTCGGGGTGCTCAGGCAGGTGGGAGGTCCGGCACAGCTCCTCCAGCCGGGTCTCCAGCTCCTTGGCCCGGGTCAGCGCGTCGTCGCGGCTGTGCTCGCCGCGGCGCAGGGCGAGCAGCCACGCACGGTCGGGTTCGGGCATGGGCAGGGTGAGGTTTCCGGTCTCCAGCAGCTCCACGCCCTGAAGGCCCAGCCGGACCATGTGGTAGGCGTACTTGGTGTCGAAGCCGTGCTGTTCCACCAGTTCGGGGCGGTTGGTGTGCTTGCCGCCGCGGGTTCCCGCCATGCGGTCGCGCTGGGCGCGCAGGTAACCGAGGAAGCGCTCGCCCGCCCTGCGGGAGAGGAAGCGCTCGGCGTTGGCGCGCAGGTCGCGGCCGACGGGGGTGACGGTGACGATCTCGTGGTCGGGGACGAAGAGCGGCAGCAGGACGGTGGGGTTGCCCTCCAGCGCCAGACGGGTCCACTTGCGCAGTGAGTAGACGGTCAGGTCCAGGTCACCGAAGCCCGACCGGGTGTGTTCGGGCTGGCTGCGGTAGATGTACTGCTCGAAGGCGCGTAGACCGATGACGTACTCGGGCGGTTCGACGCACACGCCCATCTCGTCGCGGTCGTTCTGGCCGTCGAGGCTGAGGCCGTGCACACCGGAGCCGACCTGGCAGCGCAGCACGGTGCCCTGCTCGGCGATGCGGGCGAACTCCTCGGTGGAGTGCTTCACCTGGGCCTCCCGGTTCGGTTGTGGTGTCGGCCGCAACCTATCGGGATCACGGCGGCTCCGACGACCGAATAAAAGGGAGTTTTGGTACTTGTCGGGCGGGGTCGGAGTCCGTTTACTGGTCCCGTAGTTCGTCCGGTACCAGCCGGGCGCCGCAGTGGAAAGCAGGACCGTGCCCCCCGAGAACCCCGAGATCCCCGAACCGAAGATCGACACCTCCGTCCCGCACAACGCCAGGATCTGGAACTACTGGCTGGGCGGCAAGGACAACTACCCGGTCGACCGGGAGATGGGCGAGCAGATCCGCTCGTTCTTCCCCGAGATCGTCGACAACGCGATCGCCGACCGCGCCTTCCTGGTCCGCACCGTCACCTACCTGGCCCAGGAGAAGGGGATCCGGCAGTTCCTGGACATCGGTACGGGGCTGCCCACCCACAACAACACCCACGAGGTCGCCCAGGCGGTGGCCTCCGACGCGCGCGTGGTGTACGCGGACAACGACCCGCTGGTCCTCGCACACGCCCGGGCCCTTCTCACCGGCTCCGAACAGGGTGCCACCGACTACGTCGACGCCGACCTGCGCGACCCCGACGCCATTCTGGCCGCGGCCGCCAAAACCCTGGACCTGAGCCGACCGGTGGCCCTGATGCTGCTGGGCGTGGTCAACTTCGTGGCTGACGACGCCGAGGTGCGATCGGTCCTGGACCGCCTGCTGGGGGCGCTCGCACCCGGCAGCTACCTGGTGGTCTCCCATCCCACCGACGACATCGACAACGAACGCGCGCACCAGGTGGCCGCGGCGTGGAACGAGAAGGGCACCCCCAAGCTCACCATCCGTTCGGCAGCGGGCATCGAGGCTCTCTTCGACGGCCTGGAGCTGTTGGAACCGGGCGTTGTCTCCTGCTCGCTGTGGCGTCCGGAAGCGGCTGAGGTCGGCAGCATCCGCCCGGTCGCCGAGTACGGCGGGGTGGCCCGCAAGGCCTAGGGGCTTTTCTGGGCCCGGTGAGCACCCCGGGTCGGTTTTCGGCCCCTCCCCCTCGGTGATCTTGCTACTGGAAGCCCGGAGCCACTGGAACCCAAGGCGCCGAACTTGCTCCTGGTAGCAAGATCTACTGGTCCACCATGGTGGGTGTCGGGAGGGTTTCGACGGGAGCCGCCCGACAGCGGGGCTGGGGTGACTCAAGCAAGATCTGTCCCACGTGGACCTTGTCGTGACCTGTCCACCAGCGCTCGCAGGCCAAGGCCCTGGCCGCGGGAGTGACCTTATAGAAGCCTGTGCAGCCGATAACTCACAGTAGATCTGTCCCCCGGGCCAGGGCCCTGGTAGTCGTCCCGTTCCTGACCAAGAGGAAGCAGGACACCACCATGGTGACAGTGGGTATCGACCCGCACAAGGACATGCACCAAGCCGTCGCGCTGGCCCAGGACGGCACCCGCCTGGGCAGGGCCAAGAAGGTCCAGACGGGCCCCGAGGCCCTGGGCCAGCTCTTGACCTGGATCCGCGCCCTGGCCGGAAACGGCCCGGTGCTGTGGGCCATCGAGGGCGGCCCCGGGCTGGGCCGGGCCATCGCTGACGCCCTGCTGGGAGCGGGCCAGGAAGTGGTGTGGGTGCCGCCGCGCGCCATGGCCGCCCACCGCAAGCTGAGCGGGCCGGTGGGCGCCAAGTCCGACGTGATCGACGCGGTGGCCATCGCGCGTGCGGCCCTGGCCACCCCTGACCTGGCCCGCCACCGGATCGACCCGCAGGTGCGGCAGGTGCGTGCGCTGGTGGGCCTGCGCCAGAATCTGACCGATCAGCGTGTGGCCCTGACCAACCGGGTGCTGGCGGCGGTGCACATCGAGTTGGACCACCGCCTGGGCAAGGGGCGTTGAAAACCCGGGCCAAGGTGGGTCGGGTGCGTGCTCTGGTGGAGGGGGCCGAGCTGGACGAGGTGGCGCGGTGGGTGCTGCTGGAGCAGCTGGAGGAGATCCACACCCTGTTCGTGCGTGTTGTTGAGGTGGAGCGGCGTCTCAAGGAGCTGGTGGAGCCGTTGGCGCCGAACTTGTTGGGGATTCGTGGTGTGGGTGTGGTCTGGGCTGCGGTGTTGCTCTCGCAGGTGGGGGATGTGTCGCGGTTTGCGACCTCGGCGAAGATGGCGCGGTGGGCGGGGAGCGCGCCGATTCCGGTGTTTTCCTCGGGGCGGGATCGGCATCGGTTGCACCGGGGTGGGAACCGGCAGGTGAACCGGGCGTTGCACTCGATCGGGGTGGTTCAGGTCCGGTTGGGTGAGCCGGCTCGGGAGTTCGTGCGTTCCCGGGAGGAGGCCAAGGGCACCAAGGGTGCGTATCGGGCTTTGAAGCGGCATTTGGCGGATGTGGTGTATCGGGCGATGGTCGCTGATCAAGTGGTGAGAGGGCGGGCTGAGGTCTCTCTTCAGCCCGCCACTTGACATAGAAGCGTCACGGGGGGTGGGGTGGCGGGGTAGAGCTCGGTCAGCCCCTGGGGCGCTGGTCGATGATGCGGCGGAACTTGCCGACCGAGCGCTCGATCCGCTCGGGGTCGACGACGTCCACGGTCACGCTCACACCGACGCGGTCCTTGACCGTCGCGGTGATCTCCTTGCTCAGCATCACCCGGCGGTCGGCGGTGCAGTCCGGGGCGGCCTCCACGCGCACGGCCATGCGGTCCAGGCGGCCCTCCTTGGTGAGCACCAGCTGGAAGTGCGGGGCGAGCCCGTCCAGGCCCAGGACGATCTCCTCGATCTGGGTCGGGAAGACGTTGACCCCGCGCAGGATGATCATGTCGTCGCTGCGGCCGGTGACCTTGTCCATACGGCGCATCGGGCGGGCGGTGCCCGGGCGCAGGGTGGTCAGGTCGCGGGTGCGGTAGCGGATGACCGGCATGGCCTGCTTGGTCAGCGAGGTGAAGACCAGCTCGCCGTTCTCGCCGTCGGGCAGCACGTCCTGGGTGACGGGGTCGAGCACCTCGGGGTAGAAGTGGTCCTCCCAGACGTGCAGGCCGTCCTTGGTCTCCACGCACTCGTTGGCCACGCCCGGCCCCATGACCTCGGAGAGGCCGTAGATGTCCATGGCGTTGATGTCGAAGCGCTCCTCGATCTCCAGGCGCATCTTCTCGGTCCAGGGTTCGGCACCGAAGATCCCGGTCTTCAGGGAGGTCGTGCGCGGGTCGATGCCCTGGCGCTCGAACTCGTCCAGCAGGGTCAGCATGTAGCTGGGCGTGATCATGATGATCTCGGGCTGGAAGTCCTGGATGAGCTGGACCTGCTTGGCGGTCTGCCCGCCGGAGGCCGGGATGACCGTGCAGCCGAGCTTCTCGGCGCCGTAGTGGGCGCCCAGGCCGCCGGTGAACAGGCCGTAGCCGTAGGAGACGTGCACCTTGTGGCCGGGGCGGCCGCCCGCGGCGCGGATCGAACGGGCCACGACGGTGGCCCAGGTGTCGATGTCCTCACGGGTGTAGCCGACGACGGTGGGCTTGCCGGTGGTGCCGCTGGAGGCGTGGATGCGGCTGACCTGTTCCTGGGGGACCGCGAACATCCCGAAGGGGTAGTTGTCGCGCAGGTCGGCCTTGGTGGTGTGCGGGAAGAGGGCGATGTCCTCGAGGGTCTTCAGGTCCTCGGGGCGCACACCGGCCTCGTCGAACTTGCGCTTGTACAGGGGCACGTTCGTGTAGGCGTGCTCCAGGGTCCAGCGCAGGCGCTCGAACTGGAGGGCGCGCAGTTCGTCGACACTCATGCGCTCGGCCGGGTCCAGGGACTCGGGGGCGGGAGCCTGTCCCAGACGCTGCTGGAGGGCGGTACCGGCCGACTGCGTGGTGGTGTCCTGGCTTGCCATGGGCCTCTCCGGGTACTGTGCGCGGTGTTCCGTCAGGCTTGCGGGGCCTGGGAGGTTCGGCGGCGCGGCCGCGCTGAGGTGGGTCTTCGGTCGGTCCGCTGGGAGGGCCGACTTGCTTACTGACCGAACGTTCGGTTACTAATGCATTTACTCAGTCTCCGACATGCCGTGTCAAGGAGGCCTGTCGATGAGTTCACACTGGACGGTGGCGCAGACCACCGTAGTCAACATGGGAGGCCGTTCGTGAGCGACGTCTACGTGGTCGACGGGGTGCGCACCCCTCAGGGCCGTTACGGGGGCGCCCTCGCGGCCGTCCGTCCCGACGACCTCGCCGCCCGGGTCGTGTCCGAGGTGGTCCGCCGCGCCGGAGTCCCCGGTGACGTCGTGGACGAGGTCATCCTCGGCGCCGCCAACCAGGCCGGTGAGGACAACCGCAACGTGGCCCGCATGGCCGCCCTGCTGGCCGGACTGGACCCCAAGGTCCCCGGCTACACCGTCAACCGGCTGTGCGCCAGCGGCCTGACCGCCGTCTCCTCGGCCGCGCAGGCCATCCGCGCCGGTGAGGCCGACGTGATCGTCGCCGGCGGCGTGGAGTCCATGACCCGCGCCCCCTGGGTGATGGCCAAGCCCGGCACCCCTTGGGCCAAGCCGGGCGAGGTCGCCGACACCTCCCTGGGCTGGCGCTTCACCAACCCGCGCTTCGCCGCGGCCGACGCGAAGGTCACCGACGGCGCAGCTCCCGACGAGCTGCGCTACACGCTGTCCATGGGCGAGACCGCCGAGGAGGTCGCCATCCTGGAGGGTCTCACCCGCGAGGAGTGCGACGCCTTCGCACTGCGCAGCCACGAGCGCGCTATCGCCGCCGCCGAGGCGGGCCGCTTCGCCGACGAGATCGTCCCGGTCACCGTGCACGGCCGCAAGGGCCAGACCCACGAGGTCACCGAGGACGAGGGCCCGCGCCCCGGCTCCACCATGGAGAGCCTGGGCAAGCTCCGCCCGGTCTTCCGCCAGGGCGGCATCGTCACCGCCGGTAACTCCTCCTCGCTCTCCGACGGCGCCTCCGCGCTGGTCCTGGCCAGCGCCGAGGCCGTGCGCGAGTACAACCTCACCCCCCGCGCCCGGGTGGTCGCCTCCGCCTCCGCCGGGGTTGATCCACAGGTCATGGGCCTGGGTCCGGTCCCGGCCACCCAGAAGGCCCTGGGTCGTGCCGGGTGGAAGCTGGACGAGGTCGGCGCGGTCGAGCTCAACGAGGCCTTCGCCGCCCAGTCACTGGGCGTGATGCGCCAGCTCGGCCTGGACGAGTCCCGGGTCAACGCCGACGGCGGCGCCATCGCCCTGGGCCACCCGCTCGGTTCCTCCGGCGCCCGCATCCTGGTCACGCTGATGAACCGCATGGAGCGCGAGGACGCCCAGCGCGGCCTGGCCACCCTGTGCGTGGGCGTGGGTCAGGGCACCGCACTCCTGGTGGAGCGCCCGTGAGCCAGTACTCCGAGACCCACGACCCCGAAACCCGGTTCGAGACGCTCGGGGTCGAGTGGCGCGAGGACCGCGTGGTGGTCGAACTGCGCCGTCCCGAGGCCCGCAACGCCATCAACGCCGAGATGATCGCCGAGCTGCACCAGGTGTGCGCCCGGATCGAGGCCGACCCCAAGCCGCTGCTGCTCACCGGCCACGGCACCGTGTTCGCGGGCGGGGCCGACATCTCCGAACTGCGCGAACGCGGCCGCGATCAGGCCCTGGCCGGGATCAACAGTCGCCTGTTCGAGCGGTTGCACCGCCTCCAGGCGCCCACCGTGGCGGCGGTCGACGGCTTCGCGCTCGGCGGCGGCGCAGAGCTGTCCTACGCCTGCGACATCCGCATCGCCACCCCCACCGCCGTGTTCGCCCAGCCCGAGCCGGGCCTGGGCATCATCGCCGGGGCCGGGGCCTGCTGGCGCCTCAAGGAACTGGTCGGCACCTCGGTCGCCAAACAGGTGCTGATCGGCGGATTCAAGCTGGACGCCGAGGCCGCGCTGCGCCACGGCCTGGTCGCCGAGATCGTCCCGTCCGAGGAACTTCGTGAGCGCGCACACGGCCTGATCGACCGGATGGCCGCCTCCTCGGCGATGGCCCTGCGGATGACCAAGATGGTGCTGGACGCCGACGGCGTGCACCCGCTGGCCGACGACCTCACTCAGGCGGTGCTCTTCGAGAGTGCCGACAAGCACGACCGCATGACCCGTTTCCTGGAGAGGAAGAAGCGTTGAGCTCCGACAGCAGCGCCCCCGGCAACACCGCCTCCGGCATCACCCCGCGGGGTGTGCCCGCCGTCGTCGCCGTCATCGGCGGCGGCACCATGGGCGCCGGTATCGTCCAGCAGTTCCTGATGGCCGGGGCGGGCGTGGTGCTGGTCGAGGCCACCGCCGAGGCCGCCGACGCCGGTCGCGGCCGGGTCGGCGCCGGTCTGGACAAGGCCCGCGAGCGCGGCAAGATCGACGCCGAACCCGCCGCCTACCTCGCCCGCCTGAGCACCGTCACCGACGCCGCGGACATCCCGGCCGACGCAGGTCTGGTCGTGGAGGCCGTCCCGGAGAAGCCCGAACTCAAGCTCGCGGTGCTCACCGCCGCCGAGGCCGCCGTGGGCGAGGACACCGTCCTGGCCTCCAACACCAGCTCGCTGTCGGTCACCGAGCTGGCCGCCGCGCTCAAGCGCCCCGCCCGCTTCCTGGGCACCCACTTCTTCAACCCGGTCCCCGCCTCCAAGCTCGTGGAGATCGTGACCGCCCCCGAGACCGACCCCGCCGTCCTGGAAACGGTGCGCGGCTGGGTCGGCGCCCTGGGCAAGACCGAGATCGTGGTGCGCGACGCCCCCGGTTTCGCCACCAGCCGCCTCGGCGTCATGCTGGGTCTGGAGGCCATCCGCATGGTCGAGGAGGGCGTCGCCTCGCCCGCCGACATCGACACCGCCATGGAGCTCGGCTACCGCCACCCGATGGGCCCGCTCAAGCTCACCGACCTGGTCGGACTCGACGTGCGCCTGGCCATCGCCGAGTACCTGGCCACCGAACTGGGGGACCGGTTCTCGCCGCCCGAGCTCCTGCGCCGTAAGGTCGCCGAGGGCAAGCTCGGCCGCAAGAGCGGCGAGGGCTTCCACATCTGGGACAAGGGATAAGGGAGACAAGGCGTGAGTGAAGACAAGGCGGCGGAGTTCGTCGAGGCCGACGGGGTCGCCACCATCCGGCTGAACCGTCCGGGGCTGACCCGCGGGGCCAAGGAGGAGCTGCTGGCCGCGGTGCGTGAGGCAGTGGCGTCCACCACCGCCCGCGCGGTGCTGTTCCTGGGGTCGGACAAGGCGTTCTGCCTGGGCCAGGACCTGGCCGAGCACGCGCGGATCCTGGCGGAGACCCCCGGCCAGGCGCTGACCACGGTGCGCGAGCACTACAACAGGATCGTGCTGGGCCTGGAGGAGATCCAGGTCCCCCTCGTGGTCGGGATCGGCGGTGCCTGCGTGGGCGCCGGGATGGGGTTCGCCCTCGCCGGTGACGTGCGCGTGGCCGCCCGCAGGGCCAAGTTCGGGACGGCCTTCACCGGCATCGGTCTGGCCTCGGACTCGGGGTTGGCCTACCGCCTGGTGAGTTCGCTGGGCCAGGCGCGCGCCATGGAGCTGATGCTGCTGGGCACGGTGTTCGGCGCCGAGCGCGCCCGCGAGCTGGGCCTGGTCACCGAGGTCGTGGACGACCAGGACTGGGAGACGCGCGCCCGCGAGGTCGCCGTTCAGCTGGCCTCGGGTCCGACGGCGGCGTTCGTGGCGGCCAAGCGCGAGGTGCGCTCGGCGGCCGGGGGCGAGATGGACCTGCCCGAGCTGTTGGAGGAGGAGGCCGAGCTGCAGAACCAGCTCGGTGTGACCGCCGACCACGTCGGTGCGGTCAAGGCCTTCCTGAACAAGCAGAAGCCGACCTTCACGGGCCAGTAGAAGTCCGGTAGTCGGCCCCTGCGGGGCGCCGAAGGTTCCTGCCCTGCTTTGAGCGCCCGAGCACGGGCCAGAGTCAGAAGCAAGCTGCGCGCGTCAGCACATCCGTTGGGGGTGGTGGCGGGCGATGGCCGGGCGCAGGCCCAAGGAAATACAGTGACCTGCTCGGATTCGGGCGCCCGGGGACTTGCGTCGGGCGCCCGGATCCGGGGATACTAATTACTGACCGAACGTTCGGTTATGAATGGGGAAAGAGCAATGTCGACCACGGCCCAGGAAGCGCCCCCCGGCGCCGACGAGGCACTCCAGGCGGAATTCGACGCCCGGATCGCCGCCAACCAGCGCATCGAGCCGCGTGACTGGATGCCCGAGGCCTACCGCAGGACCCTCATCCGCCAGATCTCCCAGCACGCGCACTCGGAGATCATCGGGATGCAGCCCGAGGGCGACTGGATCGCGACCGCGCCCAGCCTGCGCCGCAAGGCCATCCTGCTGGCCAAGGTCCAGGACGAGGCCGGGCACGGCCTGTACCTGTACGCGGCCGCCGAGACCCTCGGCGTGGACCGGGGCGACCTCACCGAGCGGCTGATCGAGGGCCGCCAGAAGTACTCCTCGATCTTCAACTACCCCTCGCTGAGCTACGCCGACGTCGGCGTCATCGGCTGGCTGGTCGACGGCGCCGCGATCTGCAACCAGGTACCGCTGTGCCGAACCTCCTTCGGCCCCTACGCCCGCGCCATGGTGCGCATCTGCAAGGAGGAGTCCTTCCACCAGAGGCAGGGCTACGAGCTGCTGATGCGCATGATGGAGGGCACCGAGGGCCAGCGGAAGATGGTCCAGGACGCCGTCGACCGCTGGTGGTGGCCGTCCCTGATGATGTTCGGCCCGCCCGACGCCGACTCGCCCAACACTCGGCAGTCCATGACCTGGGGCATCAAGATCGACACCAACGACGACCTGCGCCAGAAGTTCGTCGACATGACCGTCCCCCAGGCCGAGAAGCTGGGCGTCACCCTGCCCGACCCCGAGCTGGTCTGGAACGCCGAGCGCGGTCAGCACGACTTCGGCGAGCCCGACTGGAACGAGCTCAAGCAGGTCATCTCCGGCGCCGGTCCCAAGAACGCCGAGCGCGTCACCCGCAGGCGCGCCGCCCACGAGAAGGGCGCGTGGGTCCGCGAGGCCGCCACCGCCTACGCCGAGAAGCAGCAGAAGAAGAGCGCCCAGGAGGCCGCCGCATGAGCAGGAACGACAACGCGGCCCCGGCCCGCCCCGAGTGGCCCCTCTACGAGGTCTTCGTCCGCGGCAAGCGCGGCCTGAACCACGTGCACGTGGGCTCGCTGCACGCACCCGACGAGGTCATGGCGCTGCACAACGCCCGCAACCTCTACACCCGCCGCAACGAGGGCGTGAGCATCTGGGTCGTGCTCGCCGAGAACATCACCGCGTCCAGCCCGGACGAGAAGGACCCCTACTTCGAGCCCAGCGGTGACAAGGTCTACCGCCACCCGACCTTCTACCCCATCCCCGAGGACGTCCCGCACATCTAGCGGAACTTCCGAACCGTTCGGGGCGCCGCCCGCAGGGCGCCGGGGCACAGGTCAGCACGAGTCTTCGAGGAACAAGCATGAGTGGCGAGAACATTTTCACCGGACTGACCGAGGAGCACGACGGCGACGCCCGTTGGGCCTTCGGTACCGGTTTCACCGAGGCGCTCGCGGGCGTGGACACCACCCTTCCCGCGGGGGTGGACGGCGCTGACCTGGCGACCTACTGCCAGATGCTCGGCGACGACGCCCTCGTCCAGTCCCAGCGCCTCGTCCAGTGGGTGACCGACGCCCCCGAACTGGAGGAGGAGGTCGCCCTGGCCAACATCGCGCTGGACCTGCTCGGCCAGGCCCGGCTCCTGCTGGCCCGTGCCGGACAGGCCGACGGTACCGGCCGCGACGAGGACGCCTTCGCCTACCACCGCGACCCCGCGCAGTTCCGCAACACGCACCTGACCGAGGCCCCGCGCGGCGACTTCGCCCGCGCGATCGCCACCCTGCTCGTGCTCTCCAGCTGGCGCCTGGCCGTCTTCACCCGCCTGGCCCACAGCAAGGACCCCGTGCTCTCCGCGATCGCCGCCAAGGGCGTGAACGAACTCGCCTACCACCGCGAGTACGCCGTGTCCTGGGCCCTGCGCCTGGGCGACGGAACCCCCTACTCCAACGAGCGCATGCGCGAGGCCCTCGCCCACGTGTGGCCGCTGACCGGCGAGCTGTTCGCCACCCACCCCGTGGAGGCCGCCCTGGCCGCGCAGGGCGTGGGCGTGGACCCGGCCTCGGTGCGCGAGGAGGTCCACGAGGTCCTCACCCAGGTACTGACCGCCGCGACCCTGGCCGCCCCGGAGCCCTTCCCCGAGAGCGCGGTCGCCGGACGCGAGGGCAGGCACACCAGCGAACTCGCCCCGCTGTTGGAGGAACTCCAGCGCGTGGCCCGGGAGCACCCGGAGGCGACATGGTAACCAGCACCAGCACCAGCACCAGCACGGACACCGGAACCGGCACGGCTCGGGGCACCGGGGCCGAGCGGAACCTGTGGGCGGCCGCCGCCGCGGTCACCGACCCCGAACTGCCCATGCTCACCCTCGCCGACCTCGGCATCCTGCGCGAGGTCGCGGTGGAGGACGACGGCACCGCCGCGGTGTGGATCACCCCCACCTACTCCGGCTGCCCCGCCCTCGCCGAGATGCGCGTGGACGTGGACCGCGCCGTGCGCGCCGCCGGGTTCGAGCACGTGGAGGTGCGCACCGCGCTCTCCCCGGCCTGGACCACCGACTGGATCACCGACGAGGGCAGGCGCAAGCTCACCGAGCACGGCATCTCCCCGCCCGGCGGTGCGCCCAAGCGCCCGGCGGGCCCCGTCCCGCTCACCCTGATGCCCACCCGTACCGTCCCGCGCTGCCCGCTGTGCGGCGCGGCCGACACCGAGGAACTGTCCCGGTTCGGCGCGACCTCCTGCAAGTCGCTGCACCGCTGCCGGGCCTGCCTCGAACCGTTCGAGCACGTCAAGGAGATCTGACCGTGACCACACCCGTCACCGAGACCGCTCCCGCCGCCGCGCGCGGCCGGGCGGCGTTCCACCGGCTGCGCGTGGCCGCCGTCGAGCGCCTGTGCGACGACGCCGTCGCCGTCACCTTCGACGTCCCCGACCACCTGGCCGAGGAGTTCGCCTTCACACCGGGCCAGTCGCTGACCCTGCGCCGCCAGGTGGACGGTGTGGAGGAACGGCGCAGCTACTCCATCTGCGCGCCCGTGGGCGAGGCCCTCCGCGTGGGGGTGCGCCTGGTCTCCGGCGGCCTGTTCTCCAGCTGGCTGGTCCGCGAGGTCGAGCCGGGCGACGAGATCGAGGTGGGCCCGCCCACCGGCCGCTTCAGCCCCGACCTGACCGAGACCGCCCGCCACGTGCTGGTCGCCGCGGGTTCGGGCATCACGCCGATGCTGTCCATGGCTTCGTCGCTGCTGCGCCGTACCGACTCCCGCGTCACGCTGCTCTACGGCAACCGCCGCAGCGACACGGTGATGTTCGCCGACGAGCTCGCCGACCTCAAGGACGCCTTCGGCCCCCGGCTCGAACTCGTCCACGTGCTCTCCCGCGAGCCCCGCGAGTCCGAGCTGTTCACCGGCCGTCTGGACGGCGAGAAGCTGGACGCGCTGCTGTCCACGATCATCGCCCCCGACGCGGTCGACCACTGGTGGCTGTGCGGCCCCTACGGCATGGTCACCGACGCCCAGGAGGTGCTGGCCCGGCACGGGGTGGAGGGCGAACGCGTCCACCAGGAGCTGTTCTTCGTCGAGGGCGCCGAGCCGCCGCCCCAGTCGCGCCACGAGGAGCCCGGGATCGAGGGCCCGGCCAGTGAGGTGACCGTCGTCCTGGACGGCCGCACCACCACGCTGACCCTGCCCCAGGGCGTCCCGGTGCTGGACTCCGCCCAGCGCTATCGCCCCGACCTGCCCTTCGCCTGCAAGGGCGGCGTGTGTGGAACCTGCCGGGTCAAGGTGTGCGGCGGTGAGGTGAAGATGCGCCGCAACTACGCGCTCACCCCCGCCGAGGTCGAGGCCGGGTACGCCCTGGCCTGCCAGGCGCTGCCCCAGACCGACGCCGTCACCGTGGACTTCGACTCGTGAGCGCGGACGCGGCGGCGGGGAAACGCAACGAGACCGCCTGGCGGATGTTCGAAGCCGACCGGGCCTCCAAGAACCTGGGCATGCGCCTGGTCGAGGCCGGCGAAGGGCTCGCGGTGGTGGAGATGACCGTGGGGCCGCTCATGGTCAACGGCCACGGCATCGCCCACGGCGGGTTCGTGTTCACGCTCGCCGACACGGCCTTCGCCTGCGCCTGCAACCTGGACGGAGGCGGGGTGACGGTGGCCTCCGGGGCCGACGTGACCTTCGTGGCCCCGGCCAAGGAGGGCGACCTGCTGGTGGCGACCGCCGTGGAGCGCGTGCTCTACGGGCGCAGCGGTGTCTACGACGTCACGGTCCGCCGAGGCGAGGACGTCATCGCCGAGTTCCGCGGCCGCAGCCGCACCCTGCCCCGGAACGGGTAGTCCGGGGCGGTGACGAAGCAGGGCCGGGGCAGGCGCCCCGGCCCTTCCGCGTGGTACGCCCGGCATGGGCAGTTGCTTGAGGGTGAAAGTCCCTTGCGGGAGGAGATGGTGCCAACCGCGAGCCGGAGGCAACGGCGTCATCGCGAGGTGGGGTCGGAAGGAAGCCCGAGGCGAAACCCTGCACTGAGGAACACGAACCGTGTATGAGGCAGTCCGACCGGGGTGAGCCAGCCACGGATGGCGAAGCCCGTCACCGTCAAGACGGTCGGGGTGTAAACACGGCAGGCGTAGGGGGAAAGTGGCTGTTCTTATCCGGGGAGGTCTGTCTGGGTGTCGGTTTGCTGAGTTGTCGCTGCGCCGACGGGTCCGCTCGCAAGGGTGGGTCTGACCAGGCAGAAGTCAGCAGAGGCCATAGTACTGACCGGCAGGTCAGGAAGGGCTGAACGTCGAGTGGAGCAGAAGGAGGGGGCTTGCTCGGTTGGGTCGTAATGATCGCTGTAAGCCGGTCTGAGAGCCGGTCCACCGTGGGGCGGAGAGGGTGCATTCCCTCAGAGCTGCTTCATGCTGGTGCGTAGGCGGCCACGGCGCAGTTCCCAAGAGCTGGATCCATGGGTCCGGGCCTTGATGGCCGGGCCGGTCGTCGTCTGAGACGGCTTGACGAACCGCCAGGTGCGGGCCCGCATGCCTGGTGGTGTGGGAGGCGGGTCGGGTGACCCGACCCGCCTACCCGATGTACGCCCGGCATGGGCAGTTGCTTGAGGGTGAAAGTCCCTTGCGGGAGGAGATGGTGCCAACCGCGAGCCGGAGGCAACGGCGTCATCGCGAGGTGGGGTCGGAAGGAAGCCCGAGGCGAAACCCTGCACTGAGGAACACGAACCGTGTATGAGGCAGTCCGACCGGGGTGAGCCAGCCACGGATGGCGAAGCCCGTCACCGTCAAGACGGTCGGGGTGTAAACACGGCAGGCGTAGGGGGAAAGTGGCTGTTCTTATCCGGGGAGGTCTGTCTGGGTGTCGGTTTGCTGAGTTGTCGCTGCGCCGACGGGTCCGCTCGCAAGGGTGGGTCTGACCAGGCAGAAGTCAGCAGAGGCCATAGTACTGACCGGCAGGTCAGGAAGGGCTGAACGTCGAGTGGAGCAGAAGGAGGGGGCTTGCTCGGTTGGGTCGTAATGATCGCTGTAAGCCGGTCTGAGAGCCGGTCCACCGTGGGGCGGAGAGGGTGCATTCCCTCAGAGCTGCTTCATGCTGGTGCGTAGGCGGCCACGGCGCAGTTCCCAAGAGCTGGATCCATGGGTCCGGGCCTTGATGGCCGGGCCGGTCGTCGTCTGAGACGGCTTGACGAACCGCCAGGTGCGGGCCCGCATGCCTGGTGGTGTGGGAGGCGGGTCGGGTGACCCGACCCGCCTACCCGATGTACGCCCGGCATGGGCAGTTGCTTGAGGGTGAAAGTCCCTTGCGGGAGGAGATGGTGCCAACCGCGAGCCGGAGGCAACGGCGTCATCGCGAGGTGGGGTCGGAAGGAAGCCCGAGGCGAAACCCTGCACTGAGGAACACGAACCGTGTATGAGGCAGTCCGACCGGGGTGAGCCAGCCACGGATGGCGAAGCCCGTCACCGTCAAGACGGTCGGGGTGTAAACACGGCAGGCGTAGGGGGAAAGTGGCTGTTCTTATCCGGGGAGGTCTGTCTGGGTGTCGGTTTGCTGAGTTGTCGCTGCGCCGACGGGTCCGCTCGCAAGGGTGGGTCTGACCAGGCAGAAGTCAGCAGAGGCCATAGTACTGACCGGCAGGTCAGGAAGGGCTGAACGTCGAGTGGAGCAGAAGGAGGGGGCTTGCTCGGTTGGGTCGTAATGATCGCTGTAAGCCGGTCTGAGAGCCGGTCCACCGTGGGGCGGAGAGGGTGCATTCCCTCAGAGCTGCTTCATTCTGGTGCGTAGGCGGCCACGGCGCAGTTCCCAAGAGCTGGATCCATGGGTCCGGGCCTTGATGGCCGGGCCGGTCGTCGTCTGAGACGGCTTGACGAACCGCCAGGTGCGGGCCCGCATGCCTGGTGGTGTGGGAGGCGGGTCGGGTGACCCGACCCGCCTACCCGATGTACGCCCGGCATGGGCAGTTGCTTGAGGGTGAAAGTCCCTTGCGGGAGGAGATGGTGCCAACCGCGAGCCGGAGGCAACGGCGTCATCGCGAGGTGGGGTCGGAAGGAAGCCCGAGGCGAAACCCTGCACTGAGGAACACGAACCGTGTATGAGGCAGTCCGACCGGGGTGAGCCAGCCACGGATGGCGAAGCCCGTCACCGTCAAGACGGTCGGGGTGTAAACACGGCAGGCGTAGGGGAAAGTGGCTGTTCTTATCCGGGGAGGTCTGTCTGGGTGTCGGTTTGCTGAGTTGTCGCTGCGCCGACGGGTCCGCTCGCAAGGGTGGGTCTGACCAGGCAGAAGTCAGCAGAGGCCATAGTACTGACCGGCAGGTCAGGAAGGGCTGAACGTCGAGTGGAGCAGAAGGAGGGGGCTTGCTCGGTTGGGTCGTAATGATCGCTGTAAGCCGGTCTGAGAGCCGGTCCACCGTGGGGCGGAGAGGGTGCATTCCCTCAGAGCTGCTTCATGCTGGTGCGTAGGCGGCCACGGCGCAGTTCCCAAGAGCTGGATCCATGGGTCCGGGCCTTGATGGCCGGGCCGGTCGTCGTCTGAGACGGCTTGACGAACCGCCAGGTGCGGGCCCGCATGCCTGGTGGTGTGGGAGGCGGGTCGGGTGACCCGACCCGCCTACCCGATGTACGCCCGGCATGGGCAGTTGCTTGAGGGTGAAAGTCCCTTGCGGGAGGAGATGGTGCCAACCGCGAGCCGGAGGCAACGGCGTCATCGCGAGGTGGGGTCGGAAGGAAGCCCGAGGCGAAACCCTGCACTGAGGAACACGAACCGTGTATGAGGCAGTCCGACCGGGGTGAGCCAGCCACGGATGGCGAAGCCCGTCACCGTCAAGACGGTCGGGGTGTAAACACGGCAGGCGTAGGGGGAAAGTGGCTGTTCTTATCCGGGGAGGTCTGTCTGGGTGTCGGTTTGCTGAGTTGTCGCTGCGCCGACGGGTCCGCTCGCAAGGGTGGGTCTGACCAGGCAGAAGTCAGCAGAGGCCATAGTACTGACCGGCAGGTCAGGAAGGGCTGAACGTCGAGTGGAGCAGAAGGAGGGGGCTTGCTCGGTTGGGTCGTAATGATCGCTGTAAGCCGGTCTGAGAGCCGGTCCACCGTGGGGCGGAGAGGGTGCATTCCCTCAGAGCTGCTTCATGCTGGTGCGTAGGCGGCCACGGCGCAGTTCCCAAGAGCTGGATCCATGGGTCCGGGCCTTGATGGCCGGGCCGGTCGTCGTCTGAGACGGCTTGACGAACCGCCAGGTGCGGGCCCGCATGCCTGGTGGTGTGGGAGGCGGGTCGGGTGACCCGACCCGCCTACCCGATGTGTGCCCAGCATGGGCAGTTGCTTGGAGGTGGAAGTCCTCTAGAGGAAGCGGCAGTGCTAACTCTGAGCCGGAGGCAACGGCGTCACCGCGAGGTGGGGTCGGGAGGAAGCCCGAGGCGAAACCCTGCACTGAGGAACACGAACCGCATACAAGGCAGTCCGGTCGGGGTGAGCCAGCCATGGATGGCGAAGCCCGTCACTGCCAAGACGGCCGGGGTGTAGATGCGGCAGGCGTAGGGGGAAAGTAGCTGTTCTTACCTGGGGAGGTCTGTCCGGGTGTCGGTTGTGCTGAGTATGTCGCCGCGCCGACGGCCGCGACCGCAAGGGAGCGGCTGACCGGGCAGAAGTCAGCAGAGGTCGTAGTACCAGCCGGGATCGCTCGTGGGCTGGGAAGGGCCGAACGTCAAATGGGACAGAGGAACCGGTGCCGCTCGTGCTGGTCACACAGATCGCAGCCACCCCGCCGAAGGCGGGCCTGCGGTGGGAGGGGACGGTGCATTTCCGTTGAGTACCGCCGTAGAGCGTAGTGACCTGTCGGCGCGGCCTGGAGACGATGTCCACCACGGCCAGGGGGATCTGTGGCAGCGAATGCTGTCCAGCGCGAACCTGGCCGCGGCGCTCGAACGGGTCGAGACCAACCGGGGTGCCCCGGGTGTGGATGGAGTCACTACCGCTGATCTGCGGGGATGGCTGCGCGAGCACTGGGAGGGCGTTCGGGAAGAACTCGACGCGGGGAGATACCGGCCCTCGCCGGTCCGCCGGGTGATGATCCCCAAGCCCGGGGGCGGCGAGCGGATG
Organism: Nocardiopsis exhalans; assembly: GCF_024134545.1. GTDB lineage: Bacteria > Actinomycetota > Actinomycetes > Streptosporangiales > Streptosporangiaceae > Nocardiopsis > Nocardiopsis exhalans. Next base: position 3,296,229 of record NZ_CP099837.1, read on the forward strand.
CTGGGTGTTCCCACGGTGCTGGACCGTTTGATCCAGCAGGCCATCGCGCAGGTCCTCACCCCGATCTTCGACCCGGAGTTCTCCGGGTCTTCGTTCGGGTTCCGTCCCGGCCGGTCCGCCCATCAGGCGGTGCGGGTCGCGCGGCGGGCTATTGAGGACGGCCACCGATGGGTCGTGGACATCGACCTGGACCGGTTCTTCGACCGGGTCCAGCACGATGTGTTGATGGCCCGGGTGGCGCGCAGGGTTGACGACCGCAGGGTGCTGCGACTGATCCGGTCCTTTCTGGAAGCCGGGATCATGGCGGACGGGGTCAAGATGCCGAGCGCGCAGGGGACCCCGCAGGGGTCTCCGCTTTCGCCGGTCCTGTCCAACATCATGCTCGACGACCTGGATCGGGAGCTGTGGCGTCGCGGTCACCGGTTCGTGCGCTACGCCGATGACATCCGTGTCTTCACGCGTAGCAGGCGGGCCGCTCACAGGGTGCTCGACTCGATCACGGTCGTGGTCGAGCAGCGGTTGAAGCTGAAGGTGAACCGGGAGAAGTCGAAGGTGGTTCCGGCATCCGTCGCGACGTTGCTGGGGTTCGGTTTCTACTTCACCCGGGCCGGGGTGCGTATCCGGGTCGATCCCAAGGCGCTCAGGCGCTGGAAGGTGCGGATCCGGGAGCTGACCTCGCGCCGGTGGTCGGTTGCGATGGAGTATCGCATCGGCCGGTTGAACCGGTTCATCGTCGGGTGGATGGGTTACTTCCGGCTCGCGGACACCCCCAGGGTGTTCCAGGGGTTGGATGAATGGCTCCGCCGCAGGATGCGGCAGGTCCGTTGGAAGGAATGGAAGCGGGCCAGGACCCGCCGCCGGATGTTGCGCTCGCTCGGTATCTCGGATCGTGTGGCCCGGGACTGGGCGATCAGCAGCAAGGGGTACTGGCGGATCGGTGGCTCGGTCGTCCTTCAGCAGGCGCTGCCCAACTCCTACTGGGAGGGCTTTGGTCTGCGGATGCTCAAGCCGACCTGGCAGCGGTTGAGATCAGTTTGACGAACCGCCGGATGCGGGCCCGCATGTCCGGTGGTGTGGGGGGAGGGCCGGGCGACCCGGCCCTCCTACCCGATTCCGCGGGCAGGGTGGACAAACACGACGCGAAAGTACGAAGATGGCAGGAAAGCGCTTTCTGTCCGCGGTGTTCGCCCCTGGATCCCCCGGGTGTGGCGGACGGTTGCGGTAAGCGGATAAAACGTTGTAAGCAGCGCCTCCTGGTGGTTTCCCAGGGGTTCTCAGTGTGACTGTTGACACCTCCACTGGTCTCGGGATAGCTTTTTCGCCAGTTGAATAAAACGATTCAATGATCGCTTGAGCCACGATCCCGCACCAGCCGAACGGAGCCCCACCGTGGTCACACCGCATGCGGCCTCGCACTCCGACACCCTCGCCGTCCTGCGCCGCCAGCACATCGAACTCCCCTCCTGGGCCTTCGGGAACTCCGGAACCCGCTTCAAGGTCTTCGGTCAGCCCGGGGTGCCCCGCGACCCCTGGGAGAAGCTCGCCGACGCGGCCCAGGTGCACCGCCACACCGGTGTGGCACCCACCGTCGCCCTGCACATCCCCTGGGACCGGGTGGAGGACTACAGCGCGCTGGCCGACCACGCGCGTGACCTGGGCATCGGTATCGGCACCATCAACGCCAACGTCTTCCAGGACGACGACTACCGGCTCGGCAGCGTCACCAACTCCGACCCCCGGGTGCGCCGCAAGGCGATCGACCACCTCCTGGAGTGCGTCGACGTCATGGACGCCACCGGCTCGCGCGACCTCAAGCTCTGGTTCGCCGACGGCACCAACTACCCCGGCCAGGACGACCTCAGATCCCGGCAGGACCGCCTGGCCGAGGCCCTGCGCGAGGTCTACGGGCGCCTCGCCCCCCACCAGCGCCTCCAACTGGAGTACAAGCTCTTCGAACCGGCCTTCTACGCCACCGACGTCCCCGACTGGGGCACCGCCTACGCCCACTGCCTCGAACTGGGGGAGCGGGCCGTGGTCTGCGTCGACACCGGCCACCACGCGGCGCACACCAACATCGAGTTCATCGTCGCCTTCCTCCTCAGAGCCGGGAGGCTCGGGGCCTTCGACTTCAACTCCCGCTTCTACGCCGACGACGACCTGATGGTCGGCGCCGCCGACCCCTTCCAGCTCTTCCGCATCATGTACGAGGTGGTGCGCGGCGGCGCGATGGCCGCCGACACCCAGGTCGCCTTCATGCTCGACCAGTGCCACAACATCGAACCCAAGATCGCCGGGCAGATCCGCTCGGTGATGAACGTGCAGGAGGCCACCGCCAAGGCCCTGCTCGTGGACCCCGACGCCCTGGCCCGGGCCCAGGAGGCCGGTGACGTCCTGGGCGCCAACGCCGTGCTCATGGACGCCTACAACACCGACGTACGACCGCTCCTGGCCGACCTGCGCGAGGAGCAGGGGCTGCACCCCGACCCCATGGCCGCCCACGCCGCGTCCGGCTACGCGGAGCGCGTGGCGCAGGAGCGCAGGGGCGGCGCCCAGGCCGGATGGGGCGCATGATCCCGCCCGCACAGCACCCAGCCCGGCCCCACCACGACACCGAACAGGGAAGCACCGTGTCCGAATCCGTCGTCGCCCAGCTCGTCGAACGCAGCAACGCCCTGGGAGCCGATCCGCGCAACACCAACTTCGCGGGCGGCAACACCTCCGCTGCCGGCACCCGCACCGACCCCGTCACGGGGCAGCCGGTCGAACTGCTCTGGGTCAAGGGATCCGGCGGCGACCTGGGCACTCTCACCGAGGAGGGCCTGGCCGTCCTGCGCCTGGACCGCCTGCGCGCCCTCGTGGACGTCTACCCGGGCGAGGAGCGCGAGGACGAGATGGTCGCCGCCTTCGACCACTGCGCCTTCGGCAAGGGCGGCGCCGCGCCCTCCATCGACACCGCCATGCACGGCCTGGTGCGCGCCCCCCACGTGGACCACCTGCACCCCGACTCCGGTATCGCGCTGGCCACCGCCGCCGACGGCGAGCGCCTGACCCGCGAGTGCTTCGGCGACCGCGTGGTCTGGGTGCCCTGGCGCAGGCCCGGTTTCCAGCTCGGCCTGGACATCGCGCAGATCGCCGAGGACAACCCCGACGCCATCGGCGCGATCCTGGGCGGCCACGGCATCACCGCCTGGGCCCAGACCAGTGAGCAGTGCCAGGCCAACTCGCTGGAGATCATCCGCACCGCCGAGCGCTTCCTCCAGGAGAAGGGGCGCCCCCAGCCCTTCGGCCCCGCCCTGGAGGGCTACGGCGCCCTGCCTGAGGCCGAGCGCCGCGAGCGCGCCGCCGCCCTGGCGCCCCTCATCCGCGGGCTGGCCTCCACCGACCACCCGCAGATCGGCCACTTCACCGACAGCGACGCCGTCCTGGACTTCCTCGCCTCGGCCGAGCACCCCCGGCTGGCCGCGCTGGGCACCTCCTGCCCCGACCACTTCCTGCGCACCAAGGTCCGCCCCATGGTGCTCGACCTGCCCGCCGACGTACCGCTGGAACAGGCGGCGGAGCGGCTGCGCGAACTCCACCAGGAGTACCGGGCCGACTACCGCGCCTACTACGAGCGCCACGCCCGGCCCGACAGCCCCGCCATGCGCGGCGCCGACCCGGCCATCGTCCTGGTCCCCGGCGTGGGCATGTTCTCCTTCGGCAAGGACGCCAAGACCGCGCGCGTGGCCGGGGAGTTCTACGTCAACGCCATCAACGTGATGCGCGGTGCCGAGGCGGTCTCCACCTACCGACCCATCGAGGAGTCGGAGAAGTTCCGCATCGAGTACTGGGCCCTGGAGGAGGCCAAGCTCGCCCGCCTGCCCGAGCCCAAACCGCTGGCGGGCCGGGTCGCCTTCGTCACCGGCGCCGCGAGCGGCATCGGCAAGGCCATCGCCACCCGTCTGGCCGCCGAGGGCGCCTGCGTGGTCGTCTCCGACCTGGACGCCGACAAGGCCGCCGGGGCCGCCGCCGAACTCGGCAGCGCCGACGTCGCCGTCGGAGTGGCCTGCGACGTCAGCGACGGCCGGGCCGTAGCCCGGGCCCTGGGCGAGGCGGCCGTGGCCTTCGGCGGCGTGGACCTGGTGGTCAACAACGCCGGGCTGTCCATCTCCAAACCCCTGTTGGAGACCACCGAACGCGACTGGGACCTGCAGCACGACGTCATGGCCAAGGGATCCTTCCTGGTTTCGCGCGAGGCCGCCCGCATCATGATCGAGCAGGACATGGGCGGCGACATCGTCTACATCGCCTCCAAGAACGCGGTGTTCGCCGGACCCAAGAACATCGCCTACTCCTCCGTCAAGGCCGACCAGGCCCACCAGGTGCGCCTGCTGGCCGCCGAACTCGGCGAGCACGGCATCCGTGTCAACGGGGTCAACCCCGACGGTGTGGTGCGCGGTTCGGGCATCTTCGCCGGCGGCTGGGGTGCCCAGCGCGCCGAGGTCTACGGCGTCAAGGAAGAGGAGCTGGGCGCGTTCTACGCCAAGCGCACCCTGTTGGGCCGCGAGGTGCTGCCCGAGCACGTGGCGGCCGCGGTGTTCGCGCTCACCGCGGGGGAGCTGTCGCACACCACCGGCCTGCACGTTCCCGTGGACAGCGGCGTGGCCGCCGCGTTCCTGCGGTGAGCGCCGTGGCCGAGAGGGGGCAGGCGGCGGTGCACGCCGCGATCGACCTGGGCGCCTCCAGCGGCCGGGTCATCACCGGGCGCCTCGTCGACGGCGTCCTGCGCACCGAGGAGGTGGCCCGCTTCGCCAACACCCCGGTCACCGTCCCGGTCGAGGGCGGCGAGCGCCTGCACTGGGACGTGCTGTCCCTGTACGCCGGCGCCCGCCGCGGCCTCGACCGGGCCGCCCGTGACCACGGGCCGTTGGCCTCGGCGGGGATCGACACCTGGGCGGTGGACTACGGCCTGCTGGACGCCGAGGGAGCCCTGGTCGGCAACCCGGTCCACTACCGGGACAGCCGCACCGAAGGAGCCGCGGAGCGGGTCTTCGCGCACCTGGACCAGGCCGCGCTGTACGCCGTCAACGGCCTCCAGGTACAGCCGTTCAACACCGTCTTCCAACTCGCCGCGGCCGCAGGGAGCGCCCAACTGGCGGCCGCACGGGACCTGCTGCTCATCCCCGACCTGCTCGGGTACTGGCTGACGGGGGAGCGGTGCGCCGAGTTGACCAACGCCTCCACCACCGGTCTGGTGGACGTACGCGGGCGGCGCTGGGCCCGGCCCTGCCTGGACCTTTTGGAGCAGGGCTTCGGCGTGGCTGCCGAGGCGCTCCTCCCGGACCTGGTCGAACCCGGCCACACCATCGGACACCTGCGCGACACGGGAACACCACTGGTGGCGGTGGGCTCGCACGACACCGCCTCCGCCGTGGTCGCGGTGCCCGCCCGGACCCCGCGCTTCGCCTACATCTCCTCGGGCACCTGGTCGCTCGTGGGGGTGGAGCTGGACCGGCCGGTGCTCTCCGAACAGGGCCGCGCGGCCAACTTCACCAACGAGCTCGGCGTCGACGGCACCGTGCGCTACCTGCGCAACGTCACCGGGCTGTGGCTGCTCCAGGAGTCCCTGCGCACCTGGCGCGACCGGGGGCGGGAGGCGGACCTGCCCGACCTGTTGGCGCGGGCGGCCCGTCTACCGAAGCTGTCCTGTGTGGTCGACGTCGACGATCCCCGTTTCGCTCCGCCGGGCGACATGCCCGCCCGGATCGCCGGATTCGCCGCCGAGACCGGACAGCGCCCGCCTGCCGACGAGGCCGAGGTGGTGCGGTGTGTGGTGGACTCCCTGGCCCTGGCCTACCGGCGGGCCGTGCGCCAGGCCGCCGAGCTCTCCGGGCAGGAGGCCGAGGTGCTGCACGTGGTCGGCGGAGGGTCGCGCAACGCGCTGTTGTGCCAGCTCACCGCCGACGCCACCGGTCTGCCGGTGGTCGCCGGTCCGGCTGAGGGCACGGCCGTGGGCAACCTCCTGGTCCAGGCGCGCGCGGTCGGTGCGATCAGCGGAGGGCTGCCCGAACTGCGCCGGGTGGTCGCGGACTCCTTCACCACCCTCACCTACGAACCCGAAGGCGAACGCTCGCCCTGGGACCGGGCGCAGCGCCTGCTGTGGCCGGAACGGAACACCTGACCGGGCAACCCGTCCGAACGCCCCGCCCTGCGCCTGCCTTCTTCCCGGGCGGCCCCTTCGGGGGCTTCTTGGGAAAGCGCTTGCCAGCTAGGGTGAGCCACCCCCGACCCAAAAGGAGACGTCTCCATGAGGACCCCCCCACGTTCCCTTCTGAAAGCGAGTCCCCTGGCAGCCGCCGCCTGCCTGGCCCTGCTGGCGCCCGCCGCCACCGCGGCCGCCGAACCCCGGCCCGAGGCCGGAGTCCAGCTGGAGCGGCTGGACAGGGGCCTGATCGCGGTCAAAACCGAGGAAGGCGTTTTCCTGAGCTGGCGCCTGCTCGCCTCCGAGGTCAGCGGCCACACCGGCTCAGGGCTCCAGGGCCCCCTGTTCCGGGTGTACCGGGACGGCAAGGTCGTCGGGATGGTCAGGGACAGCACCAACTTCCTGGACGAGCGGGGAACCGCCGCCTCCGAGTACCGCGTCGTTCCCGTCCCACGCGGGCGGCCCGGCGCCGGCCCCGAGGGCGAGGCCTCCGTGTGGGCCGAAGGCCACCACGACCTGCCCCTGCACAAACCCGAGGGCGGCACGACCCCGGCCGGAGAGGCCTACGAGTACACCGCCAACGACGTCAGCGTGGGCGACGTCACCGGAGACGGCCGCTACGAGTTCGTGGTCAAGTGGGACCCCACCAACTCCAAGGACGTCTCCCAGAAGGGCTACACCGGCAACACCTACGTGGACACCTACACGCTGGAGGGCGAGCTGCTGCACCGCGTCGACCTGGGCGTGAACATCCGCTCGGGCGCGCACTACACCCAGCCACTGGTCTACGACTTCGACGGCGACGGCCGGGCCGAGCTGATGTTTAAGACCGCTCCCGGAACGAGGACGCTGACCTTCGACGAGGACGGCCAGGTGTCGGCCGAGGGGTACATCACCCTGCCGCAGGAGGACGTCGAGGCGGGCCACACCCACGACGACGACCACCGCATGAGCTCACAGGACTACTACGAGCACCTCGTGGAGACCTTCCGGGGCTGGCACGAGCACCCCGAGGTCGAGTCCGGGAACTGGCCCGCGACCCTGGAGGAGGCCTTCGGCCTGGAACCGGGTTACGAGTACCCGCTCAGCCACGGGGACGCCGAGGCGCTCGCCGACCACTTCATCGACGAGTACGCGCCCGCGCGCAGCGGCCGCAACGACCTGCGCGACTTCGAGGGATTCGTCGTCCACGGCCCCGAGTACCTGACGGTCTTCGACGGGCTGACCGGCGCGGAGCTGGACACCGTCCGCTACGAACCCGGACGCGGCGACGACGGCCTGATGTGGGGCGACTACGCGATGGCGCGCATCGAGCCCGGCAACCGGGTCGACCGCTTCCTGTCGGGCGTGGCCTACCTGGACGGCAGCAGCCCTTCAGCTGTCTTCACCCGGGGCTACTACACGCGCTCGGCCCTGGCCGCCTACGACTTCGACGGCGAGTCCCTCCAGAAGCGCTGGCTCGCCGACAGCGGCCACGTGCCCATGGACAACCCCTTCGACGCCTCCCCGCACGGCGGGGCGGGCACCGATCCCGAGCTGGGCACACTGGCCGGTCAGGGCTTCCACTCGTTCAGCGTGGCCGACGTCGACGGCGACGGCCGACAGGAGATCGTCTACGGCGCCGCCACCGTGGACGACGACGGCTCGCTCCTGTACTCCTCCTACGCCTACGGCCCTCCGGAGAGCGACGTGGCGGGCGAGTACGTCAAGCTCGGCCACGGCGACGCCATGCACGTAGGCGACCTGGATCCCCGGCGGGAGGGCCTGGAGGTCTGGACGGTCCACGAGGGAGCCACGCACGCGCCCTACGGGTTCGCGATGCGCGACGCCGCCACCGGAGAGGTGCTCTTCGGCGGATACACCGGCACGGACACCGGCCGGGGCATGGTGGGCGACATCGACCCCGACACCCCCGGCCTGGAGGCGTGGTCCTCCATGCCGCCCGGTGACGACGTCGAGGCCGGCCTGTGGAGCGCCGACGGCGAGTTCATGGGCGACCGGACCCCGGGCACGAACATGAGCATCCGCTGGTCCGCGGACATGACCACCCAGATCGTCGAGGGCATGGCGACCCCCGACGTCACCCAGACGCCCAGGATCGAGGACTGGAACCGCGGGACCCTGCTCACCGCCGAGGGAACCCTGACCAACAACGGCACGAAGGGCAACCCCGGACTGGTCGCGGACGTGTTCGGCGACTGGCGCGAGGAGATGGTCGTGCGCACCGAGGACAGCACGGCGCTGAGGATCCTCACCAGCACCGAGGTGACCGACCGCAAACTGCACACCCTGATGCACGACCCGCAGTACCGGGTGGGCGTGGCCGGGCAGCAGAGCGGTTACAACCAGCCCACCTACCCGGGCTTCTACTTCGGCTCCGACATCGACTGGTCGCGTGTCCAGGTGCCCGAGGCCCACTACCCGAAGCCGTAGCGGTACGGGCCGGGCGGACGGGGCCGCCCGCTTCGCCCCGCCGAGCAGCAGCTCGGCGGGGCGAAGCGCTGTGGTCCGCGGCGAGGGAAGTGCGCAGGGCCGACAGGACGAGCCCGGTGCCGCAAAGGGGTGGCGAAGGCCGGAGGGACGCACTGGCCCCGGTCCGCTCCGCATCGGCTGTGCCCGGCACGGCGGTTCCAACACGGGCCACCGGTCCGGTGACACCGACGACGTCCACGGCTACCGGGGCGTCCTCGAGGCCCAGGCGATCCGCGGCGTCTCCAAGGGGATCTTCCGCCGCTCAGCACTGACCGGTGCCCAGGGCCTTTTCGTGCTCAGCTCCGGTGGGCCGCCGTGGATCCGCGCACGACCAGCTCCGGGGTGAACAGCACCCGCTCGTGCAGGTGGTCCGGGTCGTTGAGTTCGGCGTGCAGCAGCCGCATCGCCTCCCGCCCCAGTTCGTACTTGGGCTGGGCCACGGTGGTCAGTCCGGGGTGCACCAGGTCGGCGAAGTCCAGGTTGTCGTAACCGACCACCGAGATGTCCTCGGGGACGCGCAGCCCCCGCCGTCCCAGGCCCTTCATCAGGCCCAGCGCGAGCTGGTCGTTGGCGCAGAACACCGCCCGCGGCCGCTGTTTGGGCCCTCCGGCCAGCACCTCGTCCACCGCGCGCTCGCCCTGCTCGGGGTTGAGCAGGGGCTGCTCCACCACCCGCACCGCCGCGTCCGGGTCCAGTCCGGCCTCCTCGAAGGCCGCGCGCAGCCCCTGGTGGCGCCGTCGGACCTGTTCGATCGCGAACGGCCCGGTCAGGAAGGTGACCCGCTCGTGGCCCAACCCGATCAGGTGCCGCCCGGCCGCCTGGCCGCCCTCGTGGTTGTCCACGCTGACGCTGCACCCCACGTCCTCGGAGACGTCCCCCCGGTCGAGCGCCACCCAGGAGGTTCCCCGCCGGCTCAGCCACAGCAGGTCGGACAGGTCGTCGTCCACCGGCATGACCACCGCCCCCGCCGCGCGCTGCTCGGCCAGCAGCCGTACGTTGCGCCGCTGGCGCTCGTGCGTTTCGGCGGAGTTGAGCAGGACCACGGCCAGCCCCGAGGTCGCTGCCTCGTCCTCCACGCCCCGCGCGACCTCGGCGAAGAAGGGGTTGGTCACATCCAGTACCAGCAGTCCCACGGACTCGCTGCGCCCGGAGCGCAGGCTGCTGCCGGAGGAGTTGCGCACGTAGTCCAGTTCGGCGATGGCGGACTCCACGCGCAGGCGGGTGGCCTCGGCGACGCGCTCGGGCCGGTTGAGCACGTTGGAGACCGTGCCTGGTGAGACCCCCGCGTGCCGGGCGACCTCGGTGATGCCCACGGTGCGGCGGGCGGAGCGGGACCTGGTGGACAAGGATTCTCTCCCGTGCGTGTACTGGGGGCGACGGGAGGCATCGTACTGACCCGGACGTGTCTCCGGCTGTGTGCGCTGCCCGTTGGGGTCACATGTTCACATTCGAATTGAAACGTGTCAATGCCTGAGAGTCCGCCGGGGTGGCCTCCGGCCCGGCTGCGTCGGCGTTCCGGCGAAGGTCGCGACGTCGTTACCAGGGCGATACCTGCCTATTTTCCCGTGATCCCCTTGACGGTGGAATGTGCTGCACTTAACATCCCCATCATATTAAAACGTTTTTGAGTCTGGTGGTCCGCCACCCGACCCGCACCGAAGAAGGAGGGCGCACGTGGACCCGACAGAGGTCCCTCCACCCCTCGCCCTGGTCGACGTCACCAAGTCCTTCGGGAGCGTCAGGGCCCTGCGGGGGCTGTCCCTGGAGCTGCGCTCCGGAGAGATCCACGCCCTGGTCGGCGAGAACGGGGCGGGCAAGTCCACCCTGGTCAAGACCATAGCGGGAGTGCACCGCCCCGACAGCGGACAGGTGCTCGTGGACGCAGAGCCCACCGCCTTCTCCGCGCCCGCCGACGCCCAGAACGCCGGCATCGCGGTCATCTACCAGGAGCCGACCCTCTTCCCCGACCTCTCCGTGGCCGAGAACATCTTCGTCGGCCGCCAGCCCCGCACCCGGCTGCGCACCATCGACCGTCGGCGGATGCGCCATGAGACCGCGGAGGTCTTCACCCGGCTCGGCGTCCAGATGGATCCCGACCGCCCCGCACGCGGACTGTCCATCGCCGACCAGCAGCTGGTGGAGATCGCCAAGGCCCTCACCCGTCAGGCCAGGGTCCTGGTCATGGACGAGCCGACCGCGGCCCTGTCCGGTGTGGAGGCCGAGCGCCTGTTCACCGTGGCGCGGACCCTGCGCGAGAGCGGTGCGGCACTGCTGTTCATCTCGCACCGCTTCGACGAGGTCTTCTCCCTGTGCGACCGCATCACGGTCGTGCGCGACGGCGCCTTCGTCTCCTGCGACCCCGTCGCCGAGCTGGACGTGGACACCGTCGTACGCCGCATGGTCGGACGCGAGGTGAGCAGCCTCTACCCCAAGGAGGAGGCCGAGCACGGGGAGACCGCCCTGGAGGTCGAGGGCCTGACCCGCGACGGCGTCTTCGCCGACGTGTCCTTCAGCGTGCGGGCCGGGGAGATCGTCGCCCTGGCCGGGCTCGTGGGCGCCGGGCGCAGCGAGGTCATCCGCGCCGTGTTCGGCGTGGACCGCTACGACGCCGGGTCCGTCCGCGTACGGGGCCGGGACCTGGCCGGCGGCAGGCCCAGGGCCGCCATGGCCGCGGGCATCGCCCTGGTCCCCGAGGACCGGCGCCAACAGGGACTGGTCATGGAGTCCTCCATCGAACGCAACGCCACCGCCACCCGCCGCCGGGCGCTCAGCCGCCTCGGACTGCTGCGCTCCGGCACCGAACGCGCCTTCGCCGAGCACTGGGGCGAACGGCTCAACCTCAAGTTCGGCCGACTCGACGACCCGGTGTCCACGCTCTCCGGCGGCAACCAGCAGAAGGTCGTGCTGGCCAAGTGGCTGTCCACCGAGCCCCGGGTGCTCTTCGTCGACGAGCCCACGCGCGGAATCGACGTGGGCACCAAGGCCGAGGTGCACCGCCTGCTCTCCACCCTGGCCGGCCGGGGCCTGGCCATCGTCATGGTCTCCAGCGAACTGCCCGAGGTCCTGGGCATGGCCGACCGGGTCCTGGTCATGCACGAGGGCCGCATCACCGCCGAACTCGACCGCGCCGAGGCCGACGAGGAGTCGGTCATGTACGCGGCCACCGGACAGCGACCGAGCGAGGCCGCATGACGAACGCCACCGGCAACGCCCCCCAGACCTCCACCGCGGGCGCGCCCGCCCAGCCCAGCGGGCGCCCCGCCCGCCGCCAGCGCCAGTTCCGCGAACTCGGCGTGCTCCTGGCCGTGGTCGCGCTCATCACCGCCACCTGGCTGCACAACCCCGGATTCCTGTCCAGCCAGGGGGTGCGCGACCTGTTCCTCGGCGCGACCGTCCTGGCCGTCCTGGCCGTCGGCCAGGCCCTGGTGCTCATCACCAAGAACGTCGACCTGTCGGTCGGTTCGGTCATGGGCCTGTCCGCCTTCGGCACGGGACTGCTCTTCGTGACCTTCCCCGGCCTGCCCGTCCCCGCGGCCGTACTCGCCGGGGTCGGCATCGGCCTGGTGTGCGGCCTGGTCAACGGCCTGCTCGTGACCACCGTCCAGGTACCCGCCCTGGTGGTCACCCTGGGCACCCTCTACGCCTACCGCGGCCTCAACCACTGGTGGGCCGACGGCGGCCAGGTCAACGCGCACGACATGCCCGCCGCCTTCCTCCTGCTGGGGCGGGTCAGCGTCCTGGGCGTGCCGCTGCCGGCGGCGGTCGCCATCGCCGTGGTCGCCGCGGTCGGCTTCTACCTGGCCCGCTACCGCTCGGGCCGGGAACTGTACGCCATCGGCTCCAACGCCGACGCCGCCCGGCTGTCGGGCATCCCGGCCACCCGCCGCGTCATGCTCGCCTTCGCGGCCAACGGGGCCCTGGCCGGGCTCGCCGGAGTGCTGTTCGCCGCCCGCTACGGCACCGTGGACTCCACCGTCGGCACCGGCATGGAACTCCAGGTCGTGGCGGCCGCGGTGGTGGGCGGCGTGGCCATCGCGGGCGGAGTGGGCACCGTCTACGGCGCCGCCCTGGGCGCGGTCCTGCTCACGACCATCACCGCCGCACTGCCCATCTGGCGCATCGACCAGTTCTGGCACCAGGCCGTGGTGGGCGCGCTCATCCTGGCCGCCATCGGCCTGGACCGGCTGCTGGCGCTGCGTACCGCGCGCAAACTTCGAGGAGGAGGTGCCCGTGGCGCCTGAACGCACCGTCACCGCGACCGCACCGGACCGGGTGGGCGACCCGGAACCGGGACCGAACAGGCGCTCCGGGGCCGTCCGCCTGCGCTCCCTGCTGTCCGGACGCGAGACCCCCGTCGTCTCCGCGCTCCTGGTGGCCCTCCTGGGCGCCGTGCTGTTCGTGGACATGTTCGCCACCGCGCGCAACGTCGACTTCCTGCTGCTCAGCGTGGCGGCGATCGCCCTGATGGCGCTGCCGATGACGCTCATCGTCATCACCGGTGAGATCGACCTGTCGGTGGCCAGCACCCTGGCCCTGAGCAGCGCGACCCTGGGCGTGCTGTGGGAGTCGGGGGTCCCCATCGAGACCGCGCTGTGGATCTGCCTGGGTGTGGGCGCGCTCCTGGGCGCCTTCAACGGCTTCCTGGTCACCGTGTGCGGGCTGCCCTCCCTGGCCGTCACCATCGGCACCATGGCCCTGTACCGGGGCCTGGCCTACGTGCTGCTGGGCGACCGGGCCGTGGCCAGCTACCCCAGCGCCTGGGTGGGCGGTGCCCGCGAGCACTTCCTGGGCCTGCCCGGTCTGCCGTGGATCGCGGTGGCCGTCCTGGTCCTGGCCGTGCTGTTCGGGGTACTGCTGCACGCCACCGCCGTCGGCCGGTCGCTGTTCGACATCGGCAACAACGACGAGGCCGCGCGGTTCACCGGGGTGTCGGTGCGCTGGACCAAGTTCTGGCTCTTCACCCTCAGCGGCACCGTGGCCTCCGCCGCCGGAGTCTTCTGGACCCTGCAGTACGGCACCTCGCGCGCCGACACCGCCTTCGGCCTGGAGCTGCAGGTGGTGGCCGCCGTCCTGCTGGGCGGGGTCTCCATCTTCGGCGGCGTCGGATCGGTCCTCGGGGTGATGAGCGGAGTCCTGCTGCTCGGGGTCATCCGCAACGCGCTCCAGCTGTTCGGTATCGGCAGCGAGGTGCTCCAGGTCGTCACCGGTCTCATCCTCATCGCCTCCGTCGTCACCCCCAACCTCGTGGCCCGGCTCAGAGCCGCCCGCGCTCCACGCCCGTCCCCTCCGCCCGCCCCCGTGTCCGCCTCCACCAAGGGAGAAGAGTCATGACCCAGCCCCGCCCGCGCCACCTGTTCCTGGCCGCATCGGCCTTCGCCGTGCTGATGACCGCCGCCTGCGGCGGCACCACCATCGACAGCGCCGAGGAGGAGAACGACTCCCGTCCCACCGGGACCGCCGACCCCGGCGCCGAGATCCCCGAGGGCCTGCAGATCGACTTCCTGCCCAAGCAGCTCAACAACCCCTTCTTCGACATCGTCAACGAGGGCGGCACCGAGGCGGTGGAGGAGGTCGCCGGCACCGCCACCGAGCGCGGGGGCACCGAGGCCACCGCGGACTCCCAGGTGGAGTACATCAACGCCGCCAGCCAGGCGGGCAGCGACGTCATCGTCATCGCCGCCAACGACCCCGACGCGGTGTGCCCCGCGCTCAACGAGGCCCGGGACAACGGCGCGGCCATCGTGGGCTACGACTCCGACGCCAACTGCACCGACGTGTTCGTCAACCAGTCCACGACCGAGCTCATCGGCCGCACGCTGGTGGAGATGATCTCCGAGCAGCTCGGCGGCGAGGGCACCTTCGCGGTGCTGTCGGCCACCCCCAACGCCACCAACCAGAACGCCTGGATCGCGGCGATGGAGGAGGTGCTTCAGGAGGAGGAGTACGCCGACCTGGAGCTGGTGGACACCGTCTACGGCAACGACGACGACCTGCAGTCCTTCCAGGAGATGCAGGGCCTGATGCAGTCGCACCCCGACCTGGGCGGCGTGGTCTCGCCGACCACGGTGGGCCTGGCGGCGGCGGCCCGCTACGTGAGCGACTCCGAGTACAAGGGCGAGGTGGCCGTCACCGGCCTGGGCACGCCCAACCAGATGCGCGAGTTCGTCAACGACGGCACCGTCGAGGAGTTCGCCCTGTGGAACCCGCTCGACCTGGGCTACCTGGCCGGGTACACCGGCGCCGCGCTCAAGGCCGGGCAGATCACCGGGGCCGAGGGCGAGACCTTCACCGCCGGACGCCTGGGCGAGTACACCTTCGAGACCGACCGCGAGATCGTGCTCGGCCCGCCGCAGGTCTTCGACGCCGACAACATCGACGACTTCGACTTCTGACCGGAGGCCACGCATGCGACGCGTCTGCTTCGTACTCAAGGTGCGCCAGGACCGGCTGGAGGAGTACCGACAGCGCCACGCCGAGGTCTGGCCCGAGATGCGCCGAGCGCTGTCGCAGAGCGGGTGGCACAACTACTCGCTGTTCTGCGACGAGCGCGGCACGGTGGTCGGCTACCTGGAGACCGAGGACTTCGAGGCCGCCCGTGCGGCCATGGCCGCAACCGGGGTCAACGCCCGCTGGCAGGCCGAGATGGCGCCCTTCTTCGAGGGCCTGGACGGTCGCCCCGACGAGGGGATGGTTCCGCTGACGGAGATCTTCCACCTGCCCTAGGAACACCGCGTCCTCACCGCGACAGCCGGTGCCCCGGAGCTGCGGCCGCCCTGCCACGGGCGGCCCGGCCGGGGCGGGGCCTGGCCCTACGGAGGTCCCGCCGCAACAGAGGGCCCCGGCCGGTCGGGTCGCCGCTCGCCCCGTACCACTCCTGGGCCGAGCGCGGCCCCGCCGCCATGCGGGTGTGGCTGCCGGTCGCCTTGCCGGGTGAGCGGAACGGCGCGCTCGTGAACGGTGCCGGGACCGCAACGGTCGAACCCGGCTGACACAGCACGGACGCACGGGTCGGCCCCGTCCGCAGGACACGGGGTCCGGCGGACGGGGCCGTGCTTGTCAGCGGGCCCGGGTCATTCGGTTCGGCGCACGATGAGGCGCTGGAACATGATGAAGGCCAACAGCAGCACCCCGATGACGATCCGGGTCCACCAGGAGCTGAGGGAACCCTCGAAGGAGATCAGCGTCTGCACGGTGCCGAGCACCAGCACGCCCAGGACCGAACCGGCCACGTAGCCGACCCCGCCGCTCAGCAGGGTCCCGCCGATCACCACCGCGGCGATCACGTCCAGTTCCATACCGACCCCGTGCAGGCCGTACCCGGAGAGCATGTACAGGCTGAACAGCAGCCCGCCCAGGGCCGAGCAGAACCCGCTCACCGCGTACACGCCCACCCGGACCCGGTCGGTGGGCAGACCCATCAGACGGGCCGAGGACGCGCTGCCGCCCACCGCGTACACGGTGCGGCCGAACCGGGTCAGGTGCAGGACGTACACGGCGGCCAGCACCACGGCCAGGGCGATCAGGACGCTGTAGGTCAGGGTCACCCCGTCCGTGAGGGTGATGGTTCCGGTGGCCATCGTCCGGAAGAGGGGATCGGTGATGGAGATCGACTCCACGCTGATCAGCAGGCACAGCCCCCGGGCCAGGAACATCCCGGCCAGGGTGACGATGAAGGGCTGTACGTCGAAGACGTGGATCACCAGACCCATGAGCAGGCCCAGCGTGGTGCCGGTGACCAGGACGGCCAGCACCGACATCAGCGGCGGCCATCCCGCATGCAGCGTGGCGGCGGCGATCATCGTGGACAGCGCCGCCACCGCGCCCACCGACAGGTCGATGCCGCCGGTCAGGATCACGAAGGTCATCCCCACCGCGAGCACGATGAGGAACGCGTTGTCCACGAACAGGTTGGTGAAGATCTGCGCGGAGGCGAACCCGTCGTAGCGCACCGCCCCGGTGCCGAAGGTCAACACGAACACCGCGAACGTGGCGATGACCGGCAGGAAGCGCTGGGGCAGACGTTCGACGCGGTTCCGCGCCCGGGTCACGTCCAGGACTCTCATGCCGCGGTCACCTCCTTGGAACGGGACGGGGCGGAGCCGGCGGGCCGACTGGGACCGAACAGCCGGGCGGAGCGGGGGGACTGCAGCAGGCACACGGCGATCACCACGAGCGCCTTGAACACCAGGATCGTGTTGGGCGCGATCCCGACGTTGTACACGGTGGTGGTCAGGGTCTGGATCACCAGGGCGCCCACCAGTGTGCCGGTGAGTGAATAGCGTCCGCCGGCCAGCGACGTACCGCCGATGACCACGGCCAGGATCGCGTCCATCTCGATCCACAGACCC
The DNA here is from genome assembly GCF_024134545.1 of Nocardiopsis exhalans. Taxonomy (GTDB): domain Bacteria; phylum Actinomycetota; class Actinomycetes; order Streptosporangiales; family Streptosporangiaceae; genus Nocardiopsis; species Nocardiopsis exhalans. The sequence continues at coordinate 3,313,230 of NZ_CP099837.1, forward strand.
GCGTTGTTGGCGTCGGCGGCGCTGACGTTGGAGCTGATCATCAGCCCGGCCACCCCGGCGCACAGCCCGGCGAACACGTACACGGTCCACACGATGGTGCGTGAGCGCACCCCGGCGAGCCGGCCGGCCCGCGGGTTGGCCCCCACGGCCTCCACCAGCATCCCCAGGGCGGTACCGCGGGTCAGGGCGCCCACCAGCAGCAGCACGCCCAGGCTGATCAGGATCGCGATCGGCAGGACCAGGAAACCCGCTCCGATCTGCCGGTAGAGCGGATCGTTGATCGTGATGATCTGACCCTCGGTGATCAGCATGGCGCCGCCGCGACCTGCGGTCATCAGCACCAGGGTCGCGATGATCGGCTGGATACCCAGGACCGAGACGAGGAACCCGTTCCACAGGCCCAGGAGAACGCACACGGCCAGTGCCAGGGTCATGGCGGTGAACGCGTGCCCGCCACCGGCGATCCAGGTACAGGCGAAGGCCCCGGAGATCGCGGCGACCGCGCCCACCGACAGGTCGATACCGCGGGTGGCGATCACCAGGGTCATGCCCACCGCGATGAGCAGGGTGGGTGCGCCGTTGCGCAGGATGTCGACGACCCCGCCGTACAGGCGCCCGTCCTGCAGGCGCAGTTCCAGGAACGCCGGGTTGACCACGGCGTTGAGCCCGATCAGCAGCACCAGGGCGGCGACCGGCCAGAAGAGGTGGTGTCGGATCACGGGGACACCGCCGTCGGCTCGTGCCCGGCGATGGCCGCCATCACCTCGTCGACGGTGACCCCGTCACCGTCGAGTTCGGTCACCTTGCGGCGGTCGCGCAGCACCACCACGCGGTCGCAGACCCGGACCACCTCCTCCAGCTCCGCGGAGACGAACAGCACCGCCATACCGTCGGCGGCCAGGTCGGTCACGACCTTCTGGATCTGTGCCTTGGCGCCGACGTCGATACCGCGTGTGGGCTCGTCCAGGATGAGCAACCGGGGCCGGGTGACCAGCCAGCGCGCCAGCAGGACCTTCTGCTGGTTCCCGCCGGACAGGTTCCCCATGACGGCGTTCGGGTCGGCCGGACGGATGTCGAGCCGTTCGATGTACTCCTCCACCAGCGCGTCGGCGGTGCGCCGGGGCACCGGGCGCATCCACCCCCGGGCGGCCTGCAGGGCCAGGACCAGGTTGTCGCGCACGGTCAGGTCGGCGATGACCCCCTCCGCCTTGCGGTCCTCCGAGCACAGGGCCACCCCGCGCGCGATCATCGAGCGCGGGCCGCGGGGGCGGACCCGGCGGCCGTCGATGCTGAGCGTCCCGCTGTCCGCGCGGTCGGCGCCGAACAGCAGCCGCGCCGTCTCGGTGCGCCCCGAACCGAGCAGCCCGGCCAGCCCCACCACCTCACCGGCGTGGATCTCCAGGTCGAAGGGGGCGATGGCGCCCGTGCGGCCCAGCTCGCGGGCGGTGAGCACGGGCGCGGTGCCGGGGGAGCGCTCCTCGGAGCGGCGTTCCACCTCCTCCAGAGTGCCCAGTTCCCGGCCGAGCATCGCCGAGACCAGTTCGAGGCGGTCGGTCTCCTGCGGAAGGTACTCGCCGACCAGGACACCGTTGCGCAGGACGGTCATCCGGTCGGCGATCTCGTACACCTGGTCCAGGAAGTGGGAGACGAACAGGATCGCCACCCCGTCGTCACGCAGCACGCGCACGATCCGGAAGAGTTCGGCGACCTCGTCCGCGTCCAGGCTGGAGGTGGGCTCGTCCAGGACCAGTACCCGGGCGTCCACGGCCAGTGCCCGGGCGATGGCCACCAGCTGCTGGACGGCGATGGGGTGGGACCCCAGCACGGATCCGGGGTCCACGGACAACCCGATGCGCTCCAGCAACCGGGCGGCCCGGACCTTCATGGCCCGGGGGTCGATCGCCCCCCACCGCCGCGGTTCGCGGCCCAGCAGGATGTTCTCGGCGACCGAGAGGTTGGGGCAGAGGTTGACCTCCTGGTAGACGGTGCTGATCCCGGCCTCCTGGGCCTGGACCGGAGCGGTGAACTCCACGGGCTCGCCGTGCAGGCGGATCCGGCCCGAGGTGGGTGGGTGCACCCCGGTGAGGGCCTTGATGAGGGTGGACTTACCGGCCCCGTTCTCGCCCATCAGGGCGTGGACCTGACCGGGGTACAGCCGGAGGTCGACCCCGGCCAGGGCCCGTACTCCGGGGAACTCGACGGTGATGCCGCGCATGTCGACCACGGGGTCGGCCGAAGGCGTCGGTTTCTCTGACATGGCCAGCGCTTTCGTGGTGGGGAGGGCCCCGGCGCGGCGGGTGCGGGTCAGGGGCGCGCCGGGGCTCCGGGGAGGGGGAGTCCTAGTACTGGCGGTCCGGGAGGGCCGCCTGGGCCTCCTCCTGGGTGAAGGTGGTCTCCTCCACCTCGATCCGCTTGGGGACCTCCTCACCGGCCACGACCTGTTCCACGAGTTCCATCAGCTGCTCGCCCAGCAGCGGATTGCACTCGACGATGAAGTTGATGTCGCCCTCGGCCAGGGCCTCCATTCCGGCCCGGACGGCGTCCACCGTGATGATCCGGATGTCCTCGCCGGGCTCCAGACCGGCGGCGCGGATCGCCTCGATGGCGCCGAGCCCCATGTCGTCGTTGTGCGCGTAGACGACGTCGATGTCGTCGTGGGAGCGCAGGAAGGCCTCCATGACCTCCTTGCCGCCCGAACGGGTGAAGTCACCGGTCTGGGTGGCGACGACCTCGATGTCGGAGTGGCCGGCGATGGCCTCCTCGAACCCCTCCTTGCGGTCGATGGCGGGCGCGGCGCCGGTGGTGCCCTGGAGCTCCACCACGTTGGTCGGGCCCTCGGCGTTGTCGACCAGCCACTCGCCCGCCTTGCGGCCCTCCTCGACGAAGTCGGAGCCGAGGAAGGTCTCGTAGAGGGTGTCGTCGTCGGAGTCGACGGCCCGGTCGGTGAGGATGACCGGGATGTCGGCGCGCTGGGCCTCCAGCAGGACGGCGTCCCAACCGGTCTCCACGACCGGGCTGAACGCGATGACGTCGACGTTCTGCTGGATGAAGGAGCGGATGGCCCGGATCTGGTTCTCCTGTTTCTGCTGTGCGTCGGAGAACTGGAGGTCGATCCCGGCGTCCTCGGCCGCCTGCTGGATCGACTCGGTGTTGGCGGTGCGCCATCCGCTTTCGGCACCGACCTGGGAGAAGCCCAGGGTGATGGTCCCGTCGTCGGAGGGGGACGAGCCGCCCGTCCCGCAGGCAGTGACCGCCAGCAGGGCGAGTGCCGCCGTGGACGCGGTGATGCACTTCTTCATCGGGGGCCTCCAAGTCAGTGTGACCCGAGGGGTGGGGGTGATCCGGGTCACTTTGCCAATATAGTGAGCGCTAACATTTGGCGCGTCAAGCCCGTTAACCGGATATTTCAGGGTTCTTGTCGACCATCGGGGGGTGCAGTATGTTAACGCCAACTATGTTTCCGAAAGAGTCGCTCGGTGTCTGCGTGCGGGCCCCTGGGGTGGTGTCGGGGCGAGCCGCGCGGGAGCCTGTGCCCAGGCGAAACCGCCAGATGTCCGACGAACCGATCACATAGCCTGGTAGCGCTCACAAAGGCGGTGAGCGGTAACCCCGGCAGCCAAGGAGTCATGGGTGGAGCACACTTCCCCGTCCGTCCGAGTGAACCGCGAACCGGCGATGACGGACGTAGCCCGGCTCGCGGGTGTCTCCCACCAGACGGTCTCCCGGGTGCTGAGCGGACACCCCAACGTCCGCGAGCGGACCCGCCTGCGGGTACGCGCGGCCATCGAGCAACTGGGGTACCGGCCCAACCGGGCGGCCCGCACCCTGGCCACCGGTAAATCCCAGCTCCTCGGTGTGGTGGCGCAGAACTCCACTCTGTTCGGCCCCTCCTCGCTGCTGGCCGCCTTCGAACAGGCCGCCGCGGCCCGGGGTTTCGTGGTCAGCGTGCGCCGGGTCGAGGTGCTCGACCCCGTCGCCATCGCCGCGGCCGTGGAACACCACCGCGAACAGCGCGCCGCCGGGATCGTGGTGATAGCGCCGACCGCCGCCGCCGACGAGGCCCTGTCCCAGCTGCCCACCGACATGCCCCTGGTGACGATCGACGGCGACCCCACACGCCAGCACGGTCTGGTGACGGTGGACCAGGAGGCCGGAGCCTACGAAGCCACCCGATACCTCCTGGAAGCGGGGCATGAGACCGTCTGGCACGTGGCGGGCCCCGCCGACTGGTTCGACGCCGCAGGGCGGCTGCGGGGCTGGAAGCTGGCCCTGGAGGACCGTGACGCGGAGGTCCCGCCGGTCAGCCCGGCGGACTGGAGCGCCGCCTCGGGCTACCGCGCGGGCCTGATGCTCGCCCGGATGCCGGAGGTGACGGCCGTCTTCGCCGCCAACGACCACCTGGCGCTGGGGATCCTGCGGGCGATGCACGAACGCGGCCGCTCGGTCCCCGGTGACGTGAGTGTGGTGGGCTTCGACGACGTGCCCGAGGCCGCGTACTTCATCCCTCCGCTGACCACCGTGCGGCCCGACTTCGACAAGGTGGCCGCCCAGACGCTGAGCGTGCTGCTGGCCCGTATCTCCGGAGAAGAGGAGGAGAACGGCTGCTCCACCCGGCGGGTGATCACTCCGACCCTGGTCGAACGCGACAGTGTGGCCCCGCCACCCGAGTGAGTCACGGGTGGGCCCCGCCCTGGAGCGGGCCCTCGAACCGCCTCCGGCACCGGGCGCCGCCGGAGCCGCGAAGGCCCACGACCCCGTGTGCGGCGGCCGTGTGACTACACTGTGCGCCGTCGGACACAACGGCGGCGATGCCCGCCACGGATACGGGGGCGTGCGGATGTCCGAGGGCGTGGAGGCCGAGGCGGGACCACGCGGGCGCGGCAACCGGGTCTCCATGGCGGATGTGGCCAGGCGCGCCGGGGTTTCCTCGCAGACCGTCTCCCGGGTCTCCAACGGCAGCCCCAGTGTGGTGCCCCAGACGCGGGAACGCGTCCTGGCGGCCATGCGCGAGCTCGGCTACCGGCCCAACAGCGCCGCCCGCGCCCTCAAACGCGGCGAGTTCCGCACGCTCGGGGTCATCGTCTTCACCCTGTCCACCACCGGCAACGTCCGCACCCTGGAGGCGATCGCCACCTCGGCCGCCCAGGAGGGGTACGCGATCACTCTCATCCCGGTGGCCGTGCCCACCCAGGACGAGGTGCTGGGTGCCTTCACCCGGCTGGGTGAGCTGGCCGTGGACGCGGTGATCGTGATCATGGAGGTCCATCTGCTGGACGCCGTCGACTTCCGGCTGCCGCCCGGGCTGCAGGTGGTCGTCGCCGACTCCGAGGTGGACGACCGGTACGGCGTGGTCGACACCGACCAGATCAGCGGGTCCCGGGACGCCGTCGAGCACCTGCTCGGCCTCGGCCACCGCACGGTGCACCACCTGGCCGGTCCGGCGGAGTCCTTCTTCGCCGAACGCCGCGCCCGGTCCTGGCGCCAGACCCTCCAGGACCGGGGGTGCCCTGTTCCAGCGCTGGTCAACGGCGACTGGTCGGCCCAGAGCGGTTACCGGGCGGGGCGGGCGCTGGCCGCTGACCCCGAGTGCACGGCGGTGTTCGCGGCCAACGACCAGATGGCGCTGGGGCTGCTGCGCGCCCTGCACGAGCGCGGCCGCTCGGTGCCCGGGGACGTGAGCGTGGTGGGTTTCGACGACATCGCGGAGGCGGGCTCGTTCCTGCCGCCGCTGACCACCATCCGTCAGGACTTCGCCGAGGTCGGCCGCCGACTCGTCGCCAAGGCGCTGCGGCGGCTGCGCGGCGAGGCCGAGGACCCCGGGGCCACCCTCGTTCCCACGGAACTGGTGGTGCGCGCCAGCACGGCGCCGCCCCGGGGGTGAGCACCGCGGGTTCTGCGGGACGGGCCCCGCGACCGCGAACTCGTCCCGTTCACCCCCTTGACCGTTCGGCAACACGGGTGCAACACTCCCGGCATCGCAATGTTTGCGTAAACATCACTTGGTGTCCGCCCCCTCGCCCCTGGTCCCAGGGGCGTCACCACGGTCGACACGGACTGCTCCACGAGGGATCCGATGACGTCAACGACCACCGCCGAACGCCCCCCGCACCGGCCGCCCAAGCCCGGCCGCCCCCGGCACCGCTGGACCGGATGGGGTTTCCTCGCCCCCTTCATGGCCGTCTTCGCGCTGGTCTTCGTGGCGCCGATCCTCTACTCGCTCTACCTCAGCGTGTACCGCGACCAGCTGGTCGGCGGAAACTCCTTCGTGGGCCTGGCCAACTACCACAGCGCCCTCACCGACCCGGTGTTCTGGGAGTCGGTGTCCCGGGTGACGCTCTTCCTCGCCGTCCAGGTGCCCCTCATGCTGTTCCTGGCCCTGCTGCTGGCGCTGGCCCTGGACAGCGGCCGCCTCTACGGGCGCGACTTCTTCCGCATCTCGATCTTCATGCCCTACGCGGTACCCGCGGTCGTGGCCACCCTCATGTGGGGCTTCATGTACGGCAGCCGGTTCGGACTGGTCGGCAACGCCAACGACCTCCTGGGCGTGACCCTGCCCGACCCGCTCTCGCCGGGGCTGATCCTCGCCTCCATCGGCAACATCGTCACCTGGCAGTTCGTCGGCTACAACATGCTCATCCTCTACTCGGCGCTGCGCACGGTCCCGCACAACCTGTACGAGGCGGCCGAGGTCGACGGCGCGGGCCAGCTGCGGGTGATCACCGCCATCAAGCTCCCCGCCCTGCGCGGGGCCCTGGTGATCGCCGCGATCTTCTCGGTCATCGGCAGCTTCCAGCTGTTCAACGAACCCAGCATCCTGCGCAGCCTGGCCCCCAACGCCATCTCCAGCGGGTACACGCCCAACCTCTACACCTACTCCCTGGCCTTCTCCGGCCAACAACAGAACTACGCCGCGGCCGTGGCGATCATCATGGGCCTGCTGACCATGGTCATCGCCTACGCCGTGCAGCTGTTCGGCATGCGAAAGGCGGCGTGAACCATGGGCACCCCCACCCCGACCCGCACATCCCGGCCCCGCCGCCGCACCGCCCCCAGCCCGCTGCGCCCACCGCGCCCGCGGCTCCGATCGCGCCGCGGCGGAAGCCCGGCCCACCCCCGACGCAGCGCCGCCCTGACCCTGGTCACCGGACTGGCCCTGCTGTACTCCCTGGTACCCCTGGCCTGGCTGATCATCAACGCCACCAAGAGCCAGCAGTCGCTGCTCACCAGCTTCGGGCTGTGGTTCGGCTCCGACTTCGCGCTCTTCGACAACATCGCCGCCACCCTCGCCTACGACGACGGGGTGTTCGTCCGCTGGCTGCTCAACACCGTGCTCTACGTGGTGGCGGGCGCGGGCGGGGCCACCCTGCTGGCGATGCTCGGCGGCTACGCCCTGGCCAAGTTCGAGTTCCCCGGCCGCCGCGCCGTCTTCGCCCTCGTCCTGGGCGCGGCCGCGGTGCCCGGCACCGCCCTGGCCGTGCCCACCTTCCTGATGTTCAGCCAGATGGGCCTGACCAACACCCCCTGGGCGGTGATCGTCCCCTCCCTCATCTCGCCCTTCGGCCTGTACCTGATGTGGGTCTTCGCCGCCCAGGCCGTACCGAAGGAACTGCTGGAGGCGGCCCGCATCGACGGCTCCGGGGAGATCCGCACCTTCTTCACCGTGGCCCTGCCGCTGCTGGCCCCCGGCACCGCCACGGTCCTGCTCTTCACCATGGTGGCGACCTGGAACAACTACTTCCTGCCGCTGATCATGATCCGCGACCCCGACTGGTTCCCGCTCACCCTCGGCCTCAACGCCTGGAACGCCCAGGCCGCCACCATCGGCGGCGAACCCGTCTTCCACCTGGTCATCACCGGGTCGCTGCTGACCGTCATCCCGCTGATCGCCGCGTTCCTGCTGCTCCAGCGCTACTGGAGGTCGGGCCTGACCGCCGGAAGCCTCAAGGGCTGAACCGTTCCCGGGCGACGGAACCGTTCGAGAGCCTCAAGGGCTGAACCGTTCCCGGGCGACGGAACCGTTCGAGCCCGGACCACCACCACGACCGAGGAGACCCCCCATGAAAAGCCAACCGGACACCCGCCGAACCCCCGCGGTCCGGCTCCCCCGGGGCGCCGCCGCGGTCGGCGCCCTGTGCCTGGCGCTGAGCGCCTGCGGCTCCGGTGACGACACCGCTCCCGACATCGCAGCCGAGGACGTCGCCGCAGCCCTGGCCGAAGGCGGTGAGATCACCGTCTGGGCCTGGGAGCCCACCCTGGACCGGGTCGCCGAGGAGTTCGAGGCGGAGCATCCCGGCGTCACCGTGAACGTGGAGAACGTCGGCACCGGCGACGAGCAGTACACCGCCCTGCAGAACGCCCTGTCCGCCGGATCGGGGCTGCCGGACGTGGCCCACATCGAGTACTTCGCGCTGGGCCAGTTCACCATCGCCGGGAACCTGGTCGACCTGGCCCCGCTGGGCGCGGCCGAACTGGAGGGCGACTACACCCCCGGTCCGTGGGGCGCGGTCCAGGGCGAGGAGGGCGCTATCCACGGCCTGCCCATGGACTCCGGCCCCATCGCCCTGTTCTACAACCAGGACGTGTTCGACGAACACGGCGTGCGGGTACCCGCCACCTGGGACGAGTACGTCGAGGTCGCCCGGGAGCTGCAGGAGGCCGACCCCGACGTCTACGTCGCCGCCGACAACGGCGACGCGGGCGCCACCACCACCTTCGTCTGGCAGGCGGGCGGACAGCCCTACCGGGTCGAGGGGGAGGACGTCACGATCGACTTCACCGACGAGGGCACCGCCCGCTTCACCGACACCTGGCAGCAGCTCATCGACGAGGACCTGCTCCTGCCGGTCACCGCCTGGAGCGACGAGTGGTACCAGGCGCTGGGCGACGGCAGCGTCGCCACCCTGGTCACCGGCGCCTGGATGGGCCTCAACCTGGAAGCCGGGGTCCCCGACGGCGCCGGGTCCTGGCGGGTCGCCCCGCCGCCCGCCTGGGACGAGGGCGACGCCTCCAGCGCCGAGAGCGGCGGCAGCGCGCTCGCCGTGCCCGTGGGCGCCGAGAACCAGGCGCTCGCCTACGCGTTCATCGAGTACGCCAACGCCGGTGACGGCGTTCAGCACCGGCTCGACCAGGGCGCCTTCCCCGCCACCGTCGCCGACCTCGAATCGCCCGAGTTCCTGTCCGCCGAGTCCGCGTACTTCGGCGGCCAGACGGTCAACGAGGTCTACGCAGACTCCGCCGCCAACGTGCGCGAGGGCTGGCACTACCTGCCCTACCAGGCGCACGCCAACTCGCTGTTCAACGACACCGTCGGCCAGGCCTACGTCTCCGACACCACCCTCGCCGAAGGGCTGACCGCCTGGCAGGACGCCTCGGTCCGCTACGGCCAGGACCAGGGCTTCACCGTCACCACCGGCGACTGACACCGACCCACCCCACACCGACACCCGACCCGGGTGGGGGCGGCCCCGCGCCGCCCCCACCCGCACCCGCGTCCTCCCGAAGGGATCCACCATGACCGACGCCGCCTCCCGCGACTGGCTGCGCTGGCCGCACGACCCCGACCGCCCCCGCTTCGCCTACGGCGCCGACTACAACCCCGAACAGTGGCCGCGCGAGGTGTGGGAGGAGGACCTGCGCCTGATGCGCCGCGCCGGGGTCAACATCGTCACCCTCGGAGTGTTCTCCTGGTCGCGGCTGCAGCCCGGCCCCGACACCTGGGACTTCGGCTGGCTGGACGACATCATGGACCGGCTGCACGAGAACGGCATCGCCGTCGACCTGGCCACCGCCACCGCCTCCCCGCCCGCCTGGCTCACCACCGCCCACCCCGAGGTCCTGCCGGTCACCCGCACCGGCGATACCGTCAACCCCGGCGCCCGCCAGCACTGGCGCCCCACCTCGCCCGTGTTCCGCCGCTACGCCCTCGAACTCACCACCGCCCTGGCCGAACACTACGGCGACCACCCCGCCCTCGCCGCCTGGCACGTCAACAACGAACTGGGCTGCCACAACGTCCACGACTACTCCGACGACGCCGCGGCCGCCTTCCGCACCTGGCTGCGCGAGCGCTACACCACCATCGACGGGCTCAACCACGCCTGGGCCACCGACTTCTGGTCCCAGCGCTACACCGACTGGGACCAGGTCCTACCGCCCCGGCTGGCCGCCTCGCACGCCAACCCCACCCAGCAGCTCGACTTCGCGCGCTTCTCCTCCGACGTCCTGCGCGACCACCTGCGCGCCGAACGCGAGATCCTGCACCGCCTCACCCCCGGCATCCCGGTCACCACCAACTTCATGGTCATGGGCCACACCGCGGACATGAACTACGCCGACTGGGCCCACGAGGTCGACTTCATCGCCAACGACCACTACGTACGCCCCGATCCCAGCGGTGCCGACGAACTCTCCTTCAGCGCCAACCTCACCGGCGGCCTGGCCCGCGGCCGCCCCTGGTACCTGATGGAGCACTCCACCAGCGCCGTCAACTGGCGCAGCGTCAACCCGGCCAAGGCACCCGGCGAGATGGCCCGCGACTCCCTGCTGCACGTTGCGCACGGCGCCGACGCCGTCTGCTACTTCCAATGGCGGCAGTCGGCGGGAGGCGCGGAGAAGTACCACTCGGCGATGGTGCCGCACGCCGGAGCCGACAGCCGGGTCTACCGGGACGTGGCCGAACTGGGCCGGGTCCTGAAGGAGGACCTCGCCGAGGTCGCCGGAAGCGGACGGCTGCCCGCCCGCGCCGCCCTGCTCTTCGACTGGGAATCGCGCTGGGCGGTACGGCGCGACTCCCTGCCCAGCTCGCTGCTGGACGTGCACGACGAGGCCATGGCCTGGTACACCGCCTTCCTCGACGCCGGGGTGCGGGTGGACGTGCTGCCCACCGACGCCGACTGGGAGGGCTACGACCTGGTCGTCGCACCCCTGCTGCACGTACTGCCCGAGGCCACCGCGCGCCGCCTGACCGGCTACGCCGAGGGCGGCGGCCACCTGGTCACCACCTACTTCTCCGGCATCGTCGACGAGAACGACCACGTCCACCTGGGCGGCTACCCGGGCCCGCTGCGCGAGCTGTTGGGCCTGCGCATCGAGGAGTTCGCCCCCCTGCCCGAAGGCGCCACCGTCACCCTGGACGACGGCTCCACCGGGACCCTGTGGTCGGACCGGATCACCGTCACCGACGCCGGGACCCAGGTCTGGGCCCGCTACGCCGACGGCCCCCTGGCCGGGGGAGCGGCGCTGACCCGCAGGTCCCTGCCCGGCGGCGGCAGCGCGGCCTACGTCTCCACCCGCCTGGACGACGCACACCGCACCGCCCTGCTGAACCGGCTGCTGGACGGGGCCGGGGTCGGCAGCGAACTCCCCGAGGACCTGCGCGGCCGGGTCGAACTGACCGTGCGCGCAGGCGAGGGCGTCGAGTACCGCTTCCTGACCAACCGCACCGACGAACCCGTCAAGCTCCACCAACTGCCGGGCACCCCGTTGACCGGGGCCGCCGCGACCGGAGAGGAGGAGCGCGTCCTCGCGCCGCGCGGCATCACCGCCTGGCGCGTCCCGGCATCCGGCCCGGCGACCGTCTGACCCACCGGGTACGGTGCCTCCACCGGCCCCGGAGAGAGGAACCCCTTGGCACAAGGCACCTTCGGCCGACCCGCCCTGCCCCGGTTCGCGGTGTCCACTCTCGGAGCTCCGGGGCGGTCACTGAAGGAGGTCGTCCGTCTGGCTCACGCAGCCGGAGCCCGAGCTCTGGAACTGCGAGCCGGCGCGGGGGAGGCCGCCGACCCCGCGCTCGGCCCCGCCGAACTCGGCCGCCGCCGCGCCCTGGTCGAGGCGCACGGTATGCGCGTGCTCGCCGTCGCCTCCTACGTCCGGGTGGCGGCCGAGGGCGACGACGCCGAGGTGGTGGCCGACCTCGCCGAACACGAACCGGCCCCTCCTGCGGGCGCTGGCGGGTGGGGGTCGTTCTTGGGGCGTAGCCGGTGAGGCAGGGGCGGCTGGGGGTGTCCGGAACCGGGGGCGGAGTGCGTCCGGTGCTTCCGAAACCCCCTCATCCCCGATGATCTTGCTACCAGAAGCAAGTTCGGAGCCGAGAGTGACGCTGGTAGCAAGATCATCTTTGAAGAGGGGCCGGAATCCAGTTAGTTCGGGACGACCCGCCACCGCTGGTTGTCGCCGCCCCAGCAGGACCGGAGCTGGGCCCTGGAGGTGTCCCGGCTCACGTCCAGGCAGAGGCCGGAGGAGACACTGCGCGAGCGGCACCGCCGCAAGAGCGGGCTCCAGCGCAGCATGAACGAGGCGGGTCTCGGGCGATGACACGCCCCGGTGTCCCTTGCCCAACGCTGACGGCGCGGGAAACCGGTATTTTGCCGTCATGAGTGATCACCGTGCTGGCTTCCCCGAAGGATTCGACGCCCCGCCGGGGTTCGCAGCCGTCCCCGGGGGCGCGGACGGCTCACCGTTCGGCTTCGGGCCCTTCGATGAGCCCCCGCGTCCCTCCCGGCGCCGCCCCCGCCGCGAGGAGACGGTGACCTACCGGGTGCGGGTGGAGATAGAGGAGACCGAGCCGCCGGTGTGGCGCGAGTTGGAGCTGGACTCCGACCTGTTCCTCAACGAGGTGCACCAGATCCTCCAGGCCGCGTTCGCCTGGGAGGACTACCACCTGCACGGGTTCGCCAGCGGCGGGACCTACTACAGCAGGGAGGCCGAGCTCTACCTGTGTCCGTTCGAGTCACGGGAGGGCAGGCCCGGCGTCCCCGAGGAGCAGGTGCGCCTGGACGAGGTCCTGGCAGAGCCCGGGGACCGGCTGTTCTACCTGTACGACTTCGGTGACGACTGGGAGCACCTGCTCACTCTCCAGGACGTCGTCCCCCGCCAGGAGGACGCCTCCCGCGCGGTGTGCACGGCCGGCCACCGGTCAGCACCGCCCGAGGACTGCGGAGGCCCGTTCGGATACGAGCTGCTCAGCGCGGCCACCGACACCGGGCACCCAGAGCACGCCGAGGCGCTCGCCGAGTACCGGAGGGTCTTCGGGATGGACCCCGACCCGGACCGGGCGCCGGTCCCCTTCGACCCCGGCGCGGTCAACAGCGCCCTGGCAGCGGTGGCCGGACCGGTCCCGGACGACCTGCCCGGACCGGTCGCTGACCTGCTGGCGTCCGTGCGCGACCCGCGACTGCGGGGGCGACTGCTGACCCTGGCCTCCGAGGCGACCGCCCCGGAGGAGGAGCCGAGCACGGCCACCGTGCGCGCGGCGGTCGGCCCCTACACCTGGCTGCTCGACCACGTCGGCGACGACGGGGTGAAGCTGACCGGGGCCGGATACCTGCCCCCGGCGAGCGTGCGGGAAGCAGCAGACGCGCTGAACCTGACGGGGAGGTGGATCGGCGCGGCCAACCGGGAGGTCCAGACCCTCCCGGTGCTGAACCTGCGCGAGTCCGCGCAGAAGATGGGGTTGCTGCGCAAGTACAAGGGCCGACTGCTGCCCACCAAAGCGGGCAAGGCGGTGCGCGAGGACCCCCTGGCCCTGTGGGAGCACCTCGCCGAGCGGATGCCGCCCGCACCCAAAGCCGAGGACGAACGCCTGGGGTGCCTGGTGGCGGTGCTGGCGGCGGCGGCCGGAAGCCGTGACGTGCCCGGCGAGGTCGCCGCGGTACTGACCGGCCTGGGGTGGCGGGTCGGGGACGGGCTGCCGGTGGACTCCGGAGCTGCTTGGGACGCCATGTACGAGGCGTGGGCGGTTCTGGACACCATGGGCGGCTGGTCCAGGGGATCGTTCAGCCGGGGTGACGCGCCGACCGCCCGGGGCAGGGCGTTCGCCCGGGCGGCCCTGAGGAGTACGAACTGACCACGGGCCCGCGCCCGTCGGTGCCCAAGGGCACGGGTACGCGTGGCGGCCGCGCCGCTTCTGGGGAGCGGCGCTGCTCGTGTGGTGGCGGAAACCAGGGCCTACTCACGTACCCCGGCAACCGGCTGGCTGACGGGATACACCCTGGGCGCTCGCTGGTGGACTCCCGGGAAGGCAAAAGCCCCTGACCGTTGCGCTTTTGCGCTGGTCAGGGGCCTGATTCTCTGGGGTGAATGGCGGGACCCGAATGCTGGTGGGGGAGCGGGGCGACCTGAGGCAACGCGGGAGCCCGCAGGTAGTGGGGGGGAGGTAGGAGCTCGGTTACGTCACGTTGTCCCGAGGTCCGCCGGGAGGTGTGCACTCTCCGAGTACACACCTCCCGGCCCCGTGCACCTCACGGATGCACCAAACGAACTCCGTACCAGGGTCACATCTGTTGGTCCAGCCAGTCCTGGCAGCGCTCACGGAACCACAACAGCACCTGGTGCACCTGCTGCCTTCCGTCCTCAGCGAGGACTCCCAGCGGAAAACTCGGTCGCCGGTTCAGTGAGTCCTCGGGCAGGTCGATCCCGGGAATCGCGTTGAACCTGTGCAGGAGCTCCCTCCGCAGAGCCACGTCGTCGAACGGAGGACGGCGTGCCATGTGCTGGAAGACCACCTCGGCGCGTCCCGACGACGGGTACAGCACGAGCGCCCACCGCCAGTCGGGGTTCACGCTCTCGTCCCAGGCGAGGAGAAAGCAGCTGGTGTCGGCGCCCCCTCCCCACAGCAGGTCACCACCGGAGGCGGTCCACTCGTCGGTCAGCGCCTGAGTCGCCCGCACGACCTCGGGCTGCTGGTTCTCCAGGAGAAGCGCGTGGAACCGTCGCTCCCGTTCGACGAACTCGTCCACCTCGAGCCCCACCAGCTCTGCCAGAGCGGCCGCCGGCACGAACCCCTCGTGTCCTGACCCCGCCTCTTCGGCTGCCTTGGTGTCGGGGAAGACCCGGCCCGCGTGCGCGGTGTCCGGATCGGCGTCCAGGTGCCGGGACACTGTCGCGGTCTTGGCCCCGACGAGGACCGCGAGCTCACGGTGCGTCGTCCAGCGGTCGGCCGCCAACATCGCGAGGGCGTGTCCGAGTTGCTGGGCGAGGTCCGCACCGATTTCCTCCGGTGCCTGTCCGCCGGACGGCGCCGGAGCGGGCCACAGAGCACAGGCGTGCTCGGCGAGCAGCGCTGCCCGCGCCTCGATCTCCGGCCTCCCCCAACTGGGCGCGTCGGCGATCTGTCGGTTCATGCTCAGACCGCTGGACTGGAAGATCTTCTGCTTGCGCTCGAACATGTGGTTGGACAGCTTCGAGTTCTGCGCGGTCAGGGTCAGGTTGCCCAGAGTGTGCAACAGGCGCCCGTGCAGTTCGTTCTCGGTCTCGTCCGGGTCGGTCTGCTTGCGCAGGACCTCGTACCACTCCTCGGTCATGCTCTGCGGCATGATGTGCTCGATGCTGACCTTGGCCTTGCCGAAGTCCACCGGTTCGGGGGAGCCGAAGCCCTCTTCCAGCCTGCGCAGTACGAAGGTGCGCTGCAGGGCCTGACCCGACCAGTAGAAGTTGCGCTGGGCCACCGCCTCGCGCAGTGCCCTGTCCGAGGGCCAGCGCCGACGCGGATCCGACAGGTACCGGTGCACGGAGTCCGCGACCGAGCCGCCCGGCTGGATCTCCTTGGGCGAGGACATGAAGATCCTGTTGAGCCCCTGGGTCGGTACACCGGCGATCATGCGTCGGACCAGGAAGCTCTCCACGTATCCCAGAGCACGGATCAGTTCGTCGGTGTCGGCGTGCCCTTGGTCGCGTAGCACCATCAGGTGCAGTGCCAGCGGCCGGTAGATCTTGTTGCCCCACGATTCGAGGCGGGCCAGCACCTCGGCCAACTCCGGGTCGCTCTCGAAGACGGGATCCAGGACGCGCTGCAACAGTTGCCCCAGGCGCCACAGGTGTTCCACCTCGCCTCGGAGGGCGACCTCACCACTGGCGTGGGACACCTTCTCCAGGCGCTCCTTCTGACCGTGGTAGACCTCGCTCTGCTTGGCCCGCTCGTCCCCGCGCAGAACCAGGTCGAGCCAGGCCAGGGTCTCCAACGTCTCCGGGCCCAGCTCGTCCTGCATCGGCAACCAGACCTCGTCGTACACCTCCTGGCCGGTTTCGGGCAGGAGCATGAAGACGTAGTTGCGCAACAGGTCGGTCTGGCTGAGGCCCTTGCCGGTGTTGTTCAGCGACTCGAAGATCCGGAAGACGTTGTCACCGGCCTCCGCCTGGATGTCCACCAGGCTGAGGCGGTGGCCGATGGTCTCCTCGATGCCCAGGAGGTCCTCCTCGCCGTAGTGCCTGACCTTGCGGGAGAAGTAGTTGTAGGCGAACCCGACCCTGTCGTCACCTCCGGCGTCGGGGCGTCCGTTGACGATGGCCGTGAAGGAGGCCCGGTCGGCCTGGGTCGGTGCGAGCCGGTACTTGTCGGCTCCCTTGTTGTACTTGTTCACCAGGTAGACGTCATTGATCCGGTCCGCGTCGCTGGGGTCGCCCTCTTCGAGTTCTTCCACCTCGCGCAACCTGTCGCGGATGGCCGCGAGGGCGATGGACAAGGACGTGAGCCGCTGCTGGCCGTCGATGACCAGCCACCGGGTCAGCGTGCTCGCAGAAGACGAACCCGGTGCGAGCACCACCGATCCCATGAAGTGCCCGGCGGAACTCAGGGTGCGCGGTTCGGTGCCCCGGTCGACCTGATCGGTGAGGTCCTCCCAGAGGCGTTCGAGTTCCTCCCTGCCCCAGGAGTAGGGGCGCTGGTACAGCGGCACCTGGAACTGCTTGGTTCCCTCGACCATGTTCCGGAAGGTGGTTTCGTTGGCCTGCATATCTCCGCAATCTCCGACAGACGGTCAGGGGGTGGACTCCTACCTCGGCAGGAAGGGACTGGGCTCGCCGGAATACGACACGTACAGCGTGTCCCGGGCCCGTGTGCAGGCCACGAACAGCAGGTTCCGTTCGCGCTGCAGGTCATGGGCGTGGGCCAGGGGATCCTCGGAGACGTCCGTGACCCTTGACCTCAGGGGGAGATAGGCAGCGCCCGCACCGACCACCGCCACGCAGCGGAACTCCAGGCCCTTCATCGAGTGCATGGTGCCCACCCGGACGCCGGAGTCCTGGGCCAGGCCGCAGGTGTCGATGCCCTCGGCCGCCAGAGTGGATCGGACCTCCTTGGCCAGGGCCTCGGTACGGGCCGCGACCGCGATCGTGCCGGGTTCGACATCGGAGATGAGCCACACGGAGACCACCTGGGTGAGCGCGTCCAGTTCCGACTGCTCCGTGGGGTGGGCGTGCACGGCCGGGGTCCGGCCGTGTAGAGGCGAGGTGTAGTCGGCCAGGTGAGAGCGCACCCCGTCGAACCCCTCCACCGGTGCGGTGCCCAGGACCCGGACAGCCCAGGAGAGGATCTCCTGGGTGCTGCGGTAGCTCACGGTCAGGCGGTGGCTCCGGCCGCGCACGTTGATCCCGACCGCCGCCATGGAGACGCGGTGGTCGTAGATGCGCTGGTGCGGATCGCCCGCGACGAACAGGTCGTCCCTGCCCTCGGGAGCCAACGCACGCACCAATCGCCACTTGGCCGGGTGCAGGTCCTGGGACTCGTCCACCACCACATGCCGGTAGGGGCGTTTTCCGGTGCGGTCGAGGATGTCGGCGGCCTCCGAGGCGAGCCAGGTGAACGTCCACTGCCCGTTGGCGCGCATCTCCTCGGTGGCGGCCAGAACCGCCAACCACACCCGACGCTTCTGCTCGGGGCCCATCCGTCCGGAGCGTCCCCGCCCGTGCCGTCGGGCCTTCAGGTAGTCACGTTCGGTGCGAAGGTCCTGGGCGAGGATCACGTGTTCCCACTCCTCCAGCAGGAACCGTCCCGACACGTCCGAACCCTCGGCATGCCGGTCCCACAGCGCGGTGAGCTCACGCGAGTTCGGGAATTCGAGCTTGCCGTGCACCTGACGCACCACCTGGTGGGCGACCTTGTCCAGGTTGCGCACGTCGACCAGTTTCCGGCGGTCCTCGTCGCGCACCAGCAGTCCCAGCTGGGAGCGGAGCGCCGTGTCCAGGGTCGTGGTGAAGGTGGTGAGCAGGATGGGTTGCTCCGGCACGACCTCACCGGTGTCCAGGGCGAGCTGCTGCCCGTCGGGGGCGTACCGCTCGGCCAGGTGCGCCACCCGGTGCAGGGCGGTCACCGTCTTACCGGTTCCGGCACCTCCGGTGACCATGGCCGGACCGGCGAAGCCGTCCCGGCGCGCGATGCGCTCCTGCCGCGGGTGCAGGAAGGTTCGCCACACGTCGAAGGGGTGGGCGAGCAGGTCCCGGAGTTCCTCGGGCCCCTCCACGAACACCGCCTGGTCCGGGCTGCGCCGGATCGCCGAGACCAGGTCGTCGGGGTCGACCTCCTGCGCGCTTACCTCCTCGACGAGTTCACGGCTGAGCAGGGCCCACACCTCGTCCGGCGGCATTCCCGAGGCCAGCGCGGTCAGCGCGTCGTGCTGGGCCTTGGGCATCATGATCGCCAGAGCGTCCAGGTGGTTCTCGTCGGGGAGCAGCCGGGCGATGCGGACGGTGTCCGCGTCGATTCCCAGCTGGGTGAAGTGCTTGTCGGGGACCTCCTGGAACAGGGTGTCGGTCGAGGAGGCGGCCACCGGGGTGAGCGCGGTGCTCATGGTGTCCAGCGCGGCCTCGTCCCGGAACTCCAGAACCCCCAGGGCCTGGTTGACGGAGGGGCGCCGGTTGCGGATGTACCGGTAGGCCTCCTTGTGCGCGAGCACGGTCACCAGGAGGAACACGTCTCCGGAATCGGGTGCGAGGACGACGCCGCGGTACCCCTGGTTGATGCGGAGCGTTCGCCACCGGGGGTCCCGGCTGTCGGTGATCTTCTCCAGGTGTCCACCGGCGAAATAGGTGTCGGCGAACTTGTCCAGGGCCTCGTCGACGGCCTTGCGTAGCTTCTTGTCCAGAGCCGCGTAGGTGGTGAGGAAGTCCTTGGCGATCGCGAGCTGGGGCACGGGAGCCTTTCCGGGACAGGGGGTTGAGGAGGGCGTCCAGGGGAGGGGCCTGCCCCCTCAGCATAGGGACCGAAACCCTGGAGGGGGCGGGCTTCCCGGTACCCGGTACCGATCTGTCACCGCGTATGGAGCGTCCGATCAGGGTGAGGCGTCTGCGGGAAGTCATGGGTTCGGGGGACGGGGTTGCCGACTGCTCCGGTCGGTGCGGGGGTGTTCTCGATCTCTTCGCGGATCCGCTTTGCCCGTGCCTTCTTCAAGCAATCGGGCTCCCAGCCGGATAGTTTCCAGACGAGCAACAGGAGATAACCGAACGGCACGAACACGATCGCGATGAAGGTGGAAGCCGTTGCGGCGATGAGGCACAGGAAAAGCTGGATCGAGCGGCTGGTCCAGTGTTCCTTCGAAGGCGACGGGAACAACCGACTGCGTACGACGAATACCACCACGAAGAGAAAGGTGTAGGTACCCAGGAGCCCAACAGTGAGGACTCCCGCGACAGTGTGTGCGTTTTGCATGATCATCGTCGTGGGACCCTGCTGAACGGCCAGCAACACCAAAAACCAGAAGGTCGCCGGGGCAGGACCGATCAGTGTCCACCGGGAATACTCGAAGGGCCCCGAGCTTTCCTGAAACTCGCGGATGACCGGTCCCACAAGCATGCGGAGCAGCACCAAGCACAGGAACCCCAGCATGGCTATCTCCGTGAAGACCGAACCGTTCGCGATGATCGGCGGTGCCTCCGGTCCGATCCACCGACCCAAGGATGTGGCGCCGACGTGGATGAGGAACTCCGACAGGAGGTCTGAAGGGCGCTCCTGCCGAGCCAAGGACATTATCGCCATGAGCGATATCGGTATCGCTATCAGCCGATAGGGCAGGTCACCACCCTTCCGCCACTCCTTCGCCAAGGTGATCGCGGAATTGACCGAAGCCAACAAAGCATCCTCCGTCATCGCTGTTCGGATGGTCTACGCCCTTGCGTGCAAGGGCCATCGACACCGTAGATGCCACCACTGACACCGGCCCCTGGTATGACGGAGGCACACACAACGAAGGGCGGCGCACGCATGACTCCCCAGGGCGCGGCGGACATCGAGGTCCTCGGTCCCCATTCCGAGGACGCGATCGACGAGAGCGGCACACCGGCCCCCAGCACCGGGCAACTGGTGACTGTTCGCAACCGCCAGTGGGTGGTGTCCGACGTGCGCGCCTCGCGGATCGTCTCCAGTGACCTCACCCGCGTCACCGGTAGGCCCCAGCACATGGTGTCCCTGGTCAGCATCGGCGACGACGCCTCCACCGACCGGATCGAGGTCCTCTGGGAGCTGGAGGTGAGCACCCGGATCCACGAGGGCAGGGACCTGCCCGCGCCCGCGCTCGGCTTCGACGACCCCGTCCGCCTGGACGCCTTCCTGCACGCCGTCCGCTGGGGCGCGATCACCTCGGCCGACAACACCTCCCTGCAGGCCCCCTTCCGCTCGGGGATCGAGATCGAGGACTACCAACTCGAACCGGTCGTGCGGGCCCTGTCGATGCCCCGGACCAACCTGCTCATCGCCGATGACGTCGGTCTGGGCAAGACCATCGAGGCCGGGCTGGTCATGCAGGAACTCCAGCTGCGCCATCGGGCCCGGACCATGCTCATCGTGTGTCCGGCCGGGCTGACTACCCAGTGGCACGACGAGATGCGCGACAAGTTCGGTCTGGACTTCCGGGTGGTCGACGCCGACCTGGTCCGCCGACTGCGCCGCGAACGCGGTCTGTACGCCAACCCCTGGACGCACTACCCCCGCCTGATCGTCAGCGTCGACTGGCTCAAGCGTGAGCGCCCCCGGCGGATGCTCCGCGAGATCCTGCCCGCCAGCCCCCGCTATCCGCGCACCATTGACCTGCTGGTGGTGGACGAGGCACACAACGTGGCTCCGGCGGGCAGCGGCAAGTACGCGGTCGACTCGTTGCGTACCAAGGCGATCCGGGAGCTGGCGCCCCACTGCGAACACCGGCTGTTCCTGTCGGCCACCCCGCACAACGGCTACCCCGAGTCGTTCTCCGCCCTACTGGAGCTGCTGGACGACCAGCGTTTCGCCCGTGGGGTTAAGCCCTCCGACGAACAGCTCGACCGCGCCATGGTCCGCCGTCTCAAGCGTGACCTGCCCAAACGCTGGGACGGCAGCGCGCGCTTCCCCGCGCGGGTGCTCGGCTATGCCGAAGTGGACTACTCGGAGGCCGAGCGCAAGGCGCACCGCACCCTGGTGGAGTACGCCGACAGCCGCCGCGACCGGGTGGGGAAGGGCGGTCGCCACACGGTCGACTTCGTCACCACCCTGCTGAAGAAGCGCCTGTTCTCCTCACCGCAGGCCTTCACCCGGACCGTCACCACCCACCTGGCCACCATGGACGCCAAGGGCGCCGCGGACGAGGCCTCCAGTGCCGCCGATCAGGCTCCCGCCCAGGAGGTTCTGCCGGTACTCCAAGAGCGCCTGTCCGCCACCTCCGAACACGAGGAGGAGTACCAGGAGGCCGAGGCGGAGGTGTTCGGCACGGTGAGCCGTGGCGCCCCCGCACTCACCGAACGCGAACGCGGCCTGCTGGTCGACCTGCGCTCCTGGGCGGAGAAGGCCCAGGGCCGTTCGGACGCCCGCTTTGCGGCCCTGAAGTCCTGGCTGGACCCGATCCTCTTCCACCCGGGCGTCGACGGAGAGCCGATCGGACCGGGCGGCCCCACCAGCCCCGGCGTACCGGGAGACCAGGCGGACTGGACCGACGAGCGGGTCATCATCTTCACCGAGTACCGCGACACCCAGCGTTGGCTGCGCGATCGGCTCATCGCCGCCGGGTACGGCGGTAAGGGCGGGGAACGGTTGGCCCAGCTGTACGGCGGCCAGGACTCGGATGAGCGTGAGCGGGTCAAGAACGTCTTCACCGACCGCCCCGACCTCGACAAGGTCCGGATCCTCGTGGCCACCGACTCCGCCAGCGAGGGCATCAACCTCCAGCGGCACTGTCACCGGATCCTGCACTGGGAGATCCCCTGGAACCCCAACCGTCTCGAACAGCGCAACGGCCGTGTGGACCGGCACGGCCAGAAGGCGGACCAGGTGGAGGTCACCCACTTTGTGCCCAAGGGATGGGAGGCCGCCGAACCGGGTTCGTTGGAGGACGAACTCGGGTTCCTGCGCACCGCCGTGGAGAAGGTGGACCGCATCCGCGAGGACCTGGGCAGCGCCGGTGACGTCATCGCCCTCCAGGTCGAACAGAAGATGCTCGGCAAACGGGCGGAGTGGGCCGAGACCGACAGCGAGATCACTTCCCGTGCGGGGGTGGCCCGGCTCAGCACTCAGCGGGAGCTCAACCGCCGGGTGGAGGAGCTGGCGGCCACCCTCACCGGGAGCCGCGACCGTCTCGACCTGACCCCCGAAACCCTGGAGCGGGTGGTCCGCACCGGACTGGACCTGGCCCACCGAAAGGACCTCATCGACGCAGACCCGCCCGAAGGCGTCACCGCCAAGTGCTTCCGCCTGCCGGAGCTGGCCGGGGCGTGGGCGAGCGCCCGCAACGGCGGCCTGGCACATCCGGTCACCGGGGTGGAGCGGCTGGTCACCTTCGACCCGGACGCGGTGGTGGGCCGCAACGACCTGGTTCTGCTGCACCTCAAACACCGTCTGGTGGACCTGTGCCTGACCCTGCTCCGGGAGGAGCTGTGGTCCCAGGGATCGAAACTGAGTCGGGTCACCGCGCGGGTGGTGGAATCCGACGTGCTGCGGGTACCGGCGGTCGTGGCGCACGGCCGGGTGGTCATCACCGGCGCGGAGGGCACCCGGCTGCACGAGGAGGTCCTGCTCGCCGGTGGCCGGATCGAACAGGGCTCGTTCGTGCGGGCCAAGGAAGAGGACATCGACCGCTGGATGGAGGTCGCCACCGAACGCCTGGCCCCCGAACCGATCCGGGAGCGGTTGGCCGATCTGTGGCCGTCCCTGGACAAGGCGGTCGGCGGCGCCCTGCACCAGCGCGCCAACCAGCGGTTCAAGGCGGTACAGCGAGACCTGGACCGCAAGTGCGAGGAGGAGGTCGACGCGATCGGCCTGGTCCTGGACGAACTGGCGGCGGGGATCAGGACGGCTCTGGACAACACCCCGCAGTGGGAGCAGACCACCCTGTTCGAGGTGCGGGAACAGGAGCAGCTCCGGCAGGACCGCGAGGCGTTGCGGGCTCGTCTGGAAGAGCTGCCCGAGCGCAAGGTTGAGGAGCAGGCGGCCCTGCGCCACCGTTACGCCGACCGTAGGGCTCGCTGGTTCCCGGTGGCGGTTACCTTCCTGGTCCCGGCGTCGGTGAAGGGGTAGGCACTGTAAATTTAGCCAAATTTACGTATGGGTATATCAGCTTGATCTAGGCTAGCTGTGCGATGATCGCACACATGATGGATCAGCTGAGTTGGGAGAGCATCGGCGAGCGCGTGCGGGACAGCCGTGCCTCCATGGGGCTGTCCCAACAGGATCTGGCTGACCGCGTCGGCTTGGAACGCAGCATGATCTCCAAGCTGGAGAAGGGGACCCGGCGTATCGACGCGATGGAGCTGACCGCCATCGCTGGAGTACTCGACTACCCGGTCACACACTTCCTCTCGCCAACCCCCGAGGTGGTGTCGCGTCGGGCTGCCATCGCCGGAGCGGAGGAGCTCGGCGGAAGCACTGCCGCGCGTGACACCTACCGGAACGAAGCTGAACTCGCGCAGTGGCTGCGGGACGTACGCCAGCTCATCGACCTGGGAACACTGGCCCCACGCCCTCTGTCGCTCTACCCGTACAAGGTCACCGACCACGACGCCGCCAGGGACGCGGCCCGCTGGCTTCGGACCCGTCTCGGTTTGGGGGATGTTCCCATCGAGTCGGTGGCCGATGCCTGTGAGCGTGCCGGCCAGTTCCTGGCGGTGGCCCCGTTGTCTTCGGACGGTGCGTCACTGGTGGACGGAGATGTCGCGGTCGCGGTTGTCCGCCTGGATCAGGAACCCGGTCGGCGGCGTAGCACCGCCGCTCACGAGCTGGGTCACATGGTGCTGGGCGACGAGTACTCCAACGATCTCGGTGTGCACACCTCACACGAAGAGCGGGAACGTGTGGTGGAGGTCTTCGCTGCGGAGCTCCTGCTGCCGAGCGGTCAGCTGCACCAGGTGTTGGCGGCATCTGACGAAGAGAGCCGCCGACACGCTCTGGTGAGAGTGGCCGCTGAGTACCGGGTGTCGTGGAGCCTCGCGATCGCGCAGCTTCGGCGCTCTGGCACGTTGGACGGTGGTGAGCTGCGTCAGCTCCGGGGACGTGTGCCCACCGAAATCGAGTTCAGGGAAGCGGTGGGCTGGAAGCCGCAGCCCGACCTGGCCTCGATCCGAGTCTCTCCGAGGTATTCGTCTGCGGTCGTCGCAGCTTTGCGAGAGTATGCGATCACACCCGCGCGCGCAGTGGAGATGATGCGCGGACAGATCGAACTCCGAGACCTCAGCGAGGACTGACGGGTTGACCCCTTTCGATGAGCCCTTCCTGTTCGACGCTTCCCCGCTGCTGCACGCAGCCAAGGCCGACCGCCTGGAAGTACTCGGTGACCTGGTCAGGGATCACGACTGCCTGACCACGCAGTCGCTACTCGACGAGGTGCGGCGCAATGACCTCGCGGTGCATATCGCGGTGGTGCGGGCCGCCTGGATCCGCACGGTGCCGACGGACTCCCTGGAGTTCCTGCACGCCTAGGGGGTCTGGAGCACTCGGATGTCGCTCAAGGACGACCACAACATCGGCGAGACCATGCTGTGTGCTTACGCCGATCTGCAGGGCGGAACCCTGGTGATGGATGACAGGGATGCTCGTAAGACCGCTGAGCGCTATGGACTGGTCGTCTGCGGGACCATGCGATTGATCGCCCTTGCCTGTGCGCGAGGCGACTACACCCTGGCGGGCGCTTCCCACATCACTGGCGCTGGCTGTTGAACCGCTCCTGGAGTTTGAGCAGGGCGTTCTCGTCCACCTTGGTGGCGAGCTCGGAACGCTGCGCGGGCACCGCTGAGGTCGAGTCCTTGCGCCGGTTCTGCTTCTTGTTCTTGGCTCGCTGTGGCCGTGCCGGGATCCCGGCGGTCTTCGGTGTCTGCTGGCTCTGCCTGGGGGCGGGCACAGGAGTAGTGCTCGGTGCGGCTACCCGCTCCTGTGAGTGCGCGACCAGTGTGGCCTTGGGCATCAGGTGTCGCAGAGCCTTCCTGCTGATTTCCAGCAGTTCCTCGGCTTCCCGGCGATAGTGCGTGATTCCGATGTCCTTGGCTCCCTTCAGAAACCACTGGAGGCGATCACTGGACCGGCGTGCTTCCTTCCAGTCTCCTTGTTTCAGGGCGGTGTGCAGGCGCTCGATGCGGGGGTGGGGGAGGATCTGCCCGGGCTCTCTCGACCTACCACGATTTCGTGAATCCGGCACCGGGGTAGGGGCAACCACGGGTTTGGGGAGTGCCATCGGAGGCGGGGACGACCTGTGCTCCATCTCCAGTGAGCACTCCTCGATCGGTCGCCACCAGGTCTGGCCGTCAGGGGAGGTGGTTCCGACGTCGACCCTTCTCTCGAACCCTTCGGTCCGCATACGGAACCGGAGGGCGTGCCCGTCGGTGCGGGTGAGGCGCTGGACCAGCTCGGAGTTGTCCCGCACGAACCAGGCCTGAGGCCGATCGAGTCCCTGAGTGAGCAACCGTTGGACATCGGGGCCGAGGTGCTTGGTGAACTCGAAGAAGATCGTGGGGTCTTCACCGGTGGCGGGCAGGGTGAGCCGGTGACAGGTGCCGCCTGTGTCGAAGTCTCCTTCGAAGCGCGCTTCGCGTTGGGGCAGGCCGTTGGCGCTGAGCCAGCGGTTGACCTGCTTGCCGGCGAAGAGATGGTCCGCGCTGTCGATTCCGCCGAACTGCCGGGTGCACTGGTTGGTACTGGAGTGGTGCGCGAAGTGCGCCACCTTCTCCTGGTAGACCTTGACCCCCAGCTGGCCTCCGCAGCCGCCGAGCAGCTCACCGCACCAGAAGGTGGCCTCCGGATCGCGCTCCTTGAACTCCAGGGCCAGGTGCCGCTCCATGGGGAGGAAGACGGGGTCGTAGGAGCGGCGACTGCCCAGAGTGGCGGTCTGGACCAACCGGTGATCGTACGTCATGCAGAAGGACTAACAGAATGCGGTGAGCCCTGGTAGAGGCAGACGTCCGGTTGGCCGGGTCCGGCCGATCCGCTCTCCTGGACGCCGGGCGTGGTCGGTGGCTGCCTGGTCGGACAGCCACCGGGGCCGTGGTGGGTGAGCCCGCACCGGCATAGCGAGGGCTGTGGCTGGGCCGCCGGTGGCCGATAACCTCAAGGCATGCCTGGACCTCGCCGACATCGCGCGCCCTCGATTCGCCCTGCTGATCAGCACACCGAGTGGCTGGGACTCCTCTCGCCTGACGGGCCCTTCCTGTCCGCGGAGGTCCTGCTGGAGGCCTTCCCCGACGGCCTTCCCGCGGTCGACACCGAGGTGCGCCGTACTCTGCGGCAGGGGTGGCACGAGCTCGACCGGGAACGCACCGGTGCCCTGGTGCCCGCGTGGATCGAACTGGTGCTCGGCGAGCTCCTCGGTTGGGACGAGGAGCAGCGTGCGCAGCCAGTGGCGGAGGGCGCGCGGGTGGCCCCCGAGTTCGCGCTCTTCGGACCCGGGCCGAGCGGGCGCGAGGAACGCCTGCACTTCTACCGACTTCCTCTGGGAACCGAACCCGCCCGCTCCCAGGGCGGTCGTCCCTCTCCGGTGGAGACCGCTGCGGCCCGCTGCCGCGAGTCCGGGGTGCCGCTGGCGCTGGTGACCGATGGCCAGTACTGGGCGCTGGTGCACGCGCTGCCCGGCAAGCCCACCTCGGTGGGGGTCTTCGACGCCGACCTGTGGGGCGAGGAGCCCCTGCTGCTTCAGGCGTTCGCGGCGCTCCTGGAGAGCAAACGGGTGCGGTTGCCAGCCCGGGACAAGGGCGGCGATCTCACCAATGCCGCAGCGGCGCTGTTCGAGCGCACCTTCGACAAGCAGAGCGATCTGACGGAGGACCTGGGTAACCAGGTCCTGCGCGCGGTGGAGCTGCTCGTCGCCGAGATCGCCCGGCTTGACCGCGAATCCAGCGGCCGGTTCCTGGAACACGTGGGTGAGCGGGAGATCTACAAGGGTGCGCTGACCGTCCTCATGCGGCTGGTGTTCCTGCTGTACGCGGAGGAGCAGCGGCTGCTGCCGACCGACGACCTGTACGCCGACCACTACTCGGTCAGCCGCCTGCACGACCAGCTCACCATCGACCGCGACCAGCTGGGCGAGGAGGTCGTGGACCGCAGGGCCGCTGCCTGGCCCCGGCTGCTCGCCCTGTTCAACGGGATCCACAAGGGGTCGGAGCACCCGGACCTGAGGCTGCCGCCGTACGGGGGGTCGCTCTTCGACCCGCAGACGTATGAGTGGCTGGAGGGCTTCGCCGTCGCTGACCGGGTGGTGTTCGAGATCCTCGACGCGCTGGTCATGTTGAAGCCCAAGACCAAGAAGGGAACCCCGACCCGGATCTCCTACAAGGGTCTGGGGGTGGAGGACATCGGCCACGTGTACGAGGGCTTGCTGGAATTCTCCGTGCGCAAGACCCAGGGTCCGTACGTGGGGCTGCAGGGCAAACAGGAGCCGGAGCTGCCGCTGGCGAAGGTGGAGGAGGTCTACTCCGAGGGCGAGGAGGTCTTCCTCGACTGGTTGCAGGAAGAGACCAAGGCGACGCGGACCCAGCTCAAGAAGATGCTGGCAGCCGAGCCGGGGCCGGAGGAGCGTTCGAGGCTGCACTCGGCCTGGGACAGCGACGCGGAGCTGACCGAGCGGACCCTGCCGTTCTGGGGATTGCTGCGGACCGACCTGCGTGAGGACCCGACGGTGTTTCCGGACCGGTCGGTGGTCTTCACTCGGGTGGGGGAGTGAAGGAAGACCGGGACGCACTACACCCCGCGTGAGCTGGCGGAGAAGGTGGTGCGCTACACCCTGGAACCGCTGGTGTACCAGCCGGGACCGGCTGAGGGTGTGCCGGAGTCGGAGTGGCGGGTCAAGCCCGCGGACGAGCTGCTGAAGCTGAAGGTGGTCGATCCTGCGGCGGGGAGTGGGGCTTTCCTGGTGGCGGCGACCCGGTACCTGGGGGAGCGGGTGGTCGAGGCCTGGGAGCGGGACGGGCTTCCGGAGGAGCTTCGCCAGGACAGTGGTGATGGTGAGGCGGACAGTTCCGCCGAGCTGGAGGACGTGAGGCTGTACGCCAAACGTCGGGTCGCGGCGTCGTGCATTTACGGCGTGGACCGCGACGACATGGCGGTGGAGCTGGCGAAGCTGTCGATGTGGCTGGAGACCCTGGCCCGGGACAAGCCGTTCAGCTTCCTCGATCACGCGCTGAAGAGCGGGGACTCGCTGGTCGGGTTGGTGAACGAGGAACAGGTGCGGGCCTTCCACACGGATCCGGAGGAAGGACGAGCGATCAATGGTCGGCTTTCCGGTGACGTGGAGGATTACATCGGCAGGGTGCTGGGTGAGGTCACCGAGCTGAGGCGGGAGATCGAGTCGCTGCCCCCGGTGAAGGACCCGGAGGAAGTACGGCAGAAAGAGAAACTGAACGCGCAAGCCAATGCCCGTCTCACACAGTTGCGGTTGGCGTGCGACGGCGTGGTCGCGGCGGCGTTGGCGGCTGAGCGGTACGCGGAACTCGACCTGGAGGACTACGAGAAGAAGCTCCAGGACGCGGAGGACAAGAAGTACAACTGGCAGGACGCGTACAACCGGCTGCTGACGTTCTTGTCGGATGAGTTCCTGGAACTGCTGGACGAGGAAACGTACGACTTCTACAAGGAAGAGGCGACCCGCTCCAAGATCCGTGACTGGCTGCGGGGGAATCGGGATCATCCGATCAAGCCGATGCACTGGGCCATCGAGTTCCCCGAGGTGATGGGGAACGGTGGGTTCGATGCGGTGGTCGGGAATCCGCCGTTCAGCGGTGGGCAGAAGCTGACCGGGAATATTGGTCGAGATGTCCGTGAGTACCTGGTGGTGGATATCGCCAAGGGGAAGCGGGGGAGTGCAGACCTGTGCTCTTACTTCTTGTTGAGGAATCTGGATCTGGCGCCGAAGGGGCGGACCGGAATTATCGCGACCAACACCATTGCGCAGGGGAAGAGTAGTGCTGTCGGTCTGTATCAGGTGATTGAGCGTGGCTGGAGTATCTACAGGGCAGTCAAAAGCCAAGATTGGCCTGGTAGTGCTAACGTGCATGTTTCTTTGGTGTGGGCTGGGCATGCCGGAGAGCAAGAGAAGGTTTTTTTGGGCGACGGGGTTGTTCCAGGCATCACTCCTGAACTCGATGAGAGATCACGGGCGACAGGAAAACCGTGGGTCCTGGTTGCTAACGCGGGGAAGTCTTTCCAGGGTTCGAACGTGCTGGGTGAAGGTTTTATCCTTTCATATTCTCAAGTGTGTGATTTGATCCAGAAGAACTCGAAGAACTCGGAGGTGCTCTTTCCTTATCTTATTGGGAGGGACCTGAACTCGCGACCTGACTGCTCCGCCAGTCGATGGGTCATCAGTTTCGGGTCGATGGCAGAAGAGGAGGCTAGGGGCTATGTGGAGCCGTTTGATATCGTTGAGCGCAAAGTGAAGCCAGTGCGGATGAAAAATAAAAGAGAAGCTCGTAAAAAATACTGGTGGAGGTTTGCTGAACGTGCTCCGGGTTTGTACTCATCCATAGCAAGCCTGGAGCGGGTTCTCGTGATCACGCAAACGAGCAACACGCAATCCCCTGTTTTGGTGAGCAATGGGCAGATTTTTGATCAAAAGCTTGTAGTTTTCTCTTCTTCGGGTTATGGGGATTTGTGTTTTCGTTCGAGTATTTTCCAATATGGTTGGACGGTTCGTCAAAGTTCCAGTATGAAAAAGGATAAAGTATTCACTCCTTCGGATAGTGCTGAGACCATCCCGATGCCAACGAGTTCCAGCCGTATGGCTGAGGTTGGGGAAAGTCTTGATGGGGATCGTCGCAAGATCATGTTGCGCCGAGACCTCGGTCTGACGAAGCTCTACAACCTGGTGCACGATCCTAAGCTTCAGGACGATGAAGACATTAATCAGATTCGTGAAATCCACATCGAGATCGATGAGGCGGTAAAGGAGGCATACGGATGGGGCGATCTTGAACTTCAGCATGGCCACTACGAGACTGAACAGGGCGTGCGATGGACGATCGACCCTAAGGTTCGTGTCGAAATTCTTGACCGCTTGCTGGAGCTAAACTTCGATCGGCATGCGGAAGAAGAGCGTAAGGGGATCTGGCCGCCGAAGAAGAAGTCTCGCAAGACGGCCAAGGTGAAGAAGGCAGCTACACCGGTGATGCAGGACGGCCTGTTCCCTCCTGAGGGAACTCTCTTCTGAGATGCCGAAGCCTGGCACGGGCGTCGTTCCCGGGCCAGGCTTCGAGGGCTTGGGTTATTTGAGCGCGCTGGTGAGGAAGGACGCCCACTCGCTCTTGGGGAAGGGCAAGTGTCCGGTGTCGGGGTGCTTCGAGTCCCGGATGGCCGCGCCGCCGGGGAGGGAACTGATCTCGACACAGTTTTGGTCCCGGCCGCTGTAGCTGCTCTTGCGGAAGCCCGCCGGGATTTGAGCAACCTCCACGCAGTTCTGTCCCTGTGCGCTGTAGCTGCTCTTGCGGAATTCCAGTTCGTTGTTCATGGCGTGCTCTCCAGAGACCTCAGGATGTCATCGATCAGTTGGAATGACAGGGCGGTGGACAGTGCCACCCCCTGAGCGTTACCGAAGGCCAAGGTATACCGCTCCAACTCTTCGGGCGCATCCAGATAGAGGCCATCCACCGCTGTCTCCACGTACACGATCGGCATGTCCTTGGGTGTCGGGAAGCCAAGGAGTACGAACGGGCCAGCCAGTGCCAGGTGGGCGCCTGCAGAGTAGGGGAGAACCTGTATGTCGATGTGATGGCGTAGGGCCATGTTCTTGAGGTAGTTGAGTTGATCCCTCATCACCTCGGGGCCTCCGATGACTCGCCTGAGAGCTCCTTCGTCGATCACCGCGACCATGTGTGCAGGTTTGATGCGGTTGAAGATGCTCTTGCGCTCCATGCGTGCTTGCACTCGGCGCTCGACATCTGCTTCCTCAAGCACGCGTCCTGCCCTGAACACGGCAGAGGCGTATTCGGGTGTTTGCAGCAAGCCAGGGACAGTCAACCCCTCAAAAGTTCGGATAACGGATGCTTCTGCCTCAAAATCGGGCAAAGCGTTGCCGCCAAACAAGTCCTTGTAGCTGGACCACCAGCCTGACTGTTTCGATTCGCTTGTTAGCTCGTGTAGGGCTTCACGCTCTTGGCTTGCCGCGTCATAGAGGTCGGCGAGTGCATCGATGTCGCGAGGTCGTATGCGCCTGGCGGTGGCGTTCTCGATGCTGCTGATTGTCGAGAGGGGTACGCCGGACTCTTTGGCGGCTGCGGCGAGCTTGAGGTTCCGTGATTCACGTAGCCGTCGCAGTTCACGGGCCAGGCGGCGGCGTCGCAGGGTGGGGCTGATTGGGCTCTGCATATGAGGGATTCTAAACTCATTCAGGCAGATTCTGGGCATCTTCGTTGACAACTCAGAATCTGAGTATCACTATGAAGCTGTAGCTGGTGACTGGTGGATCACTGAGGGTTCATCTGGTCAGGCTATGGCTGGCCCGTTCTGTGCGTCCCGGGAATCATGAATCTTCCAACGGGCGTCCGTATTCACCCCTTTTTCGCCTTCTTATGCCAAGGAGTGTGTTCGTCATGCCCGTATCCGCCCCCGAGGTTGTCCGGAGCGAGGTCACCGTGCCGCTGACCAGCTTCATCCAGCCTTACCACTCCCACTACTTCTCCGGGCAGATCGATCGCCCCCACTTCCGGCAGCGTGACTACAGCTTCCCCGGGATCCCGGAGCTGATGCCGCTGACCCGGCTGTTCCTGAACACCTGCGTGGCCGACTGTTCCGACGACTACCGGTACCTCTTCACCCTCCTGGGGTCCGAGCTGGCCGGGAACGCCATCCGGCACTCCCGGTCGGGGCTGCCCGGGGGCTTCTACGACCTCCAGGTCCGTCGCTCCGCTCAGGGGATGCACCTGACCTGCCGGGACCAGGGGAGTGTGGCGCCGATCAAGGCCGGTCAGTTCTCGCCGGACTCGAACGGGCTGAACCCGGAGGTCGAGGCGGGGCGCGGGCTGGCGATGGTCGAGGCCTTCGCGACCACCTGGGGAGACAACGGGCTGCCCGAGCTCCGCACCGTCTGGTTCTTCCTCGCACGGGACCTGGACGACAACCCCTGGTCGCAGCTCTGACCCGAGTACTCCACACATGAGAGAGGGCTCAGGAAGACGCGGCAACGTCTCCTGAGCCCCACGAACCCTGAATTCCACGTCTGCAGAAGTAAGAAAGCAGGATCGATGTCGCATCCTATCCCCGCGCCCCGTCGTCCGCTGGACTCCCGTCCGAACAACCCCTACCGGACCCCGGCTGTGCCCGGTCCGGCCTGCGCCTCCTGTACCCACCGCACCTGTCGCTCCTGCCGGGCCCAGACCCTGCCCCGCCTGGGCGGACACCGCGCCGAGTTCGCCCTCGAACACCACAAGGCCGCCCGGCTCCAGGCCCGCCACCCGCGCCAGATCGTGTGGTTTGGGGAGAGCACGCAGTCCTTCTGGGTGGCCTCCCGCAACGGCCTCTACGAGGCGAAGGACTGGGACGACCTGCTCGCCCACCTGTGGGCACACACCCAGGTCAGCCCGCTCCGCTTCTGACCCGCAGAGGCTGCGTGGTCTTGCTACCAGGGGCGCTGAGCCACTGAAACCCAAGGCGCCGAAGTAGCTTCTGGTAGCAAGACCACCCGGGAAGGAAAAGCCCCACCGGCTGGTACCAGGTCCCAACTCCCCCGTTCGCCTGTCACCGGGCTCCTCTAGCCTGGGTGCATGGCCGACCACACGGTGCTGCACGCCCCCACACCCCGCGAGATCCGCGCTGAACTCGAAGACCTCGTCATCCGTGACCTCCACGGCCCCATCGGGGGTGACGAACACGAGGAGTTCCCCACCTCCGAGCGGGTGACCGACCGCTACATCCTCGGCAGACTCGCCCCCAACGGCGCGGTCATCGAACCCGATGAACAGGACACCCTCGCCGAATCAGGTATCGAGGACTCCGCGGGGATCGGGGAGGCAGACAGCGCGGACCCCGGGGCGGACGTGCCCGCCGCGGCCAGCATGTTCTGCAGTGCCCACGGCTTCACCGTCTGCGTCGAGCCCGACACCACCGAGCTGCACGCCCGCGCCTCCTGGGCGCACTACGACAAGGTGAAGGCACCCGAGGGCCGCGCCCGTTTCTACCGCCGCTTCCCGCACACCGCCGAGGTCGCCCTCAGCCTGCCGGAGAAGGACGGCCACCTGGGCCCGATCGAACTCGACCCCGAACACCCCGGGGTGGTCCTGCGTGGGCGGGTCCGCACCTACGAAGGCCGCCGGTTGGTCACCGTGTTCCTCGTCAACGCCCAGCAGGGCAAGAGCAAGGAACAGCACCTGTGGCTCTTCCAGGCCGAACTCTCCCTGACCGCGGCCGACGGCGCCGCCCCGGTGTTCGTGCCGCGGCCGGAGAACTTCTCCGGCGGTGACCAGCGGGACCGTGACGAGCAGCGCAACCTGGCGATGACCCACCGGTTCCACGCCCAGTTCGCGGTCGGCCACAGCGTCGCGGTGGATGTTCAGGCCGCGGCGGACGACCCGATGCGCGCGGTCAGCGTCACCACCAACGCCGCCCCCGGGTACGAGCTGAGGCACACCGACGTCCCCAGCGCCGACAAGGACGAGGACCTGCCCGAGCTGGCCGACCTCGTGGTCGACATGAAGCTCCTGGGTGAGGAGGGCGAAGGGGCCGTCGACGTCCGTGCGGCCCTGGACCCCCTGGTCAACGGATACCGGGAGTGGATCAAGCGGCAGCGGGAGCGCATCGATGCCCCCGAGGCGCGGCTGCGACACGACGGCACGGACTTCCGCCGCCAGGCCAGGGCCAACATGGACGAGGCCGAACACGCCGCGAACCGGATCGCCGCCGCCATCGACCTGCTCGAAGCCGACCTCGACGCTCGCGCCGCGTTCCGGTTCGCCAACCGGGCCATGCACCGTCAGCGGGTGCAGAGCATCGCCGCCCAAGGGGACGGCAAGATCTCCATCGCCACCCGGGTGCACGAGGCTGACGTTCCGAAGAACCGGAGCTGGCGCCCCTTCCAGCTGGCGTTCCTGCTGCTGAACCTGCCCTCGTTGACCGACCCCGCCCACCCCGAGCGCTCCGGGACCGGCCCCGACGGCAAGCGCGTCGCCGATCTGCTGTGGTTCCCCACCGGTGGCGGCAAGACCGAGGCCTACCTCGGCCTGACCGCCTACACCCTGGCCATCCGCCGCCTCCAACACGAGGACACGGCCCACGGCGGCAACGTCCCGCACTCCGACACCGGAGTGGCCGTCCTGATGCGCTACACCCTCCGTCTGCTCACCATCCAGCAGTTCCAGCGGGCCGCCGCGCTCATCTGCGCCTGCGAGGTGGAACGCCGCCAGAACGAGGACCTCTGGGGCACGGTGCCGTTCCGGTTGGGCCTGTGGGTGGGCGGCCGCGTCACCCCCAACACCTTCGACGGTGCCCAGGACTGGGTGCGGGAGAAGCGGGCCAACCGGGGTGGCGGCGGACAGGGTTCCCCGCACCAGCTCACCAGCTGCCCCTGGTGCGGATCGACCATCGAGCCCGGCAAACACATCGAAACCGAGAGCAGGGCCCGCCGCACCCGGATCGTCTGTCCCGATCTGGACTGCCCCTTCGGTGACTACCTCAGCGACGGTGAGGGGCTGCCGGTGCTGGTGGTGGACGAGGAGATCTACCGGCTCGTCCCCTCGCTCGTCATCGCCACCGTGGACAAGTTCGCCCAGCTCACCTGGAAGGGGGAGGCCCAGAGCCTGTTCGGTCGGGCCTCCCGCTACTGCACCCGGCACGGCTACCTGGCCGGCCAGATGCACGACAAGGTGTGTGGTGGCTCCGTGCAGCACACGGCCGTGCCCAAGGGCGTCAACCTTCCGCCCGCCAAGGTCGGGCCCGCGCCCGCGGTCCGGCCGCCCGACCTCATCGTCCAGGACGAGCTGCACCTGATCACCGGCCCGCTCGGCTCTCTGGTGGGGATGTACGAAACCGCGGTGGACCTGCTCTCCGGTTGGGATTACACGGCTCCGGGCACCAAGACCCGGCACAAGGTACGACCCAAGGTCATCGCCTCCACGGCGACAGTGCGCCGGGCCAAGGAACAGATCGGCATGCTCTTCGCCCGCGGCGAGACCCGGATCTTCCCGCCCCAGGGCCTGGACGCCTCGGACACGTTCTTCTCCCGGCAGCGCCCCGTCGACGCCCATGACGCCCTGGTGCCCGGGCAGAGCGCGGACCACACAGCCGACCAGACCGCTGACGGGCGTCGCTACGTGGGACTGTGCGCTCACGGGGTGCGGATCAAGTCCACCCAGATCCGGGTCTACGTCGCCGTCCTCGCCGCGGCCCAGAAGCTGCACCTGAAGTACGGCGACAACGAGATCACCGACCCCTACATGACCCTGGTCGGCTACTTCAACAGCCTGCGCGACCTCGGCGGGATGCGCCGCCTGGTCGACGACGACGTCACCACTCGGCTGACCCGCGCCGATCAGCGCGGCCTGGCCAAGCGTTACCTCCACCCCTACCGGACGGAGGAGCTCACCTCCCGGCGCAACTCCGACGACATCCCCTACATCCTCGACCGTCTCGGGGTGGCCTTCCCAGACGCCGTCGAACAGGCCGCCCTGAGCACCGCGGCCAAGAAGGGGACCGGAAAGGGCAAGGGCAAGCAGGAGGCGAAGGGGTCGCAGCCGCTGGACGTGCTGCTGGCCACCAACATGATCGCCGTGGGCGTGGACGTCTCCCGGCTGGGCGCGATGGTCGTCAACGGCCAGCCCAAGTCCACCGCCGAGTACATCCAGGCCACCAGCCGAGTCGGACGCCGACACCCCGGCATCGTCTTCACGGTCTACAACTGGGCGCGCCCCCGGGACCTGTCGCACTACGAACAGTTCGCCAACTTCCACGCGAACCTGTACCGGCACGTGGAGGCGCTGTCGGTCACCCCCTTCGCGGCACGAGCCATCGACCGGGGCCTGACCGGGCTGCTCATCGCCATGGTCCGCGGCTACGACCCACTCCTCAACCCGAACGCCGGAGCCGGTCACTTCGACCGCACCGGGCGCACCGCCGACCACCTGGCGGCCGAGGTCAAACGGCGGGCCCGTGACGTCACCGGGGACAAGGCCACGGTCCGCGCGATCGACGAGGAAGTCGACCGCCGGTTCGACCTGTGGAACGACAAACGCGGCCTGCAGACCTTGGAGAGCTTCACCCTGGGCTACACCAGGAGCAAGAAGGAGGACGTAGGGCTGATCCGGCACCCCGAGGACGGCCGCTGGACCACCACGACCTGCCCGACCTCCCTGCGCGAGGTGGAGCCGGGGATCCGCCTGGTCCTCGACCCCCAGGACAGCCTGGGCGAGGACGCCCAACACCCATTCCAGGCCCAGAACGGTGCCGGTGACGACCAGAACGGGGCCCGGTGATGAACGATCCCATCCGCGTCGGTGAGCTGCGCACCAGCCAGCTCCTGCACACCTTCGGTATCGGCGCCCTCGTCGACCTGCCGAACCTGTCCGTGGTCGTGCGCGGACTGGACGCCTGGAAGAGCGCCCACGCCGCACCCCTGCAGGAGGACCGGCTCCTGGACGCGGTGCGCCGCAAACTCGGACCCCAGGTCAAGGAGCTGCGCAGCCCGCCCTGGGTGCCCTCCACCGCCAACGTGTTCGACGAATGGGCCAAGATCGGTGTGCCCGTGTCCGCCTTTCCCCGGTGGTTGCGCTGCACCAAATGCCACCGCCTGTCCTCCGCGGACTCAGGAGCCTTCGACCTGATCTCCACCCCCTACAGCCCGGACCGGACCCGGTACGTGCACGGCTGCCGCGGCGAAGGCAACAAACGTCCCGCGGCCGTCCCCGCCCGCTTCGTCATGGCCTGCGAGGCCGGGCACCTCGACGACTTTCCCTGGGTCTACTTCGCCCACCGCGGCCAGGTTCCGGACACGGGGGAACACACCCTCAAACTGGTCGAGCAGGGCACCACCGGTGAGGCCGCCAGCGTCCTGGTGATCTGCGAGGGCTGCGGCGACGACCCGAAGCAGAGCGGCGGGCGCTCCATGGGTGAGGCGTTCGGCCCCGAGAACGCCGTGAACCTGCCCCGCTGCCGGGGCCGCCACCCCCACCTGGCCGCGTTCGGGAACTGCGACCAGGAACCCCGCACCATGGTGCTGGGCGCCACCAACAGCTGGTTCCCCACCCAGATGCGGGTCTTCAGCCTGCCGCAGGGCGACACCGCCCTCAAGGACACGGTCGCCGGGCACATGAACACGTTGAAGGCGATGGCGGCCCTGCCGAAGGAAATCGCGGAACACGCGATCCGGCAGATGATCTTCTGGGCCGACCTCGACGAGTTCGGTTTCGAGGCGGTGTGGGCCGAAATCCAGGCCCAGACGGCGGACACGGAGCCGGATGACACGGCAGCGCCGAGCCAGGACGAGGAAGTGGACCTGGCCGGACCCGAGTGGGAGGCCTTCACCCAGCCCAAGGACATGGACCTGCCCGACTTCACCACCAAGCACGTGGGCAGGGTCGCGCGCAACCACCGCGAGCGCCTGGCGGAGGTCGTGCTGGTGCCCCGACTGCGTGTGGTCAGCGCCCTGTACGGCTTCACCCGGGTGGACGCCCCCGAGTTCGACGTGGTCACCACCGACGACAACCGCATCGCCCCGTTGTCAGCCAAGGCACCTGAGTGGGTGCCCTGCGCCGAGCAGCGGGGCGAGGGGATCTTCCTCCGCTTCGCCGAGGAACCCCTGACAGCCTGGGAGACGTCCCCGGCTGTCAAGGAACGGGAGAAGCAGCTCATCGGCGGCCACGAACGCTGGCGCCAGGCCCGTAACCTGCCACCCGCGGACTGGCCGGGGATGCGCTACGTGCTGCTGCACTCGCTCGCCCACTGCCTCATCCGCGAACTCTCCCTGGAAGCCGGGTACAGCGCTTCCGGGATCGCCGAGAAGGTGTACGCGCGCGGCGGATCCGACCGTATGGCGGGCATCCTCCTCTACACCGCCGCCCCCGACAGCGAGGGCACCCTCGGCGGGCTCGTCGCCCTCGGTACCGACCCGGACCGGCTGGGGCTGCTCATCGACCACGCCCTGGACGCCGCCCGGCTGTGCAGCTCCGACCCCCTGTGCGCCGAACACGACCCCGACGACCACGCCCGCCTGCACGGGGCCGCCTGCCACGTGTGCCTGTTCGCCGCCGAGACCTCCTGCGAGCGCAACAACCACTACCTGGACCGTGCCCTGCTGGTCGACACCATCTCCCAGGACCTACCCGCCGGGCTCGGGTACTTCCGGTGAGCGCGGACCCCACAGACACGGAGAAACGTGAACGCTGGGCCCAGGACCTGGCCGAACTCGCCGGACGGCTCAACCCCACCGCCGTCCGGCGATGGTCCGGTGCCCTGGAGGACTGCGCGGGCCCCGGGCAGGCAGAGCGTGTGCTGCTCGACGCCCACCCGGTGGCGGGTATGGGCCACCACGCCGCCCAACTGGCCCGGCTCTGGCATCTCCGCCCTCACTTGAACGGCGACGCCCTGGGCCTGGCCCTGCTCAGCGCGGCCGCCGCCGCGGAACGGGCCGACCAGCGCCGTTCCAGCGTCGTGGCGAGCGGACCCTCCGGTGACTCCGCCCTGTACAAGAGCGCGGCGCGCACCACCGGAGCCGCCCTCGAAGAGGTGATCCGCTCGGCACGCAAGCGACTGCTGGTGGTGAGCTTCACCCACCACCCCTCGACCCGCATGGTGGAGGAGCTCACCGCGGTGGCCGAACGCGGGGTGGTGGTGGACGTGCTGCTGGAGGAGAAGACCGGAGCGCTGAAGGCGTTCGAAGCCCCCTTCTCACACATGAGTGATCAGGTCCGGTTGTGGCGGTGGCCCAAGGAGCGCCGCGGTGCGAACGGGTCGGCGTCCATGCACGCCAAGCTGGTCGCCGCCGACACCGCCAAGGCCCTGGTGGGCAGCGCCAACCTCACCGGGTACGCCCTGCACCACAACATCGAAGTGGGCGTCCTGGTCCGCGACCCGACCCAGGTCAAGCGACTGGTGAGCCACTTCCGTTCCCTCATGGGTCCTGATGGCCCTCTGGAACGCACCTGAAGCAGGAAGGCCCGGCGGAACCTTCGCCGGTGGAGGCGTCATCATATGGAGTGGCCGATGAGCGTGGCCGGACCGTACCGTTGCAGATAAAGGAAAAATCCCCCCATGAAACCCCTGGGCCCCAAGGACCCCGAGCGCATCGGCGTATACCGTCTGACCTACCTTCTCGGGAGCGGCGGGATGGGACGCGTCTATCTGGGCCGGACCCGCGCCGGCCGCAAAGTCGCCGTCAAGGTCATCCACGCCCTGTTCGCCGAGGACCACGAGTTCCGCGCTCGCTTCGCCCGTGAGGTGGAAGCGGCGAGGCGGGTCGGCGGTTTCCATACCGCCCAGGTGGTGGATGCCGATCCGGACGCCGAGGAACCGTGGGTGGTCAGTGCTCATATTTCCGGGCCATCGCTGCATGAGGTGGTGAGTCAGGGAGGGCCGCTCGCTACGCCCGCACTACGAGTTCTGCTGGCCGGTCTCGCAGAGGGACTGGAAGCCATCCATGAGACCGGTCTCGCCCATCGTGACCTCAAACCCTCGAACATCCTCCTGGCGCAGGACGGGCCGAGGATCATCGACTTCGGTGTGGCGCGCTTGGTCGAGGACACCCGGATCACGCAGACCGGCATGATGCTCGGTACCCCCGCGTACATGGCACCGGAGCAGGCAAAGGGTGAGGGTACGTATTCCGGTGCCGCGGCCGACCTGTTCTCATTGGGAACGGTGACACACTTCGCCGCAACCGGCACCAACCCCTTCCAGGGAGCTACACCGATGGCCAGCCTGGGACGCGTGATCACCGAGAAGCCCCAGGTCTCCGATGACGTCCAGGGGGCGCTGAGGGATTTCATCGCCGGTTGCTGGGACAGAGAGCCGGATCGCCGCCCGTCCTTGAAGATGCTTCAGGATCTGGTGGGGGAGGTCGATCCGGAGGGGAGCTGGCCACGGTACGTGGATCAGACCGTGGACGTCATTCCTAGGAAGAAGCCGTTCCGAGGGCGGACAGCCTCGGACCGCGGAGCTTTTGGTGTTCCCTTCAAGGACATGCGAGATCGCGCTGAGGGACTTTGGGATGCTATGGCCATGAGTATGAGTTTCGCGAACTACGAAGGTGCCCTAGAGGTCAGCCGTGAACGGATGCACTTGTACCACCTGCTCGGTGACGACTCCCGAATTCCGTCCCAAGAAATCTCCAGTGCGATACGCCAGCACGTGGACGTCCTCCATGACGCTGGTCGACGCAGCGAGCTGCTGACGATCATTGATCGACTTCCGACACCCTGGGATGACGACCCCATGGGGTGATTTGGGTAGCGGTCGGAGGTCCGCCCGCACCTGGAAGGCGCGGGCGGCGGGGTAGGGCTGTCACAGCCAGCGGGTGAGTTTCTCCCTCGGGGTGTCCGGGCGTACCCACCACAGGCGGGCCTTCCCGTCCCACCGGGCCTTGACCTCGCGCTTGGCCTTGTCCTTCTCGTGGAAGGGGACCTTGAGGTACAGTCGGTCGCCCACCACCTCCCCGATGACGGGGGCGTCGGCGGGGGCCTTCTGCTCGCTCTGGGCCTGACGGACGTGTTGCAGGGGTTGGTCCCGGCGGGCCCGTTCCACGATGTGCCGGACCCGATCGCAGGCGTCGGGATCGGTCAGCCGCATCATCAGGTCGGTGGGCCCGTTGCTCGACAACAGGTTCAGGGAGCCGTGCCAGAGCACCGTGCCGTCCAGCACCACGACCTTCTCGTGCATCCGCTCGCGGGGGCGCACCTCGCACCCCTGGTCCCGCAGGCGCTGGATCTGCGCCTGGTGCCGTTCGGCGTTCTTGTCCTGGTTGTCAGCGACCGGGCGGGTGAACACGGTGACGCGAACCCCTTGCGCTATGCGCGGGGTCAGATGCTTGAGCCAGCGTTCGACGGGGCCCTTGTTGAGGAAGGCGCAGTAGATCTCGACGCTCTCGTTGGTCCGGGCCAGGTCCCACTCCAGGGCCCTGGTCACCTCGTCGGCGGGGAAGAAGGCGGGGCGGCGCAGTTCTTCCTCGCTCAGGCCGACGAGGTCACCGGCGCTACGGACAGGGACCAGTTCCTGGGCCGGGATCCGCTGGGCCGACTTCTCCAGGGTGTCGAGCATGATCACGGTTTCGCTGCCCGGACTCAGATGTTCGCGTAGGTGTTCGACGTCGGCGATCACCACGAGGTGGTCCTGGGCGCGGCTCAGCGCCACGTTGAGCAGCCGGGCCGTGGACGAGGACATCCCCGTGCCGCTGTAGAAGAAGCCCGGTGTGTCTCCGGCACCGGCCACGGTGTCCACGATGACCAGGGGCCGCTGACTGCCCTGGAACCGGTGCACGGTGTCGGCCAGCCCCTCGTACTCCTGGCCGAACCGGTACTTCATGCTGTTGCGCAGGTGCTTGACCTGGTCCCGGTAGGGGGAGATGACCGCCATGCGCTGAGCCGGGGTCACGGGATCATCGTGCTTTCGCCCGGGCAGGACCCCGTCGTGCTGCAGCCCGCGGACCAGCTCGTGGATGACGGCCTCGTGCACCTGGTTGGACTTGTGGCGTCCCGAGCCGCCGACCCGGACACGGCTGCCCGAGGTATCCACCAGCACCACGGAGTGGTCCACCAACAGCGAGTGCGGCAGCCGGGAACGGTCCTGGCGCCCGGTGGTCAGGGGAGCGTCACGGTAGGCGACCTTGTTGACCACGGCGCAGATGTCGGGGCGCATGCGGTACTGGGTGTCCAGAGCGACCAGACGGGGGTCGCCCGTCACCCGCCCGGAGGGGTCGACCAGACCCGCCGCGTGGAAGACGTCCCGGTCCATCCACTGCCGGGAGTGCGCCTGCTCCTCAGGCTGGAGCGCCCTGGACCCGGAGGCCTGGGTGATGGCGGGCAGCTGCCGGAAGTCCCCGGCGACGACGACACGCTTGTCGGCCAGCCCGGCCGCGCACCACGCGGAGGGCAGGTCGACCATGCCGGCCTCGTCGATGATCACGGTGTCCACCTCCTCCAGGAGGCGACGGCTCTGCAAGGCCTTGGACAGGGTCGTGCCCATGACCTGGCACCGGGAACGAACCGCCTCCAGCAGCCCGTCGAGTTCCTTCCGAACCTCGGCGAGCTCGGGCTCGGCCTGGCCGATCAGCTTCTCCACCTCATCGGCGGAAGGAAGGCCACGGGTGGCTGCCAGGGCGGAGTCCCGTTCCCGGACGCGTTCGGTGATCGCTGCGTTAACGTCCTCCAGACGCGCGGTGGCGGCATCGATTCGCCGCTGCTCCTCGCTGAGAGCGCTGCGTAGGCGATCCCGCTCCTCGATCAGACGGGCCAGCCGCTCGGCCTTGCGTTTGGCGAACACACCCGAGGGCGGTCCGATCGCCTCGACGCTCGCGACCACTTGGTCGAGTTCCCTTTGAGAGCGGGTGGTACGGGTTCGGAATTGGGAGATCTCGTCGGTGATCTCTCCGGCAAGGGAACAGGCACTCCCCAGCTCCACCTCGGCCTGGGCGAGGCGTTCGTGTGCCAGACGCTGGGCTGTGGCGAGCTCGAGGATCTCCTCCAGTTCCCCGGCCCGGGCGGACAGTTCCACCCCCAGCCGTCCGGCGATCATCTCCGGGTCGATCACCGAACCGAACCGCTCCCGGAGCGAGTCGACCTCGATGTCCCCGGCCCGCTGCACCAGACCGGTGTCGAATCCGTCCTCGCCTTCCAGCCGTTCACAGACCCGTTCCAGCGCCTGGTCGACAGCCACCCGGGTGGGCGCCAGAAACAGGATCCGTTCACCGAGACGGTGGGCGCCCTCGACGATCAGGGAGACCACCTCGGTCTTGCCGGTGCCGGGCGGGCCCCAGATGAAGGTGATGTCGCTACCCAGGGCCTGTTCCACAGATTGGCGCTGGCGTTTGTTGAGAGTCATGTCCCGGTACCCGCTGATGTACCGGTTCGGGTCGGCCAGCGCCCCGACCGTGGGATCACCGTCTCCGAGAACCCAGGCTGCGGTGGCCACGTTCACGGGACCGGGACTTTGTCCACAGTCCCGGATGCGGTCGGCGAGGGAGTTCAGCGACCATGTCTCGTCGTCACGGAGTTGGACGTTTCCGGGGCGCTCACCCAGGTCGGCCTCCGTGGTGACGAGGATCTTCCCGTCGGGGTGGGCCGTGGCCGCGGCGTGCTGCCAGGGCTGGCGGGAACGGGAGGGGCGCACCAGAAGCCGGTCGGAGTCAAAGGAGTCCTTCCAACGGGCGCAGGAGAACAGGTACTCGTGGGGGTGGTCGCCATCGCCGACTCGGACGCGTTCGCCGTCCTTGAGGGAGACCTTCTCCTGGGTGTTGGCGTTGTCGGCCAAGTGGGCCTTGATCTCGTGGGCGAGGGCGGTGAGGAACTGGTCGGCTGGTTCGGGGAGTGTACTCGGGGAAGTCACTGAGCCCTTTCGGCATCGTCAGTACTGA
Organism: Nocardiopsis exhalans; assembly: GCF_024134545.1. Taxonomy (GTDB): domain Bacteria; phylum Actinomycetota; class Actinomycetes; order Streptosporangiales; family Streptosporangiaceae; genus Nocardiopsis; species Nocardiopsis exhalans. The sequence continues at coordinate 3,356,909 of NZ_CP099837.1, forward strand.
GGGAACCGGCGTTCAGGAGTATGCCCTAGGAAGGTGACGTTCCGGAGCTGTCCTGGTGCGGGGAGTTGATGGAGGTTGCTCCCACGCCGCCTGCAACCGGATAGCCTCATTTCGCGTTCAAGGCCGGCTTCGGGCGAACCAGGTGAGGACTACACGCTTGCACCTCTCCGGCATCGGTAGGCTGCACCTCCGGTTCGGAGAACAGGCCTTCTTTCTTGTACTCGTTGGAGACCACTACCGGGGCTCAGGAAGCTACATGGCATCCGTAGGTGACGATGAAGACGTGCCGGTCGACCTGGCTGATGTGGTAGATCCACGAGTCGAGGATCTCGCCCACTTGGACGGGCCAGCCTGTCTCCTCTCTGATCTCCCGGGCCAGGCACTCCTCCGGGGTTTTCCCCACCTTGCTCTTGCCGCCCGGCACCTCCCACTCATCACGCTCGTTGCGCAACAGCAGAATCTTGCTGTCGCGGATGACGACGCCTTGCACGAATTCTTCACCCCGGATCCTCGTCCCGCCCCGCTATCGCGGCCGATCACACTAGGCTCTGTGGGGTGACTGGCACCTCGATTCGTACCAGGTTCGCACCGTCTCCGACCGGCATGTTCCACGTGGGTAACGCCCGGTCCCTGCTGCTGAACTGGGTGGTCGCGCGACAATCCGGCGGTGCCATGGTGCTGCGGATCGAGGACACCGACGCTGCCCGCTCTCGCCCGGAGTGGACCGAGGGCATCCTGGCGGCGATGGCCTGGCTGGGTGTGGACTCCACCCAGTACGAGGGCCCCTACTCCCAGACCGACTACGCGGACAAGCACACCGAGGCCGCCCAGCGCCTGCTGAAGGAAGGGCTGGCCTACTACTGCGACTGCAAACGCGAGCAGGTCCAGGCCCGCCGGGACAACCCCAACCTGGGCTATGACGGATTCTGCCGGGAGCGCGGCCTGGAGGCCGGACCGGGGCAAGCGTTGCGCTTCCGCATCCCGGAGGGTGGCCCGACCGTGGTCGAGGACCAGATCCGGGGCCGGGTGGAGTTTCCACATGAGGCCCTGGAGGACTTCGTCATCGCTCGCGGCGACGGCACTGCCCTGTTCGTCCTGGCCAATGTGGTGGACGATGTCGAGATGGGCATCACGCACGTCATCCGGGGCGAGGAGCACCTGTCCAACACCCCCAAGCAGCAGTTGCTGTGGGAAGCGCTGGGGCACACCGCGCCGGTGTGGGCGCACGCCCCCGTGCTGGTGAACGACAAGCGCCAGAAGCTGTCCAAGCGGCGTGACAAGGTCGCCATGGAGTCCTACCAGGCCGAGGGCTTCCTGCCCGAGACCATGGTCAACTACCTGATGCTGCTGGGCTGGGCTCCGGGCGAGGACCGGGAGATCATGCCGATCGAGGAGATGATCCCGCTCTTCGATCTGGCCGACGTCAACTCCTCGCCGGCGTTCTTCGACGAGAAGAAGCTGCGGGCCTTCAACGGCGACTACATCCGTGCCCTGGATGTGGAGGAGTTCGTCAAGCGCTGCGCCCCCTACCTGGAGGGTGAGGGGGTGCCGTGGCGGCCGGAGGAGTTCGACTCAGGCGTGTTCGCGCAGATCGCCCCGCTGGCGCAGAGCCGGGTGGCGGTGCTCAGCGAGATCGTGCCCAACGTCGACTTCCTGTTCCTGGACTCGCCCGTTTTCGATGAGAAGAGCTGGGCCAAGGCCATGAAGCCCGGCATCGGCGCGGAGATGCTCACCGCCGCGATCGCCACCTACTCTGACGAGTCCCTGGACTGGGAGGCCGAAGCCCTCAAGGGAGCCCTTGAGCAGGCTGGGGCCGCCCAAGGGCTCAAACTCGGCAAGGCTCAGGCGCCGGTCCGGGTGGCGGTGACCGGCCGCACGGTCGGGTTGCCGCTCTTCGAATCACTGGAGCTGCTGGGCAGGGAGCGCACGCTGGAGCGCCTGCGCGCGGCGTTGGAGCGGCTCAACGCCTGAGAAGTGCGGGCCTTCCTGGCTCCACTTAGGAACTTCTATCTCATCGGCTATCAGTGTGCGATCGGGGTGCCCAAGGAGACTCTCCTGTGATTCTTCCAGTGGGGACAGCAACGTGTCCCCGTGACACTTCGCGCTCCAGTAGCGCGGTCACCTGGGGCCAGCCGAGCTTCATGGGGGCGAAGGTCTCCCAATACCGGTGGTAGGCGCGGCAAAGCGAGCTCAGTCCGAACGGCGCCGTGCCTGGCGGAACGGACTGGGTAATGCGGCGCACCGCAGCCCCGGCACCTTGCGAAGACGGGGCGATCCCGTGGCCGAGGAGCAGTGTCGCCGAGCGCACCGCATCCAGCGTCCCCGAGTCCGCATGACGGCTGAACCAACCGTGGACCAGTTCCGACCAGGGCTGGCGTGTCCGGGCCCAAGCCAGCCTCTCCAACCCGGATCCGAGATCGACGGCCATGCACCGGGGATCGTCCCTGTTCCACAACAGGACGATGTCCCCCAGCCCGAGGCCCGCGTGGTGGAATCGGAGTGTGATGCCCGCGACCTCTCGGCGATGCCACACCTTCAGGTCCCCGCTCAACGTGACGTGCCGGGCGTGCAACCCCACCCGCGAGAGTACGGACAGCCAGCCGTCGAAGGCTTCGGCGTGCTCAGTGACGTCGTTGATCGGGTGCACGTAGGAGACGTTGACGAAGGAGGTCAGGAAACCGTCGAGCAGTCGTCCACGGGTGTCTCTGCGGCCGGTGAAACGTACGACCGGCTGCGGAAGGAAGCCTCGGCGGTGGGTGAGGTCGATCCCGTCCTTGAGCAGGGGGTCGAGAGCCTGTACGGCGGAGACGACCAGATCCGTGTCCCGGCCCCACCGCAACGGTAGGCATCCCGCGTGCTCGACCCCCTGCGCCGCGTAAGCGTTCTCGATCTTGGCGAGGAGCACATCCCACGGCAGGGGCCTGCGTGCGGGGACGACGGGGGAGTGTCTGTGGACATGCCGAACCAGCAGTCGCGTTCCCTCGGCCTCGACCTCCCAGTTGGGCCCCAGCACGCGGCGGAGGTGCCGGGGGATGAGCCAGGAGTCCGGGCCTTCGGTCACGATGTCTCCGCGAGGGCCTCGAAGTGCCGCCTGGCGTCGAAACGGTTGAGACCGACCTCCTGAACTCCCTGGTGCGGCAGTTCGGACGCTTTCTCGATCGCCTCAGCCAGACTCTGGGCGGCGGTCTCGTCGTCCACCGACGGATCAAGCACCGTCTGGCTGCCGGTCTGTTCGCAGAGCGCCGCCTCCACACAGGTGCCGTGGCTCCAGGCCAGTGCCGCAATGGGCGTGCCCGCGCGCAGTGACTCCCCGAAGACAGCGGCTCCGGCCTCCACGTAGTCGCGGGAGTAGGTGTAGACGAAGGTCTCGGCATCTCGGAAGGCATGCGTCTTCGCCGAGCCGCCGAGTTCGCCCGCCCACTCGATGTGGTCGGCGGAGAACAGCCGCTGGTGCCGGTCGGCGTACTCACGGTCGAAGACCGGACCGACCACGCGGATACGTCTGCCGAGAAGCTGAGCGGCCCTGATCGCGATGTGCGGGCTCTTCTGCGCGTCCACCCGGCCCACCCAGACCAGCCCGTCCCCACGGGCGGATTCCGGTTCCAGTTCACCCAACCCGGCGTGCACGGCCAGTTCCTGGATCGGCTCGTGCGCGCGGTAGCGGTCGACCATCTGCTGGGAGTAGCAGTAGAGCCTGCGGTTGAGACCGTCGAAGGCGTCATCGCTGTGCCGAAACAGCGGTGAGTGCTGGAAGGTGGCGATGTCGCTGCCGAGGAGGTCGGCGGCCTCTCTCCAAGCTGGAAGCGAGGGGTACTCGTGGCCTACGACGAGTAGGTCGTAACGCGAGTCCTGAAGTTCCTTGAGGGCCGTTGACCTAGTATCGAGGTCTTCCAACCGGACCGGGTGGCGTTCCCAGTCCGGTTGGAGGTCGTCCCGCCAGGCCGGGCCCAGAAGGTGGACGTCGGCGCCCGCGGCCCGGGCTCCGAGTGCGGTGGCCCACAGCCACCGTTCGATTCCGCCGTATCCGTGGGGTGGGAAGGCGTAGGTGCCGGGGAAGTCGCAGACGCCGACGAGCAAGAGTTACTCCTGGGGGGTGCCGTCCGCCGAGATACGGCGGTATCCGAGGTAGGGGGTCAGTGCTTCGGGAAGCACGATGGAGCCGTCCTCCTGCTGGTTCTGTTCCAACAGGGCGGCCAGGGTGCGGCCGATGGGCAGGCCGGATCCGTTGAGGGTGGCCACCGGGGTGGTCTTGCCGTCGGCGTCACGGGTGCGGATGTTGGCCCGCCGGGCCTGGAAGGTTCCGCAGTCCGAGACCGAGGAGACTTCGCGGTAGGTGTCCTGGCTGGGCAGCCAAACCTCGATGTCGTAGGTCATCTGGGCGGAGAAGCCCATGTCGCCGGCGGGGAGCAGGATGACGCGGTAGGCCAGACCGAGTTCCTTCAGGCACGCCTCGGCGTGCCCGACCATCGCGTCCAGCTCCTTCTGGGAGTCCTCGGCCGCGCACAGGCGCACCATCTCGACCTTGGCGAACTGGTGCTGTCGCAGGACGCCTCGGGTGTCGCGGCCGTAGGAACCGGCCTCGGAGCGGAAACAGGGCGTGTGCGCCGTCAACGCGAGCGGGAGTTCCTTGGCCGGGATGATCTCGTCGGCGTACAGGTTGGTCAGGGGCACCTCAGCCGTGGGGATGAGGTACAGGGGCCGGTCAGCCACACCGGTCTTGAACAGGTCCTCCTCGAACTTGGGCAGCTGGCCGGTGCCGGTCATGGTGGCCGGGGTGACCAGGAACGGGACACCGTGCTCCACGTAGCCGTGGCGGCGGGTGTGGATGGCCAGGAAGAGCGAGGCCAGGGCGCGCTCGAGTTCGGCGCCGACGCCCCGGGTGACGGTGAAGCGCGGGCCGGAGAGCTTGGTGGCGCGCGCGAAGTCGAAGATCCCCAGGGCCTCGCCGAGGTCCACGTGGTCCTTCGGACTGAACGAGAACGCCTGCGGGATGCCGACCTTGCGGATCTCGGTGGCGAACTCCTCGGAGTTCCCGTCGGGGGTCTCTTCGAGGGGGAGGTTCGGGATTCCCAGGAGGAACTCGTCCAGTTCCTTCTGGATCACTTCCTGATCGGCCTCGACCTCGCGGATCTGCTCCTTGAGCTTGCGGGCGTGTTCCTTGAGGTCGCTGATGTCACCGCCCTCCTTGGCGGTGCGCTGTACCTCCTTGGCGACCCGCTTGGCCTCGGCACGCATCTCCTCGGCGGAACGGATGCTCTGGACGCGTCGCGACTGGAGTTCCTCGAGAGAGGACAGGTCCAGGGAGTAGCCGCGGCGGGCGAGTTTGCGGACGGCTTCAGTACCCAGGTCGATCAGTGCGCGGGCGTCATGCATCGAACTCGTTCTCCTCCAGAGGTGTGCGCACTGGCCGGGGTAGGCGAAGGACAGTGCGGTGGTCCTCTGACGATATCCGTGGGGCGCCCCTGCCTTCGCTGGAACCGGAGCCACGGCGGACTTCCCCGGTCAGGAACTCCACCCATTCGAGGAGACATCGGTCCGAAACGACGAGTGGTTCCAAGTAGGGAGCTTCGGGCAGGAAGAGCGGGATCCCATCCTGGGGGCGCCGGGAACGGCACCAGTCCAGTGCTGACAGCAGGAAGCCGTGCGCCACGACTATGCGCGGCGCGGCGACTGCGGGCAGAGCCGCACATCCTTGGAGCATGCGCAGCAGGGCCTCGTGTTTGGACTCACGGGAATCGGGCGGACGCGCTGTGGGGCCGTGTTCCCTCAACCAGGAGGCGTACTCCAGGAAGGGGCGCCCTTCGAACATTCCGTAGTCCGGTTCGTCCAAGCGCGCATCCACGGAGCGGGGACAACTGATCCCCTCCAGGAGCAGGTCCGCTGTTTGCCGTGTCCTGGGAAACGAACTGGTCCAGCAGACGCGCACGCCCATCTCCCGAACCAGGGGGCGGCTCCTGCGGGCACACAGGGCGCCCTCGTCGTCCAGGAGCACCGGAACCCCCGGATCTCCGTTGACCAGGTATCGGGCGCTGTAAGGGGTGCGACCGTGTCGGACGAAGCAGGTGCTCACGGGGCGTCCTCCCCTGCGGGGATGAGGGAGTGCATGACCCTCTCCATCGTCGGGTGCCTGCTGTCGGCGACTTCCCGGTAGTAGAGGAGGCCGTGCAGGCAGAGCGCCAGAGACCAGGTACGAAGCTCTGTGCGCCCTATGCCCGATACACGGGACGCCAGGGCCAGACGCTCCTCCGTCCCCTGCCCGAGGCGGTAGTACACGGTCCAGAAAGCCCAGTCGTAGGCCGCGTCGCCGTACATCGGCAGCGGATCGAGGAGGTGGGGGCGGCCGCGCCCATCGCAGGCGGTGTTCTCCCGGTAGAGGTCTCCGTGCAGGACCGTCCGCCGATGCCCTGCCTGAGTGAGGGATTCAAGCGCCCGCCACCCGGCCCGGAGCAGTGAACCGGTAGCGGTCGGTGTCAGGGACTTCATCCGGTGGGCGACTCTGGGACGGACCTCTTCATCCAGGTAGGCGGTCAGCTCTGGGAAGCCCGGTTGTTCTTCGAGGGCACGTCCTCGGTCGTGTGCGGCCTGGATGACCCCGGCGACCTGCCGGATGTCGTCCGAACCACGCCAACCGCCTCCGGGTCTCCCGCCCACGAGTGACAGGGCGGCGATGGACCGTTCCTCGTCGACCTCCAGCACGCGAGCCGCAGGTACGTCACTCCACAGACGCAGTGCCGTGACCTCCTGGACACAGCGCTCGGGGTCGGGCCATCCCTTGAGTAGGACACGCCTACCGTCACCGGATTCGGCGATCACCAGGACGGATGCGTGTCCGGCATCGTGGTACTCAGTGGGGGTGAGGTTCCACTCGTGGCTCGCGTTCGTCATTGCCGTTGGAATCGCGGCCAACCAACCCGATATCCCGGGACCGTAGTGGTCCAGCAGACGGGTGCGGCAACTCTCCGGCAGCAGGGGGAGTGCTGCCTTCGTCAGCTCAGGCACACACCCTCCCGTACGATCTCGTCGGTCAGGTCGGGGATGGAGCTCAGGGCGTCCGCTACGAGGGATTGGAGCTTGTCCGGCTGGACCTCTTCAGCGGCGAGGCGGAGCACGACCCGCCCCGGCTGATCCAGTGGTTGCCCGGTGACACTGACCAGGTGCACCTCCGCGTAACCTCCGGTCGCCTCGTGGAGTTGGTGAGCGAGGCGGTCGGCTACCAGGTTGTAGAGCTTGCCGACGTGGTAGACGGGGTTCTTGCCGCTGGCACCCTCCAGGTTCATCGGCCGCAGCGGTGTGATGAGCCCGTTGACGCGGTTGCCCCGACCCACGACCCCTTCGTCACCGGACTCGATCGAGCTGCCGGTGTAAGTGAGATAGAGCTCGTCGCGCGAGGGCACGTCCCTGGCGTTGAGCCGGATGCTGACGTCCGCGTGGGGAAAACGCTGATCGACGAGTCGCCAGCACTCGGCCAGGACGGTCTCGGTATTGCGCCGATAGTCTTCGCGATTCTTCACGTGCGCTGACTTCTGGGGCACACACATCACCAGGTCGAGCTGCCGCCCGTCCCAGTAGCCCATCACCTTGACGTCGGTGCCGCACCAGGGGTTGTTACGAGTGAACACCCCCGGAGCGGAGTAGGTGTCGGTGAGCTCGCGCACGAGTTCCTCGAGTGGGCCCCTGGGCGCCCAACCGGTTCCCAGCGAGGTGTCGTTCGCCAGCAGTGTGCGGCGTTCCCGCAAGTCCTCGATGCTTCGAGGTGAGAACCAGCGGGTCCGCTCGGGGACTCCGTCGTCCATGAGCACCGCCCCGGGGCTGGAGTTCTCGGTGACGTTGAGACGGATGTCCAGGTGCTCGACGACCTCGGGCAGGCGTTCGAGGAAGAACTGCCGCACAGCGGACTTCACCAGGGCATCCACCGGTACCACCTCGGCACCGCAACTGCGGGTCGCCCGCCCGTTGACCAGGACACGGACAGGCGAGGTCATCCGCCCGCCCCCGTAACGGACCTCGCTCGCTCCGCCCAGGAGAGCCAACTTGTCGAAGTTGTGGTGCAGGACCGCACCGAAGCGCTCGAGCGTATAGGCGCTGTAGGCCCGGGAGAGCGACTCGGCCAGGTGGTCGGCCATCGTGTCCGGATGACCGAGCCCTTTGCGTTCGACAACGCTCAGCGTGTCATCGACCGCTACCCCTGTCCGGATGGTCAGCCGCTGCGAAGCGGCTCCGGATTCCAAAATCTCCATACATGCTCCTATCTCGTTCGTGTGGGCGCCTGTGCGACGCAGGCGGGCGCCCTGGAGAAATCCGTGCTTATCGGGGAACGCCTTGCCGCATGGCCGCGCTGAGCAGATCTGCGGCACAGCGTGAGACTTCTGCGGGCTCGGCCAGCATCAGACGATCGAGGTTCCGTCTGCTCGCCGCCTCCATGCCGTGAGGAGGCCGGCGGTCCAGCCAGAGGAGAACGCGATGCGCCATGACAGGACCGGGGACCTGGAGTCGCTGGAGAAGACCGTGCGGGAGTTGGTGCAGGCCCGACCCGAGATACAGGAGATCTCGGAGGGCGTGAAAGAGCGCATCGGCGCGGTCGTGGCAGGCCGGGCCGCGAGCACATGCTTCCCAGTCGACGACTGCTACCCGGTGGTGGTCCACGATGAAGTGCTCGGCCTTGAGGTCACCGTGCAGGTAGACCACCGGACCCAGGTCGGTGGCCTCGATTGCGTCATTCAGGTCCTCCCACCAGGGTTCGGCACGGGTATGAGGGGAGAACCTGCCCATCAGGTATGCGTGGTTGGTCCAGCTGTCTTCAGCTGATTGGCTCCATCCCGGGCCGGGCTGGGTGTGAAGCGCTCTGAGGTGCAGCAGCCGTCCCAATGCGACGACCCGCTCCACGAAAGAGGACAAGTCGCTCTGCGGTGCCACGGCTCCGACCTGGCCGGAGGCGTGACGAAGCAGGGTCCACGCGGCGTTGCCCGTCGCTCCGGCACCAAGCACGTTCGGAACGACCACTCCCAGCCTGGCCGCTTCGGACAGAGCGATGGCTTCGCGTTCCTGGCGGAGTGACGGTGTGATCCCTCGGTATTCCTTGAGAAAGACCGTGTGCGTACTGTTCACGAAATTTCGGGAGAAGGGCTTCTCATCCAGCAGGGTGAACGGGCCAAACGGCGTACCCCCAGGCGGAGCTTCAATCAACACGTGAACTTTCTGTGCTGTTTTTTCTGATTGGTGCATAGAACCAAAACCTCGACTTCGGGAGGGCCGTAATCTGTCGGGTATCGCAGACGAGAGGCGTGGGCAATCTCCCGATCAGGCATCTTCACGCTGTCATGCGCGAGTAAGCGGCTGCCATGGGACGCTGCCCTAGTTCTGTCCTAGTTCTCCCGTCGGCTGACTGCCGTAAGGTGCTCGGTGACGTGGGAGTGCTGACAGAAGGGAAACGGACCATGGGTTCGGTGGTGGCCCGATGGACCGGCCGGGAGGCGCGCGCCTTTCGCGAAGCCAAACGCATGAGCGTTCGTGATTTCGCTGCTCACCTCGGTGTGAACGACGCGGCTGTGTCGAACTGGGAACGCCGGGGCGGCGAGGCGAGGCTGCGCTACGACACACAGCAGCTGTTGGATACGGACCTGACCCGATCCGAGCCAGAGGTGGCTGATCGGTTCGAGTTGATCCTGCGTTCCGAGATCACCGAACAACACTCTGCTGCGGGTTCACCGCGGGGTGAGGGGGCAACTGGTGCTGTTCACTTCGGTGACCGGTCCCGAGATCGGACCGCTGCTCTTCTCGACGCAGCCCGAACCGGCGCTTCAGAGTCGACCTACCATCCTGATCAAGTAGCAATCGATCGGTTCGGTCATTTCCTCGACTCTCAGGCCCGGGCTTTCGTCCTCACCGGAAAGACTGGCAGTGGCAAGACCGCACTCACCCTGCACCTGGCTCGGCGATGGTCAGAGCAGGCTAATTTCCAGTTCCATCATTGCTCCACCTGGAACTTGACCTCGATGAGCCTCGCCACAGAGGTACTGCGGTACGTCTCGCTCCCCGGCGGCGAAGACGCACTGTTGACCCTGGAGCATGCAGTACGCGCCCTTGAGAGTCCGTGCATTGTGGTCATCGACGGTGTGGACACCGAGGAGCGACTCACCGTCGTGGGTCGCCAGGTCGACAGCATCCTCCGACAGGCCAACTCTGACCGCCTGCGCTTCCTCATCGTGGTGAGGACCCTGCCCGAACCTGACCTGTCACCCTTTCCCGTCCTGATGGCGGCGACCTTCGGCCTTACGGCTCAGCGGTCCAGGGCATCTCACAGCATGGTGTCGTGGACTCTCGCTGAAGCTCGCGACCTGTGGGATCGCGAACGCCAAGCAGACCAGGTGCCGTTCGCTGACCTGCCGGAATCGCTGCAGTCCCTGGCAAGAACGCCTTTGTACATGCAGATGCTGCGCAGCGCGGGGGATACCACTCGACCAGGCGAGCAGCCTGGCACGATCAACGCGTTCCGGCTCGTCGACCACTGCGTACGGTCGGTTCTTGGCCGGAGCACCCAGAACGTTGACTCGGCGATGGAACGACTCGCGTGGCTTGCTTGGGAACTCATGCCTGAGGCGGTTCCCAACCCACTGGTGAGCACGGCCAGACCGCCCGACCCGGGTTCGGCCTCCACTGCCCTCACAGGGGAGCCGTTCCAAGCGTTCATCGAGTTTGCAGCCGACGAGCGGGGTCGATTCACCCACGATGTGTTCCGAGAATACTTCCTCGCCGTCCACATCGTTGGTCAGATGACAGTTCGCGGGAGGTCTGCCGCGACGATCGCGTTCTTCAACGCCCTGGCCAGTCAGGCCACTCGCTCGGCAGCAGCTCGAGGCGTCTTCGACTTCGTCGTGTGCGGCCTCGATTGCTATGCGCCGAACCTTATCGAGATCATTGCTGCGGCCCCATCGATCGATGTGGACGCCGCGCTACCGATGTTGCTCGAGACCTCTGTGCTCGGTGGCGCCCATGTATCCCCAGAGGTCATACGTACCTGTACCCATCGATGCGCCAAAGCCTCAACACGTCAACTCGTCTGTGCGCTGCTCGCTGCACCGCAGCTCGCAGAGGCGCTCGGAGACCAGTACGCGCCTTGGGTCGTCAAGCAACTGCGAACCCACGGGTTCGAGATCTGGGACGACCTTGCCCGACACGTCGAGCAGGCCCTAGATATCCGCCTCAGCGCGAGCATCACGGAATGCATCGACCTCGACCGCACGGAGCAAGCTGCCTTTCTGGCCCGGCACTTTGACCTATTTGCCGGCAACGGAAATGACCACACGGATCTGCTGCAACAACTCCTGCAACATTTGGACTGGCGAGTGCGCGCAGGACTCGCGGAGGCACTCCTGGGACATCGCGTGATTGACCCTGATCACGTGAACGACATCGTCGAGCACCTGGTCCAAGACGATGACTACAAGGTTCGCGCTGCTGTCGCCCGGACGGTTGGGACCCTGGATATGCCGAACGTGCATGACCATGTCCAAGCGCTGCTCGCGGACGGTAACTGGCACGTTCGTGAAGGCGCTTTGCAGGGTCTTCTCGCGGGTCCGCGAGCACCGCTGCCGCAACCGGATCTGGCCCGTGCCGTGATCACTTACGTCGGAAGCGACAGGAGCTGGGGCGCTGCTCCCGCTTCCGCAGCGAAGCTCCTGCAGAGGATCCAGCTCCTCTACGGGAATCCTGCCCAAGAAGTGGTTTCCCTTGGTGACCACGCCCTCTTCGGGTTGCTCAGGGAGGTTCGGACCGGTTGGATCGAGCTACCAGCTGAGCTCGAACAGTCCCTGGTTTCCCTTGGGCTTAACTCCTCCCACTGGCTCACCGCCAGGGAAGCTGAGGCGGTCCAGCGACGGCATACGCCTCGCTCGGAGCCTATGAGTGCCCGTGAACGGTATCGGCGCCGCCGTGGCGACCGCTCTGTTCAAGTCGCCCTTGACGTCCATAGTCTTGATCGTGCGCTCGAGATCGCCTCGGTTTCCGCAGCTGCCGGAGTCGATTTCCTCGAGGTTGGTGATCCGCTGATCAAGAAGGAGGGCTCCGTCGCGATCGAGACGGTCAAGCGCCACGCACCAGACACGGCTGTGGTGGCGGAAATGATGTCCGCTGACTGGGGACGTGACCAGGTCGAGCTCGCAGCCGAAGCGGGAGCTGACGTCGTTCTTCTCATCGGACCGGCTTCGATCGCCAGTGTCTCCTCCGCAGTCGCGGCCGCTCGTCGCCTCGGGGTCGCGCTCACGCTTGACGTACCACTCGAACGCCTTACCCCTTCATGGCTGCGCGATATGGAACGTACCGGCGTAGACGGCTTCGTCGTCACCACCAACATTGACCTCGGAGTCGGCGGTAACCACCCCCTCGCTCCCGCCAGAATGATTCGGGCATGCAGCCAGCTGCCTGTCGCCATCTCAGGTGGCTTCAGCGCGGCTGACGACGCCTTCGCCAGCAGTGGCGACTGGGATATCGTCATCGTCGGCCGTAGCATCGCCGACGCCGTCGCTCCTTCCGACATGGCACACCAGCTGTCCACCATCGTCCGCAAGATCAACAGATAGGAACCTCTGTGATCGTCACCCCCCTTCGACTTGAACATATTGGCGAGGTCCAGCGGCTCATGGAGCTCGGCGGGCCCTACCTCCATGCACGCACCCTCTCCGATTACTGGCTTTACGCAACGCTCTTCTCCTCTACGTGCCCTCTCGCTATCGACGACGGCACCGTCATCGGAGCAGTCATGGCATTCCGAAGCCAGGACGATCCCGCTGACGTCTACGTCCAGGACGTCATCGCGCATCCGCGCCATCGCCGCCGGGGCATTACGCGATCCCTCCTGCAGAGCGTGCGCTCCCAGGCGCAGGCATGGGGCTGTCGGCGTCTCTATCTCACATCGGAACCCGACAACGAAGCGGCGCACGCCGCCTGGGCGTCCCTCGGCTTCGTGAACGTTGCTGGTGACCACCAAATCAACGGAGTCTCTGTCGTCACCGATTTCAAAGGGCCGGGCCGCAGCCGCGCCGTGTACGAGTTGCGGTTGAGTTGAACCTCGCCAGGTAAGGGCCGATGGGGGAGGTCTGCGGGGGAACGAAGCGCAAACTATCGCGCCTCCACTCACCGATCCTGTTCTGTCGCAGATTGGCCTCATCAGGCTGTAGCGGCGGTAGCTGTGAGGTATTGCGAGTTTCCCACGACGAGGAGGAAGGGGACAGTACGAGCATGAGCGTGATCGAATACGAGGCCAAGGTCTTGGACATCGACTCCGAAAAGGTGGCCGGGCTCATTCTCGGCAAGGGCGGTGCCGACCTGGGGGAGGTGCTTCAGCGGCGCTACGTGTACGACATCGAGCCCGGGGACATGTCGCGGTGGGTGCGTCTGCGCGACACCGGGAGCCGGGTCACGCTCACGGTGAAGGAGATCGACTCCGACGCCATCGGCGGTACTCGGGAGACCGAGACGGAGGTCGGTGACTTCGAGACCGCCAACGCGCTGTTGGGCAAGCTCGGTTACACGCCCAAGGCCTACCAGGAGAACCGGCGGCACAGCTTCACGTTGGACGGGGCCCAGCTGGAGATCGACTCCTGGCCGCGGATCCCCGCGTATCTGGAGATCGAAGCGGACAGCCGGGCCGAGGTGGTGCGGGTGGCCGCGCTGCTCGGATTCGACGAGTCGTCCCTGACGGGTGAGAACACGACCAAGGTCTACGACCGCTACGGCATTGACCTGTCCGGTATCGCGGATCTGCGCTTCGATGCCTGAGGAGGGTTGATCGCTGCCCCGGCCTCCGTGCCGACACCTGTCAGGTTGGGGGAGGTGGTTACTGTCGGGGCATGGTCTCTGATCCCACGGAATCCTTCGCCCGCCCCCGGGTCGCCGCTGGTGTCCTGTTCTTCGATGGGCTGGGGCGGGTGATGATGGTGGTCCCCACCTACAAGGAGTACCTGGAGATCCCCGGCGGGTACATCGAGCGCGGGGAGACCCCGACTCAGGCCGTGGCGCGTGAGGTGCGGGAAGAACTGGGGATCACCCCGCCGATCGGGCGGTTGCTGGTCGTGGACTGGGCGCCGACATCAGCGGCGGGGGACAAACAACTGTTTGTCTTCGACGGGGGAGTGCTCGACCAGTACTGGCTGGACCAGATCGTCCTCGACCAGGACGAGTTGGCGGGGTACGGGTTCCATGAGGTGGCCGCGGTGGGGACGGTAACGATCCTCCGGCTCGCTCGAAGGATCGCTCAAGGGGACCGTGCACGTCGTGAGGGAACCACGCTCTATCTGGAGAACGGCGAGGTCGTCGCGTAGCGGATTATCGGTGGCTGTGGATAGTGGTCTCGACGAAGGCGTTCCACTCCGTGCGGGTGAAGGACAGGTGGCCCAGCTCCCTGTTCTGGGTGTCCCGCACATCGGCTCCGGCCTGGTGCTCCCGGGCTTCGACGCATTCGTTGTTGCCGCCGCTGTAGCTGCTCTTGTGCCAGTCAGTCACCGTTGATCCTTTTCATCTCGTCTCGGATAGCCCTCAGGGTCTCATCCGGCCCCCACGCCACTCCCTGGAGGGCCGCGAACCACATGCGGTAGCGCCCCACCTCGTTGGTCGCAGTGATGATCTGCCCCTGGTGGGCCGATTCCACGTAGACCACCTCGGGCTGGTCTGCCGAGGTGATGACCCTGAAGGGGCCGTTGTTGCCCGCATGGCGGGGCTCGTCTACGGGGACCACCAGGAGGTTGACCCGTTCTGTCTCCACCAGGTCTGTCACGTAGCGGAGCTGTTCCAGTTGGACCTCGGGGGATCCGTAGCGGCGCATGAGCAGGGACTGGTCCACCACGAGCCAGATGACGGGGGACAGGGCCTTTGCCATCTGCTGGGCCCGCCGAGCCCTCTGTTGCGCGCGTTCGGTGAGCTCGTTGCTCGACAGCCAAGGAGCACCGTAGCGGATCACGGCGCGTGAGTAGGCCTCGGTTTGGAGATAGACCGGGAAGACCAGGGCCTGGTACTCGTACAGGGCGTCGGCCCCGTGGGTGCGCTCGGCGATCTCGTGCAGCCAGGCGCGGCGGCCGGATCCGGTGAGTTCCTCCCAGAGGCGTTCCAGTCGTCCGCCGCCTTGCAGGATCTCGTCGAAGGCCCGGCGCAGCCACGGCCGTGGGGCGGCCTTGCCCTTCTCGATGTCGGACACATGGGAGTTGCTGATCGCGGTGCCGCGCTGGCTGATCCGGCGCGCGACGGCCTCCTGGGTCAGTTCGGCTTCGGTTCGTAGCCTGCGCACTTCGCGTCCGAACGCCTTCAAGGCGCGCTCATCGGGGGTCATGTCGACAATCGGACCACATCAGACCGAAGCCCGTGGGAGTTTTCCAGTAAATTCCAGAGCCTCCTGGAAGATTCACCGGTTATCCGGACACCCTCGACGGTGGGTTTCCCCAGGCCACATCCTTGCTGTCGCGGGCCCGCAGCCATCAGCGCGACAACGAAAGGAACCGGTGGATTCCATGACTCCCACTCGGCTGCCCCTCGACCTGCCCAGGCGGATCCGCTGCACGGACCCGGACCAGGCTTCTCTGGAGTGTGGGCACCAGCTCTGGCACCTCAAGGCTGCCCGCAGCTGGGCTACTCACGTGGCCCGTACCACCCCCGCCTGCGCGGACCCGCTGCTGGTCTCGCTCTCTGAGCTGCACACCAACGCGTTGAAGCACAGCGCTTCGGGGCTGCCCGGTGGGCGGGTGCGTATCGAGATCGAGCGGCGACGGCGGCTGTTCCTGCTTCGTGTCACCGACGACGGGCCCCGCCCCGGTGCGGGGGCGACTGTGCCCGAGGCGCGCCCGGTGCCGTGGGAGCGCGGCGAGGACGGGTTGCTCGTCGAGGGCGGGTACGGGTTGGCCCTGGTGGACGCGATGGCCCTGTGCTGGGACTTTACCCGCGATCCCGATGGCGGGTTGATGGTTCGTGCCGCTTTCGACCGATCCGGGCGCACCCGGATGGCCGCCTGAAAACCCGTGGCCGGTTTGTGGCCGACAGGTGTTGGAGCACCTCGCTCACCCAAGCGAACATCGACCACCCCTCGCGGGAACGGCGTGTCCAGCGGGGGATCCAGGGCCGTGGGCCCTGTGTGGAATGGACGGGAAGCGCAGCCCCGGGCGGCGTGCAACCTCGGGGCCACAGACACCCGACCATGCCGAGTAACGAAGAAGGACCCAGAAGTGGAGGCGCCCCGACGCGGTGCGGCGAACACCGGGCCGGGGCTGACATCCCCACCTGAATGAGCAGGAGGAGATCCGTGCAGAAGCCTACTGGTAGGCACCGCAAACCCGTGCGGGGCTGGGGACAGCGCGTGCGGTGGCTGTTCGGAGCGGTCCTGGCCGCCGTGCTGTGCAGCCCGCTCGAAGTCGCACCGCGCCGCAACGCCGACCGCCCCAGGGGCGAGGGCCGGTTGGTGCTGGAGCGCCGCGCGACCCCCAAGGCCCTGACTGCTTCCTCTGCCGTGACGCGGGGCAGGACGGTGGCCGAGCTCGCCGCTCGGGAGGGCGAACCCAAACCTGAGCTGGGGCCGGTGCGGGTGCCGCGACCCCGGCGGCCGCACCCCTCGGAGCAGGGGTGGTGTGTGGACGACGACGGGGTGCGCGGGGTGCGCCCGTACCTGTTCCACGACGCGGAGCGGTCTCGCCCCAGCAAGGAGCACTCCTCGGTCGTGCAAGCGTCGGGGGAGTTCGACGACCTCGCCGCCGCGGTGCGCACCTGGTTGAGCCTGGCCACCTGAACCATCTCCGGTCGCCTCATGCGTGTCGTTGTCCCCAGGAACGCAAAAGCCCCTGATCGTCGCGCGTGCTCACCTGCCAGCGGCTACAGAACCAAGTCCTACCGACCCGGCCTATCTCCCATTAGGGGCTTGAGCCTCTGGGGTGAGTGACGGGACTTGAACCGTCCAGTGTCAGCCGCGTGACCAGCCCCGACACGGGAACCAGCAGGTAGTGGCGCTCCCCGTCAACCGGTTGCGGCCGGCCGCCCTACGTTGCACGGGCTCTGATGCACCGACTCGACTGCGGCCTTGGGCCGTCAGCCGCCTGCCCGTTCGCAGACGGGCCGCAGGGTGCCGGAGCGGAGTGGCGTGCGGGCACGCGGGGCCGGAGGGCCGCGCTGGTCGGGTCCGGCCCCGGTCGCGGTTACTCGGACGGGACGAGGTCGTCGCGCACCACCGACAGTGCGACCTCGCGCCCCGCGTCGTGTTCCGCCAACCGTGCGACCAGGGACCGGCGTACGTGGTGGTAGGTGTCAGAACCCAGAGGCAGCCTCAGTGGCACCTCACCGCTGTCGATGAGGTCGATCATCGCACCGGAGATCTTCTCTGGGGAGTTGACCAGGACGAACGAACCATCGGCGAGGGAACGCCGGACGTCCCCGGCGGGCCCGGCGTCGTACTCCGGCATGACGGGTCCGGACGCCAGCGCGCCGCCGAACCCGGTGTGAGTCGCCCCGGGCTGGACGATGGTCAGGCCGATACCGAAGGGCGCGATCTCCTGGGCGACGGTCTCGCAGAACCCCTCGATGCCCCACTTGGAGGCGTGGTAGTACGAGAAATTCGGGTAGGTCGTCTGTCCCCCCGCTGTGGATACCTGGAGGATCCGGCCGTGCCCCTGCGCTCGCAGATGCGGCAGGACCGCGCGGACCACGTGGATCGAACCGAGCAGGTTGGTGTCCACCACCGCGCGGATCTGCTCGTCGGTCGCTTCTTCCACAGCTGAGAAGACACCGAACCCGGCGTTGTTGACGACCACGTCGATACTGCCCAGGTCCGCGAAGGCACGGTCGACGACCTCCCGGACCTCTCCGGTGTCGGTCACGTCCATCCGCGCCACCCACAGTCGGTCGCCGTGCTCGGCGCGCAGACCGTCGAGCGCCTCCGGGGTGCGGAGCGTCGCCGCCACCCGGTCTCCCCGGTCGAGGAGCTGTTCGGTGAGCAGGCGGCCGAAGCCTGAGGACGTACCTGTGATGAACCATGTTCTGGTCATGGGGCTGCCTTCCGTCGTTGGCTGTGGCCGACAGTAGGAGTTCGAGTCGACTCGAGGTCAAGACTCCGCTTCGTATACTCGGGCCATGAGCGCCACATCTGAGAAGTCGATGGGCATCGGTGAGGTGAGCGAACGGACCGGACTGTCCGCTCACACGTTGCGCTTCTACGAACAGCAGGGCCTCCTGGTGGAGCCGGTCCGGCGGGACTCCGCGGGACGGCGGACCTTCAGCGAACAGGAGGTCGGTTGGCTGCGGGTGTGCGCTCGGTTGCGTGACTCTGACATGCCCCTGCCCGACATCCGCCGGTACGCGGAACTGGTTCGGCGAGGCGAGGAAACCGTGGCCGAGCGGTTCGAGCTCCTGCGTGGACACCAGGCGCGTGTGCGGCAGCGGATGGCCGAACTCCAGGAGTCGCTCGACGTCATCGATTTCAAGGTCGGACTGTACGAGGACCACCTCGAGGCAGGGTCCGCCGACACGCTCTGGCGTGATGGCCCCGAATGTGCTCCGGCCTCCCACTGACCCTGCGACAAGGGTCGGATCGCGTGGATGCGCCCGGGAACGAAGCGCGTGATGGTGCCGGATCAGGCCGTTGGGCACTCCCACTGCGCAGCGGCCGAGGCAGGGCAGTGGTGGGTTCGGGCCAGCAGACAGCGCCTGCTCACGAGATCGGCCCCGCGCACTCGGACGCGTTTCCATGGCTTTCCTTGCGACCGGTCCCGTGGCTGGTGGGCGCTCGCCGATGGATGACGGAACGCCCACCCCCCCCGAGCGGGTCCAGGTTCAGCCGACCCCGGTGAGCGGGGGAGTGCTCCGCCTCAGCACCACGTGCCCGTGCCGCCGGACCACCCGGGGGCCCTCCTCCGAGGGGTTCGTGGCCAGGTCCAGGGCAATGCGACCGACCTCGCCCCAGGGAAGACGGACTGTGGTCAGTGCCGGTTCCACGTCGCGCAGCGCGGGCACGTCGTCGATCCCGGCCACCGCCAGGTCCCGCGGCAGGCTCAGCCCGGCCTCCCGGAACCTCGCCATCGCCCCCACCGCCACGGTGTCGCTGATCGCCAGGACCGCCTGGGCGGGGCTGAGCCGCCGAAGGAACTCACCGGCGGCCGCGTAACCGCCGTCCCGGTCGAACACGCAGTGCAGCACCCGGTCCTCGCCGAGCTGGAGGCCCCGCCGCTCCAGCGCCGCGCGGAAGCCCAGGACCCGGTCGTGGGCTGTGCTCGCCTCGGGCGGCCCGGCCAGCACGGCGAACTCCCGGTACCCCAGGTCGGCCAGGGCGTCGACGAGGTCGGAACCGGCCCGCTGGTTGTCCAGCGCCACCGTGTCGAAGGGCAGCCCCTCCTCGCTGATGGCCGCCACCCGGCCGCCCTCGGCGTCGTAGGCGCGCAACTCCTCCACCAGGCGTTCCTCCCAGACGGTCGCGGTGACCGAACGCCCTCCGGCCAGGATGATCGCCCGGGGCCGCTGGGCGCGCAGCGAGGACACCACCCGGACGGCCTGCTGGACGCTGTTGTTGCTGGAGTCCATGGTGACCATGCGGTCGGCGGCCTCGGCGGCGCGCAGCACCCCGGAGGCGGTCGGGGAGAAGTAGTCGTCGTGGATGCCGTTGACCAGCATCGCGATCTGGTCGCTGCGCCCCCGGCCATCGCCTGGGCGGCCGGGTTGACGACGTACCCCAGGCGCTGCGCGGCGGCGAGCACCTGGTTGGCCTGCTGGCCGTCGAAGTAGTCGATCTCCTGGTCCAGGTAGGCGGGGTCCGGCGGTCTGGGCGGGGAAGTTGCCGCCGGCCACCTGGGCCTCCAGCGAGGCCTCGTGCGTGGAGAACCACTCCAGGAAGCCCATGGCCAGCGCGGTGTTCTCGCCGCCGCTGACCACGGAGAACCCGGAGCCGCCGTTCTCGGCGTTCTCGGGCGCGTCCCAGACGGGTGCGGGGGAGAGGGAGTTCCCGTACGCGCGGATCAGCGGGTCGGAGGTGGGCCTCACCTGGCCGGACGGGGCCGTCAGCGAGATCGCCCTCTGAAGACGGTGCCCGCGGGCCCGGCCGGGGACAGCCCGGCACGGGCCCGCGCGGCCGCTTCCGTCCACCTTTGCCGCCGACCCCTTCGGGGCCGGGATCCGCCGGACCGGGAGTCGCGAACCGATGGGCTTTGATCCGTGCGCCTGGGTGCGCTCCCGGTCCGGCGGGCGGGTGAAGCGGACCTGCCACCTGATGCTGCGCGAGGGCTACGGCTGCGATGGCCGAACCCGACCGAGGGTCGACGGCTTCAACCGCGGCCCCACCGGCGACGAGTCAGATCCCGCGAGCCGCCACTCCCCGTCAGCGCTGCAGCGTCAGCACACCGGGCCGGTAGGGCAGGAGGCCGTACTCGGTGCCGTCGGAGCCGGGGTCGCGTCCCTGGTAGAGGAACTGAATGTCACAGGCGTCGACGGTCATGGTCTGGTCGGGGTTGGTACGGATAAGCTCGCCGTGGCTGATGTCCCTGGTCCAGTCGGCGCCGCTGTTGGCCTGGCCGGCGAAGGGGTTAGCCTCGGTGGTGGCCTGCGGTGTCCAGTCACCGTCCAGGCTGGTGGCGGTGAACGAGCGGAAGTAGCGGCCGTTGGCCCCCATGGCCTCGACGATCATCAGGTACTGGTCCTGGCCCTCGATGTTGTAGACCTGCACCGCTTCGAACAGGTTGCTCCGGGTGTCGCGCATGATGACCGTGGAGGACGTGCCGAAGCTGCCCGGGAAGTCGCCGTTGGGCATGCTGGACCGGTAGATCTCGCCGTTGTTCCCGGCGAAGAACAGGTACATGTGCGTGTCGTCGCCGATGAGCGCCTGGTCGATGGGGCCGGTGTCGGATTCGGGGTCGATGCTTCCGTCGAAGAGCGTTTGCGCCGGTGACCAACTGTTCACGTCGGCGGGGTCGGTCGACGTCCGATAGGAGAAGGCGGGTCCGGCCCACTGGTAGGCGAGCACCCAGACGTCGTCGGGGGCGAAGTGGAAGAGCGACGGTGCCACGGCGTTGAAGGGCATCGGGTTCTGGTTGGCCGAGCCCATGTCGGACCAGTCGTCGAAGAGGTCGAACTTCATCGACCCCCATGACGTTCCGGTGTCGTGGGTGGTCGCGTAGACGAGGTGCTGGCCGTTGTAGGGGGCGTGGGTGAAGTCCTTGAGCGAGACCCACCCCGGGTTCGGCTGAGCCAACGGGCCGGTCGACGACCAGGTGTAGGAGGACGGTAGGGCGCACGTGTCGCCCGGCCCCGCGCCGTCGACGCGGACGGGCAGCCACTGCTGGTTGCCGCCGCCCCAGTCGTCGTACTGCACGACGTCGGCACCGTCAGCGCCCGAGCCGCCCTGGACCTCCACAGCCTTGCCGCTGTGCCGGTTGACCAACCGGACGTGGCCGCCTGGCGAGTCCTCCAACCGGAACTGCTGGTTGGCCTGGTCGTAATCGGTCCACTGGACGATCCCGGCGCCGTTGGCGGTCGACCAGTCGTAGACGTCCAGCACCTTGTCGGAGACCCGTGACCGCAACCGGTAGTAACCGTCGCCGGAATCGACGAACTGCCACTGTTGCTGGTACTGGTCATTGCGGGTCCACTGGGTGATCCGCGCGCCCTCGTTGGTGGCCTGGTTGTACACGTCCAGGGCCTTGCCGCTGTCCCGGTTCACCAGCACGTACCACGCGTCGGTGTCGACCGTGGCCGAGGCGGCGGGCGTCGGCGTCACCACGGCACCGGCGCTGCCGACCACGACGGCCATCATGCCGGCGGTGGCGAATCGCAGTAACCATCGTCGCAGCCGTGAGGGCGGCGTGCTCGTGGGCTTGCTCAACGTAGACATGGTCGTTCCTCCAAGGGCCTGGAGCCGCACGGCCCGCTCGAGGGGCTACATCGCGAGTCCTGGTCCTGCGCTCGGGGGTGTTAGCGCTAACAATCTTCCGAGTGGCCTGGCGCGTGACCGAAGTGAACTTCGGGGTGTCAGACCTGCCCGGAAAGCCAGGGCGTTATCGCCCTTGCCGTTGAATCTGAGCGATAACACCCCGGAAGTCAAGCCGTAATTTACGGAAACATTCCGAAAAGGTCGGTGCCCACCAGCTGGTGGTGCGCCGAAGCTCCTGGTGAGACCGCTGTAGCAGTGAGCCCGCAAACAGTCTCGTGGGCCTTCGTGCACTCCGGTGCGAAGTGACGCGCAGCCACCATCCCTGCCGTCAGCCGTTCGGTGACCACCGCATGGCACCAGGACCTGGGCCACGCACAACCGGGAGAAGGCCGATGACCTGTGCGGCCTCCGACCGCGTCCGCGGACGGCACGCCACGCCGCCGCATCCGGGTTACGGCCCCCCCCCGACAGCGGATCGGTGAAGATGGCGCCGAGGACTACCTGAGTCCCCGGTTCGCTTCCCGTCGGCCCCGCTGCGCCCGGACGGCACCCGAGCGGGAACCGGCCAGGCCTGTGCGGTCCGCGCCGACACCGCGCGCTCCCCAGCGCGCCACCCGGTCGCGGCCGCGGAAGCCCCCCGGTCCCCTCCACGGAGCCCCCGCCACCGCCGCCCCCGGGAAGCCAGGACCGGTACCGCGGGAACGAGAGGTGAGATCGGTGGCCACCGATGACGGAGGACGCAACCGCCAGGACGACGAAGCGGAGCCGCCGCCCCCGGCGGACCTGGAGAAGGCCGGGCCCCGACGCAGTCGGCTCAAACGAACCGTGTTCTTCGGCTCGTCCATCCTGATCCTCGCCCTCTCGGTCTGGGCGATCATCACCCCCACCGGCGCCGAGTACGTCATCGGTACCGTCGTGGGATGGATCAGCCGGGTGTTCGGCTGGTACTACTTCCTCGCCGCCACCCTGTACCTGGGGTTCGTGGTGTTCGTCGCCCTCTCCCGGTACGGCACCATCAAGCTCGGCCCCCAGCACTCCAAGCCGGACTACGGGGTGTTCGCGTGGGCCTCCATGCTGTTCGCGGCGGGGATCGGCATCGACCTGATGTTCTTCTCCGTTGCCGGTCCGGTCACCCACTACCTGGCTCCTCCCGAGGGTGACGCGCAGACCGTCGAGGCGGCCCGGCAGGCCGT
The DNA here is from genome assembly GCF_024134545.1 of Nocardiopsis exhalans. Lineage (GTDB taxonomy): Bacteria > Actinomycetota > Actinomycetes > Streptosporangiales > Streptosporangiaceae > Nocardiopsis > Nocardiopsis exhalans. The sequence goes on from NZ_CP099837.1 coordinate 3,379,976, forward strand.
GGTGTGGACGCTCTTCCACTACGGCATCACCGGGTGGGCGATGTACGCGCTGATGGGCATGGCCCTGGCCTACTTCTCGTTCCGCTACCACCTGCCCCTGGCCATCCGCTCGGCCCTGTACCCGCTGATCGGCAAACGCATCCACGGCCGCATCGGCGACGCGGTCGACCTGGCGGCCATCATCGGCACGATCTTCGGTATCTCCGTGTCGCTGGGTATCGGCGTGGTCCAGCTCAACTACGGGCTGTACTTCCTCTTCGGCATCCCCGAGGGGACGGCCGCGCAGATCGGCCTGATCGTCGTCGCCGTGCTCGTGGCCACCGTGTCGGCCGTGGCGGGCGTGGACCGGGGCATCCGGCGGCTGTCGCAGATCAACGTCGTGCTCGCGATCGTGCTGATGCTCTACGTGCTGGTGTTCGAGAACCCCGTCCAACTGCTCAACGCCCTCGTGCTCAACATCGGCGACTACGTCAGCCGGTTCCCCTCGATGACGCTGAACACCTTCGCCTACGACCCGCCGGTGGACTGGCTCAACTCCTGGACGCTGTTCTTCTGGGCCTGGTGGGTGGCCTGGGCGCCCTTCGTCGGTCTCTTCCTGGCCAGGATCTCGCGCGGGCGCACCATCAGGCAGTTCGTGACGGCGACCCTGGTGGTCCCGCTGCTGTACACGCTGACGTTCCTGTCGGTCTTCGGCAACAGCGCCCTGAGCGTCGTACGCCAGGGCAACGTGGCGTTCGGGGAGCTCGCCATGAACGAACCCGAACGGGGTTTCTACACCCTGCTCACGCAGTACCCGGGTTTGCTGTTCAGCGCCGGACTCGCCACCGTCGTGGGTCTGCTCCTCTACGTCACCTCGGCCGACTCCGGTGCGCTGGTGATGGGCAACCTCAGCTCCCACCTGCCCACACCGGTCACCGACGCGCCGGCGTGGATGCGCGTCTTCTGGGCGGCGGCGACCGGCCTGCTCACCCTGGCCATGCTCCTGGTCGGCGGGCTGGACGCGCTGACCAGCGCCACCATCATCATGGGGCTGCCGTTCTCGTTCGTGATGCTCCTGATCATCTGGGGGCTGTACAAGGCGCTGAGAGTCGAGCGGTTCCGGCAGGACGCCTTCCGCACGACCCTGTCGTCCTCGCTGTCGGACCGGACCACGGTCGACCGCCGGGGCGCGGAGCGCAACTGGCGCCAGCGCATCGCCAGGGCGGTGAGCTTCCCCGGCAGGCGCGCGGCCGACAGGTTCGTCCAGCAGGTGTGCCGCCCCGCGTTCGAGGACGTCGCCGAGGAGCTGCGCGACCAGGGCGCGCAGGCCACGGTGACCGAAGGGGTCGACGAGGAAGCCAAGATTCCGCACCTGGACCTGCGGGTGCCGATGGGCGACGAGGAGGACTTCAGCTACCGGGTGTGGCCGGTGGTGGTCCCCACCCCGGCGTTCGCGATGCGCTCGCTCGCCGAACACGACACCTACGTGCGCTTCGAGGTCTACCTCACCGAGGGCAGCCAGGGCTACGACGTGATGGGCTACACCAAGGACCAGCTCATCGGGAACATCCTCGACGAGTACGAGCGGCACCTGGAGTTCCTGCGCCTGCACCGGGAGGCACAGGCCCGCTCGGCCATGCCCGACCACGGGCCCGGCACGGCCGACGTCCAGGCAGAGGAGGGGCAGTGAGGCGGTTGCTGCGGGCTAAGCGCCCGGGAACGTCGTGGTGAGAGGACCTGTGGTCCGGCGCCTTTCCTGTCGGAGGGAGGGGCGCCGTAGACCCCGGCGGTCTGCGGCACGCGAGCGGGGCTGAGGGCCGCTGCGTGTTCGTATAGCCGGTCCTGGCAACACGAAAGCCTCTGGCCGGTCTGTTCACACCGGTCAGAGGCTTGAGTCTGCGCTGGTGAGTGAACGACAGGCCTCGAACGCTGGTGGGGGAGTGGGCTGACCTCAGCCGGTTGGAGAACCCACAGTTCATGGGGAGGAGGCCGCCCGGTTGGGCTGCAGCACGCCGCCTTCCGCTGGGGAGCATGCGCCCTCCGGGCACGCGGACGTATCCATCTCCGGCATCGGATTAGAAGTTCCATAGTCACTTAAAGTGACGTATTGCTACTTAAAGTTGTGCCCCGCTCCATTCGAATCAAGGTGCCGTTCCGTTCCACGTCGTTTCGTCCGGTTTTGCCCCGGTCCAAAACTGCGGAGCACAAACGGAGCACACACGGGCGGTTGGCGACGTCTGATGGGATCCTGGCCCAATCCGAGACGCCTACCGTGCTTTGGACGCAGAACTGGAGGGCGGTCACACTGGTGAAGCCTGAATGTCTTGTTTCAGTAGCGGCGGATGCGTTCATGGGGGAGAGAAACGTTCCAGGTGGACGACGCTCTGCTCGGATTGTGGCTGAGGGCTGCAGGTGGTGGTGTCACGTGCTTCGGGCACACTGGGCGTGTGGCAAGTGATGACGATGTGGTGTTCGAGGCCGTACGGGAACGGGTGTTTTCCGGTGAGTACCTGGATCACCGGCTTTCCCTACCGGAAATCGCCAGCGGTGGTGCGACTCAGTGCTGGACCGGCCGTGAAGAGTGGCAGACGGTTTATCTCAGGGGTACCCCGGAGTACGACACCGCTCTCGCCGCGGGGCAACTCGAACCGCTGCCCCCGCTGACGCCCGCCTCGGAGGAGGCGGTGCACGAGTGCGAGAAACTTCTGGGCCGCCCTTTGCCACCACTGCTTCGACGCTGTTACCTCGAACTCGGCGACGGGGGCTTCGGGCCCGGCTACGGTCTGTTCTCGCTGCGGGATTCGGAGCATGGTGACTCCGTCGTAGACGCCATCAAACGACAGGTGGAGTGGCCCAGGGCTTGGCAACCGATGGCGGGGTCGCTCATGCCGCTCTGCGCCTGGGGCTGCGGCATCGAGTCGCTGATCGACTGCCGCAATTCCTCCGGTGGAATGTGGGCCATCGACCCCAACCCGGCGCCCGAGGACGACCCGGACGTGATGCTGTTCCCGGAGACGTTCACCTTCACCGAGTGGATGCGCCGATGGATCGACGGCACGCTCCAGCAACCATGGTTGCTTCAAGACGAAGAGAAAGGGTTCTGGCGGGGAGCCACCGACGCTGAGTGCGGGGCTCGATAGCGTTCGTCCGGCCAGGAGGGGCGCTGATCACCTTGACTAGTCGGAGTGAATGTCTCGTACCGTGTCTGCTGGAGGCTGCGGCGTGCGCCGGGATCGCCTCCCGTCACTCGTGAGGGTCGGGTCTTGCTGGAGCAGGAGTGGAGCGGGTACCAAGTCGCCGTGGTGTCTCGTTACTGACCGCACAGGAGATGACTGGCTTGGTCTCCGTGACTGACGCCGCGGGTGCCGACTGGGCCTGCTGGCACGGGTATGGACAAGGCATGAGTAGAAGACCTGCTCCCACCTCGGTCCCACTCTGGACCGATCGGCCGAACGACCCTGCTGAACCTTGATCTTATGGGCTTCTGACCTTGGGTTTTGTGGTGCACTCGGCAGGGTTCGAACCTGTGGCCGTCGGATTGGAAGGGTTTACCTGTTGGGGTGGCCAGATGTGGCCAAAGGCAGGGTGCTGCAGGTCAAGAGTGGTTCCCGGTTCCACTTTGGCAAAGTGGGGGTTTTGGGTAATTGTGGGTGATGTGAGGGCTGGCTAAGGTTCTGCTTTGTTCCCAGGAGTGAGGTTCGTTCCCGGGTCCTCGTAGCCCTCTTACACGAACGGCACCCTCATGCGTCGCCCCTGGACCCGTGCGATGGCGGTCACGACCGCTGCTGCCCTGGCTCTGTCCCTTCTCTACGCCCCTCCTGCGGTGGCTGAACCCGCGCCGCCGGACCCGACCGGCTCTGAGGAACAGCAGGAACTGGACGCGCTGACGTTGGCGGAGCAGACCGGCGAGCCGGTGGAGATCCCCGGTCTCACGGATGAGAAGACCCAGCACTTCGCCCACCCGGACGGGTCGTTGACCGCGGAGATCTCCGCGATCCCGGCCCGGGTGCGTTCCGAGGGCGGTTGGGTGGATGTGGACACCACCCTGGTGCAGGCTGAGGACGGGCTGGTGCGGCCCAAGGCGGCGAGCATGGACATCGCCTTCTCCGGCGGCGCTGACGAGGCGATGGCCCGTATCGGGATCGGCTCCAACAGTGTGGCCCTGGGCTGGATCGAGGACCTGCCCGCACCCGTTCTTGACGGGGACCAGGCCACCTACTCCGACGTGCTGCCTGATGTGGACCTGGTGCTGACCGCCGGGGTGGAGGGCTTCACCCAGGTGCTGGTGGTGCACACCCTTGAGGCCGCCCAGCTACCGGAGCTGGCCGAGCTGGAACTGCCTTTGACCACCGCAGGCGTGACGATGACCGCCGACGAGCACGGCAACCTCGACGCTCTGGGTGATGAGGGCGGGCAGAGTGTGTTCTCCGCCCCGGCTCCGGCCATGTGGGACTCGGCAGGGGAAGAAGAACAGAGCCAGAGCGAGGACCCCACGGTTGCCGCGCCTTCTGGTGCTCGGATGGAGTTGCTGGAGACCTCGGTGGAGGTCGACCGCATCCGTCTGGTCCCCGACCAGGGGATGCTGGTGGATGAGGCCACCGAGTTCCCGGTCTACATCGACCCCTCGGTGAGTGTGAGCCGCCCCAACTGGGCGTATGTGGACCGCGCCTACCCGAACCAGTCCTACTTCAACCCATCGACTGCGAAGCCTGTGGGTGTGGGTCGGTACTCCGACCACACCGGAACCTACACCCGCCGGGCGTTCTTCCAGTTCACGGTGGCCGGGCGCACCAATCACCCGAACACGATCATCAACTCCGCCACGTTGCGCACCGAGGTCGACTGGGCCTACAGCTGCAACAGCAACTCCTATATCCAGTTGCAGCGGGTGTCGGCGTTCAACCGCAACACCACCTGGAACAACCAGCCTTCTACCCAGGGCGGGGTGCTGGACACTCAGAACGTGCGCGGCGGGTGGGCGACCTGCCCCTCCTCCAGCGGGGTGGAATTCAATGCCACCTCCGCCTACCGGTGGGGTGTGAACAACGACGCTTCTCACATCTACCTGCGGCTCAAGGAGCGCGATGAGTCCGGGAGCACCGCGTGGCGCCGCTTCGATGTGAAGAAGAAGCCGCCGGTTTTGGTGGTGGACTACAACCACCCTCCGGAGAAGCCGGTGACCTCCACGATCTCCGACTCGCTGGGCGGGGTCTGCCAGACCGACCGCACCCAGCCAAGGTTGATCAACAACACCACGGTCAGGTTCAACGCCCAGATCCGGGACCGGGACTCCTACTGGGTGGGTCAGCAGGTCAAGTCCCAGTTCCAGTGGAAGATCGCCGGTGCGGACGGCAACCTGGGCAGTGCGGATTCGGCCTATGTGACGGTGGGCAAATGGTCGGGGGGCTCCTACCGGCCGGTGGCGGCGCGAGATCTCCCCGAACGCGAGCTCATCGCCTACCGGGTGCGGGGCCATGACCGCTCCCATTGGGGGCCCTGGTCCTCATGGTGCTTCATCGAGGTCGACGCCACCAAGCCCGACTCCGGCCCTGAGGTGACCTCCACCGACTACCCGGCTGGCGATGAAGCCCACGGTTCGGTGGGTCGTTCGGGGGAGTTCACCTTCGCCAACAACGGTGTCGAGCAGGCCACCAGTTACCACTACAGCGTCAACGACGCGACCTGTGCCACCGAGATCGAACTCGATTCACCGGGAGCGTCGGTGACGGTGCCCATCACCCCGACTCGTGATGGGCCGAACCTGATCCACGCCCGCATCACCGACGGCTTCGGTAACTCCTCCGAATGCGGTTTGGTGTATGTCTTCACGGTTGCTCCGCCCGCTGATTCGGTCTCCTACTTCCCGCTGGATGAGGGACAGGGGAATACCGCTACCGACGTGATGGACGCGGGCCGCACCGCGAACGCCTCGGGCGGCATCGACTGGACCCGAGGTCGGATCGGCCATCGTCAGGGGGGTTCCTACCGGCTGGAGGGAACCGCAGTGAACACCGGTGGTCAGTCGCTGTTGAACACCCCCGAAGCGGTCATCGACACCACCGAGGCCTTCTCCGCCTCGGCCTGGGTGTACCTGGATGAGCAGCCCAGTACGAATGTCACGGCCCTGGCCCAGGAAGGCGACTTCCAGTCAGGGTTCCATCTGGGCTACCAGGCCGGATCAACACGCACCTGGACCTTCAAGATGGCCCCGCACGACGACGGGCCCACCTCCGGCGGTGCTGGTTGGGTCTACGCCCACGCCACCGAACCCGCGCAGCTCGGCGTGTGGACCCACCTGCTGGGCACCTACAGCCCCGACACCGGCGAACTCACCCTGTACGTCAACGGTGTGGAGCAGTCCCGCAACCAACACCCCCAGGCCTGGAACGCCCAGGGCGGTCTGGTGATCGGCGGTGCCAAGCACCAGGGCGATCTGACCTACCACTGGCCCGGGGCCATCGACGACGTACGGGTGTGGGACCGGATGGTCTTCGACCAACCACTGACCGAGGACGACGGAGAACGTTCCGAGGTGTGGGAACTGGCCAACCGCCCCGCGGCGTTGGAAGGGCGCTGGAAGCTCGACGAGAGCGAGGGCACCGTGGTGGCCGACTCCTCCGACCACGGCCTGGACGGCACCTTGCACGCGGACCCGGCCACCGCCTGGAACCGGGCACTGAACGACGTCACCTTCGCCCCCGGGGTGACCTTCGACGGCGCGGGCGAACACATCCGAGCCGAGTCGGCGATCCGCACTGACCGTTCCTGGAGCGCGGCGGCCTGGACCCGTCTGGACGAGGCCTCGGGCAACGGAACGATGGTCTCCCAAACGGGCGCGGAGCAGTCCGGGTTCCTGCTGGGCCACCAGTCCGGTTTCGACGACAAGTGGGTACTGGAGACCGCTGCCGCTGACGTGGCCGGGTCCGGGGCGGGCCCCTGGTCGCGGGCGATCTCCGACCACGCGGCCGAGTTCGGGACCTGGACCCACCTGGTGGCCACCTACGACCACGCCACCAACGAGCTCACCCTGTACGTGAACGGCCAACGCCAAACCACTGTGGGTGAGTGGCGTACCCCCTGGCACGCCAAGCACGGCACGGTGATCGGCCGGGCCTGGCGGATGGGCCAGGACGATCTGTTCGCAGGTCAGGTCTCCGACGTCCACCTCTACCAAGGGGTGCTGTCCCAAAACGACATTTACAACGTCTACGAGGGCCTGATCCCGACGAGCTCCCTCTGAATCTCGCCCCCACCCACCCCCACACCTCACCCCATTACTCGTTCACTGAACCCGGCGGCAACGACGACCGCCGGGACGGAGGCCTCCTGTGTCCGAATACCCTTCCACCAACAAAGACGGCGTCGACGAACCCGTATCCAGAGGTGCTCGCGTCCGTCGCGTACTGAGCCGGGGACTGTCCAACACGGTCGCCCTGGCGGTGGTGGCGACGCTGCTGGCGGCCCCCTCCTCACAGGCCACCCCTCAGAACTCGGCTCCGGAGGTCGAGGACGAGCCGTGGATCGAGGGTAACGAGGTCGTCGCCGCTGCGATCGAGGAGGATGACGCGGCGGACGAGGCATCGATCTCCACACTGGAGCAGGTGCGCTGGCCCGAGCCGGAGACCGCTGACCTCACCGCCGAGGCGGACGGGACCGAGGACGTGGACGCGCTGTCCACCATGGCCCAGGACGAGGGCGCCGTGGTGGGTATCGGCACTGTACCCACCGAGGTCATGGACACATGGGAGATGCCCTTTCCCGTCGAGGAACCCTTGGAGGATGCTGACCTTCGCGAGGAACGACGCGCGCCCAGGGAACCCGACGGTGAGACCTCTCCCGAGGGTGTCACTGAGCCCGAGCCGGAAACCGAACCGAGCGAAGACCCGGGCGAGGAACACCCCGAGGCCGAAGAGAGCGACGAGGGGGACGGGGGAGAGGCGGCCGAGGACGAGACCGCTGACGCTGAACCCGTCGAAGACGAGGTCCCCCAGCCAGTGGAGTCAGCGCGGGTCGAGCTCCTCAGCAAGGAAGAGGCCGCCGAAACGGGGGTGGACGGACTCCTGCTCGAGGTGACCCGCACCGACGGCATCCAAGCGCCCGGCCCGGTCGAGGTCGTGCTGGACTACTCCGAATTCGACTCCGCCTTCGGCGGTGACTACGGATCCCGGCTCCGCCTTGTGGCCCTGGCCGACTGCGACACCGACCAGGAAGAGGAGTGCACCCGGGCCTATGACCTGGGGTCGGTCAACGACCCGGCGACCAAGACTCTGAGCGTCATCGCTCCGGCCACCACCTCCGGGGTGATGCTCATGGCCGCATCCGGAGGGGGCGGCGGCAACGGCGGGAACGGCGACTACCAGGCCAGCGACCTGTCACCCTCGGCCTCCTGGGACGTGAGCCTGCAGACCGGTGACTTCTCCTGGACCTACCCGCTGGAGATCCCGGACGTGGCCGCCGACCTGGCACCCGACATCGCCCTGTCCTATTCCTCTGGCTCCGTGGACGGCCGTACCGCCTCCACCAACAACCAGGCCTCCTGGATCGGTGAGGGCTTCGACTACCACCCCGGTTTCATCGAGCGCACCTACATCCCCTGTGCCGAGGACGGGCAGAAGGACCCGAACAAGACCGGGGACATGTGCTGGAAACGACACAACGCCACCCTGTCCCTGAACGGCATGTCCAGTGAACTCCTCTTCGACTCCGACGGCACCTGGAGAATGCGCGGCGACGACGGTTCCAAGGTCGAACGCCTGACCGGTGCCACCAACGGCGACAACGACGGTGAGTACTGGAAGCTCACCACCACCGACGGCACCCAGTACTTCTTCGGCCGCAACCGCCTGCCCGGCTGGTCCTCGGGAAAACCCGAGACGAACTCGGCCTGGACCATGCCGGTCTACGGCAACAACTCCGGGGAGCCCTGCCACAAGTCCTCCTTCGCTGACTCCTGGTGCCAGCAGGCATGGCGGTGGAACCTCGACTACGTCGTCGACGTGCAGGGCAACGTCATGACCCTGCACTACACCAAGGAGAAGAACCACTACGGCCGCAACATGAAGGCCGACGACGCCACCCCCTACGACCGCGGCGGGTACCTGCGCCGTATCGAGTACGGGCTGAACAGCGACGACGTGTTCGCCACCGCCCCGGCCCGGGTGAACTTCACCGTCGCCGAGCGCTGCCTGGCCACCGATTCCTTCGACTGCGCACCCGAAAAGCGGGAGAAGACCAACGCCAAGCACTGGCCCGACGTACCGCTGGACCAGGACTGCAAGGCCGGGGCCAAGTGCACCGACAAACTCTCACCGACCTTCTTCACCACCAAACGGTTGGACAGGGTCGCCACCCAGATCCACGACGGTTCGTCCTACTCCACCGTCGACTCCTGGAAGTTCGAACACCTCTTCCCCGCGCCCGGTGACGGAACCGACCCCACCCTGTGGTTGGACTCCATCACCCACACCGGCCACGTGGGCGGCACCCTGGCCAACCCCTCGCTGACCTTCGCGGGTACGCCCATGCCCAACCGTGTGGACTCCACCAGCGACGGTGTGGCACCGCTCAACAAGTGGCGGATCACCGCCGTCTACACCGAGACCGGCGGCCAGCTCGACGTCTCCTACTCCGACCCGGACTGCATCGCCGGATCCACCCCTACCCCGCACACCAACACCAAGCGCTGCTATCCCGTCCGGTGGGTGCCCAGCGGGCGCGGTGACGACGACATCACCGACTGGTTCCACAAGTACGTCGTCACCCAGGTGGCGGAAGTCGACCTGGTCACCGACCAACCGGACGTGGTCACCACCTACGACTACCGGGGCGGCGGTGCCTGGCGGTACATGGACGCCGACGGGTTCACCAAGGACGACAAGCGCACCTGGTCCCAGTGGCGCGGCTACGAGGTGGTCCGCGTCCGGAGCGGACTCGCCGACGAGACCCAGTCCGAGGAGGAGCACCGCTTCTTCCGCGGTATGCACGGCGACCACCTGCCCAGCGGTACTCGAAGCGTGAAGGTCACCGACACCGAGGGCGGTGAGCACACCGACCACGACCGCTACAACGGCCAGACCCTGGAGACACTGACCCGTAACGGGCCCGGCGGGGAGGTGGTGGAGAAGGAGATCAGCCTGCCCTGGAGCCGTAAGACCGGCTCACGCACCTACTCCTGGGGCACCGTGGAAGCCCACATGGTCGACACGGCCTCGGTCCGCAGCTACGCCCCCCTGGCCGAGGGCGGTTGGCGCCAGCACCGCGTCGACACCACCTATGACGACTACGGCCTACCTATCGAGGTCTTCGACCGCGGTGACGTCTCGGTGAGCGGGGACGAGGTGTGCGCACGCACCACCTACACCCGCAACACCGCCAAACACCTACTGGAACTGGCTTCCCGGGAAGAACTGGTGTCCGTGGGGTGTGACGCGACCCCCGACCGTCCCAAGGACGTGATCGGCGACATCCGCACCCACTACGACGGCAAAGCCTTCGGAGCCACCCCCACCCACGGCGTGCAGACCTCCTCCGAACGACTGGTCGGCTACGACGGCTCCACCCCCCGCTACCAGGTCACCGAAAACTCGACCTTCGACCGGTACGGGCGCCAGCTCACCCAGACCGACGCCGAAGGCAACACCACCACCACGCAGTACACCGACCACACCTTGGGCGGTAACACCACCAAGATCACCACCACCAACCCGCTCGGCCACACCAGCACGATCGAGCTCGACCCCGCACGTTCACTCACCATCGCCGAGATCGACTCCAACGGCAAACGCACCGACCTGGCCTACGACCCTCTGGGGCGTCTCACCGAGGTCTGGCTCGCCGACCGGCCCAAAGCCCGGCTCACGCCGAGTATGAGATTCGGCTACCACCTGTCCAAGGATGCCCCTACCTACGTCACCAGCAGCGCGCTCAACCCCCACGGCGACTACGTCACCAGCTACCAGATCCACGACGGCTGGCTACGCGTACGCCAGACCCAGACCCCGACCTCCGGGGGCGGGCGCCTGATCAGCGACATCCTGCACGACACCCGCGGACTCCAGGTCCAGACCCGAGCCGCCTACCCCAACGAGGACGCTCCCAGCGGCACCCTCTTCGTCGTCAACAACACCGATGAGATCCCCCGCTACACCCTCGCCGTCCATGACGGGGCCGAACGCCCCCTCCACCAGATCCAGATGTCACGGGGCCAGGAGCAGTACCGCACCACCACCGAATACGCGGGCGAACAGACCCGGATGACCCCGCCGGAAGGCGGCACCGGCACCACCACCATCACTGATCTGCGCGGCAACACCGTCGAACTACGTCACCACCACGGACGCCAACCCACGGGTGACTATGACGCCATCCACTACACCTACACCTCCAGCGACGAACTGGAGACCGTCACCGACACCGCGGGCAACGAGTGGCGCTACACCTACGACATCAACGGGCGCCGCACGGCCAGCACCGACCCCGACACCGGCACCACCACCTACACCTACGACGCGCTGGACCAGGTGACCTCCAGCACCGACGCACGCGGTCAGACCCTGGCACACGTCTACGACGCGCTCGGCCGCAAAGTCGCCCTGCATGAGGATTCCACCGACGGCCCGCTGCGCATCGAGTGGGTCTACGACACACTGGCCAAGGGGCAGCTGACCTCCACCACCCGTCACGACGGTGACCTGGCCTACAGCAACCAGGTCCTGTCCTACGACGACCTGTACCGGGCGATGGCCACCACCGTCACCATCCCCCAGGAAGAAACCGGACTGGGCGGCACCTATCGGTTCATCACCCGCTTCAACCCCGACGGCAGCATCCGCAGCCACGTCTCCCCTGCCGCGGGCGGGCTCTCGCAGGAGAACATCAGCTACACCTACGACAACCTGGGCAGGGTAACCGCTGTGGCCGGTGACGGTGCCTACGTCACCGCGGCTGAGTACTCCAAGGTCGGCAACCTCGTCATGCGGATCCTGGCGCGTACCTCCAACAGCGCCAACCGCTACTGGCAGGCGTGGGACTACAACCAGGCCACCAACCGCCTCAACGAAAGCTGGGTCACCCCCCGGTTCGGCACCGGTTCCCTGCAACACCTGCACTTCGCCTACGACGACGCAGGCAACATCCTGTCCCTGCGCGACGAGCCCAGCGACAGCGAACGCCCCGCCGACGTGCAGTGCTTCGCCTACGACCACATGCGCCAGCTCACCGAGGCCTGGACCCCCGACGCCACCGGCGCCGGGGCCTGTCAGGCGGCCCCGCAGGTGGAGGACCTGGGAGGCCCCGCCCCCTACTGGCACTCTTACACCTACGACGCCGTCGGCAATCGTGTCACCGAAACCCAGCACGGCGGCATCGGCGGTGCCACCGAACGCACCTACACCCACCCCAATGCGGGCCAGGACCAGCCCCACACCCTCACCCAGGTCCACGAGAGCGGTCCCGCAGGTGAGCGGTTGGAGCACTACGGCTACGACGAGGCCGGCAACATGGTCTCGCGCACCACTCCCGCCCACGAACAGGGCCTGGAATGGGACGCTGAAGGGCTCTTGGTCCGCGTCGAAGATGCCTCCACCGGGGTGAGCACCTACACCTACGATGCCAACGGCGACCGACTCATCCGCCGCGACGCCACCACCTCCACCCTCTACCTGCCCGGCATGGAGATCCACCACGAACGCACCACCCTGGTCACCCGGGCGCTGCGCTTCTATGAGCACCACGGCGAGACCATCGCGGTCCGAGACGCGGACAACAACGTCACCTGGGTCTTCGCCGACCACCACGGCACCGGACAGCTGGCCGTGGCAGCTGAGGGCGGGGAGATCACCCAGCGCCGCTTCACCGCTTTTGGAGCCGACCGCAGCGTCGGCGCGGGGGCCTGGCCCAGCGAGCACGGGTTCGTCGGCGGCACGATCGACGCCTCCACCGGCCTGACCCAGATCGGGGCTCGCGCCTATGACGCGGCGCTGGGCCGGTTCATCTCGGCCGACCCGGTCATGGACGTGGCCGACCCGCAGCAGATGCACGGGTACGCCTACGCCAACAGCAACCCGGTCAGCTTCACCGACCCCGACGGGCTGTTCCTGCGCAAAACCTGGAACAAAGTTCGCCGTACTGCCAGTCGAGTGAAGAACCGTGCCCGTACTTCGGTGCGACGGGTGTGGAACTCCTCGCGAGTACGCAACATCCGCTCCACGGTGCGGCGCACGGTGGTCTCCCGGGCTCGGCGCACGCACAGCTTCGTGAATCGGACGGTGCGCCGGGTTCCCCAGCGTCCGCGCAACTTCATCGCTGGTGTGGGCAGTGTCTTGACCTGGAGTCCGGCGCGTGTCCTGGGTGATTACGCGGTGCGTAAAACCGGTCGTGGAATGACCTGGGACCAGCAGTTGGCGAGTGTGGGGATCAACTCCAACTCTGGTGCGTTCAAGGCTGGCGAGGCGACCGTCGATATCGCTGTGGAGGCGGCGACCGGTCCCATCCCCGCGGGTACCGGCCTGCGGGCTCTACGTAACGGCGACAAGCTTTCGGGTCTGTTCAATAAGTTCCGTCGTGGTGGGAGCAGTCGCTGTAACAGTTTCGCTGCGGGCACGTTGGTGGTGATGGCCGACGGCAGTACCAGACCCATCGAAGAGGTTCAGGTCGGTGAGCAGGTGTTGGCCACCGACCCCGAAACGGGGGTGGAGGGCCCGCGCGAGGTTTTGGCGACCATCGTGGGGTCGGGGGTCAAGACCCTGGTCGAGATCACCGTGGACACCACCACCCAGGTCGAGCTCGCGGGCCTGGAACAGGGTGAGTTCGAGGAGACGGGCGCTCGTCCGGGGCCGATGGTGTTGGGCGATGTCATCATCGCCACGGACGAGCACCCCTTCTGGTCCCCGGAACTGGATGCCTGGATCGATGCCATCGATCTGGTGCCGGGGATGTGGTTGCTCTCCTCCGAGGGCACTCTGGTCCAGGTCACCGGGCTCCATGCCTGGGTACAGCCTGCCACGGTCCACAACCTCACCATCCAGGGCATCCACACGTACTATGTACTCGCTGGGCAGACTTCGGTTCTGGTTCATAACAGTGGAGGATGTCTTCCTGCCCTCCGGGATTGGGGCAGTCAGCGATTCCAGTTCGGGAATCAGTCCTTCTTGCTTGATAAGAAGGGAATGGAGCACATCCTCACTCGTCATCACCCGAATTATTGGGATGGCTCGGTAAAGAAGACGCAGTCCTTCTTCGATTCGAGAATGAGTGTTGGCGACGTCCAAGGTGCTATCGGTCAAGTCATGCGGCAGAACCGCGATACGCTGGTTCAGCGAGGAAGTCAGGGCATGTACCAGATTCGCGGTAATGTTAAAGGCATCGATTATGTACTCGGCATGAACAGAGGTCGAGTGGGTCAGTTCTATCCGGAATAGTCACCATCTAGGGGCCTGAAACGTGGTTGAGATTGAGACGTTCCTGAAGGGTGCGGACGGTGGGTTCGTGCGGTTGGAAGCCTGCCGTGTCCCGCCGCCCGACCTTGACTATATTGAAGGTGCCATCCGGATGTCCGTTGATGGATTAGAAATCATCGGCTTTGAAGAGTGGGACTACGTTGACCAGCTCTGGTGTTACATTGCCGAGATGGTGGCGAAAATGCAGTCGTTGGGTTACGCAGAGATATATTTCCCTGATCAGCCGATCAAGCTCGCTTTTCGGGTTGTAGGGTCTCGTACCTTGGTGGCCGCCAAGATTGGCAAGGAAACGAAGATGGTAGATGTTTCATCTGTGGATTTTCTGAAGGCTATCAAAGATGCTGGGATGGCCTTCTTTCAGAAGATGTCCGAGCTTGTCCCGGATAATTCTTATGCCGAGGCTCAGCAGGAATTGTCAGTTTAAAAAAGCAGAAGCTTCGCTGGTAGTTCTTGAATCCGGCGGGGTCTCTCGGGATCTTGACTGCAGTCAGCCTCGATTCTTCAGTGGTGGGGATGGGCTGAGGAGCGGTTGGGTTCCCCCCGGTTCGCCCCCGCGATGCGGGGGCGAGACCTTCGCGTGTCGCTGCGGGCCGCGCCGGGTTCCACCGTCCTCTTCCTCCCTCCTGCTGCTCGTCGGGGCAGGCCCGCCTCATCTGAACGCGGGCAGCTCCCCCAACCGATGCCAGCACGAGGTGAACGCCCGTGGGTGGTGTCATACCGTCGTAGCAACACCGCAGGTCAGAAGGGTTGCCGATGGGGACACGACGGACGCTCACTTTGGAGGATCGCGAGGAGATCGCGCTCGCACACACACGGGGTGAGGGCGTACGCTCCATCGCCCGTGCTCTGGACCGGAACCCGTCCGTGGTCAGCCGGGAGATCGACCGCAACACCAGCAAGCGCGGCTACCGGGCCACCACCGCCCACCAGCGCGCCAGGACCCGCCGGTCCCGTCCCCAGCAGCGCCGCATCGACACCGATGCGATCGTCCGTGAGCGGGTCCTGGCCGACCTGGGCCGGGGCCGCACACCCCGCCAGATCGCGGGCCGGTTGAAGCTGGAGGCCGAGAACGCCAGTGTAGAGCCCAGGATCAGGTGGCCCATGCCTTGGGCCTGGCAGTGTTGGAGGACGTGGTGCGGGTCGGGGCATGATCGGCCAGGACATCGATGGTTTCGTGCAAGTGGCGGTAGCCGGTGGCCTGAGAGATGCGCGTATCGCATGCTAGGCGGTACGCGCATCCGGCTTCCCGGAACCAGCGTAGGGCGAAGGCCGTTTGCAGGAATGGGGTCAGGACTTGGGACCCTTCGGGGTGCCGACGGCTCGGCAGTGCGCGACCAGGAGGCTTATTCACAAGCTCCATGATGAGATGAAGTCCGATCATCCGATGAAATGACCCACCATGCAGACGTGCTGAGTTTCCGCGTTACCAAGACACAGCAACGGCTCCTCCGCTGAAATCTGGGGTTACCAAACCAAAACCAGACCCGCGAAGAAGCCGTTGGACCTGCAGCGTATAACCGGACTCTCACCCGAACAACTCACCGAGCTCACCGCCCGTATCCACCACAAACTCGGCCCTCTCGCCCGGCCCGGCGGTAGACCTGCCGCGATCGGCCTGCACGCCTCCGTCGCCCTGGTCACGGCCCTGCACCGCCACAACCTCACCCAAGACCTGGCCGGAGCCCTCTTCAACGTCTCCCAACCCACCGTCAGCCGCCGATGGGATCTGCTCCGCCCACTCATCGCCACCGAACTCGCCGCCTTCGTCCTGGACCCCACCGAAACCGTAGGAGGATCGACCGTCCTGGTCGATGGCACCCTCGCCCCCACCTGGGACTGGAAGCACGCCGAAGGCATGTACTCAGGAAAACACCAGACCACCGGCTTCAACCTCCAGATCGCCTGCACACCCGCAGGCGACATCGCCGCAATCGGTCCCGTGCCCGTGCCCGGATCACGCCATGACGCCCACGCCCTGACCGCCAGCGGTCTGGCCGATCTCATCGCCGACCTGGACAGCACCCTGGGTGACAAGGGCTACCAAGCCCACGTGGACATCTCACCGGCCAGGAAACCTCCGGGCGGAGATCTCTCCCCGGAGCAGGAGGCCAACAACACCGTGATCAACAGCTTCGAGCCGCGGTGGAAAGAGCTGTCGCCCACCTGAAGAACTGGCGCATGCTCCAGACCCGCTACCGCGCTCCGCTGGCCAAGTTCAGTGAGGCCCTGTCCGTGATCATCGGTCTGTACTTCTTCACTCGATACTTCGAGGCTTATGAATAAACCTCCAGGAGCCGAGCGAGGAACTCTACGACCGATCTTGTGGTGAGAACCGTCCTAACAGGGGCCTTGCGTCTGTGTGGGGTGATTCCCCGGTGTCTACTTATGTCTCTTTCATGAACTTGAACCGGTTTTCCGGGTCACGTTGCTTTGGGAAGGCCTCAGTGTGGCTTTCGATAACATGCGAAGGGATATTCCTGGGCTTTGGGAAAGGGGTGGTTGATATGGCTCCATGAAGAGGGTGGGGTGGGTGCAGTCATTTTTGGTGAAATTTGGGTGGGGTCTAATCATGTCATGTTTGTTTTGGGGTGGCGAGTGCGGATGATTTACAACTCACTTCTCAGTGAGATGGTTGACATGAGTATCGTTGACTCGATTTCTGATGGTGATATGACCGAGTTTCACAAGGAAGTTCTGGATGCTGGTTGGTGTGCAGAGGCTAATGGTGCCTGGGTGCTCCAGCGTTTTCGTGAGGACTACTCGGGTATTGTTTCGAAATTCTCTGATGTTACTGGCTATGAAGCCGCAGTTAATGGTAGGTCGATTCCTGATTTTGATATCGAGGAAGGGGAGTTCCTGGCTGAGTCATTGTTTCGGCGGGCGTATTCCTTTGCTCGGAGGGCCCTCCTTGATCTGGGCGAGATTCCCGGATCTCCGCCAGCTGTCGCCTATGTATCAATCTCCCCGGCTCTCTATGATGAATCGATTATTACCGGCCATGTTACATTCTGTGCGGCCAGGGAGGAGGAAAGACCTTATATTGAGGAGGTTTCGGGTTTCACTTTGTCTGGAATTCTCTTGCTGAGTTCATCTGATTTTCACACGGACTAATGACTTGGGCTGGCTCTGAAGCGGTCTCCCTTGTGGGTGGGGTGCGTCAAAGCTGATCAGTTCTTCTGCTCCTCTTCGAGAAGAATTTCGGTTAGATAGGCCAGGATTCAGTTCAGTCATAAATCAGGTGGGACCGAGAGGCAGCCCCGGGCGCCGCTGGGTCGGGGGCAGATGTAACCGCAGCGAATTCTCCGGATCCTCAAAGCTGAACGTACGGTTTTCCAGATGGTTCTTTATTCGTGACTGAAGCGCCTCGACCAGGTTTAACTCCCGGGGTTTACTTGGGCGGGTGCGCTATACTCAAACACGTCCGATCCGCTAGCTTCTGGTTCGTCCTACGAGCGGTGTGTGAATTCGTGCTATAGCAAGGCAGGAAGCTTCTTAAAGTGGCAGGGCGAGATGAATAATGAAGCAGCCAATCGGCTCTGCATTAAGCATGGCGAAAGACATTATTGATCAGCCGAGATCGGATGGATGGATATCATCTGTGCAGGATGCGGTGGCAGCTATTCGTGATTTCGCTCAGATTGAGTTTAATGTCCCGTCTGGTCCTGACTCAGATGGATTCCTTTTTCAATATTGCGAAGTGAACTGGTTTTCTGAGTCTACGTTCACGTTGGGTTTTGTGCGTCAGATGGAACTGGTTGGCGCAGAGGTGGAGCATGAAGGCTACTTGTAGGTTGAATTTGAGTATCGGTACCTTTCCGATGCCGACCTTCGGTCGCTTAAAAGTCACAGTTCCTGGTGGTTCCGCGGGGATGGGATTGTTTTCGATGAATGGCTCGGCCTGGTGCAGCGATCCCCTGTTTGGAAAGTAGTTGAAGGAAAAATTCCTATGGGTTTCTACATAACGCAGGAGTTTGCCTGAACTTGATAATTCTTAGGGCGAGGATGGTGGTTCCGGCCTACAAGGACTACCTGGAGATCCCTGGCGGGTACATGGAGCACGGGGAGGTCCCGACTCGGGCCGTGGCGCGTGAGGTGAAGGAAGATTTGGGGGTCGCCCCGCCGATCGGGCGGTTGCTGGTCGTGGACTGGGCACTCACGCCATCGGAGGGGGTAAACAGTTGTTCGTCTTTGACGGCGGACTGCTCGACCAGTACTGGCTGGACCGGATCGTCCTCGACCAAGACGAGTTGGCGGGATAAGGGTTCCATGAGGTGGCCGAGGTTGGGATGGCAACGATCCCCCGGCTCGCTCGAAGGATTACTCAAGGGGATCGTGCACGTCGTGAAGAGACCACGCTCTATCTGGAGAGCGGCGAGGCCGTCGCGTAACGGATTACCGGTGGCTGTGGAGAGTGGCCTCGACGAAAGCGTTCCACTCCGTGCGGGTGAAGGTCAGGTGGCCCAGCTCTCTGTTCTGGGTGTCTCGCACGTCGGCTCCGGTCTCGTGCTCCCGGGATTCGACGCACTCGTTGGTTCCGCCGCTGTAGCTGCTCTTGTGCCAGTCACTCATTGTCAATCGCCTTCATCTCGTCGTAGATGGCCTGCAGTGTTTCCTGTGGGTCCCTGGCGGCTCCCTGTAGAGCAGTGAACACCATACGGCTCCGGTTGATGTCCGCTGAGCCGGAGATGATGCGGCCCTCCTCAGCGGATTCCATGTACGCCACCTCGGGTTCTTCTGCTGTGGTGATGATCCGCCTGGGCCCCGACGTCCCCGCGTGCCGTGGTGCCCGGATCGGAAGCATCTGCACGGTGACCCGTTCACGCTCGATCTGATGGGCTACATACGCCAACTGCTCTTTTTGTACCTGCGGGGAGCCGTAGCGTCGCCAGAGCACGCTTTGGTCGATGATCAGCCAGATCACCGGAGACGTGGCCTCTGCCATACGCTTCGCCCGGTCGTTCCTCTCCTTGGCCAGGGCGAGGACCTGCTCCTGGGAAAGCCACGGTGCTCCATATCGGATGAGCGCGTACGAGTACTCCTGTGTCTGGAGATAAACCGGGAACACCAGAGGCTGGTACTCGAACAGGGCGTCGGCATCGTGGGTTCGTTTGGTGACTTCGTGCAGCCACACCTGGCGTCCGGAGCCCGTGAGCTCCTCCCAGAGCTTGTCCAGCCTGCCGTCGCTTTCAAGGACTTCGTCCAGGAACTTCCTCAACCAGGGGCGCGCCATGGCTCGGCCGTTCTCGACGTCGGACAGGTGTGAATCGCTGATGGTCGTGCCTCGCTGGCTGATCCTTCGTGCCAGGGCCTGCTGGGTCAGCTCTGCTTCTACTCGAAGCCTGCGTAGCTCCCGCCCGAATGCCTTCAGATCCCGTTCGTCCGTGTGCATGTAGCCATAGGAACACAAGGGGCGACGCCCTGTGGGGGATTCCAGAGAATTCCAAGCGCCTGTGGAAGATTCGTGAGCTCTCCGAGCAGCCTTCACATGCCATTGCCCCAGGCCACACCCTTGCTGTCGCGGGCCCGCAGCCACCAGCGCGACAACGAAAGGAACCGGTGGATTCCATGACTCCCACCCGGCCGCCCCTCGACCTGCCCCGGCGGATCCGCTGCACAGACCCCGAGCAGGCTTCTCTGGAGTGCGGGCACCAGCTCTGGCACCTCAAGGCCGCCCGTAGCTGGGCCACCCACGTGGCCCGCACCACCCCCGCCAGCGCTGACCCGCTCCTGGTCTCGCTCTCCGAGCTGCACACCAACGCGTTGAATCACAGCGCTTCGGGGCTGCCCGGTGGGCGGGTGCGTGTATCGAGATCGAGCGGCGACGGCGGCTGTTCCTGCTTCGCGTCACCGACGACGGACCCCGCCCCGGTGCGGAGGCCACCGTGCCCGAGGCGCGCCCGGTGGAGGGGCTGTGCGGGGCTGACGGGTTGCTCGTCGAGGGCGGGTACGGGTTGGCCCTGGTGGACGCGATGGCCCTGTACTGGGACTTTACCCGCGAGCCCGACGGCGGGTTGATGGTTCGTGCCGCTTTCGACCGATCCGGTCGAACCCGGATGGCCGCCTGAAAACCCGTGGCCGGTTTGTGGCCGACAGGTGTTGGAGCACCTCGCTCACCCAAGCGAACATCGACCACCCCTCGCGGGAACGGCGTGTCCAGCGGGGGATCCAGGGCCGTGGGCCCTGTGTGGAATGGACGGGAAGCGCAGCCCCGGGCGGCGTGCAACCTCGGGGCCACAGACACCCGACCATGCCGAGTAACGAAGAAGGACCCAGAAGTGGAGGCGCCCCGACGCGGTGCGGCGAACACCGGGCCGGGGCTGACATCCCCACCTGAATGAGCAGGAGGAGATCCGTGCAGAAGCCTACTGGTAGGCACCGCAAACCCGTGCGGGGCTGGGGACAGCGCGTGCGGTGGCTGTTCGGAGCGGTCCTGGCCGCCGTGCTGTGCAGCCCGCTCGAAGTCGCACCGCGCCGCAGCATCGACCGTCCCAGGGGCGAGGGCCGGTTGGTGCTGGAGCGCCGCGCGACCCCCAAGGCCCTGACCGCTTCCTCTGCCGTGACGCGGGGCAGGACGGTGGCCGAACTCGCCGCTCGGGAGGGCGAACCCCAACCTGAGCCGGGGCCGGTACGGGTGCCGCGACCCCGGCGGCCGCACCCCTCGGAGCAGGGGTGGTGTGTGGACGACGACGGGGTGCGCGGGGTGCGCCCGTACCTGTTCCACGACGCGGAGCGGTCTCGCCCCAGCAGGGAGCACTCCTTGGTGGTGCAAGCGTAGGGGGAGTCCGATGACCTGGCCGCCGCAGTGCGCACCTGGTTGAGCCTGGCCACCTGAGGACACACTTCTCGTCTCGGGGCGGTGCCGTAGGTCGCATCGCCCCGATTCCCTGCTTCGTGAGTCAGGTCTGAGTCGCTCTCGCAGACCACGCCCCGTATCGGGTCCCGGCGCGCTCGCCTGGAGGAGTCTTCACGGGAAGGCCTGTCCTTCGAGTTACCCGTCCCCGTCCAGCCAAGGTTTCTTGAAAGCGGTCATCTGGGTCGCACCCCTGTTCGGAATTCTGGCTGTCTTTATCTATGAGTGGGCGATGCCGATGCGGGTGCGCGGCATCCCCATTCGGGCTACCAGGTTTCGGTTTGATATGAACCTGTATTTGGTGGCCGCCGGATAAAGAGGGTTGCGGTCCCGGGTTCATTCGGCCTGGCCAGACGGTTTTCTCTGGCGCCGGTTTTTCAGATGGCGCTAACTATATTTTTGGACTGCATTTATACTGGAGGAATTTGTAGGCGCCGGTGGGAATTGGGTAAATTACTGATGGTTGGAGCGGGGCATTGATGCCCCATCCGGGTTTCTTTTCGGTCGTAGTTAGAATGTGCAGGCACCACCCGTAATGCGTCGTTCCCTGACCCGCGCGACGGCGGCTTGTGTGGCTTACACCCTCGTGCTTTCGATGGGGGTCGCTGCTCCTGCCGCAGTCGACGACGATGCCTCAGCCGCCACCGGCGGCACGGCCGCCTCCGAGCAGCGGAGCGGTGAACCTGGCGGGATCCTCCCTGCCGATGTGGCAGACCGTAACCTGACCAGGACCGATGACACTTCTGCCGCCGACGGCACTCCCGCCCCCGCACGTTTCGGCGAGGGCCGGACCGAGACCGAAAGCTCCCTGTGGACTTACGTTGACCTAGCTTCTCCGGACAGCGCCCACCATGGCGTCGAGATCGCCAGCGTGGGTACCGGGCGCCTCGTGTGGGACCGCGTCTACACCCGCAGGGCCCTGTTCCGGTTCCCGGTCGAGTCGGGCCCGGGAGCCGCTGTGGACTCCGCCGTGCTGCGTACCGAGGTCGCCTGGTCCTATGACTGCCACAGCGACTCCTTCCTGGAACTGCACCGGGTCGACCCCTTCGACGGCGGGACCACCTGGAACGATCAGCCGACGGCCCACGCCCTGCTCGACACGCGAAGGGTCAGGGGCGGGCGGGCCGCCTGCCCGGTGAGCGGCGGTGTCGAGTTCGACGTGACCGAGGCCTACCAGTGGGCCGTGGACCACGGAGAACCCCACATCGACCTGCGCCTCGGGGAACGCGACGAGTCCGGGACCACGGCCTGGCTCCGCTTCGACGTCGAGGACAACCCGCCGGTACTGACGGTCGACCAGAGCACGTCGCGGGTCCCGGCCGAGGGCTCTGATCCGACCGGTACCCCGAACCGCTCCCGGTACGGTGCGCAGGGCCCCTCCCCGCTCACGTTCGCAGGAGGCCACGCCCCTTCCGGCGACACAGTCCCGGCAGGCACGGACCTGGGAGGCGCCCTCCCCGGAAACGCGGACCCGGGGGTCCGGGGAGCCTCCGACATCCGAGTTCAGGTCCCCGCCTCCAGTGACCGGCTCCGAGCCGGGGACGGTCGGGTCCCCGACCTACGGGGGGAAGGGGCGGGTTCCCCGAGCGCTTCGCACGCCCACCCGCAACGGGACGGGGCCATGGATCTGCAGGCCAGGGGACCTCCGGCCCGCACACCGGTCGGAGAACGCACTCGGGTTCACCGACCACGGGATCACGGTTGACGGACGACGGCGCCTCTCTCGCGGTACGTCCTCCGGTAGGGCGGAGGACGCATCGGCGGTGGCCCGAGGGGTAGGGCCGGTCGGTTCCGGAGCGCCACGGCGGCGAGGTGCCCGGAAACGGCCGAGGGACCGTGCCGAGGCAGCACCGGCCACGGAGCAGGGTGGCCGCCTGCGGTGAGGGCACGGTTCCGCGCCGGTGGGAGAAGCGTCCGTCCCCGATACCGCAAACGCCTGAGGCAGAGCCGGAAGGGGGCTGCGCCTCAGGAGGGCGCTGCGGCCGGGAACCCCTGTGCGCATGGGCACCGCACAGGGGTTCCCGGAGCGCTGACGCCGGATCGCTCCTCGGCGTGCCGTGAACCGGGCACGCGGGTGTCGTGCTGCCTCCTGGGTGGATCAGGGCGCGTGCTCGGAATCAGGCCGAGGCCACCGGTACGGTCCTGAAGCAGTTGTCGTGCACGCCGGTGACCGCGACCCTGCCTGGAGTCGCGGGTCCGAGGTCACCGCCGCGCCTACCGGCTCAGGCCGGTCAGGTCCCGCCGGACACCCGGTCGGGTTCGCCGCCCCGCCCGGGGCCGCCTCGCCGCAGACGCCACCGCAGCCCCGGCAGGATCGGCGCGGAGCCGCCCACCCGGCGCTTGTTGTAGATGTCGAAGGCCACCGCCAACAGCAGCACCAGGCCCTTGATGAACTGCTGCCAGTCCACGCCCAGGCCGATCAGCGACATGCCGTTGTTGAGCACGCCCATGAACAGGGCGCCGATGACCGCGCCGATCACGCTGCCCACCCCGCCCGCGGCGGAGGCGCCGCCGATGAAGGCCGCCGCGATGGCGTCCAGCTCGAACATGGTGCCCGCGCCGGGGGTGGCGGCGTTGAGGCGGGCGGTGAAGACGAGCCCGGCCAGCGCCGAGAGCACCCCCATGTTCACGAACACCCAGAACGTGGTGCGCTTGGTGCGGATACCCGACAGCGCGGCGGCCCGCTCGCTGCCGCCCACCGCGTACACGCGCCGCCCCATCGTGGTGGAGCGCATCACGAACGCGTACCCGGCGATGAGCGCGACCAGCAGCACACCCACCAGCGGCAGGCCGTTGTGGCTGGCCACCGTGTAGGTGAAGGCCACGATCACCGCCACCACCAGCGTCGAACCGGCCGCGGTGACCGCCGCCGGGGGAACCGGCAGGTCACGTGCCAGGGAACGGGCCCGGGTGCGCCACTGGATCCACACGATCGCCGCGGCTCCGGCCAGCCCCAGGGCCAGGGTGGGCAGATGGAGTCCGTCGCTCTGCCCGGGCAGGAACCCGCTGGCGATGACCCGCAGCGACTGCGGCAGGGGGGCGATGGACTCCCCGCCCAGCACCGCCAGGGTGGCTCCGCGGAAGATCAGCATCCCGGCCAGGGTCACGATGAACGCGGGCACGCCCACGTAGGCGATCCAGAACCCCTGCCAGGCGCCGATGAGACCGCCCAGCAGCAGGGCCAGGGGGACGACCACCACGGTCGGCAGCCCCCAGGAGGTCAGCATGATCGCCGACACCGCCCCGGTGAACGCCACCACCGACCCGACCGACAGGTCGATGTGCCCGGTGATGATCACCAGCATCATCCCGATCGCCAGGATCAGGATGTAGGAGTTCTGCATGATCAGGTTGGTGATGTTGAGCGGGGTGAGCAGCAGTCCGCCGGTCAGGACCTGGAACAGGATGATGACGGCGACCAGGGCGATGGCCATGCCGTACTGGCGGGTGTTGCCCTGGAACAGCTCTCGGAGGCGGGAGCGCGAGGGGTTTCGGGTCAGGTCGTTCACGTCGGGTCCCCGGTTCGGGTCATGAGTCTCATCAGGGTTTCCTGGTCGGCGTCGGCCCGGGGCACCTGGCCGGTGATGCGCCCCTCGCACATGGCGTAGACGCGGTCGCACATGCCGAGGATCTCCGGCAGCTCCGAGGAGATGAGCAGCACGCAGGCGCCCTCCGCTGCCAGGCGGCGCACGATCAGGTAGATCTCGTACTTGGCGCCCACGTCGATGCCGCGGGTGGGCTCGTCCAGGATCAGCAGCTCGGGCCGGGTGAACATCCACTTGCCCAGTACGACCTTCTGCTGGTTGCCGCCGCTGAGGGTGCGCACCGTCTGGTTGACGCCGTGGCTGCGCACCCGCATGCGCTCGCTCATGGCCTGGGCCTCCACCGTCTCCAGGCCCGGGTCGATCACGCCCCGGGTGCAGACGCGGCCCAGGGCGGCGAGCGTGGTGTTGTGCCGGATGTCGTCGTCCAGGACCAGCCCCAGGGACTTGCGGTCCTCGGGCACGTAGGCGACCCCTGCGGCGATGGCTTCGGTGACGTCGCGCACGCGCAGTTCCTCGCCGTCGCGCAGCAGGGAGCCCCGGACGTAGCGGCCGTAGGAGCGCCCGAACAGGCTCATCGCGAACTCGGTGCGCCCGGCGCCCATGAGCCCGGCCAGTCCCACGACCTCGCCGGCGCGCAGGTCGAGGTCGACCCCCTGCACCATGCGCCGCCCCGTCTGGGCGGGGTGGTCCACCGTCCAGTCGCGCACCTGGAAGCGGACCGGGCCGATCTCCCCCTCGCGGTCGGGGTAGCGCTGGTCCAGGTCGCGGCCGACCATCCCGCGGATGACGCGGTCCTCGTCCACCGAGGGACGACCGTCGGCGTCGCGCTCCACCGCCAGGGTCTCCACGGTGCGGCCGTCCCGCAGGATGGTGACCTCGTCGCTGACCCGCATGATCTCGCCGAGTTTGTGCGAGATGAGCACGCACGCCACACCCTGTGCGCGCAGGTCCAGCAGCAGGTCCAGCAGCCGGTCGCTCTCGGTCTCGTTGAGCGCCGAGGTCGGCTCGTCCAGGATCAGCAGCCGCACGTCCTTGGCCAGCGCCTTGGCGATCTCCACCATCTGCTGGGCACCGATGCTCAGCGTCGAGACCGGCGCGGCCGGGTTCTCGTCCAGGCCGACCCGGAGCAGCAGTTCGCGGGCGCGGGCGTGGGTGGCACCCCAGTCGATGACGCCGAAGCGGGTCACCTCGTGGCCCAGCAGCACGTTCTCGCTGATGGACAGCTGCGGGATGAGCGCGAGTTCCTGGTGGATGATCGCGATCCCGGCGCGCTCGCTGGCGGCGACGTCGGCGAACGCGCGGGGCTCGCCGTCCACCTCCACCAGACCGGTGTAGGAACCGGCCGGGTGGACGCCGCTCAGCACCTTCATCAGGGTGGACTTGCCCGCCCCGTTCTCCCCCATGAGTGCGTGCACGCTGCCGGGGGCCACGTCCAGGGACACCCCGTCCAGGGCCCGCACCCCGGGGAACTCCTTGCGGATGTCGCGCATGCGCAGCAGCGGCCCCGGGGCGGCGGGTTCGGTGTCAGCGCTCATCATTCGAGCTCGGACTCCTCGTAGTAGCCGCTCCCGACCAGGACCTCGTGGTAGTTCTCCAGGTCCACCGAGACCGGCTCCAACAGGAAGGAGGGCACGACCTTGGCCCCGTTGTCGTAGGTGTCGGTGTCGTTGACCGGTACCTCCTCGTCGGCCAGGACCGCCTCGGCCATGTCCACGGTCTGCGCGGCCAGCTCGCGGGTGTCCTTGAAGACGGTCTGGGTCTGCTCCCCGGCGATGATCGACCGCACCGAGGACAGGTCGGCGTCCTGGCCGGTGACCACCGGCAGGGGGCGGGCGTCGGTGCCGTAGCCCACCGCCCGCAGGGACTCGATCACACCGAGGCTGATGCCGTCGAAGGGTGACAGGACCGCGTGCACGTCCTCGCCCGAGTAGTTGGCGCTGAGCAGGTTGTCCATCCGGGACTGGGCGACGGAGCCGTCCCAGCGGGTGGTGGCGATCTGTCCCATCTCGGTCTGGCCGCTGCGGACCTCCAGGGTGCCGTCGTCGATGTGCGGCTGCAGTACCGACATGGCGCCGTCGTTGAAGAAGTAGGCGTTGTTGTCGTCGGGTGCCCCGCCGAACAGCTCGATGTTGAACGGGCCGTCCTCGTTCTCCAGGTCCAGGGAGTCGACGATGTACTGGCCCTGGATGACGCCGACCTCGAAGTTGTCGAAGGTGGCGTAGTAGTCGACGTTCTCGCTGCCCATGATGAGGCGGTCGTAGGCGATCACCGGGATGCCGCTGTCGGCGGCGGTGTCCAGGACGTCGCCCAGGGCCTCGCCGTCGATGGAGGCGATGACCAGGGCGTCCACGCCCCGGGTGATCATGTTCTCGATCTGGGAGATCTGGTCCTGGACGACGTCCTCGGCGTACTGCAGGTCGGTGCCGTAGCCGCGGTCCTCGAACTCGGCGACCATGTTGGCGCCGTCGTTGATCCAGCGCTCGGAGGACTGGGTGGGCATGGCGATACCGATGACGCCGTTCTCGCCGTCGGTGCGGGCGGCGTCGCCGACCCCGCCGCAGGCGGTCAGGAGCAGCGCCCCGGTGGTGAGGGCGGCGGTCA
Source organism: Nocardiopsis exhalans (assembly GCF_024134545.1). Lineage (GTDB taxonomy): Bacteria > Actinomycetota > Actinomycetes > Streptosporangiales > Streptosporangiaceae > Nocardiopsis > Nocardiopsis exhalans. Next base: position 3,407,407 of record NZ_CP099837.1, read on the forward strand.
GGGATGTGCGTGGTGGACGTGGCATCGTGAGGTCTTCTTCCTGGAAGGGGCCGGTTCAGCCGTTGGCGGCGGACAGCGTGATGACGGACCAGGAGACGGGCGGCAGCACCGCGGTGAGCCGACCGTTCTCCAACCGGACGTCCTTGGCGGGCCGGGGCACGACCCGGTCGGGGGCGTCCATGGTGTTGGCGGCGTAGGGGTCCTCGTCGGACAGCGTCTGGGCGTCGGTCACCGACCCGGGCGCCAGGCCGGTCAGGTCGGCGTCCAGGGTCAGGTGTTGGTCGGTGGAGCGATTGACCACGAACAGCGACGTGCTGCCGTCCTGCTCGTCGTGGGTGACGACGGCGTCCAGCGCGGGCACGGTGCCGTGCCGCTCGGTCCCGTACTCGGGCGAGCTCAGGCGGGTGCGCAGCACCTGGCCGCGGGCGGCGCGCGCGGTGAGCGCGAAGGGGTGGAAGATGCTCTGCCGCCAGGCGGGGCCGCCGGGTTCGGTCATGATCGGGGCGATGACGTTGGCCAGCTGCGCCTGGCTGGCGGCGGTGACGCGGTCGCTGTGGCGCAGCAGGCTGATGAGCAGGTTGCCGACCACGACCGCGTCGGCGACGTTGTACTGGTCCTCGATGACGCGCGGTGCCGCCCGCCAGTCGTCGGTGGGCTGGACGGCGGCCTCGGCCTGGTGGCGGCTCAGGTACCACACGTTCCACTCGTCGAAGGAGAGTTGGATGCGCTTGGGGTTGCGCAGCCGGGCGCCCACGGCGTCGGCGGTGGCGGTCACCGAGTCGATGAAGGCGTCCATGTCGGTGGCGCTGGCCAGGAAGGAGCCGAGGTCGCCGTCGTGCTCCTCGTAGTAGGCGTGCAGGGAGATGTACTCGACGCTGTCGTAGGTCTCCTCCAGGACGGTGGCCTCCCACTCGCCGAAGGTGGGCATGGAGGACCCGGAGCTGCCGCACACCACCAGTTCCAGGTCGCGGTCGGCCGTCTTCATGGCGCGGGCCACCTGCGCGGCCTTGCGCCCGTAGGAGCGGGCGTCCAGGTTGCCGATCTGCCAGGGGCCGTCCATCTCGTTGCCCAGGCACCACATGCGGATGTCATGGGGCGCGGGGTGTCCGTTGGCGACCCGCTGGTCGGACAGGTGGGTGCCGCTGGGGTGGTTGCAGTACTCCAGCAGGTCCAGGGCCTCGGCCAGGCCCCGGGTGCCGAGGTTGACCGCCATCATCGGTTCGATCCCCAGGTCGCGGCACCAGGTCATGAACTCGTCGAGTCCGAACTGGTTGGTCTCGATGCTGTGCCAGGCCAGGTCGCGGCGGACGGGGCGCTGCTCCCGGGGGCCGACCCCGTCCTCCCACTTGTAGCCGGAGACGAAGTTGCCGCCGGGGTAGCGGACGGTGCTCACCCCCAGTTCGCGGACCAGGTCGGCGACGTCGCGCCGGAAGCCGTGGGTGTCGGCGGCCGGGTGGCCGGGCTCGTAGATGCCGGTGTAGACGCAACGGCCCATGTGCTCGACGAAGGATCCGAAGGTGCGCCGGTGGACGGGGGCGACGGGGTCGGCGGTGTCGACGTGCAGTGAGGCGTTGAGCATGGGTCTCCTCGGTTGGTGGGAGGGCCCGGCCGGTGTGGAACCGGGCCCCTGGCTGATCCCGCGGGCGCTACTGGACGTAGGGCCAGCCGTCGTCGGTCCAGTGCAGTTCCCTGATGGCCATCCGGAAGTCGAAGTCCGGGCCCAGGTCGGTGTCGTAGTAGGTGTAGGCGAGCAGGCCTCCGGAGACGGACTGGCCGCCGGATCCGGTGATGGTGCCCTCGTCGGCGACGATCACGGTGCCGCCGCCCTCGAGCATCGGGACGCCGTCGGCGTCGAGGTAGGGGCCGGTGATGTCCTCGGAGCGGCCGACGGCGATCTTGTAGTCGCTGTCGATCCGGCAGCAGTGGTCGAAGGAGACGAACAGGTAGTGGTAGCCCTCGTGCGCCATCAGGAAGGGGGCCTCGACGGCGTTGGGCGCTTCGATCCGGTCGACCAGGTGCACGGGCTCCGCTCCCTGGACCGGCTTTCCGCTGGGCCAGTCGAGTTCGACCATGTGGATCCCGCTCCAGAAGGAGCCGAAGGTCATCCAGTGGCGTCCCTGGGCGTCGGTGGCGATACCCGGGTCGATGGCGTTGTAGGAGTCGCCCTCGAAGGACTCCAGCACCATGCCCTGGTCGGCCCACTCGTAGGCGGGGTCCTCGGGGTCGAGTGTGGTGTTGGTGGCCAGGCCGATCAGCGACCGGTTGGAGCCGAAGGTGGAGGCCGCGTAGTACAGGTAGTACGTGCCGTCGGAGTGGTGGATCTCCGGTGCCCAGAGGGTTTCCACACCCGGGACGGCCTCGTCGATCCAGCCGGGCCTGGTGTCCCAGACGGTGCCGGTGAACGTCCAGTACGAGCCGTCCGGGGAGGAACGGATCTGGATGTTGCCGTCACCGATCTCGGGGTTTCCGGTACCGAAGACGTACCAGTCACTGTTCTCGCCCCCCGCGTACAGGCCGGGGTCGTGGACCCGCAGCCCGCCCGCGAAGGGGTGGATGTGGTCGGGCTGGTGCCCGTACAGGGGCAGCCCGGGGTTGTTGGGGGGAACGTCCCAGTCGTCCTGGGCCGAGGCGGTGGTCGTGGCCTGGGAGCCGGACGGCGGTCCGACCAGGTTGGCGGCCAGGACGGCCGCCAGCGTCGTGGCGGTCAGCGCCGTCACGATCCAGGGCAGTGCGCGTTTCACGGGGGTCTCCTGGGGTCGGGAGCGGGTCAGCCCTTGATTCCTGCTCCGGCGACACCGGTGACGATGTGCCGCTGGAACAGCAGGAAGACGATGAGCAGGGGGAGGGCTCCCAGTACCGCTGAGGCCATGACCTGCGCGTACTGGATGCCGTAGTTGCCCATGACGGTGCCCATCCCGACCGGGAGGGTCATGGTGTCGGGGTCGGTGGTGACGAGGAAGGGCCACAGGAAGTTGTTCCACGCGCCGATGAAGGTGAAGATGCCGACCGCGGTCAGGATGGGCCGGGACAACGGCAGCATCACGTTCCACAGGATCCTCACGGAGCCGGCGCCGTCGATCTTCGCGGCGTCCTCGTAGTCACGCGGGATGGCGTCGAAGAAACGTTTGAGGATGAACACGAACACGGGCGCGACCACCTGCGGCAGGGCGATCCCCCAGTAGGTGTCCACCAGCCCCAGCTGGGTCATCAGGATGAACTGGGGCACGATCAGGGTCTGCGGCGGGATGAGGATGCCGCCGATGATCAGTGCGAACAGCCACGGGCGGCCGCGGAAGTCGAAGCGGGAGAACCCGTAGGCGGCCAGGACGCACACGATGAGGGTCAGGACGGTGACGATCGAGGTCGTGACGAGCGAGTTGAACGTCCACCGGATGAGGTCGCCGCGGCCCAGCACCTGCGCGTAGGCGTCGAAGGTGGGGTTGGCCGTGAACCATGTCGGGGGCGTGACCGTGGTCTCGCCCTCGGGTTTGATCGAGGTGGCGAACGACCACAGCAGCGGCAGCAGCCACAGCAGAGCGGCCAGGAGCGCCACCGTGTAGAGGGCGATCCGTCCCACGTTCGGCCGGGGCCCGCGCCGAGCGGCTCCGCGGCGTTCGGCGGCGACGGTCGGTGCGGGGCGGTCGGTGGTGGTGGCCATCTCACGCCTCCTTCCGGGAGAAGAGACGGAACTGCGCCACGGAGGCGATGATGATCAGGACCATGAACACGTAGGCCATGGACGAGGCGAAGCCGATGCGCAGCCCGACGAAACCGGAGTCGTAGATGTACTGGATGACGGTGCGGGTGGCGAAGTTGGGTCCGCCCCCGGTCATCAGGTAGATCTGCTCGAACACGCGGAGCGAGCCGATCAGCTGCAGGACGGTGATGAGCACCGTGGTGCGGGCGAGCAGCGGCAGAGTGATCCGGCCGATGCGCTGCCACACGCCCGCGCCGTCGATCGCGGCTGCCTCGTACACGTCCTTGGGGATGGACTGCATGGCGGCCAGATAGAGCAGGTAGTTGAACCCGACCTGCCACCAGGCGGTGGCGATGACCACCGAGACCATCGCGGTGTTCTCGCTGAACAGCCACTCGGAGCCCTCGAACCCGAGTTGGCCCAGGATCCCGTTGAACAGACCCAGGCTGGGGTTGTACATCCACTCCCACATGAGCGCCATGACTGCCACCGGCAGCACGAACGGCGCGAAGAAGGACAGCCGCAGGAACCACCCGAGCCGTCGCGCGTGGTCGGTGAGCAGGGCCAGCCCCAGGGCGAGCAGTACCATGACCGGCACGCTCAGCACTGTGAACACGAGGGTGTTCCACAGGGACTCGTACAGTCCCGGGTCGGTGAGCGTCTCGTTCCAGTTGTCGAAGCCGATGAAGGAGACGTCGCCGCCGGCCAGGCTGCGGTCGGTGAAGGTGTAGCCCAGGCCCACGATCGAGGGCCAGACCAGGAAGAGCAGGTAGAAGGCGAGGAAGGGGAGGACGTACCATAGCCCCGTCCACGTCGCGGGCTTGCGGCGGACGTCCACCAGCCCGGAGCCGGCCGCGCCGGCCCCCTTGGCCCGCGGGGTGTGTGTTCGCTCGGACATGTTCGCCTCCTAGACCGGCGCCGGTGCGTTGATCATGGTGCGGAAGGTCCGTTTGAGCTGTTCGAGCGCCTCTTCTGGTGTCTGGGTGCCCTGGTGGAGCGCTGTGATCGGGCCGGTGGCGTCGTCCTGCAGGCGTCCGGCCGAGCCGCTGAACCAGGCATCCGGTTCGAACTGGACGTTCTCTGCGGCCTCGCGGTACTCCGACTGCGGGTGCAGCCGGTCGTACTCCTCGCTCTCGGCGACCGGCAGGTAGGCGGGGATGTGGCCCGCGCCCTCGGACCAGGAGAGGCTGTGCCGCAGCATCCACGCCGCGTAGTCGAGGGCGGCCCGCGTCCTCTCCGGGTCGCGGTCGCGCTGGTGCGGGAACACGTAGCAGTGCGAGTCGCCGCGGGTCCGGTGGTTGCCGAAGATGTTGGGGAACTGGGTGACGGAGAAGGACACGTCCGTGGCGTCCAGGGTGGTCATCTCCCAGTTGCCGTGGATCATCAGCCCGGACTGGCCGTTGGCCAGGTTGGCGGAGGTGTCCGCGCCCTGGGACACGCGCGGGGACAGGCCTTCCTCGGAGAGCCGGTAGAGGAAGTCCATGGCGGCCAGGGCCTTGTCCTCGTCCAGCTCGAAGTCGTCCTCGCCGAAGACGAGCTCACCGTCCTGTTGGCGGTACAGAGCCCAGAAGTTGGACCAGGGGCCCCAGGTGTCGAGTGAGAGCCCGAAACCGCCGGTGGCGGCCTTGATCTCGCGCAGGGCGTCGACGTAGGTCTCCCGGCCGTCGAGCGGCACGAGCCGGTCGTTGGAGTCCAGGAGCCCGACCTCCCGGCACACGTCCAGGTTGTAGAACTGCACCAGCAGGTGGGTGTCCAACGGGATCGCGTAGAGCTGTCCCTCGAAGAAGCACTCCTCCCAGATGTTGGGCAGGAACATGGTCTCGTCGATCCCGGCCTCGGCCAGGGCGGCGGGGTCGATGGGATCCAGGAGACGGCCCGGAGCCAGGCTCTCCAGCCGGGAGACGTGGACGGTGGCGATGTCGGCGCCGCGTCCTCCGGCCGCGCCCATGGCGACCTTGGTGTAGAAGGGCGCCCCCCACTCGAAGGTGGTGGCGCGGAAGTCGATGTCGGGGTGTTCTGCCTGGTATTCCTCGTGCATCTGCAGCATGCGCAGACCGTCACCGCCGCCGAAGAGGTTCCACTGGCGCAGACGGGTGCGCTCACCCGCCAGGGGGTCGTAGGCGCCGCAGCCGGCCGCTGTGACCGCGGCCGTGGTCAGGGCGGCGGTGAACAGTGTCCTGCGCCCGACACCGTGTGCGGGCGGTGGGTGAGAGGGGGATGGGTGGTGCGAAGCGTCGCGCATGGTGTACTCCTTGCGCTGAGGGGGTGGGAGGGCCCTGCGCGGGCCCTCCCTCTGGGGGGTGGGGGGCGCCGTGTGGCGCCGGTGCCGGCCGCTCAGACCGGGGCGTACTCGATCCCGGCCAGCTCGCACAGGACCTTCCAGTCCTGGGCGATGTGGCCGGAGTTCATGACCATGTGGTGGGTGCCGCCCGCGCGCAGCCAGGCGTCCATGCAGCCCCGCACCCCCGAGGAGGGACGGAACTGGCCGTAGGGCATCTCCAGCGCGGGCAGTTCGGGGGAGTCCAGGACCTCGCCCTCGGCCACCACCAGGCGGAAGCGTTCACCGCCCAGCGAGACCAGGGAGGCCAGGGTCGCCGGGCCCGGCCGGTAGCGGAACAGGATGGTGGGCGGGTCGGCCAGACCACCGATGCCCAGGGGGCGTTTGATAAGGCGGGCCTGTTCGTCCTCGCGGGCCACCCGCCAGTTGCCCTCGCCCATGTGGCTCATCAGGATGGAGTCGCTGGGGAAGTCCATCGCGTACATCTCGGTGAAGTGGCCGTCCCCCGCCAGCCGGTGGCCCGCGTAGACGATCGACGCCGCCAGGACGTCCCCCTCACCGGCGAACCCGTACCCCTGCGCCATCAGGGTGGAGGCAGCGGCCATCGGCAGCCGGGCGAAGCGGCCGTCCTCGCCGATGGCGTCGAAGTGAGTGGAGTAGGCGCCGCAGCCGGACTCCTCCAGCAGGTGCTCGATGCCCAACTGCATGCGGGCGTGGTCCTCGCGCTCCTCCTTGGACAGCCGCTCGTCCACGTCGAAGGCACCGTCCTCCCACGCCAGCAGGTCGCTCACCGCCTGCTCGGGCAGGTCTGCCATGGTGCGGTGCAGCGTGCCGGGGGCGATGACGTGCACCTCGGGGCCGAGCTTGCGCAGGAACGCGGTCTCGTCCACCCGGGCGTCACCCATGCCGTTCATGGGGTACCCGAACACGCCCACGCGCAGCCGCCGCAGGGCGCTGACGGTGTGCGCGGCCCGGGCCCAGCGGTCCACCCGCGCGGTGAACTCCGGGCTCTGCCAGTCACCAGTGATGACGTCGAAGTCGACCCCGGCGCGGACCAGCGCGTTGGCGGTGTCCTGGGCGCCGTGGATGCCCTGGTTGTAGGTCATGTCGTCCATGTTCCAGGACGCGCTCACCGCGGGGTCGGGCTGGGTGTTGGCCAGCGCCACGGGCAGCCGGGTCCCGGTCAGCGCACGGGTGACCCGGATGGAGGGACCGTAGGTGAGCATGACGACCAGAACCCCGTCGAGATCGGCGCCCTCGAAGTCGCGGATCGCGCTCTCGGCGTCCTCTCGGCCCCGGACCGGCGGGGCGACCGTCCACTCGGCGACGTCCGAAAGCCCGTCGGCGAGCCGCTGGGCGTAGGCGGCCTGGTGTTCGGTGATGCCGGGGATCATGGCGTCGTAGAGCGGCTGCATGATGCCGAGCAGGCCGATCCGGGGGCGACTGGAACGCACCGCCGGGTTCTGACTCGGGGGCGGCGTGGGTAGAGGCACAGGGGGTCCTTACTGTCCGTAGGCGTTCTGGTAGCGGTGGTAGAGGGCGTCGACGTCCTCCTGGGGCAGGCGTTCGACGGGTCCGCCCTGACGGGCGAGGTGGACGGTATGGGCCACGTCCTCGCACATCACCGCGGCCTTGACCGCGGCCTTGGCGGTGGCGCCGACGGTGAACACCCCGTGGCCGCGCATGAGCACGGCCGGGGAGCGGTGGCCCTCGAGAGTCGTGACGATGCCCTTGCCGATGGAGTCGTCGCCGATGAGCGCGAACGGGCCCACCGGGATGTCACCGCCGAACTCGTCGGCCATCGCGGTGACGGCGCAGGGGATGGCCTCACCGCGGGCGGCCCAGGCCGTGGCGTAGGGGCTGTGGGTGTGTACGACCCCGCCGACGTCGGGGCGGGCCCGGTAGACGTAGGCGTGCGCGTCGGTGTCGCTGGAGGGTTTGTGGCGTCCTTCGACCAACCGCCCGTGCAGGTCGCACACGACCATGTCCTCGGCGGTGATGTCGTCGTAGGAGACCCCGCTGGGCTTGATCACCATCAGGTCGGTGCCGGGGACGCGCGCCGAGACGTTGCCGCTGGTCCAGGTGACCAGGTTCCATCGGGGCAGTTCCCCGTGCAGGTCGCACACCGTCTGGCGCAGGCTTTCCACCTCGGCGCGGTGGTCCTCCAGCTGTCGCAGGAGCGGGTCGGTGGAGCTCATCGCTTCCCCTCGGAGGTGGTGGGGCCGCTGGTGTACGCGGCGTGGCGCAGGGACCGCAGGCGGCGCAGGCTGTCGCTGCCGCCCCGGCCGAAGTGGTCGTGGAGTTCGGAGTAGACGGTGAAGAGGTGGTCGTAGGCGGCGGCCCGGTCCGGGTCGGGGTCGACGGTGTCCTCGCGCACCCGCCCCATCGCTTCGGAGGCGGCGTGGATGTCGGGGTGGGCCCCGGCGGCGACCGCTGCGTGGATCGCCGACCCCACCGCGCAGCTCTGTTCGGTGGCCACCACGCGCAGCGGCCGGTTCAGGACGTCGGCGTAGATCTGCAGGACGAAGGGGTTGCGGACCATCCCGCCGCCGATGGTGAGGTCCTCGACCGGTACCCCGGCACCGGTGAAGGCCTCAACGATGGTGCGGGTACCGAAGGCGGTGGCCTCCACCAGTGCCCGGTAGACCTCCTCGGGGCGGGTGGCCAGGGTCATGCCCACCAGTACGCCGGACAGCGAGTGGTCCACCAGCACCGAGCGGTTCCCGCTGTGCCAGTCCAGGGCCACCAGGCCGTGCTCGCCGACGGCGGCATCGGCCGACTTGCGGGAGAGCAGGTCGTGGACGGAGATCCCGAGCTCTGCGGCCTCCTGGTGGTAGGCGGGCGGCACGTAGGAGTCCACGAACCAGCCGAAGATGTCGCCCACGCCGCTCTGCCCGGCCTCGTAGCCCCACATGCCCGGGGTGATGCCGCCCAGGGCCATGCCGCACATGCCCGGCACCTCGGCCAGGACCTCGGAGTTCATCACGTGGCAGGTGCTGGTGCCCATGATGGCGAGCATCCGCCCGGGGGCGGTGGTCTGTGCCGTGGCGGCGGTGACGTGCGCGTCGATGTTGCCGACGGCCACGGGCAGGCCCTCGGGCAGGCCGGTCCAGGCGGCGGCCTGTGCGGTGAGCCCTCCGGCGCGTTCGCCCAGCTGGGACAGGGGGTGGTCGAGCCTGCTCACGGCGAAGTCGGCGAAGCGGGGGTCCAGGGCGGCGAGGAAGTCCTTGGTGGGCCAGGCCCCGTCCTGGTGGATGCCCTTGTAGCCGGCGGTGGCCGCGTTGCGGGTCTCGTACCCGCACAGCTGCCAGACGATCCAGTCCGCGCCCTCGATCCAGCGCTCGGCGCGCTCGTAGACCCCGGGGTCGTCGCGCAGGACCTGCAGGGCCTTGGCGAACTGCCACTCGGAGGAGATCTTCCCGCCGTAGCGGGGCAGCCAGGGTTCACCGCGTTCGGCGGCCAGGGCGTTGATCTCGTCGGCCTCGGGCTGGGCGGCGTGGTGACGCCACAGTTTGGGCCAGGCGTGCGGGCGGCCCGCCAGATCGGGGAGTTCGCACAGGGGGGTGCCCTCGGCGGTCACGGGCAGGACGGTGCAGGAGGTGAAGTCGGTGCCGATCCCGATGACCTGACCGGGGGAGACCCGGGCCTCGCGCAGGGCGGCGGGCACGGCCCGGCGCAGGACCTCGCGGTAGTCGTCGGGGTGTTGGAGGGCGGTGTCCGGTTCGAGGGGGTCCGCGTGGTCGGGCAGGTGGTCGGTAATGACCCCGTGCCGGTAGGTGTGCTCGGCCGAGCCCAGTTCGGCGCCGTCGGAGACCCGGACCACGACGGCACGGCCGGAGAGGGTTCCGAAGTCGACCCCGAGCACCACCGGATCGGGTTCGGCATCCGCCGAGCCAGGATTGTGTGCGCTAACATTCGTGGCCAACGAGAGTTCCCTTCGCGGGTTGGCGTGCTGAACATGCCCCTTTGGTTAGCCAATATTCGGGACTTCAAGGGGGCAGATGTGACCTGGGCAATATTGTTGGCGTTAACAATCGATGAAGTCAACCCCCCGAAGGTGCCCAAACCAGCACGACGCGCACGACAGAGCGCCCGCCCCCCGAAGAAGGGTTGCGGGCGCTCTGGAGGCGCTGGATCAGGAATGGGACGGTGGTGGATCCAGGGTCGGGTCAGGCCCTGATGGCGGAGGCGGAGCTGGGTTCGGGTGTGCTGGCGGAGGCCTCCGGGACGGAGCCCCCGCGGTCGATCAGACCCGCCGTGACGGCGATGCCCAGGCCCGCCACGGCCAGGACCGCGCCGATCACCGCCGGGGAGGCGTAGCCGAACCCCATCGCGATACCCAGGCCGCCCAGCCAGGCGCCGCCCGCGTTGGCGAGGTTGAACGCCGAGTGGTTGGAGGCCGACGCCAGGCTCGGCGCGGTACCCGCCCGGCTCATCACCAGGACCTGAAGGGGCGCGGTCACGCCGAAACCGACGGCGCCCAGCACCACGACGCCGATCGCGGCGGTCCAGGGGTTCTGCACGGCCACGGCGAACAGCGCGAGCACCACCGCCAGGCTCGCCAGGGAGCCGTAGATGGTGGGGCGCAGCCAACGGTCGGCGAGCGGTCCCACGATCAGCGAGCCCAAGGTCATGCCCACACCGAACAGCGCCAGCACGATCGGCACCCCGGCGCTGGGCATCCCGGCCAGTTCGGTCATCATCGGGGAGATGTAGCTGTAGACGGCGAACACCCCCGCGAAGCCGAACACCGCCGTGAGCAGGCCGAGCAGCACCTGGGGCCGGGCCAGCGCCGAGAACTCCCCGCGCAGACCGCCCTGCTGGGCGATGGGCACGTGCGGCACCCAGCGGGCCACCCCGAGAACGGTGAGCGCGGCGATCGCCGCCACCACCAGGAAGGCGGTGCGCCAGCCGGTCAGTTGCCCCAGCAGGGTTCCCGCGGGCACACCGACGATGTTGGCGACGGTCAGCCCCAGCATCACCCGCGCCACCGCGGTGGCCTGGCGGGCGGGCCCGGCCAGGTGGGCCGCGACCAGGGCGGCCACCCCCAGGTAGGCGCCGTGCGGGATGCCGGCGAGGAAGCGGGCGGCCAGCACGGTCTCGTGTGAGGGCGCTACCACGGTGAGCAGGTTGCCCAGGAGGAAGACCGCCATGAACAGCAGCAGGGCGTTCTTGCGGGGCAGGCGCGTGCTCAGCGCGGTGAGCAGGGGAGCGCCGACCACCACCCCCAGGGCGTAGGCGGAGATGAGGTGTCCCGCGGAGGGGATGGACACGCCGAGATCGGCGGCGACTTCGGGCAGCAGGCCCATGATCACGAACTCGGTGGTGCCGATGGCGAAGGCCCCGAGGGCCAGGGCGAGCAGTGCCAGACGCATGACTGCGCCCCCTTCCGGAGGATGGTGGAGTGTGTGGCGGCCGTGCGGCCTCGCGGGCGTCGGCCGGGAAGTGCTGGCGGGGTGGGTCGATGCCCCGGGAGGTTCGTCGCCGTGTGATCGGGCGCGGTCCGGGTCCGGGCCGCGCCATAGGATTTAGCACGTGCTAAATCAATGATGTCACCTATACCCGCCGATCCTCAACGGCGTGGCACGTGATCTGCCTCGCCCCGGGCAAGGGCAGGGCCGTGAGGTTTCAGCCGCGGGTCAGGCGAGGGGGAGCGGTACTGCCGCGCACGGTGAGCGTGGTGGGCAGCACCACGTGGGTGCACTCGGTGCGCCCCTCCTCCAGGCGCTCGGCCACCGCGCCCAGGGTGAACTCGGCGATACGGGTCACGTCCTGGCGGACCGAGGTCAGGCTCAGGAACGACAACCGGGCGGCCCGGCTGTCGTCGTAGCCCACCACCGACACCTCCTCGGGCACCGAACGGCCCGCGCGCAGCAGCGTCTCCAACAGTCCGCGCGCGGACTGGTCGTTGCAGCAGACCACTGCGGTGGGCAGTTCCTCGCGGGCCAGCAGAGCGGCCGCGGCGCGGGCCCCCGCCTCCTCGGTGTAGTCGCCCGACACCAGGTCAACGAACGCGTCCAGCCCGTGTGCGCGCATGCCCTCCAGGTAACCGGTCCGGCGCTCGGGGGCGCTGGGCAGGTCACCGCCGTGCACGTGCGCGATGCGCCGGTGGCCCAGGGCGACCAGGTGGTCGACCGCCTGACGCACCCCGGAGACGGCGTCGGTGCGCACACTGTCCGTCCCGGCCGCGTTGGTGCGCTGACCGATCTCCACCACGGGCACCCGCTCGGCGACCCTGGCCAGGTCCTCGGGGGCCTGCGCGGACATCCCGATCAGCACCAGCGCCTCGCAGCGCAGCCCCACGAGTTCGTCGATCGCCTGGCGTTCGGTGCGGTTGGCCAGCATGGCGCTCAGGGCCACGCTGTAGTCGAGCCGGGCCGCCTCCGGGTACAGCGCCTCGACCAGGTCGGCGTCCATCGGGTGCTCCATGGTGAAGAGCACGCCCACCTGACGGCTGCGGGCCCGGCGCAGCAGCTGTGCGGCGGTGTCGGCGCGGTAGCCGAGTTCCTCGGCGGCGCGCAGCACCCGCTCACGGGTGGCGGCACTGGGGCCCGGGCGGTCGCCCAGGACCAGCGAGACCAGCTGCCGGGAGACTCCCAGGTGCGCCGCGACATCGGCCATGGTCGGACGCCCGCCGGGCGCCCCGCCACCGCTGTTCCCACTCGCCACTTCGATCCCCTCTCACGCAGGCGAATCGTACCGCCGTCCGGGTCCGAACCGATGGTCGTACCGGCGACGAACCTCCCGTGCTACGGGGACGTCAGACTGTCCGGGGCGAGTTCCCTAGCTCACCCAATCCGCCGATCTCCTCATGAAGGGCACCGATGTCCACCTCCCCTGACACTGTTTCTCCGATCCCCGGGCTCTCGCCGTTGGAAGCGGGTGACCCGGCCGAGGTCGGGCCCTACCGGTTGGTGGGGCGGATCGGTGCGGGTGGGATGGGTGCCGTGTTCGGGGCCCTGGACGTGTACGGACGCTGTGTGGCGGTCAAGACCGTGCACGCTGACATCGCCCGTGAGTTCCGGTTCCGGGAGGCCTTCGTGCGTGAGGTCGAGATGCTGGGGCGCGCCGACGGGGTCAGCACGGCTCGGCTCCATGCGGCTGACACGGAGGCGGAGGTGCCGTGGCTGGCCTTCGACTACGTTCCCGGCCGTGACCTGTGGGCCCACGTGCGTGAGTTCGGTCCGTTGTCGGGTGACATGCTCCGTACCTTCTCCCTCGGCATGGCCGAGGGTCTGGCCGCGTTGCACGCGGCGGGGATCGCGCACCGCGACATCAAGCCGGGCAACGTGATCCTGTCTCCGGACGGGCCGAAGATCGTGGACTTCGGTATCGCGGTCGAGGTCGGCACAGAGAACTCCGATGATCCGTCATCTTCCTACGGCACCCCCGGTTGGACAGCCCCCGAACGCTACTCCGGTGCGGTCGCGGACCCATCGGCGGACGTGTTCGCCTGGGGTGGGCTGGTGGCGCTCGCCGCGACCGGGCGTGAGCCTTTCGGCAAGGGAGACGCGAAAGAGCTAGCCCGGCGGGTGAAGACGGGGGAGCACGACGTCGAAGGCGTGCCCGAGGACCTGCGGGGCCTGGTGGAGGCCGCTCTGTCGGTCTACCCGGAGCAACGTCTGAGCTCCGAGGAACTGGTCGGGGCACTCCTGCCCGGAACAGAGCAGAACCAGTGGTCCGATTCCCTGCGCCGGATGCTGCGCGACTACTGGCGCGGGGTGGACGACGCCGGACACGATCCGGGCCGTTGGGCTGCGGCGCTGGGGGCCGCATCCGCCACCGGCCTTGGCGTGAGCGCGCTGGGTTCCGGTGCATTGGGTTCCGGTGCCATGGGTTCGGGTGTGCTCGGATCGGGCGGCATCGCTGGAACAGGAGCGGCCACCGGCACCGTCGGCCCTGGGATGGCGACCGCAGGAGGGAGCACAGCTGTCGCGGGCGGAGGAGCGGCCGGGACGAGTATGGCCACCGGCGGCATGCTGAGCGGGGTCGCCACGTCCAAGCTGGGTCTGGCGGGCGCGGGTGTGCTGGTCGTGGCCGGTCTGGCCGCTGGCGGTTTCGTGGTCTACGACCAGGTGCGGGTCACACCGGGGGAGACGGTCGCCGCTGCCGTCGGCTTTCTGGAGGAGGGACAGGGATTCAGCGCCCAGGTGGCCCGATCCTTCTCCCGAACCCACGCCGAACAGGTCGCCGAACGCACCGGGACCTCCGTGGAGCAGGTGATGGAGGACAGCCGGGCCGAGGAAGAGTATCTGTACTCGGCCGACACCGGGAGCTTCCTGATCCGGGGCGCAGTCATGGGACCGGGGACGGTCGCCGTCGCCAATCACCGCGACGAGCTTTACGTCTATGCCCCTCGCCCAGAGGACATCTCCTGGGGCACCTGGCACGACTCGATCGAGCCGATGACGCTCGACCCGAGCGTGACCACGGACGCCGTCGCACCTTCCCTGATGACCGCGCCGCTGCGGACCCTGGCCGACTCCGGGCAGGTGGAACAGGAGGAGGGGGACGACGGCGCGTACTCGGGGCCGACCACGCTCGGGCTGCTTTCCGAAGGTGTCTTCACCGAGGCGGAAGCGGGCGGCCGACTCGAAGTCGACGAGGAGGGTGCTCCGGTACGGGCGGAGTACACCACCGAACAGTGGGAGGTCCGAGTCGACTTCACCGGAACCGATGAGGGCATCACGGTGGAGGATCCCCAGATCTCGGCCGAGGGGGACGGGTTCGGCTGGGCCGCGGTTCACGCCCCGGTGTGCGGAAGCGTGCAGACGTCCGAACGGGACTGGGAGGTGCAGGCCAGCGCCTGGGAGGTGGACTGCGACTACGCGATGGACGTCTCGGAGATGATGTTGAACGGTTCGGAGGGCTTCGGTTATGGCGCTGACCAGGAGCGTGTTGAGGTCCTCAGTGGCTATAGCGGCAGCGGGGGCACCACCTGGCTCGTCGATGAGGTGATGGCCTGCGCCATCTTCCGCCGTGACCTGGGTGGGCTCATCGAGAACCGCACTTACTTCCTGTCGCCCTGCCAGGCGGCCGCCAAACAGGAGGGGGAGCTCGAGGAGTGGCCTTACGTGGAGGTGGAGTTCGGGTCCAGGACCCTGATCGACTACCACGACCTGACCTGACCCAGGAAAGCAGCGTCGTGTCGTCACGCAGTTCACCCGGGTGATCACAGAACCCGTGAACCTCAGGGGCCTTCGGGGCATCAGAGTGTCCGGGCGGAGCTCCCCACCGCCTTCCGCACCGCAGAACTTCCCCTGAAGGGTCACCGATGTCCATTTCCCCTGACACTTCCCTGCCGCCCGGGCTCGCGCCGTTGGAAGCGGGTGACCCGCCCGTGATCGGGCCCTACCGGTCGGTGGGGCGGATCGGCGCGGGCGGGATGGGGGCGGTGTACGGGGCCCTGGACGTATACGAGAGCTGCGTCGCCGTCAAAACCGTGCACGCTGACATCGCCCGTGAGCCTCGGTTTCGGGAGGCCTTCGTGCGTGAGGTCGAGATGCTGGGGCGCGCGGACGGCGTCAGTACCGCTCGTCTGCACGCCGCGGACACCGGGGCGGAGGTGCCGTGGCTGGCTTTCGATTACGTGGCCGGACGTGACCTGCGGGCCCACGTGCGTGAGTTCGGTCCGCTGGCGGGCGGCATGCTGCGCACCTTCTCCCTCGGCATGGCTGAGGGTCTGGCCGCGTTGCACGCGGCGGGGATCGCGCACCGAGACATCAAGCCGGGCAACGTGATCCTGTCCCCGGACGGGCCGAAGATCGTGGACTTCGGTATCGCGGTGGAGATCGGCACCGACTGTGCGATGGACGCTTCGGCCTCCTACGGCACTCCGGGCTGGACGGCCCCTGAGCGCTACTCCGGGGCGGTCGCGGACCCGTCGGCGGACGTGTTCGCCTGGGGCGGGCTGGTGACCCTGGCCGCCACCGGGCGCGAGCCCTTCGGCAAGGGGGACGCGAAAGAGCTCGCCCGGCGGGTGAAGGCGGGAGAGTACGACGTCGACGGGGTTCCTGAAGACCTGCTCGGCCTGGTGAGGGCCGCTCTGTCGATCGACCCGAAACAGCGCCCGAGCTCCCAGGCCCTTGTACGGGCGTTGATGCCGGTATCCGCCGAGGAAACGCAGAACCAGTACGGGCGCCCGTCGGCGGCGGCCGATTCTCTGCGCGGGATGCTGCGCGACTACTGGCGCGGTGTGGACGACGCGGGCCACGACCCAGGGCGCTGGGCGGCAGCTCTGGGCGTCGCCTCCGTGGTCGGTCTGGGCGCGAGCGCACTGAGTTCCGGTGTCGTGGGTGCGGGCGCGATGGGATCGGGCGGCGCCGCTGGATCCGGTGCGGGTGCCGGCACGGCTGGAGCAGGTACCACGGCTGCCGGCTCGGGGGCGGTGACCGCTGGGGGAAGTGCGGCCAGCACGGCGACCGGCGGCATGATGAGCGGCATCGCGACATCCAAGTTGGGTCTGGCGGGCGCTGGTGTGCTGGCGCTGGCCGGCCTGGCCGCTGGTGGTTTCGTGGTCTATGACCAGGTGCGGGTCACACCGGGGGAGACGGTCGCCGCGGCGGTGAACATTTTGGAGGAGAGCGAGGGGTTCACCGCCCAAGTCGCCCACTCCTTCTCGCAGGCGCATGCCGAACAGGTCGCCGAAGGCACCGGGGCCTCCGTGGAGCGGGTGATGGAGGACAGCCTGGTGGAGGAGGAGTACCTGTACTCGGCGGCGGACCAGACCTTCCTCATCCGGGGCGCGGCCATGGGGGAGGGCAGCACAGCGGTCGCCAACCACCAAGGGGACCTGTACGTGTACGCGCGGGGAGAGGAAGGAGGTTGGCCGCGGCCCGAGCAGATCGAACCCGATCCCAGCGTCGGTCCGGACTCCGTCGCCGTCACCCTGGTCACCGACCCGCTGCGGGCGCTGGCCGAGATGGGCGAGGCGGAAGCGGTGGAGGGGCAGGAGCGGGTGTACACGGGGCCCACAGTGTTCGGGCTCCTCGACGCGGGGGCCTTCGTGGAAACGGAGGCGAGCGCCCGGGTCGAACTCGACGCGGAGGGGGCACCGCTGTGGGCTGAGTACACCACGGATGAGCGAGAGGTGCGGATCGATTTCGAGGAGAGTGACACCGGGGTGCCGATGGAGGATCCCCAGCTGTGGGCGCTCGACAACAACCTCTACTGGGATGTGGTGCATGCTCCGATGTGCGGGAGCATCGTCTCAGGCTGGCCGGCTCAACAGGAGTGGGACGTTCAGGCCAGCAGTTGGGACATGGACTGCGACCAGGCGATGGACGTCGCGGGTGTGGTGGCGGACTCATCGGGTCAGGAGGACCGGGTGGTGTTCCTCTTCGGTCGTTTCTCCAGGGGTACTACCAGGGCGATCGACGAAACGGTGGCTTGCGGCCAAGGCTGGACGCTCAACGCCAGTGAGGAGCCGAATCCCACCGAAGACGCCGCACCCCTCCTTCCCTGCAGGCCGATCACGAACTTCGCCGAACCCACTGAGGCATCGCCCGAGTTCTATGACGCCGACATCGTCCCCATCATCCTGATCGACTTCCACGTACGCCCCTGACTCGGCACGGCCCCGGGGCACGGCCGCCGCCCCCCGGGCACACAGGAAGACAAAAGAGGGGGCGCGCCTCGCGGCGCGCCCCCTGAAGTCTGGCCGGGTCCACGTCCCCCAACGTGGAACCCGACCGCGCGGCCCGCGCACTGAGTGCGGTGGGGCCGCTGGGAGGCGAATACGGTGATGGTTCCGTGCCGGAAACCCCCATTTACGGCACGAACACGCGTATTCGCCAGGTCTTGGCCGGGTCCCACGTCCCCCAACGTGGGACCCGACCGCGCGGCCTACGCACTAGGTGCGGTCTGGCCGCTGGGAAGGCGGTTGTAGCGATGGTTCCGTGTCGGAAACCCCCATTGCCGACACGAACGCGTACAACCGCGCATGGTCTGAAGGTGATGTTCGAAGCTTCGCACAGACGCTGGTGGGATTGTTGGGGTCGGGGTCGGTCTGGGGTGCTTCACCTGTAAGAACGCTTCGTACAGGTGAGGTGTTCCCGCCCTGGCGGCGGATTTTCATCCGGCCCGGTAAAAAGCGGGTGCGGACTGGGGCACGTAACCCCAAGCTCCCCTTCGAACCCGGGTGGAGAAGGAGGCGGACATACCCGAACTGATGACCCTGTGGCGGCCCACCGGGCCCGTGGAACTCGCGCTGGTAAGGGATTCGGGCTGGCGTGAGCGGCCGCCGCGCCTTCCTGGGCGGCCCGTCTTCTACCCGTTGTTGAACGAGGACCACGCGCCGTGGATCGCCCGTCAGTGGGACCTGCCACGTGCTGGGGAGGGACACGTCACCCGCTTCCGCGTGGAGGCCGGGTTCGCCTCCCGGTATCCCGTCCAGCAGGTGGGCGGGAGCACGATCCTGGAGCTGTGGGTGCCCGCCGGGGAGCTGGCCGAGTTCAACGCCCACATCCACGGGGAGATCGAGCTGGTGAGGTCCTTGCCGCCCGAAGGGCAGGTCCCGGCGGGGGAGCCCTCGGGATGGGAAACGGGAGCGAGGCAAGCAGGGCGGGGCCGGTGCGCGCGCGTGCACCGGCCCCGCCTTTGTGTACGCGATGGTCTGCCGTGGTAGGTGCGGGGGAATACCTGGGCCCAGTCGGGGGTTCGGCATGATAGTTTCATAGAAAGCATTTTCCTGGGAAGCTAATTGGATCGGGGAACGGCCATGCAGTTCGGAATCTTCTCGGTCAGCGACGTGACCACCGACCCCACGACGGGACGTACGCCGACCGAAGGCGAGCGGATCAAGGCGATGGTGCGGATCGCCCTCAAGGCCGAGGAGGTGGGTCTGGACGTCTTCGCCACCGGCGAGCACCACAACCCGCCCTTCGTCGCCTCCTCGCCCACCACCATGCTCGGTTACGTCGCGGCGCGGACCGAGAAGATCATCCTGTCCACCTCCACCACGCTCATCACCACCAACGACCCGGTCAAGATCGCTGAGGACTTCGCGATGCTCCAGCACCTGGCCGACGGCCGGGTGGACCTGATGATGGGGCGCGGCAACACCGGACCGGTCTACCCCTGGTTCGGGCAGGACATCCGCCAGGGCATCCCGCTGGCGCTGGAGAACTACAACCTCCTGCACCGCCTGTGGCGCGAGGACGTCGTCAACTGGGAGGGCAAGTTCCGCACTCCCCTGCAGGGCTTCACCTCCACCCCGCGCCCGCTGGACGACGTGCCGCCGTTCGTCTGGCACGGTTCCATCCGCAGCCCGGAGATCGCCGAACAGGCCGCCTACTACGGTGACGGCTTCTTCCACAACAACATCTTCTGGCCCGCCACCCACACCAAGAAGCTCATCTCGCTGTACCGCCGCCGCTTCGAGCACTACGGCCACGGCCGGGCCGACCAGGCCGTCGTCGGGCTGGGCGGACAGGTGTTCATGCGCAAGAACTCCCAGGACGCGGTGAAGGAGTTCCGGCCCTACTTCGACAACGCGCCGGTCTACGGCGGCGGCCCCTCCCTGGAGGAGTTCACCCGTGAGACCCCGCTGACCGTCGGCAGCCCGCAGGAGGTCATCGACCGTACCCTGGGCTTCCGGGAGTCCTTCGGCGACTACCAGCGCCAGCTCTTCCTGATGGACCACGCGGGTCTGCCGCTCAAGACCGTCCTGGAGCAGCTGGACCTCCTCGGCGAGGAGGTCGTCCCAGTGCTGCGCAAGGAGTTCGCCGCGAAGAAGCCCGAGCACGTGCCCGACGCGCCCACCCACGCCTCGCTCCTGGCCGCGAAGGAGCGCGCGACCACGAACACGGAGGTCCAGGGATGACCCGCAAGCTCGTCACCGTCACGGCCGGGCTCAGCAACCCCTCCTCGACCCGCCTGCTCGCCGACCGGCTGACCGGTGCCGCCGAGGAGGCCCTGGCCGACCGCGGTGAGAAGGCCGAGGTCAGGACCGTCGAGCTGCGCGAGGTGGCCCACGACATCATGAACGCCATGACCACCCGGGTCCCCACCGGAGACCTGCCCGGGGTCCTGGACGACATCGCCGAGGCGGACGGGGTCATCGCGGTGACCCCGGTCTTCAACGCCTCCTACAGCGGCCTGTTCAAGTCGTTCTTCGACGTCGTCGAACCCGGCGTGCTGGACGGAAAGCCGGTCCTGGCGGCCGCCACCGGCGGCAGCCCGCGCCACTCGCTGGTGCTGGAGCACGCGCTGCGCCCGATGTTCTCCTACACCCGCTCGGTGGTGGTGCCCACTGGCGTCTACGCGGCCTCCGAGGACTGGGGCGCGGGCGAGAGCGGCGGCCGCGAACTGGCCGAGCGCATCACCCGGGCGGCCCGGCAGCTGGCCATGCTCGCCACGGAGAACGCTCCGGCCGCGGCCGACCCCTACGAGGAACCCACTCCCTTCACCGATCTGATGTCCGGCCTGGGGAGATGACCGTCCGTTCCCGCCGGTCCCCGGCGGGAACGGACCCCAGGGTCGGGAAACGGGCGCGGTGGCCGGGGGCGGCCGGATGCGAGTTCCGTTGAGTTTTCCTCTCATCACCCGTTGCAGTTGCTTTTCAATGGTGTTAACTTTCCGGAAAGCGCTGTATGGGAGCGCTCCCGAATCGGGGTGGACCCTCAGCGCACCGTCTGGACCGCACCACGACCGGCAGGCGTACGGCCCGGAGCGGGAGGTAGTCCCGTCCCTCCGAGGCGCCGTACCCCGCGTCGCCCTTCCGGATGTTTTCCGGAAGTGATGCGACGTTCCCCGCAAGCTCACACTCCTGGCACCCCCCTACGCGAGGAAACCACGATGAGCAGACCCCCCTCCTCCTCTCACAGAACCCTGCCCCGCCGGGCGCTTGCCACAGCCTCCGCCCTGCTCCTGGGTGTGGCCACCGCACTCACCGCCTCCGCCCCGGCCACCGCCGCCACCGGCTGTTCCGTCGACTACCAGCTCAACGACTGGGGCTCGGGCTTCACCGCCGACGTCCAGATCACCAACCTGGGAAGCGCGGTCAACGGCTGGACCCTGGACTGGACCTTCGACGGCAACCAGCAGATCAGCAACGCCTGGGGCGGCACGCACAGCCAGTCCGGCCAGAGCGTCTCGGTCACCGACGCCGGACACAACGCCGCCATCGCCCAGGACGCGACCGTCTCCTTCGGCTTCCAAGCCGCGTACTCCGGGAGCAACGCCGTCCCGACCGACTTCACCCTCAACGGGGTCCTCTGCGAGGGCAGCGTGGACCCGGGGCCCGACCCGGATCCGGACCCCGATCCCGACCCGGACCCGGACCCGGACCCCGATCCCACGCCCGGCGAGCGGGTGGACAACCCCTACGTGGGCGCGGACGTCTACGTGAACCCGATCTGGTCCGCCAACGCCGCGGCCGAGCCCGGCGGCGAGGCCGTGGCCGACCAGCCCACCGGGGTGTGGATGGACCGGACCAGCGCCATCGAGGGCAACGACAGCCCCACCACGGGCGACATGGGGCTGCGCGACCACCTCGACGAGGCGGTCGAACAGGCTGGGGGAGACCCGCTGGTCTTCCAGTTGGTCATCTACAACCTGCCCGGCCGCGACTGCGCGGCCCTGGCCTCCAACGGTGAACTCGGCCCCGAGGAGATCGACCGCTACGAGTCGGAGTACATCGACCCGATCGCCGACATCCTGCGCGACTACGAGGACACCTCCCTGCGCGTGGTCACCACGATCGAGATCGACTCCCTGCCCAACCTGATCACCAACATCTCGCCCCGTGAGACGTCCACGCCCGAGTGCGACGTCATGCTGGCCAACGGCAACTACGTCAACGGGGTCGGCTACGCCCTCGCCCAGCTCGGGGCGATCAGCAACGTCTACAACTACGTGGACGCCGGACACCACGGCTGGATCGGCTGGGAGGACAACTTCGCCCCCTCCGCCGCGCTCTTCTACGAGGCCGCCAACGCCAACGGTGCCACCCCCGACGACGTGCACGGCTTCATCGCCAACACCGCCAACTACTCGGCCCTGAGGGAGGAGCACTTCGCGATCGGTGAGACCATCAACGGCACACCGGTGCGCCAGTCCGACTGGGTGGACTGGAACAACTACGTCGACGAGCTCTCCTTCGCCCAGGCGCTGCGCGTGGAACTGGTCTCCCAGGGCTTCGACCCGGGGATCGGGATGCTCATCGACACCTCCCGCAACGGCTGGGGCGGGCCCGACCGGCCCACCAGCGCGGGTCCGACCACCGACGTCAACGCCTACGTGGAAGGCGGCCGGTTCGACCGCCGCATCCAGTACGGGAACTGGTGCAACCAGGCCGGTGCCGGGTTGGGCGAGCGCCCCACCACCGCCCCCGAGCCCGGGATCGACGCCTACGTGTGGATGAAGCCCCCGGGCGAGTCGGACGGCTCCAGCGAGGAGATCCCCAACGACGAGGGCAAGGGCTTCGACCGGATGTGCGACCCCACCTACGAGGGCAACCCGCGCAACAACCACAACATGAGCGGCGCTCTGCCCGACGCGCCGGTCGCCGGCCACTGGTTCTCCGAGCAGTTCCAGGAACTGCTGGCCAACGCCTACCCCCCGGTCCAGTGACCACCCTCCGGTAGAGATCCCGACCGCCGGGCGCCTGCCCCTCCCCCTCCCCTCCGGGGCGGGCGCCCGGCCCGGTGACACCGCGTTCGCGAAATCTCACGCAGAACCCGGCCCGGGGCGGCGGCACCGCCCCGGCCCCTCCACAGAACCATCCCCTCTCGTGCGCCCGCACGGTGGCGCCGCCGCGCCCGCGCCCGCCTCCGGGCACCGTCCGCGCCGAGCAGGGTCCCCCGCAGGAGGACAACGTGATCACTCCCCGCTCAGACCGAGCCCCGGGCCGACGCCCGCGCCTTGGTTCCCTCTTCGTCACCGCGGTCCTGGTCGCGGCACTGCTACCGAGCAGCCCCGCCCAGGCCCAGAGCCCCTGCTCGGTCGACTACCGCCTCACCCAGGACTGGGGCTCGGGCTTCACCGCCGAGGTCACGGTCACCAACGAGTCGGCCGACCTCTCCCAGTGGTCCCTGGGCTGGGACTTCGACTCCGGCCAACAGGTCACCAACGCCTGGAACGCCGAGGTCTCCCAGGACGCCGCGTCCGTCACCGCGACCGGCCCCGCCTGGGCCCCGGGACTGCCCCAGGGTGCGAGCACCACCTTCGGTTTCCAGGCCACCCACAGCGGCGACAACCCCGTCCCGGAGAACTTCACCCTCAACGGAGTGAACTGTGCGGACGAGGAGGAACCCCCCGCGCAGGAGCACGCCCTGCTCGTCGAACCCGCCACGATCACCCTGGACCCCGGGGGAGAGGCGGGCTTCGAGGTGGCCCTGTCCACCGAACCCGACAGCGCCGTGGACGTCGCCGTCGAACGCACCCAGGGCAGCGAAACCCTGTCGGTGAGCTCCGCACAGCCCTTGTCCTTCGACGAAACCGACTGGGACACCCCCCAGGAGGTGACCGTCGCCTCCTCGGGCACCTCCTCCGGCGCACCGGCCCAGGCCGAGTTCACCCTCTCGGCCCCGGGTTACGAGTCCGTCGTCGTCACCGCCAGGGAACGCGCCGAGGCGACCAGCGACTACGAACAGCGCTTCCTCGACCAGTACGACAGGATCAAGGACCCCGACAGCGGCTACTTCCGTGACTTCGACGGACTTCTGGTGCCCTACCACGCCGTGGAGACCCTGATCGTCGAGGCGCCGGACCACGGCCACGCCACCACCTCGGAGGCCTACAGCTACTACCTGTGGCTGGAGGCGACCTACGGCCGCATCACCCAGGACTGGGCCCCGTTCAACTCCGCCTGGGAGTCCATGGAGCAGTTCATCATCCCGGGCACCGCCGACCAGCCCACGAACGCCTCCTACGACCCCGCCGAACCGGCCACCTACATCGCCGAGTCCCTGCGGCCCAGCGACTACCCGATGCCGCTGCGGCCCGAGGTCGGGGTCGGGCAGGACCCCCTCGCCGACGAGCTCAGCGGTACGTACGGCACCGACGAGGTCTACGGCATGCACTGGCTGCTGGACGTGGACAACACCTACGGCTTCGGTTTCTGCGGTGACGGCACCGACGACGCCCCGGCCTACTTCAACACCTTCCAGCGCGGCTCCAACGAGTCGGTCTGGGAGACCGTCCCGCACCCCTCCTGCGAGACCTTCGCGCACGGCGGCGACAACGGCTACCTCGACCTGTTCACCGACGACGAGAACTACTCCGAGCAGTGGCGCTACACCAACGCGCCCGACGCCGACGCCCGTGCGGTCCAGGTCGCCTACCTCGCGCACGAGTGGGCCGCCGAGCAGGGCAACGAGTCCGACATCGCCGACAGCGTCGCCAAGGCGTCCATGATGGGCGACTACCTGCGCTACGCCATGTTCGACAAGTACTTCAAGGAGGTCGGCGACTGCGTCGGCGCCGAGTCCTGCCCGCCCGGAACGGGCCGGGACTCCGCCCACTACCTGCTGTCCTGGTACTACTCCTGGGGCGGCGCCCTGGAGAGCGCCGAGTACCCCTGGGCCTGGCGCATCGGCGGATCCTCCGCTCACCAGGGCTACCAGAACGTGATGGCCGCCTACGCCCTCTCCGAGACCGAGGCGCTGCGCCCGCGGTCAGCCACCGGAGCCGACGACTGGGGCGTGAGCCTGGACCGCCAGCTGGAGTTCATCCAGTGGCTGCAGTCCTCCGACGGCGGCATCGCCGGGGGCGCGACCAACAGCTGGGAGGGCGTCTACGGCGAGCCGCCCGCGGGTACTCCGACCTTCTACGGCATGTACTACGACGAGAAGCCCGTCTGGCACGACCCGCCCTCCAACCAGTGGTTCGGCTTCCAGGTCTGGGACATCGAGAGGGTCGCCGAGTACCACCGCCTCACCGGTGACGAGCGAGCCGGGGACGTCCTCGACTCCTGGGTGCCCTGGGCGATCGCCAACACCACGATCGGCACCGACGGCGACTTCGCCATCCCCGCCGAAATGGAATGGAGCGGCGCGCCCGACACCTGGACCGGAACCCCCACCGGTAACACCGGCCTGAGCGTCGAGGTGGTCTCGCACAACCAGGACGTCGGTATCGCGGCAGGTCTGGCCAAGACCCTGATGCACTACTCCGCCGCCACCGGGGACGAGGCATCCCTGGAGACCGCCGAAGCCCTGCTGGACGCCCTCCTGGAACACGAGGGCGACCTCGGCGTGGCCATCCCGGAGACCAGGGCTGACTACGAGCGCTTCGGTGACCCCTACGACCCGGCCACCGGAGAGGGAACCTACGTCCCCCAGGGCTGGACCGGCACCATGCCCAACGGTGACGTCATCGACTCCGACGCCACCTTCGCCTCCATCCGCTCCTTCTACCAGGACGACCCGAACTGGGGTCAGGTGGAGGACTACCTCGACGGGGGCCCGGTTCCCGAGTTCACCTACCACCGCTTCTGGGCCCAGGTCGACGTCGCCACCGCACTGGCGACCCACGGAGAGCTGTTCGGGTCCTAGGAGACCGCAGCCGCCAACGGGGCCGGGCCCTCTCGCACCGCCCGGCCCCGTGCCACCAGCGACACAAGGAAGGCACCATGCCCACAACCCCCCGGCCGGTGAAGACAGTGCTGGCCTCTGTCACCGCCGCCGTCCTCCTGGCCGCCGCGGCAGCCACCCCCGCGCACGCGCAGTCGCCCCCGCTCCGCGACCTGGCCGACCAACAGGGCCTGAGGATGGGAGCGGCGGTCGCCTCCCACCTCCTGGACGACGCGGACTACCGACGCACGGCCGCCACGGAGTTCAACTCCGTGACCCACGAGAACGACCTCAAGTGGGAGAGCGTCCAGCCCCAGCCGGGCCAGTACTCCTGGTCCGGGGCCGACCGGCTCGTGGAGTTCGCCGAACAGAACGGTCAACAGATCCACGGCCACACACTCGTATGGCACAGCCAGCTGCCCTCCTGGGTGGAGAACGGAAGCTTCACCCCGGCTGAACTGACCCAGGTCATGGAAGACCACATCGACACCACCATGGGCCGCTACCGGGGGCAGATCCAGACCTGGGACGTGGTCAACGAGCCGATCGGCGACGACGCCCAGTTCAGGAACTCGGTGTTCCACCGCGTCCTGGGCGAGGACTTCATCGCTCAGTCCCTGCACATGGCCAGAGCGGCGGACCCCGAAGCCACGCTGTTCATCAACGACTACAACATCGACGGGATCAACGCCAAGAGCGACGCCTACTACGAACTGGCCCAGGACCTGCTCGCGCAGGGCGCACCGCTCGACGGCATCGGCCTCCAGGGCCACCTCATCTCCGGGCAGCTGCCCCAGGACATCCAGCAGAACATCCAGCGCTTCGCCGACCTGGGCCTGGAGGTGATGATCACCGAACTCGACATCCGGATGACGATGCCCGTCACCCAGCAGAAACTCGAACAGCAGGCCAGGGACTACACCCAGGTCATGGACGCCTGCCTCGCGGTCTCCGGCTGCTCAGGCGTGACGGTGTGGGGCGTCACCGACGCCCATTCCTGGGTCCCGGACCACTTCACGGGTGAGGGCGCGGCCCTGCCCATCGATGACGACTACGAGGCCAAGCCCGCCTACTGGTCGATCCACGAGGCCCTGGGCGGGGACGGCCAGAACGGCCCGGACGACCCGGGACCGGGCGAACCGGGCACGGGGACCTGCGAGGTCGCCTATGACTTCACCTCCCAGTGGGGTCAGGGAGCGGTGGTGGAGGTGACCGTGCACAACGGCTCAGGCTCCGCGGTCCAGGACTGGTCCCTGACCTGGGAGCGTCCTTCCGGCGAGCAGATCAGCTCCGCCTGGAACTCCCTGATCCAACAGAGCGGTACCACGGTGACGGCCGGACCCGTGGAGTGGAACCGCTCCATCGCACCCGGAGGGCAGGTCTCCTTCGGCTTCCAGACCACCCACGCGGGAGCTCCGTCAGTCCCCGGCGGGTTCTCCCTGGGCAGTGAGAGCTGCACCATCCGATGACCCGTCAGGGCCCCGTGCGTGAGGGCACGGGGCCGCGCCCCCTCCAGAACGGAGCCTCCATGAGACAACGCCTGACGATCGCCTCGGCGGCCGTCCTCGCCCTGATCGCCGCTCTGCTCGTGCACGTCCTGCCCGCCCACGCCGACAGCGGATTCCGGGTCAGCGAGGGCCGCCTCGTCGACGCCGCGGGCAATGACTTCGTCATCCGCGGGGTCAGCCACCCCCACTCCTGGTACACGCAGGAGACCGGCGCCTTCGCCGATATCAAGTCACTGGGCGCCAACACGGTGCGCGTCGTCCTCAGCAGCGGTGACCGCTGGTACGAGAACGGGCCCTCGGACGTGGCCAACGTGGTCTCGCTCTGCAAGGCCAACCGGTTGATCTGCATGCTGGAGGTCCACGACACCACCGGCTACGGCGAGGATCCCGAAGCCGGCACACTGGACCAGGCCGTCGACTACTGGCTGCGGATCCAGGACGTGATCGAGGGCGAGGAGGACCACGTCCTCGTCAACATCGGCAACGAGCCCTACGGCAACGACGCGGTGACCAACCAGGGCTGGGCCGACGACACCTCCGACGCCATCCAACGGCTACGCGCGGCCGGGTTCGACCACACCCTGGTCGTGGACGCCCCCAACTGGGGCCAGGACTGGCAGGGGATCATGCGCGAGGGCGCCCAGGACGTCTTCGACTCCGACCCGCACGCCAACACCGTGTTCTCGATCCACATGTACGGGGTCTACGAGCAGGAGTCGGTGATCGTCGACTACCTGGAGTACTTCACCGAGCGCGGGCTGCCCCTCATCGTCGGGGAGTTCGGCTTCGACCACAGTGACGGCACCCCCGACGAGGACGCCATCATGCACCACACCGAACGGCTCGGCCTGGGCTACATCGGCTGGTCCTGGAGCGGCAACAGCGCCGGGGTCGCGTACCTGGACATGGTCGAGAACTTCGACGTCGACTCCCTGACCCCCTGGGGCGAGCGCATCTTCCACGGTCCCGACGGAATCGCCGACACCTCGGTCGAGGCCCCCGTCTACGGCGGGGACGGCGGTCCCACCGACCCACCCACCGACCCGCCCACGGAGGAGCCCACCGACCCGCCCGCTGACGGTGACTGCACCGCTTCCTACGAGGTGGTCGGCGAGTGGCCGGGCGGTTTCCAGGCACAGGTGACCATCACCGCCCTGGCCTCCCTCGACGGCTGGACCGCCACCTGGAACCTCGCCGAGGGCCAGAGCGTGAGCCATGCCTGGAACGCCGGAGTCAGCACCACCGGCTCCACCGCCACCGCGGCCAACGCCGCTCACAACGGCACGCTCGTCGCAGGTGAAACCGCCTCGTTCGGCTTCACCGGCACCCACACCGGAACGGTCACGGCACCCGACGTGCTGTGCACCTCCGGGCCCTGACCGGGGCCTTCCGCCCCCGCCCGCCCCCGGCCGCGCACGACGCGCGGCCGGGTTCCCCCCGACCGGAGGAGGAGTGACCCATGAGGTCACGTCACACCATCGCCACGACGCTGGCGCTCGGCGGCCTGGCCATCGGCTACGCCGTCGTCGCCACCCCCCAGCCAGCCGAGGCCCACGGGGCCTTCACCTACCCCGCTTCCCGTACCTACGCCTGTTTCCAGGACGCCACCGGCGGCAGCTCCGGCGGCGCCCTCCAGCCCGTCAACCCGGCCTGCGCCGACGCCCTCGCCGAGGGCGGGGACTACGCCTTCTGGAACTGGTTCGGCAACCTGATCAGCAACTCCGCCGGCCAGCACCGGGATTTCGTCGCCGACGGCGAGCTCTGCGGCCCCACCGATCAGTTCAGCGCCTTCAACGCGGCCCGTACCGACTGGCCCTCCACCCAGTTGCAGCCGAACACGACGGTGGAGTTCCACCACAACGCGTGGGCTCCCCACCCGGGCACCTTCTTCACCTACGTCACGGTCGACGGCTGGGACCCGAACTCACCCCTGAACTGGGATGACCTGGAGTTGATCGACGAGGCCGTGGACCCGCCGCTGCGCAGCGGCGGAGTGGCGGGCGCCGAGTACTACTGGGACGTGGACCTGCCCGACCGTGAGGGACGCCATCTCGTCTACTCGGTCTGGGAGCGCTCCGACAGCCCGGAGGCCTTCTACAACTGCTCCGACGTCGTCTTCGGCGACGACCCGGGCCCCGGACCCGACCCGGATCCGGACCCCGACCCCACGCCCGATCCCACGGATCCGACCGACCCCGACCCGACACCGGATCCCACGGACCCGCCCGCGGCCGAGTACTGCACGGCCGAGTACACGGTCACCAACGAGTGGTCCAACGGCTTCCAGGCGGAGGTCGAGGTCACCGCGGGTGAGGACGGGGCCTCCGGGTGGATGGTGGACTGGGTCTTCGCCAACCGCCAGGAGATCACCAACATCTGGAACGCCTCGGTCGTGAACCACGGAGCGCACTTCGAGGCCTCCAACGTCGCCCACAACGGCACCCTCGCGGCCGGTGAGAGCACGTCCTTCGGCTTCACCGCCACCTTCGAGGGAGCCAACATCGAGCCCCGGGTGGAGTGCCAGGAGAACTGACCTCCACTGGACTCGAACGCTCACTGAACGGCCCGGCCCCGGGCAGAGGCACACCGGGGCCGGGCCCACGTTTCCTAACGGTGTTAGTTACGATGGCCCGATGGACTCCGCGCGCATCTACGAGAACTGTCAGAGCCGACTGCTGGAGCTGGCCGCCACCCTGGACCGGGAGCAGCTCGGCACCGTGGTGCCCGCCTGCCCGGACTGGACCGTCCAGCAGGTCTACGCCCACCTCGCCGGGCTCGCCGCGGACGTCGTCAACGGCGACGTCACACCCCCGGCCACCGACGAGGTCACCGACCGGCAGGTCGCGGCCCGGGCCGGCCACAACATCGAACGCGTCACCGCGGAATGGACCCGTACCGGCCCCGACCTGGTGGAGCTCCTGCGAACCCAGAAGCGCCGACGCTACTCCCTTCCCGCCCTGGACGTGTGGCACCACGAGAACGACATCCGCGGTGCCCTGGGTCTGACCGCCCAGGCCGAGGACGCCGACCAGCTCGCGGAGTTCCCGCTGGGCGGTCTGGCGAAGGGTTGGCCCGCCGGAGCCCCCTCGGTGCGGGTGGTCGCCACCGACACCGGCCAGGAGTGGAACCTCGGCCAGGACGGCCGGCTCACCCTGCGCGGCACCGCGTTCGAACTGGCCCGCGCGGTCACCGGTCGTCGCAGCGTCAACCAGATCCTGGCCATGGACTGGACCGGCGGCGACCCCGCCCCGGTGGCCCCGTTCCTGCCCACCCTGCCCGCGCCCGAGGCAGACCTGGCCGTGTGACCGTGAACCAGCCCCGCGGGCGTACGCCGTGTACGACCGCTACAGGCACAGGGGGTCAGGGGGTGTAGGGGATGCGGTCGATCGCGCGCACCTCGCCCAGGGTGGACCACTCGTTGCGGCCCAGACGGGCCATCGGGCGCAGCCGGGTGACCTCCGGCAGGCCGTCCACCACCACGGACTCGTTCACGGCCACGTTCAGCACCCGGCCGAAGACCACCGTGGAGTCGCCCAGCCGCAGGGTCGAGTGCAGGGCGCACTCCACCGCGGCCGGGGACCCGGCCACCCGCGGCGGGCGTACCGCCGTACTGGCCTCCCGCTCGATGCCCAGCGCGTCGAACTCGCTCACGTGCGGCGGGTAGTCGGTCCCGCTCGCGTTGATCTGGTCCTGAAGCGGCTCGGTGGCCAGGTTGACCACGAACTCGCCGGTCGCCTCGGCGTTGCGCAGTGAGTCCTTGCGCCCCACCGAGGTGAACTGCACGATCGGCGGTTCGGTACACGAGATGGTGAAGAAGGAGTGCGGGGCCAGGTTGTCCACACCGGACTCGGAGGTGGTGGAGACCCACGCGATCGGGCGCGGGACCACCAGCGACGTCATCAGTTTGTAGAACGCCCGGCCGGGCAGGTCGTCAGGGGTGTGTTCGGTACGCATCGGCAACGATTATCCCGTGTGCCGGGGCACACGGTGGCATACTCGGCCGATGGAACTGGTCACCGCTGATGACGTCCGGGCCGCAGCCACCCGCCTCCAGGGCCATGTGGTGCGCACTCCGCTGACCGCCGCCCCCGACGGAGCCGACCTCCTCCTCAAACCGGAGAGCCTCCAACCCACCGGCGCCTTCAAACTGCGCGGCGCCACCAACGCCGTCGCCCTGCTCAACCCGGTCCAGCGCGAACACGGGGTGGTCACCCACTCCTCGGGAAACCACGGCCTCGCCCTGGCCCATGCCGCCGCCCGCCAGGGGGTGTCCTGCACCGTCGTGGTGCCCGAGGGCGCGCCCGAGATCAAGGTGGACCGGATCCGGGCCCTGGGCGCCCGGGTGGTGACCGTGCCGCCCGCCGAACGCCTCGCGGCCGCCACCGACCTCCGTGACCGCGAACTCCTCGCACTGGTCCCGCCCTTCGACGACCCCCGGGTGATCGCCGGTCAGGGCACCGTGGGACTGGAGATCCTGGAACAGTCGCCCGAGGTCACGACCATCGTGGTGCCGGTCGGCGGGGGAGGGCTGGCCTCCGGGGTGGCCACGGCCGCCTGGACGGTGCACCCGCACCGGGTCCGGGTGGTGGGCGTGGAACCGGAGCTGGCCGCCGACGCCGCCGAGAGCCTTCGGAAGGGGCGACTGGTCACCTGGGACCCCGAGCTCACCTACCGGACCATGGCCGACGGGGTGCGTACCTGCCTGTCCGAACGCACCTTCGCGCACCTGGCGGCCCGCCTGGACGAGATCGTCACCGTCACCGAGGACGAGATCGCCCGCTCGGTGGCGGCACTGGCACACGGC
Organism: Nocardiopsis exhalans; assembly: GCF_024134545.1. Taxonomy (GTDB): domain Bacteria; phylum Actinomycetota; class Actinomycetes; order Streptosporangiales; family Streptosporangiaceae; genus Nocardiopsis; species Nocardiopsis exhalans. Next base: position 3,439,208 of record NZ_CP099837.1, read on the forward strand.
GCACGCCTGGTCGCCGAACCCAGCGGTGCCCTGGCCGCGGCGGCGGTCCTCGCGGGGAAGGTCGACACGGTTCCGGGTCGGCCGCAGGCCACGGTCGCGGTGGTCTCCGGCGGAAACGTCGACCCGCACCTGTTCGGTCGGCTCGTGGCCCGGACCTGGCCTGCCCCGGGCAACGGCCCGGGGCAGGCCAGGTCGTGAGCCGCCTCCCGGGACGGTTCCCGACTGGACCCCGGCGCGAATGCGCCCATCAGAGGTCGATCGGTTCGGACCCCGGGCCCAGCGGGTCGTGACCGACGCGCATCAGCCTTCGACGCCAGGCATCGTCCTCGGGGCGGGGGTCCGAGAGCTGCTCCCGGACGAACCCGGAGACCCGCTCCATGAGTTCGAGGTCGGAGGAGGTCACATCGGTCCTGCGCTTGTTCAGCAGCCGAACGATCTGTTCTCCCTCGGCGTCGACACCGCCCGAGGCCGGAAGGGCGTCCTCCCCGGAAGCGTCGGTGAGAAGCCATCGGCGGAGCTCCTCACCGGTCATGTTGACCGACGTGTGGAACTCTTCCCAGATACGGTCGGTGTTCGGATCGCTTACGGCCATCGCCATCTCCCCTTCTCTCGGTGGGCGCACCGGCACCGGTCCACGGCCGGGTGCTTCCCGGTATCGCGCGGTCGGCGGCGCAGACGCGTTCGAACGCCCCACGCACCACCCTCACCCATGACGGCTACCCGTGGCATCTCGCGTTCATACGTTCGTTCCGGGTCCGGAGGGTTCCGTGCGGAGCCGCTGCCCGTGCGCCTCTCCCCGGAGGCAGGCCCGGCTCTGCGCGGGGCAGCCGACCCGCTCCGGACGCCCGGGAGCCTTGCGCTTCTGGATGACGTGTCAGGGGAGGTGCCCGACTCCGCTCGGGCCGCTGCCGAAGGCGGCCGGGGCCTTCGTCCGGGTCCTTTCAGTTATCTCCTGAAAAAGAAAAATGCACTGATCTGCAACCAGGATCATAAATTTTTGTAATAAACAAATTTATCGCACGAAAATGGAAATCTAATTCAGGCGGGGTTTGGCGGGGCTCTGTTGATTCCTGTGTGAAGGCTTCTGTCCTTGGTAGCTTGGTGGCTTGATTGATCGGGTGGTAGGGGTTAGACCCGAGCTGCTGTGGGTTCGGCATTTCGAAAGTTTCGGGCTTCTTGGGTGAAATAACGACAACGGTCGCTTCTGCGATCGGCCTGTTGGTGTGGGTGCTGGGGCTCGCTGGTTCCCCTGTCGATCCCGATCAGCCCCTGAGGGGCTCGGCCCAGGGTCCCGTGAGAAAAGAATGGAGAGGAAGCATATGTCGGTTGAGGCCGGTGTACAGAGGTCTCTGCCCGAGGAGGCGAGGGACAAAGACAAGGGTTCGATCCTTGTCAAATGGATGACGTCGACCGACCACAAGGTCATCGGGTACATGTACCTGATCACCTCCTTCGCCTTCTTCCTCGTCGGCGGCGTGATGGCGCTCCTGATGCGGCTGGAGCTGTTCTCGCCGGGCATGCAGTTCATGGCCAACGAGCAGTTCAACCAGCTGTTCACGATGCACGGCACGATCATGCTGCTGCTGTTCGCGACCCCGCTGTTCGTCGGGTTCTCCAACGTGATCGTGCCGCTGCAGATCGGCGCCCCCGATGTGGCCTTCCCCAGGATGAACCTGTTCAGCTACTACCTGTTCCTGTTCGGCGGCCTCATCGTCCTCGGCGGGTTCCTGACCCCGGGTGGCGCGGCCAGCTTCGGCTGGTTCGCCTACACCCCGCTGTCCGACGCGGTCCGCTCGCCGGGCCTGGGCGGTGATCTGTGGATCCTGGGCCTGATCGTCTCCGGTCTGGGCACGATCCTCGGTGCGGTCAACTTCATCACCACCGGTCTGTGCATGCGCGCGCCCGGTATGACGATGTTCCGCATGCCGATCTTCGTGTGGAACACCCTGCTCACCAGTGTCCTGGTGCTCATCGCGTTCCCGGTCCTGACCGCGGCCCTGATCGCTCTGGGCGCTGACCGCATGGTGGGCACCCAGGTCTTCAACGCCGAGCACGGCGGTGCCATCCTCTGGCAGCACCTGTTCTGGTTCTTCGGTCACCCCGAGGTGTACATCATCGCGCTGCCGTTCTTCGGTATCGTCACCGAGATCCTGCCGGTGTTCAGCCGCAAGCCGATCTTCGGTTACAAGAGCCTGGTGGCGGCCACCATCGCCATCGCCGGTCTGTCCGTGACCGTGTGGGCCCACCACATGTTCCCGACCGGCGCGGTACTCCTGCCGTTCTTCTCGTTCATGACGTTCCTCATCGCGGTCCCCACCGGTGTGAAGTTCTTCAACTGGATCGGGACGATGTGGCGCGGACAGCTCACCTTCGAGACGCCCATGCTGTTCAGTATCGGCTTCCTGGCCACCTTCCTCTTCGGTGGTCTGACCGGTGTGCTGCTGGCTTCGCCGCCCATCGACTTCCACGTCACCGACTCCTACTTCGTGGTGGCGCACTTCCACTACGTGGTGTTCGGCACCGTGGTGTTCGCGATGTTCGCGGGCTTCTACTTCTGGTGGCCCAAGTTCACCGGCAAGATGCTCAACGAGAAGCTGGGCAAGTTCCACTTCTGGCTGCTGTTCCTGGGCTTCCACGGCACTTTCCTGGTCCAGCACTGGCTGGGTGCCATGGGCTTCCCGCGTCGTTACGCGGACTACCTGCCCGGGGACGGCTTCACGGAGCTCAACCAGATCTCCTCGATCTCGTCGTTCGTGCTCGCGGCCTCGACGCTCATCTTCTTCTGGAACATGTACATCACCGCGAAGAACGCGCCGATGGTCAACGTCGACGACCCGTGGGGCTACGGCAACTCGCTGGAGTGGGCGACCTCCTGCCCGCCGCCGCGACACAACTTCACGTCGCTGCCCCGGATCCGGTCCGAGCGTCCGGCCTTCGACCTCAACCACCCGTATGCGGCCTCTCCTGTCAAAACCGATCCGGAACGCACGTGAGCACGCCGAAGAGGAGACACCGCGCGGTGAATGAGGAGGAGAACCCTGTCGTGAGCACGAGTGCCCCGCTGGCCGGCGCGGTTCTTCCGAGAAGACGCTCCGCCGTGGTCTTCTCCCTCCTGTTGTCCGCGGCAGGTCTGATGATGCTGTGGACCTGGACCGGGGGGACCGTATTCGTCGCCGCCGCCGGGGTTCTGGTCGCGGCGGTCGTACTGTTCTGCCTGAGCGGGCGGCACCGTGACGCGTTCGAGGTGATCGGTGGCCCCCTCGACGGTGCCCGCTTGCCCCTGGCCACTGTGGAGGCGGGTACGGAGATTCTGCTTCTGCGTACCACTGATGGCGGTGGTGCTCGTTACACGGTGGCCAGTTCCCGCAGCCTGGTCTACCGGGGACAGGCCGGAACCTCGGGCTGAGGCCCTGGCCGGCGCCGGGCCCCGGGGCGGGCCGCGGACGAGGGCCCGGCTCGGGTGCGCTTCCCGGCCGCCTCCACGAGTGCGCTTGCCGTTGCCGAGGCCCTGGCCGGACTCCCGTGGGTTCTGTGCGAACGCGAACCCGTGCCCGAACACGTGGAACACGGGTTGCGACTGCTCGCCGAACCCCAGGAGAACTCACCGGTCCGACGGTACGTCTGGGATACCTGGTCCACGGCGCCCCGCTTAGCAGGGCATTTATCAGGAAACAACGGTGAACACGAGAACAGGAGGTAGCGATCATGAGTGTGCTCGGACAGATGCTGTACGCCCACCCCGACGATCCGGAGGGAGTGGGGGAGAAGGTGCGGGCGGCGGTGGAGGCCTGCGGGCTCTGCGCTCAGGTCTGCGTGGTGTGCGCGGACGCCTGCATGCGGGAGGGCGAGGTGGCCGAACTGGTCTCCTGCGCCCGTTCCGACCTCGACTGCGCCGACGTCTGTGAGACCACCCAGCGTGTGCTCGTGCGGCGGACCGCCGAGGAGGATGGTTTCGTCACGTCGGTTCTGGAGGCGTGTGCCCAGGCCTGTGACAGGTGCGCCGCGGAGTGCGAGGAACACGCGCAGGCCCACGAGCACTGCCGGGTCTGCGCCCAGGTGTGCCGCGAGTGCGCCCGTGCCTGCCGGGATCTGGTTCTCGCCCTCGTCTGAGGAAGGCGTGGCGGAGTTGAAGGGGCGGCCGGGAGCGGGGCACACCAGCACTCGTCCGTACCGCCCCTTACGCCGACGCGGGGTCGCGGCCGCCGTGTCCCGAACACACTGATCCGGTGCTCGTCCGTGCCGGTCAGGCGGCGCGCCAGCGGAAGCGGTCGTCCTCCGCCGTGGTGGTGCACCGCATCAGCGTGCCGTTGTTCGTGTGGCCGTACTGCCAGTGCTGTGAGCAGAACGCCCCCGGGTGCACGCCCTGCACGGGAGCCGGGGCGGGTTCGGGATCGGGCTCGGGGGCGGGTTCCGGCTCGGGGGCCGGAGCGGGCTCGGGTTCCGGATCGGGTTCAGGCTCGGGCTCGGGCTCCGGCTCGGGTGTGGGGCTGGGGTCACCGATCTGCTCGGGGCAGTCCGTGTCGTCGGAGACGACGAAGAGCTCCACTTCGAGGGTGTCGGAGAACGGTGCCGTCTTCTCGCCCCTGCCGGGGGACTGCCCGCACACGGTGTCCCCGGCGGCGTCCGCCGGGTCCGGGGCGTCCACATCCCCGAAGGCGCTCTCGACCGCCACCCTCAGGCCCGCGGCATCGATCCATTCGCCGGCCTCGTCGACGGTCCCGTCGGTGAACTCCGGCAGCTCGGGCCACTCCTCGGCGGCCTCACCGTCCTCGGGGCAGTCCACACCCTCGGGCACCACGGCCAGTTCGGCCGCTTCCTCCGTCACGTCCTGACCGCACACGACCATCGCCGAGCGGGTCCACTCCACGTCCTCGCCAGTCGCGGCGAGTACCAGGTCCCCGAGCTCGAGGTCGGCTTCGGCCACCAGCTCCTGAGCCTTCGGCAGGCGCAGCCCCACCAGTTCGAGCTCCGGTTCCGCCGAGGGGGACTCAGACACGGACACGGCCACGGATCCCTCGTCCGGCGGTGGGGAAGGTAGGAGCAACCCGAGGATGACCAGCCCGAAGAACCCGAAGAAGGCCAGGGAGGCACAGCCACCGCAGCCCAGCCCGATCTTGGCCAGCGGGGACAGCTTCCTACTGGGTTCCGGGGGCGGACCCGGTACATGCGGAGGAAGGGACAAGGGTGCTCCGTCTCAGGTCAAGGGGAGGGCGGAGCGGGCGCCGATCACCGTGCCGCACGGTGCGGCGCATCAGCACCATAGCGAGGCCGGGGTCTCGGCTCGACCTGAATGACCGAATTCGACGGTCCTGAACACGCAGAGTGAGAGTTCGGTGCGGCGGCCCCGGTAGCCGATGCCACGTTCGTGGTTCGGTGGGTGTCGTACAGCAGGGCAATCCTCGCGTCCTCGGCCAAATTACGGAGAGCCATGACTGTCGCCTAGGTGCTGATGACCCTTTCGCGATCGCCGCATGAAGCGCGGGCAGCCGGGGCGGTCGTCGGGGCCCGAGCAGGTGGACGCCACGGTTCGTGGCGGCGACCACCAGGGCGCACAGGGTGCGCTCACGAGCCCTTGCGTCTGGCCGCTCGTGTCTGAGAGGGCTTCCGCTCCGGGGCCGTCGGATCAGTCTTCCGTGGAGTGCCGGTTCACGGCGGCCGCGCGGTCCTCGCGGCGGCGCATGGCCATGTCGGACAGGATCGCCAGGCCGAAGGCGATCACCATCGCGGCGATGACCGCCAGCGCGGTCAGCGCGATGCCGAAGGAGTCGGGGTCGATCACAGGGGTTCTCCAGGTGCAGAGGGGGTGCGCCTACATGCACACCGTAATAGGCGTTAACTTTCAAACCCAGTGTTAGCTTAAGTGAACTGTGTCATACCCAGATGTCGAAAAGGGTCACGGTACCGCTCGGGATGCTGTTGGCGAATCCGCAGCGTTGGGGGCTGTGTGGAGCCGGGGGCCTGGGTAGAGCCGGGGGCTTGGGGCCTGTGTTTCGGGTTGCGGTTCCCCCGTTTCCCGCCGCTTGATGGTTGCCGTCTGCGCTGCGCGCGTCAAGGTCGTTCGTCCTCGCTTCGCTGCGGGCGCTCCACCTTGACCCGCTTCGCTGCGACGGCGGTTGGCGGCTGTCGGGAAACGGGGGAGGTGTGGTCCGGGGTGGCCAACGGCCCCCAAGGGGCCCAACGGCAACTACCTCGGCCTTCGGCCGGTGCCCTCCCCAGTCCGGAGCGCAACGCCTGGCCGTGTCGCGGCCGGTCATTCGCCCGGACGGAAAAGCGGCAGCGAGGGTTGGGTTCAGCGCTGTGGTGTTGGCCCTGAGGAAGCCGGGGTGTCCGTAACCCGCGCCTGGGGTTGTCCGCTGCTTCCGAAACCCCCTCATCCCCGGTGATCTTGCTACCAGAAGCAAGTTCGGCGCTGATTTCGCTTCTGGTAGCAAGATCATCTTTGAAACAGGGTCCGAAACCGTGCCCGAGGGCTCGGAGGGCCGCTGGTGGTGTTCGCCGGCACGCATGACCGGCCGCGACACGCGACCCGATCCGCGCAGGGGTGGGGAGGGCACCGGCCGAAGGCCGAGGTGGTTGCCGTTGGGCCCCTGGGGGCCCGTCTACCACCCCGGACCACTCCTCCCCCGTTTCCCGACAGCCGCCAACCGCCGTCGTAGCGAAGCGGGTCAAGGTGGAGCGCCCGCAGCGAAGCGAGGACGAACGACCTTGACGCGCGCAGCGCAGACGGCAACCATCAAGCGGCGGGAAACGGGGGAACCGCAACCCGAAACACAGGCCCCGCCCAGGCCCCACTCCGGAATTAACCAACAGAATCCCGCTCGGCAGTGGGGCCGGGCCCTCTGGGTCGGAGCGGGCCTACAGAATCGAACCCGGGGTGTAGGCGGCGGCCTCGGGACGGGCGGAGGTGATCTCCCCGATCCGGGACACCACCGAGTCGACCTGGTCGGCGGCGGCACCGGTGAAGGTGATCCGGTCGGCCAGCAGCGCGTCCAGGGCGGCGCGGTCCAGCGGGAAGCGCTCGTCGGCGGCCAGCCGGTCCAGCAGCTGGTTGCCCACGCCCTCCTGCCGCATGGCCAGGGCCGAGCCCACCGCGTGCTCCTTGATGAGCTCGTGCGCGGTCTCGCGGCCCACACCGGCCCGCACCGCGGCCATCAGCATCTTCGTGGTGGCCAGGAACGGCAGGTAGCGGTCCAGCTCCGCCGAGATCACCGCGGGGAAGGCACCGAACTCGTCCAGCACCGTCAGCATGGTCTCCACCAGGCCGTCGAAGGCGAAGAACGCGTCCGGTAGCGCCACCCGGCGCACGACCGAGCACGACACGTCGCCCTCGTTCCACTGGTCGCCCGCCAGCTCACCGGTCATCGACGCGTAACCGCGCAGGATCACGGTGAGACCGTTGACCCGCTCGCACGAACGCGTGTTCATCTTGTGCGGCATCGCGGACGAACCGACCTGGCCCTCGGCGAAGCCCTCGGTGACCAGCTCGTGCCCGGCCATCAGGCGGATCGTCTTGGCCAGCGAGGACGGCCCGGCGGCCAGCTGCACCAGGGCGGTGAGCACCTCGAAGTCCAACGAACGCGGGTACACCTGGCCCACACTGGTGAACCGGTGCTCGAAGCCCAGGTGGGCGGCGACCTCGTTCTCCAGGGTGTTCAGTGCCGCGCGGTCACCGCCGAGCAGGTCCAGCATGTCCTGGGCGGTGCCCACCGGGCCCTTGATCCCGCGCAGCGGGTACCGGGCGATCAGCTCCTCCAGGCGGCCGTGGGCCACCAGCACCTCGTCGGCGATCGACGCGAACCGCTTACCCAGCGTCGTGGCCTGCGCGGCCACGTTGTGGGAACGGCCCGCCATGACCGTCTCGCCGTACTCGGCGGACAGGCGGCCGAGCCGGGCCAGCAGAGCCACCACGCGCTCGCGCACCAGCAGCAGGCTGTCGCGGACCTGGAGCTGCTCGACGTTCTCGGTCAGGTCGCGCGAGGTCATGCCCTTGTGCACGTGCTCGTGCCCGGCGAGGGCGTTGAACTCCTCGATCCGGGCCTTGACGTCGTGCCGGGTGACTCGCTCGCGCTCGGCGATGGAGGACAGGTCGACCTGCTCGAGGACCTTCTCGTAGTCCTCCACCACACCGTCCGGGACGTCCACGCCCAGACGCGCCTGCGCACGCAGTACAGCCAGCCACAGCCGCCGTTCGGCGACCACCTTGTATTCGGGGGACCACAGCCGGGTCAGCTCCGCGGACGCGTAGCGGGCGGCCAGGACATCGGGGATCACAGGTTTCGCGCTCACGTCGTGTCACTCTATCGCCCTGAGCTGGGGCGGGTGCGCACAGGTCCGCCCCCAGCGCCCGGGTAGGGCCGTCCCTACCGTGAACCGGCGGGCCCGGCGGATGTCCCCGCCCGGGGACGGCGTCCTAGCGTTGGGCCCATGAACACGCGGAACGTCCACAGAAGAGCACCGAGTACTCTGCTCAAGGCTCTCGCCAGCCCCAGATACCTGCTCTCGGCCTGGCCCTGGCGGTCTCTGGCCTATGTACTGACCACCCTGCTGGTCGGGGGCGCCCTGTTCCTCGTGGCGATACCCGTGTACATGCCCTGGACCTTCTTCGTCTCGATGATCGGGACCGGGACCTCGACCGGCGAACTCACCTTCGCGTTTCTCTCCGGCCTGTTCATGGTGCTCTGTTTCGCCCCGCTCGTGGCCATCCCGCTGGGTGCCCTGGAACGCCGCCGCCTGTACCTGGTGATGCCCGGTGAGAACGGCAGCGGACACCGTATGCCGCCGCCCGGCCTGTGGGGCTGGATCCGCACGCGTTACGCCGAGGCCGCGACCTGGCGCGAGGTCGCCTACGCCGCGGTCATGTTCCCGCTCGTCGGGGTCGCCTTCCTGGTGACGTTCACCTTGGCCAGCGTCACCGTCGCCCTGGCGGTCACCCCCCTCATCCTGCTCAACGAGAACGAGACCGCCATCGCCATGGCCTGGACCACCCTCACCACCCCGCTCGAAGCACTGCCCTACGCCCTGCTCTCCCCGCTGGTGGTGGCCCTGCTCCTCTACAGCTGCGGGGCCATGTCCTACGGCCACGGCGTCATCGCCCGCGCCCTCCTGGTCGGCCCGCCCAAGGAGGAGCTGCGGGCCGAACTCGACCAGGTCACCGAGTCACGGGCCCGCCTGGTCAACGCCTTCGAGTACGAGCGCCGCAGGATCGAACGCGACCTGCACGACGGCGCCCAACAGCGGCTCGTGGCGCTCAGCATGGACCTGGGCATGGCCCGTATCGAACTGGAGGAGGGTTCCCCGGCCGACCGCAGGGTCGTCGCCGCCCAGGCCAAGGCCGACGAGCTCATCGACGAGATCCGCGAGCTGGTGCGCGGCATCCACCCGCGCGTGCTCACCGACCGCGGACTGCACAACGCGCTCCAGGAGCTTGCCGACCACTGCCCGGTCCCGGTCACCGTCGAGACCGCGATCCCGTACCGGTTGCCCCCGCACGTGGAGGGCACCGCCTACTTCGTGGTCGCCGAGGCGCTGACCAACGTCTACAAGCACGCCGAGGCCACCGCCGTGACCGTCCGCGCGCACCTGGCCTCCGGCGACGTCCGGTCGGTCGGGGCCGTCCAGGGGGCCGCTACGGCCACCCTCACGGTGGAGGTCACCGATGACGGGGTGGGCGGGGCCGACGCCGACCGGGGCAGCGGGCTGACCGGACTCGGTGACCGGGTGGCCGTGATGGGCGGCACAATGGGGCTCACGAGCCCAGAAGGCGGGCCGACCCGAATCCGAGTGGAGCTGCCGTGCGGACCGATTCCAGCGGACCCGACGCCGTGACCCCCGTACCGACCGTGCTCGCGGAGGACGGCGTTCTGCTGCGCGAAGGTCTGGTGGGTGTCCTGGAGCGCTTCGGCTTCCCCGTGGTCGCCGCGGTCGAGGACGGCGAGGCCCTGGTCGGGGCGGTCACCGAGCACCGGCCCGGTCTGGTCGTCACCGACATCCGGATGCCCCCGGACTTCACCGACGAGGGGCTGCGCGCCGCGGTCCGGCTGCGTCAGGAGAACCCCGGGCTGGCCGTGGTGGCGCTCAGCCAGTACGTGGAACTCAGCTACGCCACCGACCTGCTCGACTCCGGTGACGGCAAGGGTGTGGGCTACCTGCTCAAACAGCGGGTGGGCGACGTCCGTGAGTTCGCCTCGGTGCTGCGCAGGGTCGTGGAGGGCGCGACCTTCGTGGACCCCGAAGTCGTCCGGCAGCTGCTGCGCCGCAGCTCCGACCCGCTGGAACGGCTGACCGCCAGGGAACGCCAGGTACTGGAACTGATGGCGGAGGGCCACTCCAACGGCGCCATCGCCCGCAAGCTGGTGGTCAGCGACGCGGCGGTGGGCAAGCACGTGGGCAACATCCTGGCCAAGCTCGACCTGCCGCCCGACGACGACATCCATCGCCGCGTCCAGGCGGTCCTGGCCTACCTGCGCACCCAGAGCAACTGACCCGGACCGGTCGGCCCGCGCCTACCGGCCTCCCCGGTCAGTGCACCCAGGTCACGCGGCCTGGGCCGACCGGACAGCCGGGCCCGGGCGCCTGCCCGTTCTCCGGCGTCTCCGGTGGCGCCGCGTCTCCCGTGGGTCTACCGGTCCATGCTCCACTCGACGATGACCGCGGGTTCGTCGCCCTCCACCCAGGCGTCGTGGCCGGGCGGGATGAACGCCACCTGGCCGGGCCCGACCCGCTGCTCCTCGCCGTCCGCGGTCCGGAACGCCAGCGTGCCCTCCATACCCAGGCAGGTGTGGGTGCGCATGCACAGGTCGGTACCGGCTTCGGCGCCCCTGTGCTCGGACCAGCGCCAACCCGGCTCCAGGGTCATCCGGTTGAGGAACTGCCCGGCCAGGCGCACGGCCTCGGTGTGCCCGTGGTCGAACTCCACGCGGGCGTCGGTGGTCGCGAAGTCGACCACCCGGGGCGTGTCCGGGGCCTCCTCGTCCCATGCCTGGACGGTCGACTGGTGGGTGATCCGGCCGTCGGTCAGGTCCAGCATGGTCATGCTCATGACCGTGAGGCCGTCCGGGTAGGTACAGCGCTCCGTGTAGGCGGCGTGGTCGCCCTCCATGACGCACTGGAGGATCTCGTGGTCGGTGTCCATCGAGTACACCTGTCGCATGTAGTACTCGATGGAGTCGCGCCCGTGGATGACGGTGGGCATGCTGGGCGGGGTACGGCGGTCGACGGTCTCGATGTCGGCGTCGTCGGCGAACTGGCTGATGAGGGTGTCGGTGTCACCCTCCTCCAGGGCTCGCCGGAAGGTAGCGAGGTCGAAACCGGTTCCGCTGCTCGTGGTGGCCATGGTGCGGACTCCTTCCGCGAAGAACGGGAAACCTGCGAGGGAGAGGACCGCCGCTGGGAACGGGGCGATCTGCTTCCCACCCTCCACCCGCACCAGCTCAGGGTTCGCTCAAGCGCGGGTCACGGATCGGTGTGCCCGACCCGGCCGGCCCGCTGACCGGCCCGGCCACCCCGCCGGCCGACCCGGCGGATCGACCCGGGGGAGCGGACGTATCGTGGAAGTGCTCTGCCACAAGGTTTCTCGTCACACGGTTTTCTTGCAACACGGTGCGAAACCCGGGCGAACCCCCGCCCGGCCCCCACGCAACCCCGGAGGAGACAGGATGCAGCCGACGGTCGCGGCCCCCGAGAGCGTCACCTGGAGAGTGCATCTGGACCGTTCGATGTGGGTGGCGGGCGTGCGCGCCCTGATGCTCCAGGCACTGCACCCGATCGCCATGCAGGGAGTCTGGCAGCGCTCCGACTTTCGAACCGACCCCACCGGCCGCCTGCTGCGCACCGCCCACTTCGTGGCGGTGACCACCTACGGCAGTCTGTCCGAGGCCGACACCCTCGGCGAGCACATCCGCCGCGTCCACCGCTCCCTGAGCTTCACCGACCCCGCCACCGGCAGGCTCCACCGGGTCGACCAGCACGACCTGCTCGTGTGGGTGCACTGCGCCGAGGTCACCTCCTACCTGGAGACCTGCCACCGAGCGGGGCTCGAACTCAGCACCGTCGACCTCGACCGCTACCTCGACGAACAGGCGCACACCGCCACCTACGTCGGTCTGGACCCGAGCGACGTTCCCCGCAACGTCGCCGACATGCGCCGCTACCTCGCCAAGGTCCGACCGAGCCTGAGCGTGACCCCCGAGGCCCGCCAGGCGGTGCGCTTCCTGCTCTGGCCCAAGGTCCCCGAACAACTCGCCTGGCTGGCCCCGCTCAAACCGCTCTGGTTCCCGGTGGGCGCACTGTCCTACGCCACCCTGCCCGCCTGGGCGCGCCGCGCCTACGGCATGCTCCCGGAGCTCCCCGGAGCGGACCCCGTGGCCACCGCGGGCCTGCGGGCACTGCGCTCAGGGCTCAACCGGGTCCCCGAGCGCTACTACAACCTGATCTTCGACGAGGCCACGGTACGCAGCGCGGACGAGGCCAGAGAGCGGCTCCTGGCAGCCGGATACCAGGTGGAGAACGGATTCCGCGCCCTGCGGTCCCGCACCACCTTCCGCTCCCCGGACGCCCCCGCCCAGCGGGTCCCCGTCGAGGCCTGAGCGCCACCCGCAACAGTCGGGGCGGGCGGGAATCCCCGCCCGCCCCGACTCGGCGGTCAGCGCCGATCCAGCGGTCCAGCTATTTCATCGCCTTGTTGGGCGTGGAAACCTGGTCTTTCAGGACCGAGGTCCCTTTACCGGTCCAGGACGCGGCGCAGGGCGGCCAGGGCCAGTTCGGCACGGTCCAGGCGGGCGTTGTGGCCCATCAGGCCGATGCGCCACACCGTCGCCGCGTAGGGGCCCACGCCCGCGCCGATCTCCAGGCCGTATTCGCGCAGCAGCCGCTCGCGTACCTTGCCCGAGTCCACGCCCTCCGGCACGCGCACCGACGTCAGCTGCGACAGACGGTGGCCCTCGGCGGCGAACAGCTCCAGGCCCATCTCCAGCAGTCCTTCGCGCAGCCGCGCACCAGCCGCCTCGTGGCGGGCCGCCACGGCCTCCAGGCCCTCCTCCTCGATCCGGGCCAGACCCGCGTCCAGGGAAGCCACCATCGCGGTCGGCGCGGTGTGGTGGTAGGCGCGCCCGCCCGGGCCGCCGCGCACGTAGGCGCCCAGGAGGCCGAGGTCGACATACCACACGGGCGGGGCCTGCACCCGGCGCTCCCAGGCCCGCTCGGAGAAGGTGAAGGGCGCCAGCCCCGGGGCCACGCCCAGGCACTTCTGCGTGCCGGAGTAGGCGATGTCCACCTCCCACTCGTCCAGGGCCATCGGCATGCCGCCCAGGGAGGTGACGCAGTCGGCCAGCAACAGGGTGTCGTCCGAACGCTCCCGCAAGGCGCGGCCCAGGGCTCCGATGTCGCTGACCACGCCGGTGGAGGTCTCCGCGTGCACCGCCGCCACGATCCTCGGCGCGGGGTGGGCGTCCAGGACGCGCTGGACGTCCACGGGCCGGCCCCACTCGTGGTCCACCCGGACCACCTCGGCGCCGTAACGCCCGGCCACCTCGCACATCCGCTCGCCGAACAGCCCGTTCACGGCCACGACCACCACGTCGCCGTCGCGAACGGTGTTGGCGAAGGCGGTCTCCATCCCGAGGGAACCGGTGCCGGACAGCGGCAGTGTGAGCGGGTTCTCGGTGCCCCACAGGGAACGCAGTCGCCCGCAGGCGCGTTCCAGCAGGGTGATGAATTCGGGGTCCAGATGACCCAGCAGGGGAGCTGCCAGACCCAGAGTCGCCTCCGGGTACGGATTGCTCGGGCCCGGGCCCAACAGGGTGCGTTCGCTGACTGACATGCTCGAACACTAGCCGGAACGCCGTGACTCCACCGAAACGGGGGTGTCATCTGCGTGAAGCTCCCACCCCGGTGCGCGACTCGGCGGGGTCCGTGACGGGCCGTAGTATTCCCGCGGACCAACGGACGGGAAGCGTGTGAGAGGGACACCGATGACCGAGACCAACACCAGGGCGGATGCCGGAACGGGCACCCGCGGAGCGGGCGGTGCCGGCATGCACAACGGTGACGTGCGCATGCTGCGGGTGGCCCACGACGATCCCCGGGTGGCGGGCCTGCTCGCCGGGCTCCTGGAGGAGTACACCGAGCGTTACGGGGCCGAGGGGGCCGCCAACGAGCTCAGCCGCTACCCGGTCACCGAGTTCGTCGCCCCGCACGGATGCCTGGTCCTGGCCGAACTCGACGGCGAGGTCGTCGCCGGCGGAGCTCTGCGCCCCTACCGCAAGGACCGGGTCGGCCAGGCCGACACCGTCGAGTTCAAACGCATCTGGACCTCCGCCCGGCACCGGCGGCGCGGCCTTGGACGGCAGATCATGACCGCCCTCGAAGAGGCCGCGCGCGACCTCGGATACACCCGGGTCATGCTGTTCACCGGACCCTCCCAGCCCGAGGCGGTCGCCCTGTACGAGCGGATCGGCTACCGGTGGGTGGACCCGACCACCGTCGAGGACCTCCCCTACCCCAAGGCGATCCCCTTCGCCCACGACCTGGGGGACTGAGCGGCGCAGCCGGACCGGTCCCTGCGGCCCCTGGCCTGGCCGCAGCGGTCTGAGCGGGGCTGGCAGACCGGAGCCGCCTGGCCGCGGTCGCCTGGCCGGAGTTACCTGGTCAGGGGCCCGTGCGGGCCCGATCCTAGTGGGGCGCACGTTATGGGCAGCGCTATGTCCGGGGAGCGGACAGGGGTACGAACACACCCGTACGATGAAGGACAGGGCCAGGCCGCAGGACACCGGCCCGGCCCACGGCCGCCACCCGCGGCCAGAGCATCCCGCACCCTTTCGACCAATTCTGGAGAGTCACAACGTGAGCGAGCAGCAGCGTCCCGAGGCCGAGGCGAACGCCCCCGTGTTCAGTCCACGAAAGAACGGCCAGGCGCAGTCGGTCTCCGACGAGCTCGCCGCGTGGATGACCACCGGCTGGGCCGACACCGAGCTGCGTGACCTGGAGCCGATCGAGCAGGCCGAGCACACCGCCCGCCGCCGCGCCGCGCTCAGCGCCGCCTTCCCCGGCGACCGCCTGGTCATCCCGTCCGGTCAGCTCCTGACCCGCTCCAACGACACCGAGTACCCCTTCCGGGCCGCCACCAACTACGCCTACCTGACCGGTGACACCACCGACGGCAACTGCCTGGTGCTCACCCCCCGGGCCGACGGCGGCCACGACGTGGTCCTCTACCTCAAACCGCGCTCCAACCGCGACAACGGCGAGTTCTGGCTCGGCGGCTACGGCGAGCTGTGGACCGGCCGCCGCAACAGCCTCGGCGAGGCCTCCGACCTGCTCGGCGTGCCCACCGCCGACGTGCGCACCCTGCCCGGGGCCCTGCGCGCCGACGCCTCGGGCACCACCCGTATCGTGCGCGGCCACGACGCCGAGCTCGACGCCCTGGTGGACGAGCTGCGCGCCGACGCCGACGACCAGGCCCGCGCCAAGTCCGCTCAGCTGGACGAGGACCTCGGCGTCGCCCTGGCCGACCACCGCCTGGTCAAGGACGAGTGGGAGATCGCCCAGCTCCAGCTGGCCGTGGACGCCACCGTGCGCGGATTCGGTGACGTGGCCAAGGCTCTGCCGCAGGCCAAGGACACCTCCGAGCGTTTCGTGGAGGGCACGTTCTTCCTGCGCGCCCGGGTGGAGGGCAACGACGTCGGCTACGGCACCATCGCCGCCTCCGGCCCCAACGCCACCACTCTGCACTGGACCCGCAACGACGGCCCGGTCCGCGACGGCGACCTGCTCCTGCTGGACGCCGGAGTGGAGACCACCACCCTCTACACCGCCGACGTCACCCGCACCATGCCGGTCTCGGGTACTTTCACCGACATCCAGCGCAAGGTCTACGACCTGGTGTACAAGGCGCAGGAGGCCGGAATCGCGGCCGTGGCCCCGGGTCGGCCCTTCAGGGCCTTCCACGAGGCCTCCCAGCGCGCGCTCGCCGAGGGCCTGGTCGAGTGGGGCCTGCTGGAGGGCCCGGTCGACCGCGTCCTGGAGCTGGGCCTGCAGCGCCGCTACACGCTGCACGGCACCGGTCACATGCTCGGCCTGGACGTGCACGACTGCGCGGTCTCCCGCCAGGAGGTGCACCTGTACGGCGAGCTCAAGCCGGGCATGGTGCTCACCGTCGAGCCGGGCCTGTACTTCCAGCCCGACGACCTCACCGTCCCCGAGGAGCTGCGCGGCATCGGCGTGCGCATCGAGGACGACGTCCTGGTCACCGAGGAGGGCCGCACGGTCATGTCGGCCGGTCTGCCGCGTTCGGCCGCCGACGTCGAGGCCTGGCTGGCCGAGCGCCTTCCGCGCTGACCGGCCGACCGGCCGACCGGTCGCATCGAGTGTCGCCGGGCTGCTTTCCCCTCGTGGGGAGGCGGCCCGTCGGCACCCGTCCGTCGCGAGGGCGACCCCGGTGCCGCCCGGTGTGCGGAGCCGGGTCCCGCCCCTCAAGCGAAGCGCACGAACGAACGCAACGGCGGGGCGTGGTCGTGGACCTCCACGAACCCCAGGCTCTCGTAGAAGGTGCGTTGCCGGTCCTCGTCATCGGTGACCAGCACCCGCTGGCGTACCCCGGCGTACCCCGTGAACAGCTCGTCCAGCAACTGGCGGCCCACCCCGCGGCGCTGCTCGTCCGGGTGTACCAGCACGTCCTGGAGGTAGACGATCGTGGCGCCGTCGGAGATCGACCGGGCCAGACCCACGAGCGCACCCTCCCGTCGGGCGCTCACCAGCCGGTGCGACCCGGCCAGTGCCCGCAGGAGCACCTCCGGGGACTCGGTATAGGCGCTCCACCCCACCGACCGGTACAGGGCGAGCACCTCCTCGCGCTCCAGCTCGTCCGCCGCACACACCGTCACCCGGAACTCCGACACGCGCACACCCCTGTCGCCGTTGACCTCTGTCCGGGGAGTCTGCCACGCCGAACCCGTTCTTGGTGAGCCCCCGCGGGTCCCGGTTTTTCCTCTCGGATCCCTCCCTGTTCTCTCCCCGGAGCGAACCGGACAGCTGACGAAAGAAGCGCTTTCCCCGGGCATGCCGACCGGTTTCGGATAATGTCGCAGGTCACGGAAACGGTAGGAAGCGTTGCACACCGCGCCGGTCCGGCCGACGGCCCGCCCGATCCGGGGGCGGCCCGTTCCGCCACCCGCTACGGTTTTCGTGGCGACAGTACGTACGGAAGATTCGGCAGAACCGGGGGAGGTCCACTCGTGCGCGCGGAACGGCTGTGGCGCAGGGGGTTGAGGTTTCCGCGCCTGTTCCTGGCGGACCGGACGGTCCTCGTGCACGGCGACGTCGACCCCAATCCGGACCCCAGGAAGTCGCGTTACGAGGCCCGGGCCTTCGACACCCGATCGCTGCGCCCGCTCGGCACGGCCTTCGAAGTTCAGGGTCCGGTCAACCTGGCACGGTCGCCCGAAGGGGAGGGGTGGCCGGACACGGTGCTGGTCCAGGCCTCGCGTCGCTCGGTGAGCGTGCGCGACCCGCGTACCGGCAGTCCCCTGCTGGAGACCGACCTGGCCGAACCGGGGGAGCTGTGGCCCGACGACGTCGCGCTGCGCGTCCTGGACAAGGAGGCGGTCGTCTTCCTCTTCGGTGAGGACGGAGACGGCGGCACCCGATGGTGGGCGGTGGACCCGCACACCGGGGCGACCGTGCCCGACCTCGCCGACTCCCGCCCGGGCCACGAAGCCCGTGGCGAGCGCATGTCCTTCGCCGGTGACTTCCTGGTCGCCCCCGGCCAGGACCCGGGTTTCGACCCGGTCGTCCTCGCCGACTACGAACACCCCCGCGAACGCGTGTACCGGCTGGAGGACAGCGAGTACCTCGGCGAGGTGGAGAGCCACGCCGACTCCGAGACCGTGGCCGCCCGGGTCGGCGGCCGCTCGCTGCTGGCGGTGGCCGGTCGCATCCACTCCCTGCCCGACCTGGAACTGGTCGCCGAGCTCGGCGGCCCGCGCACCCTGGTCTCCCTGGTGGAGTGGGACGGCGAGGCCGTCGCCGTCTACCAGGAGGAGGACGCCCGCCCCGGCGGTCTGGGTTCCTGGTACCTGGACCGGCTGCGTGTGCGCTACCTGGACCGGCCCGGCCAGCCCGTCGCCGAGATCCCCGATACCTGGCCGGGCGAGCTGGAGGACCTGGTCGCGGCCCCGGACCGGGTGGTCGTCCTGGCCACCACGGAGGGCGTGTACGCGCTGCACGTGACCGTCTGAGGCGGTCAGGGCGGGGCGCCGGAACGGGAACGGAACCGGTTCGGTGCTGAGCGGCCCTGGACGCCGGGGGGGGCGGAGGACGGGCCGTCGATAGCGTGTGGTGGGACAGCTCCGGGACGAAGGATGGTCGGGCGTGCGCGTGACGCGGTTGTGGGAGCGGGAACTGGGTTGGGCCCGCCTGTTCCGGGCCGGTGACACCCTCGTTGTCCACGACGCCACCCCTGGGAACCGAGACGGGTCGGGGTGCCCCACACGCTCCTTCGACCTGCGCACTCGCGAACCCCTCGGCCCCGTCTTCGGCATGTGGGAGACGATCTGCCTGGCTGATATCCCCGAACGCTGGCCCGCGCCGCTGCTGGCTCATGTCGAGTCGGCGGCCCTGGTCGTCAGCGACTCCCGGGACGGTGCGTTTGTGGAGAGGTTCCCGCTTCCGGCGGTGGGCGATGGCCGTTCCCTGGACGACCTGGCCGTGGCCCGGGTGCGGGGGCGCGATCGCCTGTACCTCCTGGACAATGCCGGCAGCTCGAGCTGCGCCTGGGGCACGGTGGACCTGGACTCGCCCGCGCCCGCCGTCGACTGGTGCGATCCCTTCATGCTGTACAGCGGCTCCCGGGAGCGGATGTCGCTGGACGGGGCCTGGCTGGCCGTGCCCGCCGAGGAGTACGTCGATTTCTTCTATGACGACCCGCAGAGCTATCCGGAGATCATCCCGGAGGGCCGGGTGCGCGTGTACCGCGTCAGCGACGGCGAAATGCTGGGCCAGGTCGACGCGGACGGCCACGAGGCGGTGGTCGCCACCGTGGGCGGGCGCTCCTATCTCGCTCAGGAAGGGTGTGTGCGCTCCCTACCGGATCTGGCTCCGGTGGTCGGACTGAGCGGTCCGACCGGGGTCGCCCTGGCTGAGTGGGAGGGGCAGCCGGTCGCGGTCTTCGCCCAGGTTCGGGAGGAAGTGCCCATCGTGGCGGGACAGCACCGCCCGGTCCGGTTGGTCCACTGTTTCCTTGACGGCGCGGAGAACACGGAACGTCCGGAACCCGCCCTCACTCGGATCCCCTGGGAGGTTCCGGGGAAGTTCCAGGACCTGCTGGCCGTCCCGAACCGCGAGGTCGTGGTCGCCACCTCCGAAGGCGTGTACGTGGTGACCGTCGACCCGTGACCTGAGCCCGCCGGGTTCAGGACACCAGCCAGCCCGCCAACAGCAGGGTGCCCGCCGTCGCGAACACCGCGACCAGTGCGGTGGCCAGCACCGTCGGCCGGGTGGCCCGGACCCCGGGCAGCCGTATCACCGGGAAGGCGCCGAGCACCACGAGCAGCGGGCTGGTCAACACCCCCGGTATCGCGGAGAACGTGAGCGCGCTCATCGCCAGGTGACTGGCGGAGTTGACCAGCAGGACCACCGCGAAACAGACCAGCGCCCCCGCGCCCCAGGCGGGCTGGAGGGCGGCCGCCAGCACGGCCGCCAGCAGCGCCGCCAGAGTCAACAGCCCCACGGCCACCCCGAACCCGGCCTGCCCGGAGCGCACCGCCGCGATCCACGGCGGGGCGTGCTCGGCCGGGCAGATCGCGCAGGTACTCCTCGGCGTTGTGCACGGCGAACACCGCCACCGTCAGGAACCACCACGCCGCCAGGCCTCCGGGCAGCCCGGGCAGGGGTTCGGGTCGTTCCGCGCCCATCGTCCGCCTTCCTCGCCGACGGTTTCCGACCCTGGTGGTGCGTCCCGGCACGGACACGCGAGGGCGCCTACCTGGGCAGCAGGGCGCGGGCCTGCCCGATGAAGTCCAACTGCTCCTCCCACCCCAGGTTGTCCGCGCCCGCGACGACACGGTCGGCCCCGGCCTCCGCGTACGCGGTGTAGAGCTCGGCGAGCTCCTCGGGTGTGCGCGCCAGCACGGGACTTCGGGCAGCCTCCGCCTCGGGGACGCCGTGCTCCTCGACGAGCTGCCGGACCAGGCTCTCGTAGGCCTTCCGGGCCGAACTCCCGGTGCCGAGGATGAGGTGACCTCCCACAGTCACCGGGGGAGAGGGCAAACCCCGTTCCTCCGCGCGTGCACGCAGACGTGAGGCCGCCGCACCGAGGTCGGTGGGGGAGAGCAAGGAGGGGAACCAACCGGCGCCCAGGCGCAGGATTCGGTCGAACGCCTTCTCGGTCCCGCCCACCAGGACCGGCGGCATGGGCGCGGCCGGTGCCAGCCGCAGCGTCGTGTCGGCCTCCTCGAAACGCACATCCTCCCCGGTGACCAGCGGGGGCAGCAGCTCAAGGGTCGCGTCGGTGGCCCGGCCGCGCCCCTTCGCGGGGACGCCCAGCGCCCGCCACAGCGGAGAGCCGGGGAACCCGCCGATGCCCACACCCAGGAGGAGGCGGTTCGCGGACAGGTGCTGGAGGGTGGCGATCTGCGCGGCCAGCCAGGGTGCGGGCCTGGGCGGGACGGACAGGACCCCGAAGCCCAGCCGGACCCGCCGGGTGACCGGGGCGGTCGCGGCCAGGGTCAGGGCCGGCTCCAGAGCCGGGGTGCCGTCTCCCAGGACCAGGTCGGCGAACCACAAGGACTCCAGGCCGTGCTCCTCCACCGCGACGGCGGCCCCGGCGACGCCGGGGGTGCGGGTGTCGGTGAGTTCTTTCATGGCGGTGGGCAGCACCGCGCCGATGTCGATTGTGCTCATACCCACCACCTTGAATGCTCAACATTTGTTGAGGTCAAGGGGGAGGTTCGGTCCGGAGCAGCTGGAGTGGCCCCGGCCGGGCTCACTCCGGACGGTTCTCGTCGACCCACGCGTCGATGGTCTCGAACCAGTCGTAGAGCCACCGTTCGCGCTCCGCGCGCCCCTGGGGAACCCGCTCCGCAGGGACGTGCCAGCCGTGCATCACGATTTCCTTGTCCATGGGCAGTTCGCGCCACACGTCCGCCACCGTCACCATCCGGTCCAGACCCGTGTGCCCCACGAACACCACGTCCGCGTCCGGGGCCGCGTCCAGAGCGGCGAACAGTCCGCCCGGCTGCGGCGCCATCATGTTGCGCATCCCGCTGGCCCGCCGGGCCAGCCCCGGGGAACCGCCCTCGTGCAGCCGGGCGATCCGCTTGCGCCTGCGGTCCGGGGTGAAGTTCCCGCCCTCGGGGAAGATCACGAACGCGTCGTTGCCGCCCAACCCCGCCGCCAGCTGGCCGACCTGCTCCCGCACCCCCTGCGGGCGCGGCCCGCCGCCCCTGGTGAAGGGCGGGGGCGCGATGAACCTGCTGGGCAGCCGGTTCAGCAGGACGTCGATCGCCGGATCCCACTGCAGGGTGTCCTTGAGGACGATCCGGGTCTCCCGGTGCGCGCGGTTGATCAGGGTGTGGATCAGGATGAACGAGTCACCCGGCCCCGCGTGCCGACAGGCCACCACCAGCGGCCGCCCGGGCGCCATCGGGTCCCCGAAGAAATCGGTGTCCGTGCCGTCCCCGACCCCGCGGATACGCAACCGCAGCACCCAGCGCGCCTGTCTGAACAGCACCCGGAGGAAGTAGCCGGTCAGCGCGTAGTGCCCCCGTTGGAACGCCGGGGTGCGGATCCGCCAGCCGAACCCGGACGCCACCCACAGCACGAACAACGACACCAGCGCCGCCGCGTCCCACAGCAGGTAGAAGATGAACATCCACAGCACCCGGGGTACGCGCATCCGCCTCGGCACCATCGACACCAGCGCCAACGCCACCAGCAACCACAGCGGCAGCGTGCTCAGCACCAGGAAGCCCAGCAGCACGACGGTCGGGGCGATCACCAGGCGCCGGAACCAGCGCGGGGGCAGCCGCATCAGGCGTCGACCCCGGCCAGGTAGCTCCGGGAGGCCTCGTAGGCCCGCTCGATTCGCCGGTGGACGGTGTCCAACCGCCGGAAGGACAGCGGACTCTCGTCACCCTCCAGCGAACCCCCGCTGGGCAGCACGTGCAGCCGGACGTCCTCCGGCAGCGTCGCCAGGTCCCGGGCGAACCGGTGGCGGCGGGCGATCTCGAAGGCCACCCGCGCCGTCTCCACCGTGTTGGTCGGCACGGTCAGCGGCTCCTCCACCCGCCCCACCTGCAACACGTACACGGTGCGCGCACCGGCCCGCACCGCGCCCTCGATCGGGATGGAGTTGACGATCCCGCCGTCCATGAAGTGCTCCCCGCCGATCCGGGTGGGCGGCAGCAGCCCGGGCACCGACGCCGAGGCCATGACCGCCTCGATCAGCGGCCCGGCGGAGAACCAGTGCTCGGCGGCGCGCTCGATACTGGCCGCCACCACCCGCAGCGGTACCGGCAGGCCCTCGAAGACCGGCTCGGGACCCAGCGCGGCCACCAACAGGCGGCGCAGCGGCTCCGGTGAGATCAGATGGGTGCGGGTCGTCACCAGGCGGCGCAGCTGACGGCTCACGGCGTCCCCGAACACCGCGTTGGCGTCCTCGGAGGTCCAGGTCCGGGTCAGCTGTTCCACCGCCGCCATCGTGGGGTCGGTGGCCAGCACCGCCCCGTTGATCGCGCCGATGGAGGTCCCCACCACCAGGTCCGGGGTGATCCCCGCCTCCAGCAGCGCCCGGATCATGCCCACCTCGACCGCCCCGCGCACCCCGCCCCCGCCCAGAACGAAGGCCACCGGGCCGGGGTCACCGTGCCCGCCGAAGGAAGCGCCGGAGGAGATGTCAGAAAAGTCTGTCACCGGCCCAGTCTAGGAATCCGCACCCGGAAAACCAGGGACTCCGGGGCCGGGAACGCTGTGAGGAAGAGCCGGGATCGGTCACCCCGAACGGGAACTCCCGCGAGTGCACTCCGACCAGCGCGAGTTCCGGTGTGATACTCGGTGTGACGAGCCGACTCAGGGGGGACACCATGACCGCACCGACCGACCTGACCGCCGCGACCGTCACCCGGGCCGTCCTGCTCGGGCTCGCCGCCGGATCCCGGAGCACACTCGGGGCGGCAGGGCCCTTGCTGGCCGGGGCACGGTCCCGGGGAAGCGGACCCGCACAGTACGCCATCGCCCTGGCCGTCACCGGCGAGTTGGCGACCGACAAACTCCCGTTCGCGCCGAGCCGTCTGGCCGGACCGGGAAAAGTGGTCCGGGTACTGGCAGGTGGCCTGGGCGGTGCGCTCCTGGCCCGCGGGCTGGGCCAGCCGGTGCTGGCCACGGCGGGGATCGCCGCGGCCGCCGCGCCGGTGGGAGCCGCGGCCGGGGTCCGCTGGAGGTCCCTGTGGGGTACCGGACGCGGGGCCTGGGTGGGCGCGGTCCTGGAGGACGCGGCCGCGATCGGCCTGGCCCGGGCCGCCTGCGCGGGCTGGCCCGGAACCCGGCCGGGCCGGGGCTGAACCCAGGCCTCGGAGCGCGAAACCCGGTTCAGCCCCGGGACTCGTGCTCTCCGGGGCTCGCGCGCCAGGGATCAGTCCTCGAAGGTGCGCAGGACCTCGAAGTCCACACCGGCGCGGGGCAGCCGGCGGATCAGCGCCTCGCCCATGGCCACGGCCGTGGTCACCTGGCCCGAGGTCGGCGGCAGGTCGTCCTGCCACAGGCACAGCGCCGACTCCGCGAGCATTCCCGAGGTCGCCGCGTACCCCGGCTCGCCGCCGGAGACCAGGGTGTGCACCCGGCGGCCGCCGCCCGAACCCGCGAAGTGCACGGTGAACCACCCGTTGGCGAGCTGCTCCTCGGTGGGGCCCTCACCCTGCGGGCGCAACGACAGCAGGCGGTCGCGCAGTGGCGGTACCTGGGCCGCCGCCATCACCCCGGCGGCGCCGCCGACCGCGCCCACCGCGCTGGTCAACCGGCGGAAGGCCGCATAGTGGCCGTAGGAGAAGTCCGGCCCGTACCGCTCCAGGGCGGCCGCGGACCTGACCACCACCTGCGGGTCCAGGGTGGGCAGCGGGGCCGTCCACCCACGGGCCAGCCGGGTGCGCGGGCGGCCGCGCGAGTCGACCCGCACCCGGCGCCCCTCCGGGCGGCCCTCCAGCTCACGCCGCTCCCGGGCCGCCGCGAGCATGCCGGCGGGGTCGGCGAAGGCACCGACAGCCGAGTGCAGGGTGCCGCCGGAGACGTTCCCCTGGGCCCGGACGAAACCCTCCACGTGCAGCGGGACCCCTTCGGGCAGCTGCCCGACGGTGAACAGCGCGCCCAGGTCGTGCGGGATCGAGTCGAAACCACAGGCGTGCACGAGCCGGGCCCCGGTACGCACCGCGGTGGCGTGGTGCTTGACGTACATGCGGTCCACGAAGGCGGGCTCACCGGTCAGGTCCACGTAATCGGTGCCCTCCGCCGCGCAGGCGGCCACCAGTGGCTCGCCGTACTCGCTGTAGGGGCCCACCGTCGTGATGACGACCCGGGCCGAAGCAGCCAGCTCACGAATCGAGGCGGGGTCGTTGACGTCGGCGACCAGCAGTTCGGGCAGCGGTCGGTCCGGGTCGATCTCGGCCAGCTCGGTGCGCACCGACTCGAGTTTGTCCCGGTTCCGTCCGGCCAGTGCCCACCGAAGCCCGCGCGGGGCGTTCGTGGCCAGGTACTCGGCGGTCAGCGCTCCGGTGTATCCGGTCGCGCCGAACAAGACGATGTCGTGCCCGCGTTCCAAGGTGGTCCAGCCTCTCAGAGTTGCTCGATGCGCCGAGCACAGTCTCGCACGCGTCCCGAAACCGGTTTGGCCCCCGGGGTCCGCCGGGTACGCAGGCCCGCAGCGACGTCCACGTCTGGGAAACAAAGTCGTGGAAACACAGCCGGGAAGTACGGGGGAAACATGACTGACCTGGTCGATCTGCACGGCACCGCGATGGCGGAATTCGACCGCCGGGTGGCCGAGGTGACCCTGACCGACTGGGCACTGCCCACCCCCTGCGCGGACTGGGACGTGCACGACCTGGTCAACCACCTGACCGCCGAACAGCTGTGGGTGCCGCACCTGCTCGCCGGGGCGCGCGTCGAGGAGGTCGGGGACCGGTTCGACGGCGACAACCTCGGCGAGGAACCGGCGGCCACCTGGACGGTCGCCTCCCGCGAGTCCCGCACCGCCTGGCTGGCGCCCTCGGCCCTGGACCAGACGGTCCACCTGTCCTTCGGTGATGTCCCGGGCCGCGATTACCTGTGGCAGATGACCTTCGACCTGGGAATTCACTCCTGGGACCTGGCCAGGGCGATCGGAGCGGACGAGAAACTCGACGCGACCCTGGCCGAGGAGCTGCTCACCTGGGCCAAAGGGAACGAGGACGTGTTCGCTGGCAGCGGTCTCTTCGCAGCCCCGGTCCCGGTGGGGGAGGATGCCGATCCCCAGACCAGACTGCTGGCTCTCACCGGAAGGAAGAACTAGGCCCCAAGCCCCGGACCTGATGACCGCGGTTCCCGAAGCCCCCACCCCGCGGCCGCATCGGTGACCGCGCGCAGGCTCACCCCGCCAGACACAGCGCCTTCTCGCCCAAAACGCCAAGCCCGCCAGCGGTGTGGAACGTGCCTGGCCCCGTTCCACTACGCCGACGTGTTCAGCCTCGCCACCGACCTGACGGCGACGCCAGAGCAGTGGGCCAGGGCGATGCTCGGCGACAGCCCGGACCTGGCGGCCAAACTGATCTGGCGCGGTTTCCTGGGGCTGCGTCTCAGTCGGAAGGCCTCACCGGACACCGTGGCCGGATGGCGGATCGCCGAGCTCGGCCGGGACTGGATTCGGCTCGAAGCCGACTCCTGGTTCCTGAACGGCAACCTCGTGGTCCGGGTCGCGGCCACGGGGGTCTCGCTGGGCACCTTCCTGCACTATCGGCGGCCGCTCGGCCGGGTCGTGTGGACCCCGCTGTCCGCCCTCCACCGCCGCTTGGCGCCCGGACTGCTCCGGGACGCCGCGGCCAGGGTCCAGGCGCGGTGACCCGTGGAACACGGACCACTCCGCCGCGCGGGGTCCACAAGGCCCTCTGAGGATCGCGTGCTGTGTTTTACACTCGTTGCTCCTGAATCGCGTGCGCGGTACCGATGGGTGATGCCGAGCACGGACAGCGGTTCGGCAACTGGCTGCGATGTCATGGCTCCAGAGCTGGTTCGGGGATACGGGTTACCACCTAATCCAGGGCCCTGCCGAGCAGTCGCACCCCCTCCGGGAAGGTGCCCGGGTTGGGGCCCGCGTAGTTGAGGCGCAGGTACGGGGCGGTGGGTTCGGCCGGGAACCACTCGCCGCCGGGTGCCAGGAGGACCCCGGCCTCCTCGCACCCGCGGACGACCCGCGGCAGGTCGGCGGTGTCCGGCAGCCGCACCCACAGGTTGAGACCGCCCCGGGGGATCGACTCCAGGTAGGCGGTGGGGGCGTGCTCCCGTAGCGCTTCGACGAGCAGGTCGCGGCGGGCCGCCAGCTGGTGGCGCAGCCCCCGCAGGTGGGTGCGCCACGCCGGTTGGGTGACCACGTCCAGCGCCGCCGCCTGTAACACGGCGCTCACGTACATGGACTCGGACTGGACGTCGGCCAGGATGCGCTCCCGGGCCGGGCCGCGGGCGACGATCCCGGCGATACGCACCGCGGGGGAGACGCTCTTGGTCAGCGAGCGCAGGTACACCACGTGCCCGCCGTCGTCCCGCGCCGCCAGCGGGGTCGACTCCGCGTCGATCCCGAAGTCCTGCGCCCAGTCGTCCTCCACCAGGAACGCCCCGTACCGGCGCACGGTCGCCAGGACCTGCTCGGCCAGATCCGAGGACCAGAGCGCCCCTGTCGGGTTGGCGAAGTTCGGCTGCGCGTACAGCACCCGGGCCCCGGTCCGTTCGAAGGCGCGGGCCAGCTCGCGCGGGTCCGGCCCGTCGACCCCGCTGGGCACCGGCACGACCTCCACCCCCGCCTGCTCGGCGGCGCGGATCGCCCCCCAGTAGGTGGGCGACTCGATCAGCAGTGGCCGCCCCGCGCCGACCAGCGAGCGGAAAGCGCTACTCAGCCCGCTCTGACTGCCGGGGAGGATCACCACGTCGCTGGGCGCGGGCGGCGCGATGCCCGCCGGGGCGTGGGAGCCGAGTTCGGCGGCGAACCAGGCCTGGAGGTCGGGCAGTCCCGCGGCCGGGGGCCTGCTGACGGCCGCCTCGCCGCGGGCCGCGCGGTTCAACGCGGCGCGGACCAGGCGTTCGGGGAGCAGCTCCCGGTCCGGGTAGCCCGAGTGCAGCGCGATCATGTCGTTGGGCGGACTGCGCAACGCCGTGTGCAAACCGAACGTCCGCTGCTGGGGTGCGCCGAGCGCGGCGGTCTGCCACCCGTAGTCGTTGGGTCGGGCGAGCCGGACCGCGCGCACGAAGGTGCCCACCCCGGGGCGGCTCTCCACCAGTCCCTGCGCGGCCAGGGCCCGCAGCGCCTTTTGCACCGTGACCGGGCTGGCCCCGTACCGGGACACCAGCGCCCGGGTCGAGGGCAGCTTCGCCCCGGCCGGGGCGGTCGCGATCCACTCCCGGAGTCCTTCGGTGATCCTCGCGCTGCTATCGTTGGACATGAAGATTGATAGTAGCGCTACTGTCGCTGTGGCTCCAGTGCTATCCTCGCGCGCCGGTCTGTGGTGGGGGCTGCTCGGGGTCGCGGCGTTCTCCCTCACCGTCCCGATGACCCGCGTCGCCGTCGAGAGCGGAACCCTGTCGCCCCTGTTCGTCGGCTCGGCCCGGGCGGTCATCGCCGCCCTGCTCGCCGCCGCCGCGCTGGTGCTCACCCGCCAGCAGCTGCCCCGGGGAGACCAGTGGTTCCGCCTGGCCCTGGTCGGCGGGGGAGTGGTGATCGGTTTTCCGCTCATGACCTCGTACGCGCTCACCACCGCTTCGGCCAGCCACAGCGCGGTCGTCATCGCACTCCTGCCCGCCGCCACCGCCGTGCTGGCGGTCCTGCGCGGTCGGGAACGGCCCCCGGCGGTGTTCTGGGCCATGGCGACGGTGGGAGCCGCCGCCGCCCTGGGCTTCGCCGCTCTGCGGGGCGGCGGGTTCGGCTCCGGGCTGGTCTGGTCCGACATGCTGCTGTTCGGCGCCGTCGTCGCGGCCGCGGTCGGCTACGCGGAGGGCGGCCTGCTCTCGCGCGAACTCGGCGCCTGGCAGACCGTCTCCTGGGCGCTGGTGCTCTGCGCACCGCTGATGACCGTGCTCGCCGTCGCCTCCGCCGTCCAGCAGCCGCCGAGCGGAACCCCGGTCGAGTGGGGCGCGCTCGCCTACCTGGCCGCGGTGAGCATGTACCTCGGCTTCTTCGCCTGGTACCGGGGCCTGGCCATCGGACCGATGGCCCAGGTCAGCCAGGTCCAGCTCAGCCAACCCGTGATGACCATCGGCTGGGC
The DNA here is from genome assembly GCF_024134545.1 of Nocardiopsis exhalans. GTDB lineage: Bacteria > Actinomycetota > Actinomycetes > Streptosporangiales > Streptosporangiaceae > Nocardiopsis > Nocardiopsis exhalans. Next base: position 3,467,692 of record NZ_CP099837.1, read on the forward strand.
CGCGCTCCTGCTCGGCGAAGCGCTCACCTGGCCCACGGTCCTGGGCGGGCTCGCCGTGATCCTGTGCGCCACGATCGCCGTCCGCGCCAGACTCGGCCGGACGGCGATCGTGCCGACGAAGCGCGAGGTCAGCCCGCACATCCGCTCAGGGGGTGGCCGTGCCTAGCCGACTCTGACCACGGTCCCGGTCCCGGCCGTGGTTTCGGCGTCGGTCGCGGAACCCGGCCCGGGCACGGTGACGATGCCCTGTTCCACCGCCATCTCCCTGACCAGGCGCGGGGCGCTCCACAGCGTGGGCAGCAGGATCAGCCCCACCGGTACCGCGGTCACCACGATGAAGGACTGCAGCGCCTGCACCCCGTTGTCGCCCACGGTCAGGAGCACGATGGCGGCGGCGCCCATGCCCACGCACCAGAACGCCCGCACCCACGCGAACGGCTCGCCCGAGCGCATGCTCGCCGAGGAGATCGAGTAGGACATGGCGTCGAGCGTGGCCGCGAAGAAGATCAGCGTTACGACGACCATGACCAGCGCCAGCACGGTGCTCAGCGGTAGTGCCTGGACGATGGCCAGGGCCGCCGCGGGCAGGCCGTCCTCGGCGTAGGGCCCGGAGACCACCCCGGGGTCGTTCTGTTCGAGCCACAGACCGCTACCGCCCAGCGCGGTGAACCACACGGAGGTGACCACGGCGGGCAGCACGGTCGCCCCCACGAAGATCTGCCGGACGGTGCGGCCCTTGGAGATACGCGCGATGAAGATCGCCATGATCGGCCCGTATCCGATGAACCAGCCGAAGAAGAAGACCGTCCAGTAGCCGAGCCACTGCTCGTCGCCGCGGAACAGCGTCATCGGTACGAACTCACGCACGTGCACGGCGCTGGCCTGGAGGAACAGGTCCACGACATAGGGCAGCGAGGAAAGGCCCACAACGCACACGATGAGGATCAGCGCGGCCCACACGTTGATCCGGCTGAGCAGCTGGATGCCGCGGTCGAGGCCGCTGAGTACCGAGATGGTCGCCACGACGGTCAGACCCACGATGATGGCGACCTGGGTGCCGAAACCGGACCCCACGCCGAACATCTCGCCGCCGATGTAGGACATCTGCAGGCCGAGGAAACCGATCGGGCCGACCGTCCCGGCCACCACCGCGACCACGCAGCTGATGTCGGCGACGGTGCCGATCCAGTGGGTGCGGATCCGCTCGCCCATGATCGGCCACAGCAGGGTGCGGGGCCGCAGGGGCATGCCCTTCTCCACCCCGCGCATCATCACCAGCGTAGCCAGGGAACCGCCGATCGCCCACGCCGGGAAGCCCCAGTGGACGAAGCTCTGCGCGAGGGCGAGCGCGGCGCCCTCCATACCGCCTTCCACCTGCGCGTACTGCGGCGGCGGGTTGACGTAGTGGGCCAGGGGCTCGGCGGCGGCCCAGAAGACACCGCCCGCGGCGAGCAGGGTGGTCAGCACCATGGCGACCCACCGGAACCAGCTGAACCCGGGGGTATCGGTGCCGCCCATCCGGACCCGCCCGTACCGGGAGAAGGCCAGGACCGCGGCGACGGCCAGGGTGCCCAGGAGCAGGACCTGCCAGTAGGCGCCGAACCAGCGAGCGGACCACGCGAACGCGGTGTCGACGGCGGCGCCGACCCTGGTGGGGGCCACCAGCGCCGCCAGGACGAACGTGATCAGGAGGGCACCGGAGACCCCCAGAACCCAGAGGTCGGGTCTGCGGCCGGTTTCGGGCACGCCTGTACGCGGGGCGGAAGACATGAAGAAGAGGATTCTCCTCGATCGGGGACCGCCGACCGGGAAGGCAACCTCCGGTCGGCGTGCTGCACGGCGCGCCGGAAGGCGGTCCGGAGTCAGAGACGGGGACGGCCGTCACCACGGCGCCACAGCGCCACCAAAGCGCTGCCCCAACCTCGGGTGGCACGTCGAAAACGCCCCGAAGCCCGGGGCGACCCGGACGAGTCTATGCGCGTTTGCCCAGCGAGGAAGGGGTGAGGAGGGTGGGGCCCGCCACCCGGGTGTGTGTTCGCGAACGCTTGCCCGGCGGGTGTCAGGGGTGGTTGTTGCGCGGGTGGGCGCGAGGAGGCCGGGGCTGCGAGGCCGGGGGCTACGAGAACTCCGCCAAGGTCTCTGCCAGCGGGCCGTCAGCGCGACCGGACCGAAGCCGCGGGTGACCTCGGTCCTGGCCCGGGGTCCGTGCCGGCCCGGCCGTTCGCGGGTGCGCCTCTCACCTCGCCGTACACTGCCATCGGCGCGTCTTGACGGCACGCCGGTAGCCCGCCGCTCATCCGGACCGGCCGAACACCAGGGGGACCCATGACCGAACCGACCTCCGTCACCCGGGACGAGCTCCGCCGCGTCGACACCCCCGTCGGCCCCGTCGTCGGCAGGGTCCTGGGAGACGTCGTCCGCGCACTCGGCATCCCCTACGCGCGCGCCGAACGCTTCGCCCCGCCCCGCCCCGAACCCGCGTTCACCGAACCCTTCCAGGCCACTCAGCCCGCGCCCGCCTCACCCCAGCTCTCCTCCAAGGTGGTGTCCGCGGCCGTCGAGGGCGTCTCGGTCGGCCGCCACGACGAACACTGCCAGCGGCTCTCGGTCACCCTTCCAGCCGACCTCGCCCCCGATGAGCGCCTGCCCGTCATGGTGTGGATCCACGGCGGCTCCTACGTCACCGGTTCCGGGGACATGGAGATCTTCGACCCCACCCGGCTGGTCACCGAGCAGCGCGTCGTCGTCGTCGCCGTCACCTACCGCCTCGGCATGCTCGGTTACCTGCGCATCGGCGACACCGCCCCCGCCAATCTCGGCCTGCTCGACCAGATCCAGGCGCTGCGCTGGGTGAACGCCAACATCGCCGCGTTCGGCGGCGACCCGGACCAGGTCACCCTCTTCGGTCAGTCCGCGGGCGGCGACGCCGTCGCCCACCTGATGATCAGCCGGGGCGCCGAGGGCCTCTTCCGGCGTGCGATCATCCAGAGCGCCCCGCTGGGCATCCTGACCGGTCGCTCTCGCATGTCCCAGGCCATGGCGGCGGCTGTCGGTGTGCCCGCCCCGGACACCCCGGCCGCCGAGATCGTCGCGCTGGAGGGGAAAGCGGCCACGGCGGCCAAGAAGTTCGGCCTGGCCAGCGCCATGCCCTTCGGGGTCCAGTACGGGCACGCCCCCCTGCCCCCGGAGTCCCTGCGCGTTCGCGCCTGGCGCGAGGCGGCGCCCGGGATCGACGTGCTCGTCGGCGCGACCAGCCAGGAGACGGGGCTGTTCGCCGATTTCCTGCCGCCCATCCAGCGCCTGAGCGCACTGCCGCTGGTGGGCCGGGCCCTGCGCCGCTTCCTGGTGTGGGCCACCACGTACCGCATCTACACCGGCCCTGCCAAGCGCTTCGCCCGCGACCACCGCCGGGGCGGCGGCAGGGCCACCCGCTACACCGTCACCTGGCAGCCGGAGGGCAGTCCGTTCGGCGCCGCGCACATCGTGGACCTGCCCCTGTTGCTCGGCACCAGGAACGCCTGGGAGAACACCAAGCTCGTGGGCCGCACCAGCTGGACGGATCTCGACCGCCGAGGGAAGGCGGTTCGCAGGCTCTGGGCCGACTTCGCCCGCACCGGAGCGGTCTCCAGCCAGAACGCCGGTGCCGCCTCCGACAGCCTGACCGTGCACCGCTCCTGAGGGCTACCGGGGCGTACCCGCCCGGAGGCGGCTGCTTCCGGGCGGACCGGCGTCCTACGGCGGCGGCCGTGCCGGGGCCTCCCGGCCTCACGAAAGCTCGGGCTTGCCGAACATCACCGCGTAACCGGAGGGCAGCTGGCTCAGGAGCTGGTTCAGCTCGCCTCCGGAGACCGTTTCGGCCACGGTCGTCAGGACCGCTCCGGCGTCCTGTTCCGCGGTCAGGGGCCGCCCGCCGGTCAGCTCGGCCACACGTTCGTGGAACTCCTCGACCCCGAAGGACTCCGGTTCCGGCTGCCGCGCCTGCAGGGGAACCTCCTTCAGCTCTTCCGGGAGCTGAGCGACCAGCTTCTCCACGGCTGGGCCCGGCAGCCGGGACGAGAGGACTGTGAGCACAGCGGTCGTCACCTGCTCGGCCTCGCGCTGGTCCTCGTACTCTCCGAGTTCACGTACCTCGGCCAGGAACTCGTCGTAGCGCATGGTTCACCTCTCTTCTCGCCGAAAGTCCTGCTTCTTCGTCCCGTGCGGCCCCTGCCCGCACGGGCTCCTGGAGGGCACCGCGCCGTGTTCCAACTGGTACAGGCGGTCGTGCAGCATCTCCAGCACCCTGGGACGACTGCCGTGACACTCCTCGAAAGCGATGAGCTGGCGCATCTCTTCGGCGTCCAGTACCCGGACACGCTGCCGGAGCGTCCCGACCGGAACAGAGGCGTAGTCCTCGATCGGAGCGGTCTTTCGTGCGAGCATCGCCCCTCTCCTCTCTTCCCCCAGGGGTGAAGCCAAGGGTGTGTGAGGGCGACTACCCGACCAGGTCACGGTGAAACAGCAGGTGGGGACCTTCCGATCGCCGCACCGCGGTGCGGTTCTCCGGAGCACCGGGAAAGCGGCGCGGAACCGACCGGGGCCGCCAGAGGGACGGGTGCCCCGAGGCGCATCAGCCGGCCCTCCCCTGGCCCCGCCCGCCGGACGGGCCGGTTCACGACCGGGCCTCGCCCGGTGGGGAAAGACCGGCCAAAGTCTGCCCGCCTCCCCGGTTCGGGTGGACTGTTCTGCTCCCGACCCGGGTAGTCGGACGACATGAGAATCGGTGAGCGCATCCGCGAGATCGAACACGACGAGCGCTTGGACCCGGCGGTCTTGCGGCTGAGGAGACTGGCCGACCACCTCCCGTCGGGCCCGGTACGCGATCTCCTGCACGGCGTGCCGCTGGGCCACCCGGCGCATCCGACCCTGGTGCACCTGCCCATGGGCACCTGGCTGGCCGCGGTCGTGCTGGACGCTCTGCCCGGCGACCACCGGCGCGGTGCCCACGCACTGGTCAACATCGGTCTGCTCGCCAGCCTGCCAGCGGTGGTCACCGGTCTGGCCGACTGGTCGGAGCAGCATGGGCGCCAGCAGCGGGTGGGGGCGGCGCACGCCGCGGCCAACGGCGCGGGCGCGCTGATGTTCGCGGCCTCCTCGGTCGCCAGGACCCTGGGCCGCCAGGGGTGGGGGAGGGCTCTCGCCCTGGCCGGGATGAGCGCCGTCGGTATCGGAGGAACCCTGGGAGGGCACCTCACCTACTACCGGTCGGGGGGCGTCAACCGGGCCGACCACCTCCTCGACCTGGTGCCCGAGGGATGGCATGACCTCGGTCCGTTGGACGGCTTCCCGGAGGACGACACCGGCCAGGGCGACGTGGACGGTGTTCCCGTCGTGGTGGCGCGTACGAACGGGTCGGTGCGGGCCCTGCTGGGCACGTGCCCCCATCTGGGCGCCCCGCTGGGCGAGGGCGAACTGGTGGAGGGGTGCGTACGCTGCCCGTGGCACGGAAGCGAGTTCCGCCTGGACAGCGGGACGGTGGTGCACGGGCCCGCGACCGCGTCCTTGGAGCCGTTGGAGACCTCGGTCGTGGACGGGCGACTGATGGTCCGGCTGCGCTCCTTCGGTGGTTAGCCGCGGTAGCCGGGCCGGGACGGGTTCTCCTCTTCGCGGCGGTCCGTGTCATCCTTCCGGGTCAGCTCGTCCCGCAGCTTCTGCAGCGAGGCGGAGAGCAGCCGGGACACGTGCATCTGGGAACAGCCCACCTCGCGGGCGATCCGCTCCTGCTTCCACTCGTCGAAGAAACGTCGTTTGAGGATCAGCCTCTCCCGGGGCGGCAGGACCTTGATGGCCTCGCGCGCGGACTCGCGCTCCACGACCAGGTCCAGGTTGTGGTCCTCCGTGCCCAGGGACTCCTCCAGAGTGGGGGTGCCGTCCTCGCCGTGCGGTTCGGGGGCGTTCAGCGACAGGGTGTTGTAGGCCTCCGAGACCAGGAGGACCTCCTCGACCTCCTGCTCGGAGATCCCCATCTCCTCGGCGATCTCCGACGGCTTCGGGTCCCGTGCCAGACGCTGCTCCAGTTCCCGCCGTACCCGGTTCATCTCGGGCCTGCGGGACTGAGGGGTACGGGGTGTGTGCACGGACCAGGTGTGGTCGCGGAAGTGCCGTTTGATCTCCCCGGTCACGGTCGGCAGGAGATAGGAGATGAAGGCCTTCCCCCGCTCCGGCGAGTAGCCGCGGATCGCCTTCGCCAGCCCCACGTGGGCCGTCTGCCGCAGGTCCTCCAGCTGCTCGCCGCGACCGCCGTAGCGGTGGGCGATGCGGTTCAGCAGGGGCTGGTAGTGCATCATGACCCGTTCCCGCAGTTCCTCACACCTGGGGTCCCCGGGGTCCAGGGATTTCAGGACCGACAGGAGCTCCTCGGCGGAGGCGTCCTCCGACGGTTCGCCGGGCGGAGCCGGAGCCGGGATGACGGTGCCTTCTGCGCCCGCGCTCGAGGAAGCGGGCAGGTCGCCCGCGCCGGGGCGGGCGGTTCTGGTCGAAGTGCGCATGCTGTCCTCCTCGATGACCTGTGGGGGATGAGCGGTGCACAGGAGTCAGGTTTCCCGCTCAGCGCCGAAGAGAACATGCGGTCGGAGTGGTTGCCCAATGATTGCCACAAGTTGCCCCCGCCGTGGGAGTGCTCGGGGCGGCCACGTTTAGCAGCTCCGTGCCCTGGTAGTCCCACCCGTGTACCCCGTGGTCGGACCGGGCCGTGTTCTGGAGGGGGAGATCATGAAGGTGCTGGGTGTCAACGCCGTCTTCCACGACCCGGCGGCGGCACTCGTGGTGGACGGCAGAGTCCTCGCCGCCGCTGAGGAGGAGAGGTTCTCCCGCCGCGAGCACGGCAAGGAGCCGGTCCCCTTCTCGGCCTGGGAGCTCCCGGTCCAGGCCATGCGCTGGTGCCTTCACGAGGCGGGACTGGCCCCTGTGGACCTGGACGCGGTCGCCTACTCCTACGACCCCTCACTCGCACTGCCACCGGGTTCGGAGCCGCTCTCGGGACCTCGGCCCCCTCTGGACCCCGCCTGGGGCCAGCTGCGGCCGCTCTACGCCGAACACGCGCCGCACTTCCTGGCGGCGGCCCTGCCCGGTCTGCAGCCGGCCAGGGTCACCCACGTCCCGCACCACCTGGCCCACGCGGCCTCCGCGGCCCTGGCCGCGCCACCGGCCCGGGACGGCTGCGAGGACAGCGCGGTCCTGGTCGCGGACTGCAGGGGAGAGAGCACCTCGCACCTCGCGGGCTCCTACTCCGGCGCTGGGCAACCGCGCGTTCTGGTACGCCAGCCGCTTCCGGAATCCCTGGGCCTGGTCTACCGGGAGCTGGCCCGTCACCTCGGGTTCCGGACGGTCGGCGACGAATACAAGGTCATGGCCCTGGCCGCCCGCGGGCAGCCGACGATGGCCGGACCACTGGAGAACCGGATCGCCTACCGGGGTGACGGCCTGATCACGGCATCGGAGGTGGACTGGGCGGCCCTGGCCCCGGCCCTGCCCCCGGGCGGCGAACACACCCCACACCACGCCGACCTGGCCGCGAGCGTCCAGGACAGGGTCGAGGAGGTACTTCTCGCCCTCGCGGGATGGCTGCACGAGCAGACCGGCCGGAGCCGTCTGACGATGGCCGGGGAGGTGGTCCTCAACCACGCCGCCAACAGCCGTCTGGCCAGGGACGGACCCTTCGAGGAAGTGTGGGTCCAGCCCGCCGCGGGCGAGGCGGGGACAGCCCTGGGCAGCGCCCTTCAGACCGCGGCCGACCTGGGCGAGGCGGTCGAGCCGATGCCCGGCGCGGACCTGGGCCGCAGCTGGGACGAGGACGAGCTGGCCGCGGTCCTGGACACGGCGCGCATCGGCTACGAGCGCCCGGACGACCTCACGGCGGAGGCCTCCCGCGCGCTGAGCGAGGGCGCACTCGTCGGATGGTTCCAGGGACGCTCCGAGTACGGCCCCGCGGCACTGGGCCGCCGTTCGCTCCTGGCCGACCCCTCAAGGAGGGAGAACCTCGACCGGATCGGCCGGGTCCGGGGAGAGCGGGAGTTCTGCCCGGTGGCGTCACTGGTGGCCGCCGAGCACGCGCCGGACATCTTCTCCGGCGGTCCCCTGCCCTGCCCGTACCCGCTCTTCGACCATCATGTGGCTCCGCGGTGGCGCGCCCGGATACCGGTCGTGGTCCACCCCGGCGCAAAGACGAGAGCGCAGACCGTCCGAGCCGAGGACGACCCCCTCACCTGGCGCCTGATCCGTGACTTCGGCTCTCGCACGGGCGTTCCCGTCCTGGCACACACCGAACTGCGCCGGGCCGGGAGCCCGAGAGTGGACTCGCCCCGTGACGCGCTCGAATGCTTCGGCTCCGCACCGGTGGACGTCCTGGTCCTGGGCCCCTACCTCGTCAGACGGTGCAGGGCGTAGCCGACGGCTCCGACCGCGCCCGCGGTGGCACCGACCAGGAGAACAGTCCCCCGTCTGCGGTTCACCTCGTCCAGGACGCTGACCTGACGCGCCTCGTCGTCGAACTCACCGTGCGATCCGTAGTCGCGGACGTCGTCCACGGGCGCGAACAGGTTGTCCCTCGCGGGCGCGGGTTCGTCTCGCACCTGGCTCCGCCGTCCCGTTCGGCCCAGCTGCAGGTCCAGTACCCGCGGTGCCAGGCGCTGGGCCAGCACGGTGCCCACGGTCGAGGACCCCACCCAGTAGCGGCGCCGTCCGGGGTGTTCGGCGGCCCACACGACCGCGCGGGCCGCGACCTCGGGCTGGTACACCGGCGGCACCGGCCTGGTCCGTCCGCCCATCCGTGAGCGGACCCAGGAGAACTGCGGTGTGTTGACCGCGGGCAGGTGCACCTCCGTCAACCTGATTCCCGAACCGGCGTCGACGAGCTCGGCGCGGAGGGAGTCGGTGAACCCGCGGATCGCGTGCTTGGCGCCGCAGTAGGCGGCCTGGAAGGGGATGCCCCGGTAGCCCAGCGCCGATCCCACCTGCACGACCACGCCCCGACCCCGGGGGGCCATGCGCTCCAGCGCGGCCCTCGTACCGTGCACGTAGCCGTGGTAGCTGACATCCGTGACCCGCTGGAACTCCTCGGGCTCCACCTCGGAGAAGGGGGCGATGACGGAGGCGAAGGCGGCGTTCACCCACACGTCCACCGGGCCCAGCTCGGCCTCGATCCGTTCCGCCACCGCACGCACCCGGTCGGACTCGCTGACGTCCACGGGCAGGGCCAGCGCGGGGACCCCGGCCCCTTCTGCCTCCCGACGGGCGGCGGCCAGGCCCTCCTCGCCGCGGGCGATCAGGGCCACCGCGTATCCGCGGCGGGCGAACTCCCGCACGGTCGCCCTCCCCACACCCGCGCTGGCCCCGCTGACCACGGCCACCTTGCGTTCGCTGTTCCGATCCGCCATGCCTTCCTCCGTTCCTCGAACTCGTGCAGCCCTTCCGCGGGTGCCCGGGTCTCTTCCTCGCCGCTACCCGGTGCGCGATTTCTTATGTACGGGCCCGGGTGTCCGAGAGGCCGCTCGTGATCCGCGGTTTCGGGCCAGGCCCGGCGGGGCAGTCGAGGAGGACGGCCCACAGCAGTGCGACCGGAGGGATCCATGGGGCAGAGCGAAACAATGATCGGGGACCACGCCTTCCTCTCCGACTGCCACACCGCGGCGCTCACCACGCCGGAGGGCACGGTCACCTGGCTGTGCGTCCCGAGGTTCGACGGCCCGGCCTTCCTCGCCGGAATCCTGGACCCCGAGCGGGGCGGCGAGTGGACCATGCAGGTCCGGGACGCCCGCCCGAGGGCACGCTCCTACGCGGAAGACAGTCTCGTCCTGGAGACCCTGTGGCAGGGCCGGGGCGTGGAGGTGCTCGTCCGCGACCTGCTCGCGATCGGGCGACCCGAGCACGGCGAGGGCCTTTGGCGCGAGGGTGTGCTCCTCAGGCTCGTCGAGTGCCGCTCGGGCAACGCCTCCGTGCGCTCCCGGTTGCGCGCCCGCCCCGACTTCGGCCGAGAACAACGCTCGTGGAACCACGTGGACGGAGGCCTCAAGGAGGCGTCGGGGCCGCTGCTGTCGGGGGCGCCCTCCCCGCGTCTGGCGGAGACGGGAGACCCCGAGTTCCACGTCGAGCTTTCCGAAGGGGAGTCCGCGGTCTTCGCCCTGGACTACCTTCGCGGAGAGCGCCGGATCGGCCTTGAAGAGGGGGAAGCGCTACTCGGACAGACCCTCGAAGCCTGGCAGGCCTGGTCGTCCAGAACCGACTACCGGGGTGTGGGAGCCGATCACGTGCGGCGCAGCGCCACCGTCCTGCGCGGACTGCTCCACGAGGAGAGCGGCGCCCTGATCGCCGCACCCACCGCCTCCCTGCCGGAATGGCCGCAGGGGCCCAGGAACTGGGACTACAGGTACGTGTGGCACCGCGACGCGGCTCTGGTGGTGCTCGCCTTCCTGCGCCTGGGCCACGCGGAGGAGGCGGGGAGCTATCTGCGCTTCCTGCTGCGCATGTGCGGTCGGCCGATCACCTGGGTCCCGCCCGTGCAGGCGGTGGACGAGAAACCGCCGCCGGAGGAGGAAACCCTCGACCACCTGGCCGGGCACGGCGGCGCGAGGCCGGTGCGGATCGGCAACGCCGCCTACGCACAGCATCAGCTCGACGTGTACGGGCACATCCTGGACGCGGCGCTCTGCTACGAGCAGGCCACCGGTGACCTCGGACCGGAGGAACTCTCCCAGCTGGACTCCGTGGTGGAGTCGGCGCGGGAGCTGTGGCATCAGCCCGACGAGGGGCTGTGGGAGGTCAGGTCGGATCCCCGCCACTGGACCAACTCCAAGCTCTACGCCTGGGTGTGCCTGGACCGGGCGGTCCAGCTCGCCGAGACGACCGGACGCGAGCAGGCGGTTCCGCTGCGGGCCTGGCGCGAGGAGGCCCGGCTCGTCCGCGACCACATCCTCCGTCACGGCTACGATCCCGCCAGCGGGTCCTTCGTCCAGTCGTTCGGCGCCACCAACGTGGACGGGTCACTGCTGCAGGTACCGCTGCTGGGGTTCCTGCCGGGCGACGACCCCCGGGTGCTGCGCACCCTGGAGCGGGTCGACACCGAACTCGGCCAGGACGGCTGGCTCGTGCACAGGTACGACCCCAAGGAGACCGACGACGGGCTCGGCACACCCGAGGGGGCCTTCCTGCTGTGCTCCTTCGACCTGGTGTCCGCGCTGGTGCTCGCCGGTCGGAGCGAGGAGGCGGCCCGCCGCTTCGAGCGCCTGTGCGGGAGCTCCGGGGAGCTGGGCCTGCTGGCCGAGGAGATGGCACCGGACGGCACCCAGCTGGGCAACTTCCCCCAGGCCTTCACCCATCTGGCCCTGATCGAGGCCGCGGTCAACCTGGACGGCGCCGGGGACCGGGAGGCGTTGCACGCCTGGGCCCGTGACCGGGGTGCCGGGCAGGCCGGAGCAGGTGTGCGCCGCGGTGGCCAGAACACGGAGAGGACAGGAAGGGACCGAGACGATGGCTGACGACACCAGCGGGGCGGCGAGCATGCACAGGGCCGCCCGGCGTGAGGCGCGGGCCTACCGCGCGGGCAGTGACCAACCGCTCGTCGGGTACGCGGTGACGGCCGCCTCCTACGCGGGCCTGGTCGCGGCGGGTACGCTCCTGGCGCGTCGAAACGGAACCCGGGAGGCGGCCGCCACCGTGGGTCCCTGGGACCTGGCGCTGATGGGACTCACCACGCACAAGCTGTCGCGGCTGCTGGCCAAGGACGCGGTCACCAGCCCGCTGAGAGCGTTCTTCACCCGTTTCCAGGGGACGTCCGGACCGGCCGAACTCGACGAGGAGGTACGTGACGTGGACGGTCGCAAGGCGATCGGTGAACTGATCACCTGCCCCTTCTGCATGGCCCAGTGGGTCGCCACGGGGTACGCCTTCGGTCTGGTCTTCGCACCCACGCTCACCCGCAGCGCGGGCGCGGTGTTCAGCGCCGTGGCCGTCTCCGACTGGCTGCAACTCGCCTATACGCGTCTCCAACAGGCCCAGGATTAAAAGGAATCCGAGGATCTGAGAAGGTGACCAGTGGCTCGGGAGGGCGCCCGGGAGAGCCCCCAGCGCCCCTACGCGGTCAGCCCTTCTCGTGGTCCTGGCTCCCCTTGGGCTCGACGATGGTGGCTTCGGGCGGGGCACCCACGATGAGGCCGAAGAACACGTGGTCGGCCAGCAGGGCCGCCCGCTCTTGGGGGCGGTCCCTGCGCGCGTGGGCCAGGCCGAGCGCCGGGGCCAGACCCAGTTCGAACAGCCCCCATGCGAGCACGCCGTAGACCGGGCCGGTGAGCCTGGAGACCCGCAGACGCCCGGGCAGCAGCCCGAAGGCCGCACCCGCGGCCGCCCCGTAGCCCCAGTGCGCGAACTCGATGAAGGCGGTCCGCCGGTGTGCCGGAACCCTGCGGAGCACGGCGGGAACGCCCTCACGGAGGATGGCCTCCGGGGGCGTGCGTTCGATCATCCCCAGCCCCACCGCCGCCTGGCGTGCCCCGCTCATGGCCATCGCCGCCACCGCGCCTCTGGTCGCTCCCCTGAGTAGGGGCCGACGCGGTGGGGACTTCGTTTCGTTCGTCATCGTCTGGCTCCGTCGCTCATGGTTTTCCGTGTACATCCCCTAACCGAGTCGCCGGGCTCGTACACATTCAACCGGTCGCTGGCACTCCCCGGCCGCGCACCGCGAACCGGGCCCAAGCCCGTGCACGCCCATGGTTCGGGGCCTGCCGTGCCCCACACCGGGTAGCCGGGCGGCCATGAGATCGAAGACGGGCCCTCCCCATCGGAGCGACCCGGTCACTTCTCCTCGGTCACTTCTCCTCGGCCAGTTCCTCCCGGAGCCTCTCCAACGAGGCGGTGAGCAGCCGGGAGACGTGCATCCAGGAGCAGCCCATCTCCTGGGCGATCCGCTCCTGCTTCCACTTGTCGAGGAAACGGTGTTCGAGGATCAGCCTCCCCGTGGCGGGAGGACCCGAAGGACAGAACGCCCGGACTCGCTGGGCACGACCAGGACAGCACCGTCAGATGCGTCAGTTTTTGAGGAAGTCGGCCGTGTGCGGCTTCCTCCGGTCCCTTGAGTATGCTTCTGCCCGGTTCTCCTGCGTTTTTGGGCCCGGTGCCTCTGAACATGGTTGTTCCTCGGCGTGTTGGTGGTGGGGTGGTGGGGCGGGTCCGGAGACTTCCCGGCCCAGGCGTGCGAACTCGTTGGCGTCCGGTCCGCCGGCAGGGTCTGCTTGTCAATTCGGTGTTGGAGTGATCGGTGGGAGGGAGCAGACTTCTTGGATTCCGCTTCCCGTGCGCGACCGGTCATCGGTGGCCTGGCGGTCACGGCTGTCGCGTCGGCGGTGATCGTTGCGGTGTGGCTCCTGATCGGGCCGGGGGGTTTCGCCTTCGCCTGGGTCACCCATTTCGTGCTGATGGCCTGGGTTTCCGTCGTCCTTGACGCCCGGCCCGGTCCGCTGGAGCACCCCTGGTTCCGTGTCAGGTCCTGGGAACCGGGATGCTACCGGGCTTTGGGTGTGGGCCTCTTCGGCTGGCTGTTGGAAAGCACTGGTTGGAACAGGGTGGTCAGGCGTGACCGGGCCTTCGACGGCACCCGGGCGGGCCTGGTGGGGCTTGACCGGCTCACACGGAGCTCCGAGACCGGACACCTGATGTGCCTGGGCGTGGCCGTGATCGTTGCCGTCGCCGCTCTGTGGGCGGGGGCCTGGGGCGGAGCCCTGTGGCTGGTGGGTCTGGGCGTCGTGCTGCACGTGTATCCGGTCATGCTCCAGAGGTCACTGCGCAGGCGGATCCAGGCCCTGAACAGCTGTTGAAGCCACTCCAACCAGGGCCACCCCGGAATCTGTGTCGCAGGGTTGACGGTTGGATTCGCTCATCACGAGGGACGGGAAGCAGACGAGAGTCCGTGAGAAGGCGCACCGGATCGCCCGGAGCGTTGAGGCCTCGCCACAGGGGGCGGGGCCGGGCATGGCTCGGATCGAACCTGAACATCGTGCCGGCCCGCGGAGTGCCTCGGTGGGAGGCGAGGTCGACGCCGCCGTGTTCGCCGATGACCCCGAAAGGCTCGTGGTGTGGTGCCCCGTGGTCGGGTGGGTCGGGGTTCGGCCTGGGATCGGGGACGCGCGCGCCGCGTGCTTGGCTCCGCGGTACGCCGCCTGGGAGAGGAAACCCCGATAGGTCCAGAGCCGATTCGATCTGTACGATCACGCCCCGGACGCGAGCGCCCCTCAGCATCAGAGCGGTACGGGGGCCGTTCGTGTAGCCGTGGTAGCAGACGCCGGTGACCTGGCGGAACTCTTCGGCTTCGATGTCCTCCGCAGGAGCGAGGACGGAGGCGAAGGCCGAGTGCGCCCATCCTCTGTTTCGCCGGGGCCTTCCCGGGGCAGGCGGACGGGTAGGGCGGAGAAGGGCCGCGCAGGGGTGGGACAGGACCGCGCCGGGACGACCGGGGACCGACGGGCCAGAAGGAAACAGCTATCGGAGACCACGGCTTCCTGTCGGGCTGTCACACCGCCGCGCCCACCACACCGGACGGCACGCTCACCTGAACGCCGCTTACCCGCAGTACCAGTTGGACGTCTACGGCACATCCTGGACGCGGCGCTCTCCTACGAGGAGGCCACCGACGACGGGATCGGCACACCTGAGGGCGCGTTCCTGCTCTGCTCCTTCGACATGGTGTCCGCTCTGGTCCTCGCCGGCCGGAGCGGCGAGGCCGGGCGCAGGCTCGACCACCTGTGCGCGAACACGGGGGAGTTGGGGATCCACACAGAGGAAACAGCGCAGGAGGGCACCCAGCTGGGCGACTTCCCCCAGGCCTTCACCCATGTGGTCCTGATCGAGACCGCCGCCAACCCCGACGCCGCGGGCGACCGGGAGGCACCGCACGCCCGGGCCCGTGACAGGACCACGGGGCAGAGCAGACCACGGCGGCCGAAGGACGAAGACGACGAGTGGACAGGCCATCGCGGACCAGGGCCCTCGGGCACGCAAGAGAGCCGTGGACCCGGGCTGGCCGTGTGACCGAGTCGGACGAGAGGAGCTTTTCCCATGAACGGACGGAGCGTGTCCCCCGTGACCACGTGTCAACCATCGAGCCTCGCGGAGACGGCGGAAGTCCTGACATCGGTCCTGCTCCCCACCGTGGTGCGCGGCGCCATCGTGCGCCGCCCCGCGGGGGAGGCCCTGGCCACGGCGACCGAGAGCGACCGCCGGATGGTCTCGGTCCTGCGGTCGCTTCGGGAACGTCATGGTGACGACCCGCTTCCGCTGCGCCACACAGGTCGACGGATAGCGCTGGTACTGGCACCGGAGGACGTCCGCAGGATCCTGGAGGGCACCCCGGACCCGTTCTCTCCTGGCGGAGCCGAGAAACGGGGAGCGCTCTCCCACTTCCAGCCCCATGGCGCCCTGGTCTCCGACCACCGGGCCCGTCCCCGCCGACGCCGGGCCAACGAGGAGGCCCTCGCTCTGGGAGAGCTGATCCACCCCGAGGCCGACACCGTCGCCGAGCATGCGTACACGGAGGCGCGAGCCCTGGTCCTGGCCCTGCGCGACGCGGGGTCGCGGGACGGTGTACTGGACTGGTCACGGTTCTCCGAGACCTTCGACGCGCTGGCACGCAGGGTGGTCTTCGGGAGCTTCGCGGTGCGGGACCGCCGAACCACCGAGCTCCTGCGCGCCCTGCGGGCCCGTGCCAACTGGTCGTACCTGCTCCCAGCGGATCAGAGGAGAAGGACGGAGTTCCTCGACCGTGTCCGCGCGAACATCGACCGCGCCGAAGCCGGGAGCCTGGCCGCGCGTCTGGGCCGACCGGGGTCCGGGGAACGCCCGGAGGACCAGGTGGCCCACTGGCTGTTCGCCTTCGACGCCGCCGCCATCGCCGCCTTCCGGGCGCTGGCCCTGCTGACCTCCTCCGGCCCGGCCGCGGAGGCCGCCCGTACGGAGGCCCTGACCGAGGACGGGGCCGACCTGCCCCTGCTGCGCGCGACCCTGCGTGAGTCGGTCCGACTGTGGCCGACCACCCTGGTGGTGATCCGGGAGAGCACACGGGAGACCGTTTGGCGCGAGCGGACCATCGAACCCGGTACGGCGTTCCTGGTGATGAGCTCCTACTTCCACCGCGACCCCGCACAACTGCCCTACGCCGACACCTTCGAACCCGGTGTCTGGACGGACGGTCGAGCCGAGGGCGAACCCGCAATCGTGCCCTTCAGCCACGGACCCGCGGGGTGCCCGGGGCGTGACCTGGTTCCCCTGACGGTCTCCTTCCTGCTACGGACGCTGCTCAGGGGCGGTCCCCTGAACCGGGTGGACGGTGGACCGCCGCTGCGATCCCACGGGCTCCCCTCGTCCCTCAACCACTTCGACCTGCGTTTCTCCTACTAGAACGGGTTGTTTGCCCTGGGGCCGCTGGAGCGGTGCGGGTGTCAGCGGTAGCCGTACTGCGGGGCGGGGACCCGGTTGCGGCCGATGAGGAACCACAGGAGGGCTCCGATCAGTGGGGCGAGGAAGACGAGGACGATCCAGACGAGCTTCATCGGTACGTCCAGCCCGGAGAGCAGGATGCTGAACACCGCGGCGACGATGAGCGCGAACGCGGCCAGGGCCACCAGGAGCGCCCCGATCACGAGGACGGCCGCGACCCAGGTCTCCACGGGCATCGATTCGATGAACGACGGCAGCGACATGACAGTTCCCCTTGTGGATTCTCGGGGGCGGACCCGCGGCCTTGGTGGTGCGGAACCGGACCCCTGACTATGCGTTCCACGCTAGGGCCGCCGCTCCTGCCTGGGCATCCACCCGCGGGAGGCACCGGGGTGACGCCTAAGGCGGCCCCTGCCCGTCCCCGGACGGTGCTTTGGTGGACCCGACCACCGACTTTCGTCGATGGTCGCCGCGTGCGGTGCCTGTCGTCGACTCCTTCTCAGGGGTGGTGAACCGGTCCAGCTCGGTCCGCAGGGCCTGTTCGGCCTCGGCCGCGGACAGGCCGCCGACCAGGACGCGCATGGACAGGCCGTCGGCGGTGGCCATCAGCGACCGGGCGGCGGCCCGGGGGTCCCCCAGCCCGGGGTTGACCCTGCCGAGCAGGAGGGAGGTCGCGCTCTCCTCGCCCTCCTTGGCCTCGGCCAGCATGCGGGCCAGCGCCGGGTGGTTGAAGACCGCGGCCACGTACTGGTGGAACACCGACACACCGGCGCGGGAGGACTCCGCCAGGGGGATGGGGTGCCCGACCAGCTGCCACAGCGCCTCGCGGTCGTCGACGTCCTCGGTGGCCTCGGAGTGGATTCGGGCGGCCTCCGAAAGCATCTCTTCCAAGCTGGCCCGCAGGAGTTCGTCCTTGCTCGGGAACCAGTACTGGACCCGGCCCACGGAGGAGTCGGCGGCCGCGGCCACGTTGCGCGCGGAGGAGGAAACACCGCCGGGGGAGAGGCCGCCGGTCGTGCTGCTGCCCGGGATCCGTTCGGGGGCACCCATGTGGGGCGAGAACCTTCCCCACTGGATCGGTGACCGCACCCTCTACGCCATGGACGCCATCGGTGACGCCGGGATGTCGATCCAGTCGGTCCCCTTCACCTCCTTCGACGACCAGGCCGCCTGGGTTGAACAGGTGCTGTCAGGGCGGGAACTGGAACGCGCCCACCTCGTGGGGCACTCCTTCGGTGCGGCCGTCGCGGCCACCCACACGCTCCATCACCCCGGCCGGGTCGCCTCCCTGACCCTCCTCGAACCGGTGATGGTCCTGCGCGGGCTGCCCGCCTCCGTCTACCTCTGGTCGTCACTGCTGCTCCTGCCCGCGCCGCAGTCCTGGAAGGACCGCGCCCTGGCCGAGATCGGCGGTGTCACGGTCGAGGAGGTCCGCGAGCGCACGCCGATGTCGGTGATGATCGACGAGGGCTCCCAGCACTACGCGGCCCCCACCCCGACCCCGCGAACCCTCTCCGACGAGGAATGGGGCTCGATCTCGGTGCCGGTGCGGGTCGACATCGCCGATGACCGGTCTCTGGCCGGCGGAGAGGAGGCCGCACAGCGCGCCCGTGACCTGGACAAGGGTCCCGTCACCGTCTGGCCCGGGACCAGTCACTCCCTGCCCATGCAGGCGGCAGAGGAGCTCGGCCCGGAACTGGAGGCTTACTGGACCGAGCACGACCGGTGAGCTCGCGCCCCCGCACTTTCGTCGGGCACGGACACCGAAGACACCGACGTTGGTAGGTCGGCGACTTGGTCCCCGCGGTTGATGACCCGACCCGTTCCGTTCCGTAGTTTCGGTGTCACACGGAGAACTCGAACGACCACGAAGGGCGGGTCATCCCGTTGCGCAAACCCGAAGCAGCCAGCGGAGCCGGTGTGTTCATACGAGGGGCCGGTCCCCGAGCGGCGGTGTCAGCCCTGATCCTGGCCCCTGTCCTCACCATGGGGGCTTCGGCGCAAGCCGCACCGGATCCCGCATGCCTGGGTGAGGACGGTGCCACGATCGAGGAGGCACGGGTCACCGAGGCCGTCCCCCAGGAGATCCTGGACCGCTCCGGGCTGATCCCGGAAACAGAGAGCCTCATCCGGGAGCTGTGCGCGGCGCCCGACCTCGAAGCGGCGGGGACGGTCGTCGAGCGCCACGGTGACGCGCTCTGGCGCACGGCGGTGGACCGGGTCCAGGAGACCGGCTACGCCGAGGGCGACCTGAGCGCCGGGGACGACCGGTCGCTCTACTGGGCGCGGCTCACGATGACCTCGGCCCTCAACCGCTGGGAACCGGGTTTCGAACTGGACGCCGGAGACCGGGCCGCGCTGGTGGCCGACCTGGAGCGCCGCTCCCGAGGGCACCACGACACGGACTTCCCCGAGGTCTCCGAAACGTCGGCAGAGCCCGGGAGAGCCTCTGAGGTCTCCCGAGTCATCGTGACCGGGTTCGACCCGTTCGGTCTCGACGACGACATCCGCCAGGCCAACCCCTCCGGCGCGGCCGCCCTGGCCCTGGACGGAGCCATCCTCGAGACCGGTGAGGGCGTCGCGGTGGTCGAGGCCGTGCTCTTCCCCGTGCGCTGGCGGGACTTCACCGACGGCATGGTCGAACACGCCCTCCTGCCGCACTACATCGGTGACCGACCGGTCGACGCCGTCATCACCCTCAGTCAGGGCGGTGCCGACTGGTTCGACCTCGAAGCCCACAACGGCGCCTGGCGCGGCGGTTTCCCCGACAACGAGACGGCCGAGGCGCTGGAGACCATCCCCGTGCCGGACGGCGTGCCCACCCCCACCCCGCAGCCGCAGTGGTCGGACTCCTCACTGGATCGCCCCGCCATCGTGGCGCGGACCCACGGGGCACCGTTCCCCGTGTTCGACAACACCATGGTGGTGGAGATCCCCGAGGGGGAGAGCGAAGCCGTGCTGAGCCCGGACGGCCCCACCCCCGGTTCCACGGCACGGGCCGGAAGCGGGGGCGACTACCTGTCCAACGAGATCGCCTACCGCAACACCCTGCTGCGCGACGCCACCGGCCGCGACATCCCCGCGGGCCACGTGCACACCCCGTTCCTGGCGCTCGGCCCCGGTGACGCCGTCACCGACCCGCAGTTCGAGGAGAACCGCGCGACCCTCATCGGCCAGATCGAGGACATCATCGCGGCGGCGGTACGCGCCTGACCCCGGGCTGAATCCGACCTGACTCCGGAGGATAGGGCGCCCGAGGGCCCGGGTGGTGGTTGAGCAAGGCGGGAGGTCGCTTTCCGGCAGCAGTCATCACCGAAACCGGAACCACCACCCCTGAAGCCGCCACCAAGCCAGGCCGTGCCCCTACACCTCTCTCACGGGAGCTCGCGGATCGCGCAGCCGGGCCCGGACCCGGGACACGAACCAGACCGCGGCGACCGAAACCACCAGACAGTAGACACCCAGCACGGTGACCTGGGCCGGATATCCCGCCCCCGCGTCGATCAGCAACCCCGCAGCACCGGGACCCGCCGCGGAGGCCACGACCAGCACCGCCACGATGACCGACCGGATCGACCCCAGGTACCGGACCCCGTACACCTCGGGCCAGACCGCGCCGAACAACCCGAGTGACAGCCCGTTCGTGACCCCGTACAGGAACATGAACACGGCGATGCTCCACGGGCCCTCGACCGTTCCCAGAACCAGCAGGCCCAGGCCGAGCGGGGTCAGGAAGAGCGGGACGAGCCGGAGCGCGGTGAAACGGTCCACCAGGAAACCGCCGACGATGTTGAACACCACGGTCGTGACCGCGTACAGCGAGAAGGCGGAGGCGAACAGTGCGGGAGCCCAACCGCGCAGCTCCGTCAGGTGCGCCTGGTGGAAGAACACGGTGTTGCCGACGAGGGCGGGCGCGGCCATGGCGGTGAGCAGCAGGTAGAAGTAGGGGTCGCGCAGCGCCTCGCGTCGCGTCCAAGCGCGGTTGGCGCCCTCCGACCGCGCGTCGGCGGCATCCGCCGGGTCGCGCCCCCGGCGCATCAGAGCCGACATCGGCCAGGCCAGGACCAGGAGCAGGACGACCACCAGCCACCACGCCTCCCGCCACCCGGCCAGGGCCAGGACCGCCACCACCGCGAGCGGCAGCAGGGCCTCCCCGGTGTTCAGCCCGAGTGCGGCCACCGAGGTGGCGCGACCGCGCTCCCGGACGAACCACCGCCCGGTCAGAGTGAAGGAGGTGTGGCTCATCATGCCCTGCCCGAACAGCCGCAGGACGAACAGCGCGAGGAAGAGCACCCACACATGGAACGTCACCGCCATCAGCGCCGCACCCAGCGCCAGCATCAGCATGAGCG
Source organism: Nocardiopsis exhalans (assembly GCF_024134545.1). GTDB lineage: Bacteria > Actinomycetota > Actinomycetes > Streptosporangiales > Streptosporangiaceae > Nocardiopsis > Nocardiopsis exhalans. The sequence goes on from NZ_CP099837.1 coordinate 3,488,499, forward strand.
CGGGAACGACCCGGTGGGCGCCGTACAGGTCCACCACCCGGCCCACCTGGGTCATGACCAGCGCGGCGGCCAGCGTCGCGGCCGTGAACAGGGCCCCGAACTGCCCGTGGCTCAGCCCGAACTCCCCCCGGATGTCGGCGGAGAAGAGGGAGACGAAGAAGGTCTGCCCGAACGAGGAGAAGAGAAAGAGCGCGAACCCGCTGATCAGCCAACGCCGGTTCGCGAAGAGGAAGGCCAGATAGGTGCGCATGTCAGGGCGGGATCCGATCGATCGGTTCCGTTGGGGGGAGCTGAAGCCAAAGGGACCCTACATCCACAGCGCGCGGGGCCGCCGGGAACGGCGGCCCCGCGGTGTTCTCTCGTTCTCCCCTTCCAGGTCCGTGCCCGATCAGGCACGCAGGGGCGTGAAGTCGCGCGCGGCGACGAACCGGGGTCGGCGCTCCCCGGCGGAGAAGGGCTCGACCAGAGGGTTTTCCACGCTGTTGAACACCACGAAGATGTTGGAGCGCGGATGGGGCGTGATGTTGTTGCCGGACCCGTGCATGCTGTTGCAGTCGAACCACAGCGCCGACCCGCTCGGCCCGGTGAACTGCTCGATGCCGTGCCGCCGGGCCAGCTCGGCGATGTCCTCCTCCTGGGGCACGCCGATCTTCTGCGCCCGCAGGGACGACCGGTAGTTACCGTCCGGCGTGCGGCCCAGGCACGGCACGAACGTCCGGTGCGCGCCCGGCATGAGCATCAGACCCCCGTTGAAGGGCAGGTTCTCGGTCAGCCCGATGGACAGGCTCACCGCGCGCATCCCGGCCATGCCGTCCTCGGCGTGCCAGGTCTCGAAGTCCGAGTGCCAGTAGAAGCCGCTACCCCGGAAGCACGGCATGAAGTTGACCCGGCTCTGGTGCACGTACACGTCCGATCCCAGGATCTGCCGAGCCCGGTCCAGCACACGCGGCTGCCGGATCAGGCGGGCGATCCGTTCGCTCAGCAGGTGGGCGTCGAACACCGAGCGGACCTCGTCCGTGCCCGGTTCGGTGACCGTACGCTCGTCGGCGAGCACCGACGGGTCCCGGACCATGGCCTGGAGGTCGTCCCGGCAGGCCGCCACCTCCTGGTCGGCCAGCAGGTCGCGCTGGATGTGGAACCCGTCGCGCTCGTGCGCGGCCAGCTCCTCGGCGGAGGCGGGCCCCTGGGGGCCACCCGGGTGGACAGCGGGCTCCTCGCGTGCGATCCACTCCCGGCCGGTACCGGGGTCCACGCGTGTGGGATAGCGATCCTGGATGGGGGCTTCGACGAGTGTCATGGCAGCCCCTCCTCTCACGTCGTCCGTCATCTTCCCTTCTGTGGGCGGATTCTGCTGATCGGCCCCTGGGTGCGACACTGCCCTTCGGGGACACCCGGTAATCATCGCTGGTCGTCAGGTTCCGGTGGCGGTTTCCCTCTTCGGCTTCCGGGCCCCGGGGCCCGCTCACGTTCGGCCATCCGCTGGGCGGATTCAAGCTGTCGCTGGGGGCCACCGTGTACTCGGGGTCGGCGGCCGACTGCACCCCGGCCTGGGAGACCCCAGCCGGAGCAGCGCCGAACCCGCGAGCAGCGCCGCGCCGCCCAGCGCCGACACCGTGCGGCAGGACGGATCGGGCCGTCCAGATGACACGCCGAACCGGGACGAACGCCTGCCTCGCACGTGAACGTGGCCTCCGGCCGCGTCCCGAGCAGAGGGCCGTGCCCCGAGCAGACGAACTCGGGGTCAAGTTCTGGCCAGGGGTGTTTACGGGACCGCGGGGTCGGTCAGGGCGAAGCAGGACAGTCCGTGCTCGAACGCGCCCCGAACCCGTGGAGAGGGATCCGACCATGACCGACAGAGAGCAGGACGCCAAGGAGCGGCTCCTGGAACAGGACCGCACCGACTCCCGAGGCCCGCTGACCACCGACACCGGAGTCAGGGTGGAGGACACCGACAACTCCCTGAGCGTGGGCGAACGCGGGCCCACGCTCCTGGAGGACTTCCACGCGCGGGAGAAGATCACCCACTTCGACCACGAGCGCATCCCCGAACGGGTCGTGCACGCCAGGGGCGCGGGGGCCTACGGCCACTTCACCCCCTACGAGGACCTCTCCGACCTGACCGCGGCCCACTTCCTCAGCGGGCCCGACGTCACCACTCCGGTCTTCGTCCGCTTCTCCACCGTGGCAGGGTCCCGGGGCTCGGCGGACACGGTCCGCGACGTGCGCGGCTTCGCGGTCAAGTTCTACACCGAGCAGGGCAACTACGACCTGGTCGGCAATAACATGCCCGTCTTCTTCATCCAGGACGGCATCAAGTTCCCGGACTTCGTGCACGCGGTCAAACCGGAGCCGCACAACGAGATCCCGCAGGCCCAGTCGGCACACGACACGCTGTGGGACTTCGTCGGTCTGCAACCGGAGACCACCCACATGATCATGTGGCTGATGTCGGACCGGGCCATCCCGCGCAGCTACCGCACCATGCAGGGCTTCGGCGTGCACACCTTCCGTTTCGTCAACACCCAGGGGCGGGGGACCTTCGTCAAGTTCCACTGGAAGCCGCTCCTGGGCACGCATTCGCTGGTGTGGGATGAGGCCCAGCGCATCCAGGGCAAGGACCCCGACTTCAACCGGCGTGACCTGTGGGAGTCCATCGAACGCGGCCAGTACCCCGAGTGGGAGCTGGGAGTGCAGCTCGTTCCGGAGGAGAACGAGCACGACTTCGACTTCGACCTGCTGGACGCCACCAAGATCATCCCCGAGGAGCAGGTCCCGGTGCGCCCCGTCGGGAGGCTCGTGTTGGACCGCAACCCGGACAACTTCTTCGCCGAGACCGAACAGGTGGCCTTCCACACCGCGAACGTGGTCCCGGGGATCGACTTCACCAACGACCCGCTGCTCCAGGCCCGCAACTTCTCCTACCTGGACACCCAACTCCTGCGCCTGGGCGGATCCAACTTCCAGCAGATCCCGGTCAACCGCCCCGTCAGCGAGGTGAGCAACAACCAGCGCGACGGGTTCGCCCAGCACCGGGTGCACCGCGGTCAGACCTCCTACTTCCCGAACTCCCTGGGTGGTGGCTGCCCTGCCCTGGCCGACGAAGGGGTGTACCGGCACTACACGGAGAAAGTCGAGGGAGCCAAGATCCGCAAGCGGGCGGAGAGCTTCAAGGACCACTACTCCCAGGCCCGGCTGTTCCTGAACAGCCTCGCCGACTGGGAGCGCGAGCACCTGGTGGCCGCCTTCCGCTTCGAGCTGGGCAAGTGCGAGGAACTCGCGGTGCGCCAGCGGGCGGTGGCCAACCTGGCCCACGTCGACCACGGCCTGGCCGTCGAGGTCGCCGAGGGTCTGGGTGTGGAGCCGCCCGAGGACCCCGGGGGCGCCCGCCACACCGACACCTCACCCGCGCTCAGCCAGGCCAACACCGCGTTCGGGGACCTCACCGGACGCCAGGTCGCGGTGCTGGTCGACCACGGTGTGGACGGCGCGGACGTCGAGGCCCTTCGGGAGTCCCTGGTGGCCGAGGGCGCCGTGGTGGAGGCGCTCGCCCCGCTGGACGGCTCGGTGCGGACCAGGGAGGGCGGCGTCGTGCCGGTGGACCGTTCCTACACGACCGTCTCCTCGGTCCTCTACGACGCCGTGGCCGTTCCCGGAGGTGGTGACGCCGCGGCCTCGCTGGCCCGGGACGGCCAGGCCCGGCACTTCGTGCTGGAAGCCTACAAACACGCCAAGGCCATCGCCGCAGTCGGCGCGGGGGCCGCTCTGCTCGCCGGTCCGGGGCTGCCCGAGTCCCTGGGCCAGCCGTCCATGGACACGGAGACCGCCCACGGCGTGGTCCGGGCCCCGGCAGCGGACGAGGGCCTGGTCCGGGAGTTCGCCCGCCTGATCGGAGCGCACCGTGACTGGACCCGGTCGACCGAGGCGGTCTCGGCCTGAGGCCGCTGTGGGGGGCCGCACTCGTGCGGCCCCGGCCCGATTGGACGGAGCGCTGTGCGGCCACGGGGTCCGGCGGGACCAGGGAGACAGATGATGTTTACGAGATGGACGGTCGGCTAGGTGACCGAGTGCGAGGCAGTCAACGTGAAGGGAGACAGCCATGGTGGACAGCATCGCCGAAGTGATGAACTCGAACGTGCACGCCGTCACCCCGGACACGACCATTCGGGAGGCCGCCCAGATCATGCGTGACGCCGACGTCGGCGACGTCGTGGTCAGCGACTCCGGCCAGCTCCGGGGCATCCTCACCGACCGCGACATCGTCGTGCGGTGTCTGGCCGGAGGAGGGGACCCGGACAACGCCACGGTGCGGGACGTCTGCAGCACCGAACTCGTGACGGTTCCCCGTCAGAGCAGCGTCAAGGACGCCGTACACGCCATGCGGACGGCGACCGTGCGCCGCCTTCCGGTCGTCGAGGGCGACGAGGTGGTAGGGGTCGTGACCATGGGCGACCTGGCCCAGGCGATCGACGAAAGGTCCGCGCTGGCCGACGTGAGTGCGGCCGAGCCCAACCGCTGAGGGCTGCTGAGCTCTGCGCCCACTTGACCAGACCAACCAGGGGACAGCGCGCCCCGCCCGGCAGAAGGGGGCCCGGGCGGGGCGCCTGTCCCCTTCCCGGCACACAGCGCAGCACGGACCGGCAGCCGCGAGCGGATCGGAGGAGAACCGTGAGAGCAGTGGTGTGGAACGGCACACGCGACGTCAGGACCGAGAACGTACCCGACCCGCGCGTCGAACGGCCCGACGACGCCGTCATCAGGGTCACCAGCTCCGGCCTGTGCGGCTCCGACCTGCACCTGTACGAGGTCCTCGGACCGTTCATGAGCCCGGGCGACGTCCTCGGGCACGAACCGCTGGGCGTGGTCGAGGAGGTGGGAGCGGAGGTCGCCTCGCTGGCACCGGGGGAGCGGGTGGTCATCCCCTTCCAGATCTCCTGCGGGCACTGCGCCATGTGCGGGAGCGGCCTGCAGACCCAGTGCGAGAACACCCGGGCCGAGGGCCAGGGAACGGGGGCGAGCATCTACGGCTACAGCTCCCTGTACGGGTCGGTCCCCGGAGCCCAGGCCGAGTACCTGCGGGTGCCGCGCGCCGACGACAACGCCATCCCGGTCTCCGGCCAGGGGCCGGACGACCGCTTCGTCTTCCTCTCGGACGTGCTGCCCACCGCCTGGCAGGCCGTGCGGTACGCCGATGTCCCGCGGGGCGGATCCGTGGCGGTCCTGGGGCTGGGACCCATCGGTGAGATGTGCTGCCGGGTCGCCCAGCACCTGGGTGCGGGCCGGGTCTTCGCTGTCGACCCGGTGGCCGAGCGGCGCGCCCGCGCCGCCTCACGCGGGGTCGAGGTCTTCGACTCCGCCGAGGGCACCGACGACCTGACCGAGCAGATCCGGGACCGCACCGACGGGCGCGGCCCGGACGCGGTGATCGACGCCGTGGGCATGGAGGCCGAGGGCCACGGCTCCGCGAGGTTCGCGCAGCGGATGGCCTCGTTCATGCCCAAGGGCGCGGCTGCCAAGGTGATGGAGACCGCCGGAGTGGACCGCTTGAGCGCGTTCCGGACCGCGATCGACCTCGTACGCCGGGGCGGGACGATCTCGCTGATCGGCGTCTACGGCGGCATGGCCGACCCGCTGCCCATGCTCACGCTCTTCGACAAGCAGATCCAACTGCGGATGGGACAGGCCAACGTCCGCCACTGGGCGCCCGAGATCCTCCCGCTGCTCGACGATGACGACGTGCTGGGCGTGGACGGCTTCGCCACCCACCACGTGTCCCTGGACGAGGCCCCGCAGGCCTACCAGAACTTCCAGGACAAGTCGGACGGGACCTTCAAGGTCCTCTTCCGGCCCTGAACGAGCCGGGGCCAGCGGTAGGGAACCGCCAAGCGACCCAGCAACGGCACAGCAGAGACAGGAGTTGAGGACGATGCCGGGAGTGGAGGAACTGCCGGACACCCTGCGCAGGTCGCCGAAGAAGGCGCAGCGCACCTGGATCAAGGCGCATGACAACGCTGTCAAGGAGTACGGGGAGGGGGAGCGAGCCCACCGGGTCGCCTTCGCCGCCCTCAAGCGCGGGTTCGAGAAGGTGGGCGACCGCTGGGAGGCCAAGGAGGGCGACGGGAAGGGACCCTCGGACGAGCAGGCCGAGAACCCGCGGGCCGGGAAACGCCCCGGGCCGGACCGGCCCACCGCGGGCGGGGTCGACGCCAACGCCACCAAGGACCACCTCTACAAGCGGGCCAGGCAGCTCGACATCCCCGGCCGCTCCCGGATGACCAAGGACGAACTGGTGGCGGCGCTACGCAAGGAGAGCAACCGCCGCACCTCCGGGAGCGGTGGCTCCCGCTGAACCGCACGGCACCGGCCAGCGCCGAACGGACGCCGCGGCGCCGTGCCGCCCAGTGGAGGAGGGGACATGGTCCAGAACGTCGCCAACCACCTGCTGCAACGCCTGTCCCAATGGGGGGTCACCGAGATCTTCGGTTACCCCGGGGACAGCGTCAACGGCCTGGTCGCCGAGATGGCCGAAGTGGAGGACGGCCCGCGCTTCGTCCAGAGCCGACACGAGGAGATGTCGGCCTTCGAAGCCGTGGGGTACGCCAAGTTCGGCGGAGGCATCGGCGTGTGTATGGCCACCGGAGGGCCCGGGGCCATCCACCTGCTCAACGGCCTCTACGACGCCAAACTCGACCACGTACCCGTGCTCGCGATCGTCGGACAGGCCAGCCGCAGCGCCATGGGCGGCGCCTACCAGCAGGAGATCGACCTGCACAGCCTGTTCAAGGACGTCTCCAGCGCCTTCCTGGAGACCGTCAACGTCCCCGAACAACTCCCCAACGTCCTGGACCGCGCGGTGCGGACGGCCCTGTCCGAACGCGCGCCGACCACCGTCATCGTGCCCGCCGACGTCCAGGAACTCGACTACTCGCCACCGGGCCACGAGTTCAAACACGTCCCCTCCAGCGCCCCCGACCGGGTGGTGGGCGGCGGTACGGTACTGCCGCCCGACTCCGAACTCGACCGCGCGGCCGAGGTGCTCAACTCCGGGGAACGGGTGGCGATCCTGATCGGCCAGGGCGCCCGAGGCGCCCGCGAGGAGGTGCTGCGGCTGGCCGACGCGACCGGCGCGGGCATCGCCAAGGCGCTCCTGGGCAAGGACGTCCTGCCCGACGACCTACCCCAGGTCACCGGGGCCATCGGCCTGCTGGGCACCCGTCCCTCCTGGGAGCTGATGCGCGACTGCGACACCCTGCTCATCGTGGGTTCGAACCTGCCCTACTCCCAGTTCCTGCCGCCCTTCGGGCGCCGGGCCGTGGAGATCGACATCGACCCCCGCTTCATCGGCATGCGCTACCCGACCGAGGTCAACCTCGTGGGCGACGCGGCCAGCACACTGCGTGCACTGCTGGAGCGCCTCGACACCGGCCCCCAGCTGGCCAGGGGCCGCAAGCGGTGGCGTGAGACGGTCGAGGAGAACGTGAGCCGCTGGTGGTCGGTCCTGGAAGCCCAAGCCGGGGTGGCCGCCGACCCGGTCAACCCGATGCTCGTGGTGCACGAGCTCTCCTCCCGGCTGCCCGCCAACGCGGTGGTCACCGCGGACTCAGGATCGGCCACCAACTGGTACGCCCGCTTCCTGCGCCTGGGCGAGGACAACCGCGGCTCCCTGTCCGGGACGCTCGCCACGATGGGATGCGCCGTGCCCTACGCGATCGGCGCGAAGTTCGCCGCACCCGACCGCCCGGCCGTCGCCCTGGTGGGCGACGGCGCCATGCAGATGAACGGCCTGACCGAGCTCCTGACCGCCCGCCGCTACCGGGACCTGTGGCAGAACCCGGGTCTGGTGGTGTGCGTCCTGCACAACAACGACCTCAACCAGGTCACCTGGGAACTGCGGGCCATGGCCGGATCACCCAAGACCCCCTACTCACAGGACCTGCCCGAGATGTCCTATGCCGACTTCGCCGAATCGGTCGGGCTCGTCGGGATCCGGGTGGACCGGCCCCAGGAGGTCGGCCCGGCCTGGGACCGCGCCCTGACCGCGGACCGCCCGGCCGTCCTCGACGTCCACTGCGACGGCGACGTGCCGCCGATCCCGCCCCAGATCGAGTGGGGCCAGGTCACCGACACGCTCAAGTCCATGCTCGCAGGCGACCCCGACCGTACCGGAGTGGCGGCGCGCGGGATCGCCACCAAGATTCAGGAGTACCTGCCGCACGGGCGCTGAGGGCTCGGCCAACGGCGCTGCCCCCCGGAAGGTGGTTTCCGATGCCGGATTTTCCCACCAGGATCCTCATCGCGGACGACGGCTCCCCAGAGGCGGGGAGGGCGATCGACGCGGCGGTGAACCTGGTCCGGGTCACGGGCGCCGCACTGAGCCTGGTCCACGTCAAGTCCTTGGAGCCGACCGTGGCCGGTACCACCGTAACCCCGGTCCGCGTCGACCAGCTGCGCGAGCAGGGGGAGGAACTCGTGGGGCGCCGAACCGCCCGGATCGGCGAGTACGGCATCCGACTCGAACACGTCGAGGTCCGACTGGGCAGGAGCATCGAGGCGACGGTGCTCCGAGCCGCAGCCGATCTCGGCACCGACCTGCTCGTGGTCGGAGCGCGAGGCAGGGGGACGGTCCGGCGCAGGGCGCTGGGCGACCTCTCCACCCGGCTGGTGGGTGACGCACCCTGCTCGGTCCTGGTCGTACGCGGGGAGCCGAGCCCGGAACCCGCCCGTGGCCTCCGTGCGCGCGGGGACGAGGACCACTGACGGGAGACCGCTGTGCCTGATTTCCAGCTGGGCACGACCGACATCGTCGTCGTCGTGCTGTTCGTGGGGGCGGTCCTGGCCGTCGCCCTGTGGGTGGGCCGCCGACAGGAAGGCACCGAGAGCTACTTCCTCGCCGGACGCACCATGATCTGGCCCGTTGTCGGGTTCTCGCTCTTCGCCACCCAGTTCGGCGGAACCCAGTACCTGGGGTTGGCCGGTGCGGGGTTCGAGACGGGGATCTCGGTGTGGAACTTCGAGTGGGTGGCCACACTGGTCCTGCTCGTCTTCGCCCTGCTGATCCTGCCGTTCTACCTGCAGTCCAAGATCACCACCGTCCCGGAGTTCCTGGAGAGACGCTACGACCGCCGGGCCCGTTACGCCTTCTCCGGGTTCACCGTGGTCACCGCCATGCTCCTGGACAGCGCGGGCGCCATGTTCGCCGGCTCACTGGTGCTGTCCCTGCTCTTCCCCGAAGTCCCCCTGGGTGTGCACATCGCCATCATCGCCCTGCTGGGCGGCGGATACGTCTTGGTAGGCGGTCTGAAAGCGGTGATGGTCACCGACACCATCCAGGGCGCGGTGCTGCTGGCGGCCGGAGCCGCGATCTTCGTGACGGTCTTCGCGCAGTTCGACTTCGACTGGTCGGTGCTGCCCGAGCTCGCTCCCGAGGACGGTTTCACGGTCGCGCCGCCGCCCGACGACGACTTCCTGCCGTGGCCGGGTGTCTTCACCGGCGCGATCTGGCTTTCCTTCTACGTCTGGGTGACCAACCACATGGTGGTCCAGCGTGTGCTGGCGGCCAAGAACATCGATCACGGGCGCTGGGGTGCGCTCTTCGCCGGCGCCCTCCAGCTGCCCCTGCTGATCTTCCTGATCTTTCCCGGAATCCTGGGCCGCGGCATCTACGAACCCGACGAGGTCCCCGACAGCGACCTGGTGTGGCCCGCCCTGGTGTTCGACTTCATGCCCGTGGGCGTGCGCGGCATCGTGGTGGCCGCGCTGATCTTCGCTCTGATGTCCACGCTCGACTCGGTGCTCAACGGCGCGGCGAGCCTGGTGGTCAACGACTTCGTCAAGACCCGCAGACGGGAGTTCACCGAGCGGCAGCTCCTCATGATCGGACGCCTGCTGGTGGGACTGTTCATGCTGGTGGCGGCCCTGTGGGCGCCAGTGATCACGACGTTCTCGGGCATCGTGGCCTACTTCCAGTCCTTCCTGGGGTACGTCACCATGCCGCTGGTCGTGGTGCTGCTCGGCGGGATCTTCTGGCGCAGGGCCTCCACGGCGGCGGGTGTGTGGACCCTGGCGGTGGTGCCGTTCGGGTTGGTGGCCTTCTTCGCCGGTGAGGTCTTCGGTCTGTTCGACCTCCAGTTCCTGTACGCCACCGGCATCATGTTCCTGCTCAGCGTGGTTGTGTTCGTGGCCGTGACGCTGTCCACCGAAGCCCCCTCGAAGGAGAAGGTCGAGGCGATCACCTGGAGCAGGGCCACCTGGCTCAAGGAGTCCGAGGACCTGAAGGGGACGCCGTGGTACGGCAACTACCGGGTGCTGGCCCTGATCCTGGGCGCGGTCACCCTCTGTGCCGTGGTCCCCTTCATCTGACCCGTCAGAGCGTGCCCTCAGCTGCCCTGGATCTCGCCGCCGGTCGGGGTGAGGGTCTCACCCGTGTAGTAGGACGACATGCGCTCACTCGCGAAGAACACGTAGGAGGGCGCGATCTCGTCCGGATCGGCGGCCCGCCCCATCGGCGCCTGCTTGCCGAAACCCTCCGCCCCCTGCTCACCGAGCGTCGCCGGGATGAGCGGCGTCCACACCGGCCCGGGGGCCACACAGTTCACCCTGATGCCCTGGTCCATCAGCACCTGGGAAAGCGACAGGGACAGGTTCATCACGGCGGACTTGCTGGAGGCGTAGTCGATCAGCGAGTCATTGCCCCTCAGGCCGTTGATGGAACCGGTGATGATGATCGAGCCGCCCTCGGACATGTGCGGGAGCGCCTCACGCACCGTCCAGAAGACCCCCATCACGTTGACGTCGAAGGTCCGCCGCAGCTGCTCGGTGGTCAGGTCGGTGAACTTGTTTACCGGGCTCTGGGTGGCGGCGTGCTCCACCAGGACGTCGATCCCGCCCAGTTCCTCCACGGCCCGGCGGACCAGGTGCGCGCAGTGCGACTCGTCGGCCAGGTCACCCCTGACCCCCACGGCCCGGCGGCCCTCCTGCTGGACCAGGCCGACGGTGTGCTGGGCCTCGGCGTCCTCGCTGAGGTAGCCGAAGACGACGTCGGCGCCCTCCTTGGCGAAGGCCACCGCGACGGCCCTGCCGATACCCGAGTCGCCCCCGGTGATCAGCGCTCGTTTGCCCTCGAGGAGACCCCGACCCTCGTAGCCGCGCATCTCGTCGCGCGGCTGCGGATCCATGGGTTCGGTCCGCCCCGGGTGGGGCTGGCTCTGCGCCGGCGGCTGCTGGTCGTTCATGACTCTCCTTCCCTCACCTCGCGGATGTCCTGTGTCCCCTATCCGCAAACGCCCCTCCGCACACACAGAGGCACCCATGGAATTCACCAACCCCGTGAACCCCGTGAGGCCTGGTCGCCCCCGGAGAATCATCAGGGTCCGGTGAGTCCGTGCCGCCCCCGGTAGGCGGCGGTGGGCGGTACGCTCCACCCCTGCGTGAGCGCGGCGGCGGGGCGGTGGACCTCCACACCCAGGGGGCGGCACACGTCGATCGGGTCCCGGGCCCGCGGCCCCCACAGCGGGACCGACAGATCCCCGCCAGGGCAGGTCGAGAGCGCGCAGAGTAGGTCCTGCTCGGCGAAGAACTCGAAGAAGTCACCCGGCCGGGCGGGGGAGGCCTTCATGAAGTACTGGTCCTGCTCGTTGAGACCGGTGCACTGGAAAACGTTGAGGACGTCGTGCACGTCGAACTCGGTCAGCCCGAAGGGCAGTACCGCGCGGGTCAGGTTCGAGTGGCAGTGCCGGTCGAAGTCCTCGCCGGTCAGCATCCGGTTCACGTACGGATCGCACCTGGTGCCGAGCAGGTCGTGCACCCGGCCGCCGTCCTCGTCCGTCCCGTACCAGTCCAGGCTGTCGCCGGTGATCGTCACCAGGGGGCGCAGGTAGGGCAGCGTCGACCACAGCCGGTCGTACCTGCTCACGTGCGCGCCCTGCAGCTGCCGGGTCCGAGAGGCCCACAGGCGTTCGCGCGGGTTGTGCCGGTTCCAGATGTTGAGGTCCCCGACCTGTGGGCCCTCCGGCGTGGAGATTCGGCACAGATGACCGGCGGGGACCTCCCAGGCCCGACCGGACCGGATCGGCAGCACGAACCGTTCCACGAGCTCGCGGTCCTGGAAGTGTTCGGCGAGCCGGTCGTAGAAGGCGGTGTCAACACTGAGGGCGCTGCCCTCACCGGACTGGTAGGCGGCCTCGGGTGAACCCAACGGACCCCTCGTTTCCAGGCGGGCCCGTGATCCGGGTACGCCCCCAGACAGCAGATGCGCCCGGGAGCGTACCCCGGTGTCCTTCCCGTAAAAGGGGACCGGTCAGCGGCGGTCGACCAGGAGCCGCCCGTCAGCGGCACTCTCGCCCGCCGGACCGCGGCCGTAGTTGGCCTCGACCCGCGAACGCTCGGAAGCGTTGGGTGCGGCGTTGGTGCAGTTCACGCCTCCTGTGGAGCCCGACATCAGCGAAGAGCACGGTCCGGGTTTGGTGTCGGGCAGGCCCAGGCTGTGGCCGAGCTCGTGCGCGGCGATGCGCACCGCGTCGTAGCCCTCGGCGGTGCCCTGGCGTCCCATCCAGACGGTCACCTGCCCGCCCGGGCGCACCGGCCCCAGATGGGCGCGCGGCCAGCCGTCGTCGGTGATGATCCGGATTTCGGCGTGCTGGCCGGTAGCGGCGGGCTCCAGACGGACGTTGTCGACGCTGGCGTTCCACACGTCCACGGCCGAGGAGACGGCAGAGGTGTACTCCGCGGCCCGGCTGGAGTCGTAGTACAGGATCGTCTGGTTCAGCTGCCGGGCCTGCTCCGAGGGCGCCGCGCTCACCGGCGCGGTTCCCACCAGCGTGAGTGTGAGCGCGCACAGCGCGACGAGTAGGGATGTGAGGAAGCGTCTCAGCATGAGGGGGTCTCCCTGGGAGTGCGGGGTGCTGATGCTTTTAGTGACCCGGTGGGGTCGCGCCGATGCTAAACGTGGTGACTTGACGCCACAAGGAGGGCAAAGCGTCGGATTTCCGGCACTGCGTCCCAGCGGGTCAGACTCCGGGCAGGCGCGACCTGCTGGCTCCGGCGTCTCAGCGGTAGTCGACGGGGGAGGGCCCGCCCTCATGCCGTGCCAGGCTTTCCGCTCCGGAGACGCGGTCGGTGTTCTGCGCGGCCACGGCCGCCCAGCCGGTGTCCGACCTGTTCACCACGAACGTGAAGACACCCCTGCGTAGGCCCGAGGGAGACCCGTCGGGCAGCACCTGTCCGCTGACCGACCAGCGGCAGTGCACCACGGCCGCCTCCGAGCCGAGCATGCGGGAACGGACGCCTGACACACGCATGGTGGACCCGGGAAAGATGACACGCAGCCCGTATTCGTGGGCATTGCGGATGCTCTCCCGGTCGTGCCACCACAGCCCCACCACGTTCACGAAATCCGCGTCCGGGGCGAACAGCTCCGCGATCCCGTCGGCGTCACCGCGGTTCCAGGCCTGCGCGAAACGGTGCGGGACGCTCTCCGGCCCCTCGTCTTGTTCCATATCTTCCTCTCCGCGATCGCAAGGACGAAGCTCTTCAACGCCCCTGCCAGTGTGGCCCGTCGGTCTCCGGTACACATGCTCGAACAGCCGGAGTCGACGGGAAAGCCTGGGGCTGAACAGGATTCGACACTTGTTGACTTCCTACACAACGGGCCCACCGGATGGTAGGAAGTCAACGCACAGGGTTCCCCCCGTCATCCCCCCGCCCGGAGGCTTGCGATGAACCGCCGATGGTCGACCCGTTCACACACCAAGTCCGCGAAGACCACGAGGGCCACGGTGGCCGCGGGTTCCGCCCTGGTACTCGTGCTCACCCTCGCTCCGGCCGCAGCCGCGAACCCCGCACACGACGACCCACGCCAGCACACCGCGTTCAGCGAGACCGTCGAGATCCCACCGGCTGGCTCGGTCAGGCGGGCCGACGCCCCCGAACCCCGGTTGGAGACCTTCAACACCGAACGCCCGGTCGCCCCCGGCGTCACGCTCACCTCGTTCGACGCCTACGGGCCCGACGGGTACACCGGCACCCCCAGCTGGTTGCAGGCCGGCCTGCTGACCACCGACCTCACCGGCGGGGTCAGCGTCGACTACCTCTTCCCCGGCCGACTGACCGACCCGCGACCGTTGAGCGAACAGGCGGACAGGGCCGAAGCGGTCGCCGCGGTGAACGGCGACTTCTTCGACATCAACGCCTCCGGCGCACCACAGGGCGTGGGCGTCCAGGACGGCGAGCTGGTCCAGTCCCCGATCACCAACGACTACCGCGAGTCCGCCGCGATCTTCACCCCCGACGGCCTCGGCTCGATCGGCGAGGTGTTCTTCGAGGGCACCGTCGAGCTGCCGAACGGTCAGACGCCGTCGCTGGACGCGATCAACAAACCAGCGCTGGGCGCCGGTGAGATCGCGGCCTTCACCCCGCTGTGGGGGGAGTACTGCCGCTGCCGGGTGGTCGAGGGCGCGGAGGAGACACTGGAGGTCGTGGTCACCGACGGCGTCGTCACCGAGATCGTGACCGAACCGCGCGCAGGCGGGATCGCCGAGGACGCCTTCGTCCTGGTCGGCCGCGAGGACGGTGCCGAAACACTGTCCGACCTGGCCGAGGGCGATGCGGTCAGCATCGACTACGACGTGCGGGACGGCGCGGACCAGGAGATCCACGCCGCGCTCAACGGCCGCCAGATGCTCGTCGTCGACGGCGAGGTCCAGCGCGCCAGCGAGGGCAACAACGTCCCGGGCGCCCCGCGCATGGCCCTCGGGTTCTCCGCGGACGGCTCCCAGATGTACCTGCTCAGCGTCGACGGACGCCAGCCCTCCTTCGCCGAGGGCGTGGGCCTGGACGAGCTGGGCGAGATGATGGCCGAGGCGGGCGCGCACACCGCGGTCAACCTCGACGGCGGCGGCTCGGCCACCATGGTGGCGCGCACCCCCGGCGCGGACCGGGTGCGGGTGGAGAACCGGCCCTCGGACGGCGAGGAACGCCCGGTCCCCAACGGGCTCGCCCTGTTCGCCCCCGAAGGCAGCGGTGAGCTCGACGGTTTCTGGGTCCGGACCCGGATCGAACCCGAACGCGCCAACGGCTCCGGCTACGTCGCGCCCAGCCGACCCGACCGGGTCTTCCCCGGCCTGACCCGCACACTCACCGCGGCCGGTCATGACGAGACCTACGCCCCGGCCGAGGCTGACCCGCACTGGCGCTCCGACGACAGCCGCGTCGGCATCGTGGACCGCGAGGGCGTGTTCACCGCCCATGCGACCGGCACCGCCACCGTCACCGCCATGCGGCGCAGCGCCACCGGCGACATCGAACTGACCGTGCTGGGCGAGCTGGCCCGGGTCGAGACCACACCCGAGCGGGTGGGGCTCGCCGACGCCGATGCCGCCACCGCGGTCGAGGTGATCGGTTACGACCCGCACGGGTTCGCCGCGCCGATCGAACCGGTCGACGTCGAGCTGACCATCGACGAGAGCGTCGCCAGGGCTTCGGTGACCGAGGACGGGCGGTTTGAGATCCGGGCCGCCACCGACAGCGGTGCCACGGTCGCCACCATCCGGGTCGGCGAGGTGGAGACGAGCTTCGCGGTCACCGTCGGCCTGGACGAGGTGGTCGTCGCCGACTTCGAGGACGCGGCCGACTGGACCTACTTCGGTGAGCGCGCCGAGGGAGGCGTCGCGGTCACTGAGGGCCGGGACGGCGCCGCGGTGGAGCTGACCTACGACTTCACCACCTCGACCCAGACCCGTACCGGTGGCCTCGTGCCACCGGGAGAGTTGGAGATCCCCGGCCAGCCGCAGGAACTGCGTGCTTGGGTGCACGCCGAGGGCAACGGCGAATGGGCCAGCCTGCAGGTGTGGGACGGCGCTGGCCAGCTGCTGCCCGCGCTGCGCGCCGGCTACCTCGACGACCCCGGTTGGCAGGAGCTGGTCTTCCGGGTACCCCCGGGCACGCAGTACCCGCTGTCGCTGCGCCGGATCTACTTCGCCGAAACCGAACCGGGCGCCGGGTACCACGGCGAGGTGATCGTGGACGAACTGACCGCGATGGTTGCGCCCCCGGTGGACGTGCCGCCCGCCGAACCGGTCGCCGACCCGATCGTGGCGCCCGGCCGGACGGTGGCTGACCAGGACTGGCGGTTCGCCGTCCTGGCCGACGCGCAGTTCGTCGCCAGGGACCCCGACAGCGAGATCATCGTCTACACCCGGCGCGCGCTCCGTGAGATCCGCGCCAGCGACGCCGAGTTCCTCATCATCAACGGCGACTTCGTCGACGAGGCCGCGCCCGAGGACTTCGCACTGGCCCGGCGCATCCTCGACGAGGAGCTGGAGGGCGAGCTGCCCTACTACTACGTGCCCGGAAACCACGAGGTGTCCGAGGGGACGCTGGACAACTTCCGGGACGCGTTCGGCGACACCCGACAGGTGGTCGACCACCACGGCACCAGGTTCATCCTGCTGGACACGGCCCGGTTCTCGTACAAGTCCAGCGACTGGTCGCAGCTGCCGCTGCTGCGTCAGGAGCTCGACGACGCGGCCGACGACCCCGCCGTGACGTCGGTCGTGGTCGCCCAGCACGTGCCCTTCCGCGACCCCCTGCCCTCCAAGGCGAGCGAACTGTCGGACCGCAAGGAGGCGGCCACCGTCGAGGACTGGCTGTCCGAGTTCCAGTCGCAGACCGGCAAGGGCACCGCTTTCATCGGCGCGCACGTGGGTGTGTTCCACGCCGAACGGGTGGCCGGCGTGCCCTACGTCATCAGCGGCAACGTCGGTAAGAACCCCTCCGCGGGGCCGACGGAGGGCGGCTTCACCGGCTGGTCGCTGTGGGGCGTCGATACCGGCGCAATCCCTGAGCAGGACTGGCTGGTGACCGAGCTGCGCCCACACGTGGACGGTCTGGAGCTGGACGCCCCGACCTCGATCGACGTCGGGGAGAAGGCCGAAGTCACCGCGACGGTGGACAACGACGGCACCGACGTCCCGGTCGCCTACCCGGTGAGCGCGGACTGGTCCGGCTCGGAGAACCTGCACGTCGGTCCGGCCGATGACGCCGGTCCCGACCACGCGGCCGCCTTCGATCCGGCCACCGGTGAACTCACCGCGATCACGGAGGCCACCATCCTCCTCGACGTGACGGTCAACGGCGTCACCGAGGAAGTCACCATCGAACTGGCTCCCTGACCAGGTCGTTCCGGGCTCCGAGGTCTCACCCGTGGGGGCCCGTGCTGTTCCCCCGTCCGTGATTCGAACCCTCGTCCACAACCCCCGACCAGAATGAGCGCAGTGCCCCCTCAACCCCCGTCCTCCACCCCCGCGCACTCCGAGAATTCGGCGCGGCGGCCGCAGCCGCTGGGCCGTGACTTCACCCTGCTCTGGGGAGCGTCCGGCAGCGCGAGCCTGGCCGACGGGCTCGTCCGGGTCGCGCTGCCCCTGGTCGCGGTCGAACTGACCCGGTCCCCGGCACTGGTCGCCGGGGTCGCGGTCACCACCACCCTTGCCTGGATCGTCGTGGGCCTTCCGGCCGGGGCGCTCGGTGACCGGTTGAACCGGCGCACCATCGCCCTGAGCGCCGCCCTCCTACGAACGGTCCTGTTGGGCGCGGTCGGTCTCCTCCTTTTCACGGACCAGCTCACGGTGGGGATGCTGTTCGCCGCGGCCTTCCTGCTCGGGGTCGGCGAGGCGTTCTTCGACACCTCCACCCCCGCCATGGTCCCCGGGCTGGTGCCCAAGGAAGAGCTCTCCCGCGCGCACGGCCGTCGGCACGCCGTCGCCATGGCGGGCAACGAACTCGTGGGGCCCGCCGCGGGCGGCACCCTGTTCGCGCTCTCCAAAGTCGCGCCGCTGCTGGTGTCCACCGCGTGCCACGCCCTGTCCGCGCTGATGCTCTGGCGGATGCGTGCCGCCCCCGACAGGCCACGGGAGCCGGAGGCCGAGCGCACCGCCCTGTTCACCGAGGTGCGGCAGGGGCTCGTCCTGCTGGTGCGCAGCCGCCGTATCGCCGTCATCGCGCTGTGGGGCGGGATGGCCAACTTCGCGGGCAGTCTGACCTTCGCCGTGCTCGCCCTGCACCTGGTCGCGCCGGGGCCGGTCGGTTTGGACACCTGGGGCTTCGGCCTGCTGATGGCGTCACTGGGATTGGGCGGCCTGATCGGCGCCCTGCTCGCGGGCCGGTTGGCGGCACGGGTGGGCGAGCTTCGCCTCCTCACGCTCTCCTGCGCGCTCATGGCCGCGGACAGTGTCGCGCTGGCTCTCACCACCCAGATCTGGGTGATCGCGGTCGGACTGGTCGTGGGTTCGGCCGCCGCCGCGGTCTTCGGCGTCATGGCGATCACCGCCCTGCAACGCGCGACCCCTGACAGCCACCTGTCCAGGGTGTCGGCGGGCAACCAGCTGGTCATGATGAGCGGCACCGCCCTGGGCGGTATCGCCGCGGGTGTCCTGGGGGAGGCCACCGGCGACCTGCGTGTCGGGTTCGCCGTTGCGGCGGTGCTCCTGTTGGCGCTCACTTCGATGCGTGCCGCGATCCCGGCCGCCCCCACCGGTGGGCTTGACCCGGACCGGGTCCGTTGATGGTGGGAGACGGAACCGCGGCTGACCATCGCCAACCGCGTTCAGGTCAAGTCACGGTGGTGGAACGCCCCCGCCTCGGCTCCGATCGCATCGGTGGAGAGGGTGAGGTGTAGGCGCATCGGCCTGAAGGTTGCTTCGGGCTGGTGTTGCGTATCGCACCTGGTCAGGGCAGTTTCAGCCCTGGTCAAAGCCCGGGTCATGACGTACGTTGCAGGGGTGAACTTTACTGAACTGATGCCAAAGAGTGTGTTTACCGCGACAACTGGCCTGCTTCTGGCCGGTGGGATCCTCCTGGCGGGGCCGGGCGTTGCCGCCGCCGATGACGGCTCCGACAGCCCGGAGAAGGGGTGCGCGGCACTGAGCTCCGACGACAGCGCGAACGTCTACACCGACGACGACAAGAAGGCCGCCAAGGACCTCAACGGCAGGCTGAGCGACGACATGGCGGGCCACATGGACGGCCACCGCGCCTCCTGCGCCCGTGGGGTGGTCGAAACCGCGAAGGAGCGCGGACTCGACGAGAAGGCCGCCTCGATCGCGATGGCCACGGTCATCGTCGAGACCCACCTGGAGAACCTCACCGGCGGCGACCGGGACAGCGTCGGCCTGTACCAGCAGCGCGACCACTACGGCTCCGCGGAGTCCCGACTCGACGTCGCCTGGGCCACCGACGCCTTCTTCGACGAGCTGGAGAACGTCTACCCCAACGAGAGCTGGAACGACGCCTCGATCGGTGTCGTCGCCCAGGACGTGCAGCGCTCGGCCTACCCCGACCGCTACGGCTACCAGGCCGACGACGCCAAGGTCATCGTCGACTACTTCTGGTAGAGCGGTCGGCCGGTTCGTTCTGTACCTCGAAGCCCGGTGCCGGGACGGGGGTGACCCAGTCATCCCCTGGGAAGCAGGGCATGGGTCCCGTGCACGTCGAACCGTCCATAACCCTCGACCTGGTCGGCCCATCGCCCGGTAGCTCCGACGGGGACCCGGTGGCGTTCCCGTTCGGGCTCCTCACGCGTCGACCGCGGCGGCGGACGGCTCAGGGGCTGTCGACGAGGCCGGTGAGTACCCGGCGTACCAACCGTTCGAACAGCACGTGTGTGTCCTGGGAGGCCTCGGTTCCGGTGCCGTGCGCCAACGCGGCGGTGATGAGCGGGTGGCGCTCCTCGGTCGCGGCGGAGGCCAGGTAGGACCCGTGCGCGCGCCGGGGGTCGGCGGGCGGGTGCTGTCGGCCGAGTTCGGTTCGGGCGAACAGCGTCACCATCCCGTTCACCAGTCCGATGGTTTCCAGCTGTGCCGGGTAGGGCAGCGATGTCGGGGCCAGTGCGAGCAGCGACCTCTCCAGGTAGTCCATGCCCCTGGGGCCAAGTGTGGGTGCCGCGGATAGATCGAGCAGCCACGGATGGGACAGGTGTACCTGCTTCGCCCGACTCGCGAGCACAGCGAGGTCCTCGACCGGATCCCCGCTCAGCGGATCACCGAGTTCGATCTCCCCAGCGGCGGCATCGGCCATGAGGTCGAGCAGTTCGTCCCTGGTGGAGACGTAGCGGTACAGCGATGCGGGACCGGTGCCCAGTCGTTTGGCCACCTGTCGCATGGACACCGCGGCGAGCCCTCCCGCGTCGGCCAGCCCCATCGCGACGGCGGTGATCTGCGCTCGGTCGCGCAAGGGCGCGGGGCCGCGCGTGCCCCGTTCGGGGCGGCTCCACACCGTCCTCGGTTCCTCGGCCACCGGCCCCCCGTTTCGTTCTGTTGCGACGCGCCACCTATCCTAATACTGAGAACGATGATCGCAGTATTGGGAGGAGCGGGCACATGGACCAACGGCAGTGGACCCCGACCAGGTGGGCGCGGAACGGCGATGTCCGGCTGGCATTCGACACACTCATCGGCGCGGACGAGGGCGATCCGCTTCTGCTCATCATGGGTCTGGGCGTCAGTCGACTGTGGTGGCCGGACGGCCTGTGCCGAGTACTGGCAGACCAGCGCTTCGCGGTCGCCCGCTACGACCAGCGCGACGCCGGCGAGTCGACGCTCCTGCCGCCGACGAGGACCCGCCTGCCGGTCACCGCGCTACTGGGCAGACGCGGCAAGGCCTACACGGCCGAGGACATGGCCGACGACGCCATCGCTGTACTGGACGAACTGGGGTGGGACTCAGCACACCTGTTCGGAGTGTCCCTCGGCGGGGCCGTGGCCCAGCGAGTCGCGATCCGCCATCCGCACCGCGTCCGCACCCTGACCTCCATGTCGGCGGTGCCCGCGGACGCGGCGGGGCTGGGCACCTTGCGCTATATCAACATCCGGGCCCTCGCCAGGCTCAGCCGCACGCGTTTCCCCGACACCAGGGAGGGCGCCATCGAAGCCAGCCTCGCTGTCGCCCGGTTCTGTGCCTCACCCCATCAGCCCTTCGACGAGGACGAGGAACGCACGAGGGCCGAACGCCTCGCGGACACCGGGGCCCGCGACGCCCAGGCGCAGAGCCGTCAGATCGGGGCCCAGTGGCACGGCCCGGCGATCAGCACCATCACGGCACCCACCCTGGTGCTGCACGGCCAGGATGATCCCTTGATCCGGCCGCGCGCGGCCACCGCGATCGCCGCTCGTATCCCCGGGGCGCGCCTGGTCATGCTGCCGGGCGTCGGGCACGAGGTCTCCGCGCCGGTGTGGCACACCGTCGCTGCGCGGGTACGCGCGCTCGCGGACAACGCGACGGGCCGGACCGGGCCGGGCTCACCCGGGACCCCTTGAGGTGCCGGTATCCCACCGTTTCTCAAGGCCGGGCATGGGTTGCACATGCTCGGCCGCGCACCCCGAACGGTCTTGGACGTGCTGGTTCCCGGCTTACTCAGGCTCCGGGGCGGTGACACGCGTCCTGTGCGTGGTCCGGTCCCGGGAGGCCGGTTTCCTCACGACTCAGTCGTGTGGGTGTGGTCAAGGGTGTGCGGGAGGCCTCAGGCCATCGCTCTGGCGGCAAAGGGGCCCGAACACGGAAACCGCACCGGGTGTCCCGAATCGCACACACCTGGTAACCGCCACTGCGCGGTGCCAGCAAAACCCCCATCACTGCGGGACCCACTCATGCACACGCATACACACCCGCACACGCTCAACGAAGAGCAGCTCGCAACCCCCGGGAGGTGTGTGCTGTCCAGGGGCGTAGAGGCGGCTTCGGCAGCATGTTCTTGCACCTTGCGCCCCCGCGCGGCTGCGGCTCCCACGTGCTGCTCCCCAGCGGAGGCCGATGTGGCCAGCGGTTGGCCTGGTTCCACTTCCGGCGGTTTGTCCCCCTATACGCAGGGCGTCGCGGGGATGCGCGCACAAGGCCCCGGGTATGCCCGGAGGGACTGTACCCCCGACAACACGTGCCCCCGGCAATCAGGAGAGTGAATGGTGGACACCGGCAGCGAGCCCAGTACGCCCGGTTGGAGCGCGGCGGTCAGCGCACTGGCCAGCAGGATCCTCGGCCCGGAGCACCCGGCGATCGTGTTCCGTGAACAGACCGGGCCGGAACGCTTCTTCGAGTACCGCGCCGAGGGCGGGGAGCTCACGGTCACGGCTTCCGATGCCGTCGCGGCCGCCGTGGGCCTGCACGCCTACCTGCGCGAGGTCTGCGCCGTCACCGTGGACTGGGACGCGCACCTGCCGCTACCGGTCCCCGGGTTCGCGGACGCCCCGACCACGCGCCGCACCGCCGAGGTCGACCAGGCCTACTACCTCAACTTCTGCACCACCGGCTACACCTCCCCCTACTGGGGCTGGGACGAGTGGGAGCGCGAGGTCGACTGGATGGCCCTGCACGGGATCACCACACCCCTGACCGCGGTGGGGCACGAGGCGGTCCTGCGCGACGCCTACACCCGACTGGGCCTGAGCGACGAGCAGGCGCGCGCGTTCATCGGCGGCCCCGGTTACCTGCCCTGGCACTACATGGGCAACCTGGACAACTTCGCCGGACCACTGCCCGCCTCCTGGGCCGACAGCCACCTGGAACTGGGCCAGCGGATCCTGAACCGGCAGCGAGAGCTCGGCATGACGCCCGTCCTGCCCGGCTTCACCGGGCACGTCCCGCCCGAGATCGCCCGGGAACGGCCGGGCGAACACACCCGGACCCGTAGCTGGCAGAAGCTCGTCACCCACGTGCTCGACCCCGCCGATCCCCTGTACGCGGAGATCGGCGCGCAGATCACCCGCAGTCAGATCGAACTGCTCGGCACCGACCACCTGTACGCCATCGACCCCTTCATCGAGATGGTCCCGGTCGACGCCGACATCACCTTCCCCGGAGCCGTCGCCGACGCCACCCTCGAAGGGCTCGTGCGTGCCGACCCCGAGGCCGTGTGGGTGCTGCAGAGCTGGCCGTTCTCCTACCAGCGTTCCTTCTGGAGCGATGAGAGGGTCGCCGCCTTCCTCGACGCCATCCCCGCCGAACGCCTCCTGCTGCTCGACCTGTTCGGTGAGCGCGAGCCGCAGTGGTCGCGGTTCGACTCCTTCGGGGACAAGAGCTGGATCTGGTGCGCGCTGCTCAACTTCGGCGGCCGCACCGACCCCATGGCCAACCTCCAGCGCACCCTCGACGGGATCAACGCCGCCAAGGGCGCCCGCAACCGCCCCACCGGGATCGGGCTGGCCATGGAGGCCACCCGCAACAACCCGGCCTTCTTCGACCTGGTCATCGACCAGGCGTGGCAGCGGAATGAGGACGTGGAACGCGACTGGCCGCCCGGGTTCGTGCGGCGCCGTTACGGCAGAGGGCACGACCCCGCCCTGCTGGAGGGCTGGCGGGGTCTGCTGGCCACCCTCCACTCGGTGCCGGGGAACTTCCGCTACCCGGCCGACGAGTACGGGATCCTGGGCCACCGCCCGCACTACCGGGACCTGGCCGACCCGGAGAACCTGCGCGCCCGGGTCAGCGCCCGGCTCTGGTACGACTGGCCGGACCTGACCGCGGCCTGGGAACAGCTGGTCGGCGCGGCCGAGCGCACTCCGGAACTGGCGGACGGGGCCCTGGGCAGGGACCTGGCCGACGTGGCCATGGCGGCCATACTCCGGGTCTTCGACCAGCGCTACCTGAACCTCGTCGAGCGGGCGGGCGAGGGGCCCGATCTGAAGGAGGGGCCCGGTTTCAAGGAGGAGCTGAACGGACTCCTGGCGGTGGTCGAGGACCTCGATTCGCTCCTGGCCGCCCGGCCCGAGTACCACTACCAGCGCTGGGAGGACCAGGCCGTCGCGTGGGCGCGGACCCCGGAGGAGCGACGGGTGCTGGTCGACAACGCCCGCCGGATCCTCACGGTGTGGACCACCATCGGTGACGGAGAGCTCGACGACTACGCCAGCCGCCTGTGGGCCGGGTTGGTCGGCGACTACTACCGTTCCCGCTGGGAGCTGTGGGGCCAGGGGCTGGAGCGGGCCGCTACCGATCGGGCCGGGGCTGCGGACGAGCTGGAGCGGGCCCTGATCGAGCGGGAGGAGGCCTTCCTGGTGAACGGAGTTTCGCACCCGTCGCAGCAGGGCGGTGGCGTGGTCAACCGCTCCCGAGCGCTCCTGGATCGCTACGGCCGGACGGACCAACCCTGACCCCTGGCTTCCTGATCCCGAACCCACGGTCCTGAACCGCTGAACCCGAAACCCTGACCCCGGGCGCCCTCGGCTCCGGACGCTCGGCTCAGGCCGGGGTCTCCGGCTCGGGCAGCCCGGCAAAACTGCCCGAAAACAGTCCGGAAAACCCATGGCGGCGGACGCCGGGACGGCACTAGGTTGCCCGCATGGTTGACACTGATCGGACACGGACCGAAGCGGCACCGGTGTGGGACGCCGAGATGGCACAGAGCTACGACACCCCGGGGGAGGGGATGTTCGCGCCCGAGAAGGTCGACCCGGCAGTCGCCCGGTTAACCGAGCTCGCCGAGGGCGGCGCGGTGTTGGAGTTCGCGGTCGGCACCGGCCGAATCGCGGTGCCGCTGGCGCGGAGCGGGGTCCCGGTCACCGGGATCGAGCTGTCCGAGGCGATGGTCGAGCAGCTGCGGACGAAGGCCGACGGGGACACGGTCCCGGTGGTGATCGGTGACATGGCCACCACCCGGGTGGCGGGCGACTTCTCGCTGGTCTACCTGGTCTACAACACCGTCTCGAACCTGCTCACCCAGGCCGAGCAGGTCGAGTGCTTCCGCAACGCGGCCCGGCACCTGGAGCCCGGCGGACGGTTCGTCGTGGAGTTGGGCGTGCCCAGCCTCAGACGGCTTCCGCCCGGTCAGGACGGGTTGGTGTTCGCGCACCGGGACGGGTACGTGGGGCTGGACACCTTCGACCTGAAGAACCAGCACCTGGTCTCGCACCACATCAGCTTTACGAAGGGGCGCGAACCCCGGGTGATCCGGGTGAAACAGCGGTACGTCTGGCCCGCCGAACTCGATCTCATGGCGCACATCGCCGGTTTCGAGCTGGAGTCCCGGCACGCGGACTGGCAGGGGAGCGAGTTCACTGGCGACTCCGGCTCCCACGTGTCCGTCTACCGGCTGCCCGGGGCTGACTGAGCACGCGCCTGAGCATGGGTAACCGAGTGCGTGCCCGAGCAGGGGCGGGGAGAACCCAGAACGAGGGGCTGCGTGGCCCTCAGGTGAGCGCGAACATGGACACGGCCCCACCCACGGTCCCCGCGCGCCGTTGCGCGGGCGTGAGTGGGGCCGGTCAGGCGTCGCGGCGGGTGAAGAACAGGGTCGCAGCGGTCCCCACCGCCAGCAGCCAGCCGCACAGGACCAGTGACCCGGTCCAGGGCGTGAACACGGTGTCGGCCCCCGGCAGGTAGAGCAGCTGTCCGGCCCGGTCCGGCAGCCAGCGCGCGTGCTCGGTGAGCCCGCCGAGCAGCGGTGAGACGACCAGGACCAGGGCCAGCACGAGCACCAGCGGCGGCAGGAGTGAGCGCGCCATCACCGCGAGCAGATGGGCCAGCAACCCGAGCAGGGCCAGATAGACCGCCGCCCCGGCCAGCCGCCAGGGGGAAACCCCGCCGAGCAGGCTCCCCTCCGCGACCAGCCACGCGCCCGCCAGAGCGGCACCCACGGCCGCGGCCCCGGTGAGAGCGCTGACAACCAGGCAGGCGGCGGACTTGGCCACCAGCACCGCACCGCGCCTCGGGGCCGCGGTCAGGGTGGTGCGGATCTGACCGCCGGCGTACTCGCTGGCCGCGGCCAGGACCCCCAACAGCACAGTGCCGATCTGGAGGAACACGATCAGACCGAAGACGGTCGAGGCCGCGTCCACCGGACCGTGCTCGGGGTCGGCTGTGAGCGCTGCCATCCCCGCGGAGACCGCGATGGTGCCCAGCACCGTGGCGCGGGCCGCGGGCAGGGTGATGAGCTTGACCAGTTCGGCGGCGAAGGTGCGTGCGACCTCGATTCCGGGTTCGGGTTCGAGAACGGGGTCGGGGAAACGCGTGGGTACGGGGACGCGCTCGGCATCGGAACCGGGCGCCGCACGGCGGCTCACGCGTCCCTCCGGTTCAGGACGACGGCGGCGACGACCAACAGCCCGGCCGTCCAGGCCGCCATCACCAGCCCGCCCGGCAACGGGTCGAGCAGGAGGTCGGGGTCGACGAACAGGTCCGGGTCCGGGCCGAGCACCATGGCGGTCCCGGCGAGGTCCGGCAGGTACCGGGCCAGGCGGGTGACGTCCGACAGCAGCAGCGAGAACGACACCAGGGAGCTGTTCACGATGAGCAGGATCAGCGGAATGATCCCGTTGCGTGTCAGGGTGGTCAGCCCCAGGGCGAGCAGCGCGGTCAGTGCCCAGTAGGCGAAGACACCGAGCGAGCGGGCCGCGAACTCGGCGGTCCCCACGGTTTCGGTCGCCGCGTCCCCGATGACGGTCCGGGCCAGGATGAGGCTGGCCGGGACCGCTACGGCGGTGGTGAGCGCCAACAACACCGTGACGACGGCGGCCTTGGCTGCCAGCACGGACAGGCGGCTCGGGGCCGCGGTGAGGGTGGCGGTGATCTGCCGCCCGCCACCGGCGTCGCTGCTGTTGGCGGTGTACTCGCTGCTGATGACGACCACACCGAGGACCACCGCGCCCACGGTGCCCAGCGGTACGGCCGCGAAGACGGTCTCGATCGGTGAGGTGTCGGCGATGAGCTCGGGGTTGCCCGACGCCACGGCGTTGCGGACGCTGAACGAGTTCAGCAGGGTGACCGCGAGCGACCCGAGGACCGCCACCGCCAGCCCGGCGAACACGGCGGGCAGGGTGAGGGCCTTGCGCGTCTCCGCGCTCACCTGACGGAGAAGGTTCACCGGTGGCCCCCGTCGGATGCGTGACCCCCGGGGGGCCGGTGGGATTCATAGTCCCCGGCGGCTCCAGGGGCTCCGGCATCCCCGTCCGCTCCACGGCTCCTGTCGGATACGTGGGCCCCATCGGTCAGGGCGAAGAAGGCCTCCTCCAGGTTGCCGTACCCCGCGGTGACCTCGTGCAGCGGTCCGGTGGCGGCGATCCGGCCCCTGGAGATCACCACGAGGTCGTCCGCGATCTCCGCGACCTCGCTCATCAGGTGGCTCGACAGCAGCACCGTGCCCCCGGCGTCGGCGTGGGCGCGCAACAACCGCCGGAGCCACCGGATGCCCTCCGGGTCCAGGCCGTTGACCGGCTCGTCCAGCACCAGAACCCCGGGTTCGCCGAGCAGCGCCGCGGCCAACCCGAGACGCTGCCCCATTCCCAGGGAGAACCGGCTCACCCGCGTCCGACCCGCGTCGGCCAGCCCGACCTGCTCGAGGACCTCCCCGACCCGTCGGCGCGGAATGCCGTTGCTGCGCGCCACCCAGGCCAGGTGGTCGCGGGCGGTCCGGGACCGGTGCGCCCCGGAACCGTCCAGTACCGAACCCACCGTCCGCAGCGGCGAGCGCAGACTCCGGTAGGGGAGCCCGTCGACCAGCGCGCTGCCGCTGGTAGCCCGGCCCAGTCCCAGCAGAATCCGCAGTGTGGAGGACTTGCCGGCGCCGTTGGGGCCGAGGAAGCCGGTCACCCGGCCGGGCTCGGCGCGGAAGGTCACGTCGGAGAGGATGACGCGGGACCCGCGCCGTTTGTTGAGGTTGTCTATGGACAGCATGGCGCCATGCAAACACCGCGGCCCCGGGCCGGGCATCGGGCCGTGGACCGGACCTGGCCGCCCGACCGGGACCCCGGTCTCTCAGACCCGGGTCCGATGTCCAGCCGGAAGTGCGCTCCTAGAATCAGGACGGTGCAGAACCTCAGACCGTCCCGAGCCCCGCGCCTGTGGCTGATCCCCGTACTGGCGCTCTGCGCCGTGGCCCTGGTGGCCCTGACCACGGGCAGCGGCGGCAGCGGCACCGCCGTCCTCGCCCTGATGGCGGTGGTCGCCTCGGCCGCCACCGGGGTGACGACGTGGACGGTGCTGCGCGCCCGCCGCCAACGCGAGGAGTACGAACAGCGACTGGCGGCCTGGGCGGGGGAGCGGGCCGTCCAGGAGGAGCGGATCCGGATCGCCCGTGACCTGCACGATCTGGTCTCCCACGGGCTCGGCACCGTCACCGTGCGCGCCGCGGCGGCGGCCAGGGCGACCGGCCCGGCGGGTCCCGAGGAGCGGGTCACCGCGCTGGCCGACATCGAGGAGGTCAGCAGGCGCACCACCACCGAGCTGCGACGCATGCTCACCGTACTGCGCTCCACCGACCCCGAGACCGCCCCGGTACGGCCCGCCGAGACTCTGGAATCCCTGCCCGGGATCGTCCGGGCAGCACAGGACCAGGGCCTGACCGTCACCCTCGACCTGCCCGAACTCGGCTCGGTCTCACCCGGGGTGCAACTCACACTCTGCGCCGTGGTCCGCGAGGCGCTCAACAACACCGCCCGACACGCGGGACCCACCACGGTCCGGGTGAGCGTGCGCCGAGCGGAGCGCTCGATCCTGGTCTCCGTGGCCGACGACGGACCGGCAGCCGACTGGGAACCCCGCCCGGGCGCCGGTTACGGGCTCATCGGCCTGCGCGAACGCGTCCGTGCCCTCGGCGGCACCCTCGACACCACCGGCCCCGGGGGAGAGAGCGCAGCGGGCTCGGACTCCCCGGTCACCAGTTCCGCCGAACTCGATTCCACGGGTACGGCCTCCACGGGCACCGGCTCCTCGAACTCCGGTTCTCCGGAGACAGGTCCTTCGGGAACCGGCTTCGTGCTCACCGCGCGGATCCCCGACCGGGAGGCGCCGTGACCGGGACCGACCTCGACACCAGAACCAGCAGCACCGCGAACCCGGCCCCAAGGGTGCTGGTCGTGGACGACCAGCCCCTGCTTCGGCACAGCCTCACCCTGCTCATCGACGCCGCCCCCGGCATCTCCGTGGTCGGCCAGGCGGGCACCGGGCGCGAGGCCGTGGCGCTCAGCCGCGACCTGGCCCCCGACGTGGTCCTCATGGACATCCGCATGCCCGGCGGCGACGGGATCGAGGCCACCCGGTCGATCACCGCCGACCCCGACCAGGCCCGAACCAGGGTGCTGGTGCTGAGCATGTTCGAACTCGACGAGTACGTCCACGCGGCCCTGCGAGCCGGGGCCAGCGGGTTCCTGCTCAAGGACGCCCACCCCGACCAGCTGGTCGACGCCATCCGCCGCACCCACGCCGGGGAGTCCCTCCTGGCGCCCAGCATCCTCACCCGGGTGGTCGAGCATTTTTTGCACGGCCCCGGCGCAGCCCCCGCGCGAGGGCTCGACGGTCTCACCGAACGCGAAACCGAGGTCCTGGCCCTGGTCGCCCGCGGGCTCTCCAACGCCGAGATCGCCGCCGCACTCACCATCTCTGTCAAGACCGTCAAGACCCACATCGGTCACCTGCTCGCCAAACTCGCTGCCCGCGACCGCGCCCAGCTGGTCATCGCCGCCTACGACAGCGGCCTGGTCACCCCGCCCTGACCCGGTTCCCTGTACCCCGGTGCGGTGGCCCGCGTACACGATGGCGGTGCTGTTCCTCGGGTACGCGCTGGGCAAGGCCGTCCGCGCCGTGCAGGGGCGGCTCGGCTTCCCGGGCGGGCCGGACCCCTCCGCCGGGGACTACGAGCGGTACTCCCAGGTGGTGGATGTGGCCACGGCCCAGGGGCGGCGGTGGCCACTGGACTCTTCGCCGTCGCGCTGGTCCTGGCAACGGTGATCACTGCGGGCCGCCGGATTCCGCGCCCGCTGATGCTCCGGGCCGAACCCGGGCCGGGGCGATTGGCGCTGCGCGATGACCACTACTGGCTCTCGATGTACGCGGACGGGGTCGGAACAGCGCAGCTCATCGCTCTGTGGTCACTGGCGGCCAGCTCCGCTCACTCACTGGTCTACCTGCCGATCCGGGCCAACCGGGCTCCTGGCGGCGGTGAGAGCGAGAGTGAGCCGGTCATGCTCGACCTCGTCCTGGCCCACCACAGCCTCCAGTTCCCGGCCTCCTCCTGGAAGGGGGTGCGCGCAAGGCTCGGCCGGGGCGCGCCCCACACCGCCTCCACCCCGGACGACGACATACCCGGCTACGCTGACATCGACCACGCACGACACTGGTACCGGGAGTACCGGGACCACTTCGACTTCGATAGCGCCGCGCACACCCTCTTCACCAAGGGCAGCGCCCGCGCTTTCCGCGAGTACGGCGCCGAACTGCGCCTACTCGCGGACGACGGCCCCGCCCAACTGCAGTACGTCTCGGAAACCGGATACTTCGACGTCGAGCTCGACCACGGCAGTCCGCACGGGCGCTCCCGCTCCCCGTGGAACGTCCCCGGAAGCCTTTACATCCATTACTGCGCGCCCTGGCCCGTTTGATCGGCACCTTCGCTCCCGGGTTCCGGGAACTGACTTCGGGGAAGGGTTCCTGAGGCATCGGACGTCGACGCGAGGGGGCGTGATGGCCAGGCGTGAACAGGCCCGGTACCCGGCCGGGGTGCCCTGCTGGGTGGAGCTCACCGAAGCCAACGGCGAACTCTCGACCTCGTTCTTCGGGGACCTGTTGGGATGGCGGTTCGAGGACCGCGCACCCGAGGGCGCGGCGGCGCCGTACTTCGTGGCGAGCCTGCCCGACCAGGACGGGGACGTCGCGGGGTTCGGCTCACTGCTGGCCGAACCCGTCCAGAACCCGGTGTGGACCACCTACGTGCGGGTGGACAGCGCTGATGAGTCGGCCGAGCGGGTGAGCACGGCCGGTGGCACCGTCCTCCAGGGGCCGACGGACGTCGAGGGCATCGCCCGGGTGGCGGTCTGCGCCGACCCCGCGGGGGCCCGGTTCGGCCTCTGGGAAGCGCGGGGGAGCGGCGGCGCCCACCTGGTGAACCGGCCCGATACCTGGAACTTCAGCAACCTCGTGACCTCCGACCCCGAGGCGGCGGCCGACTTCTACGGGAAGGTGTTCGGCTGGCGGACCCAGAACGTGCGGTTCGGGGGCGGGGCGCAGGACGCCACGATGCTGCTTCTGCCGGGATACGGCGACTTCCTGGAGGAACTGGCGCCGGGCACCAAGGACCGGCACACCGAGTCCGGTGCACCCGAGGGGTTCTCGGACGCGGTCGGCTGGCTGTCCGCGGTGCCTTACGAGGCTCTCGCCGAAACCGTCGCGCAGTGGGCGGTGGAGTTCTCCGTCGCCGACGCGGAGTCGGTCCTGATCCGCGCGGCACAGCTCGGCGGCACCGTCATCACACCCCTGGCCGACATGGGCGGTATGCGCTACGGCGCCTTCCAGGACCCGAGGGGCGCGGCCATGGCGGTCAACGAGTTCCATCAGCCGCCCACCTGAGCGGGGCGGAGGCCCGAGGCGCCGCGTTCAACGATACGCGAGCGGTGTCCGGCTGTTCCGCGTCCGCTTTTTCTGGCTCGCAGTCCTGTGGCCCCAGCCCGCTGGCCCGTGCCCCACGTCCTGCGGCCTGGGATCCGGGTTTCGCACCCCTGTGTGCCCCGAGTCCCGAAACCCTGTGGGGCGGGGCTGATCGGCCAGTGCGGGGGCACGAGTCCGGAGCCGGGCCGGGTGGAGTTGTCCACAGGCGAAAGATCACCCCTTGCCGCCGGTGAACCCGCTGCGCAGACTTGGATTCGGGAGAGCCGTCCATCCCGCCTCTCCCCTCCATCGAGCAGTAGGGACGGTCATGCCGGAAGCCATGTTCGACACGCACGCCTGCCTCGACGCGGTCGTGATCTACACCGACCGGGTCGAGGAGTGCCGGAACTTCTACGCCTCGCTCGGCCTGTCCTTCGGCGAGGAGCGCTACCCCCTCGCGGACGGGCTGATGCGCTACTCCTGCCGGATGCCCCTGGGCCCCGTCCTGGAGATCCACCCGACCACGCACGACCACCGCACCAGCGACCTTCGGCTGAGCCTCGCCCTGGCAGGGGCTGATACCAACCCACCGCTCTCCCCGGGCGAGCACCTGCTCACCGACCCCGACGGCCGCAAGGTTGACGTGACCGTCCTGTGAGCCCGCGCCTCCGACCCCGTCCCGTACCCCGACCTCGAACCCGTTGCCCTCCCCGGCGCCAGCCCTCGCACCGTCCCTGGCCGCTGCCTCCTCACTGGTATTCGTGCCTGCGCGGGGCCAGCGCTGGGTGAGTTTCGGGGAGACGGTGGTCCACACGTCGGCTCGGCAGGTCAGTCCGTAGGAGCCGGGTCCCGGTGCCGAAACCCGGCTGGTCCTGGGCCGCCGGGTACGTGAGAACGGCCTGACCGCCCACGCCGAGGCCGAGGACCAGGGGGTTCCGGTGGGGCGGCCCCGGTGTGTTCGCTGATCCGGGCTCTGGCTATGGTTTCTCGAAGCCAGAGAGTGAGGGGCGGTCATGCCGACAACCACCGGAACCACCGCGGGGGTGCGGGACGTCCACGCGTACCAGCGCGGGGCCTGGCGGTCCCTGCTCGTCGTGTGCCTGGGCATGATGATGACGTTCGTCAACATCACCGCCACGTTCGGCGCGCTGGCCTCCATCCAGCGCGACCTCGCCCTGACGCCGACCGCCGTGGTCTGGGTGACCAGTGCCTACTCCCTCGCGGTCGCCAGCCTGGTGCTGTCCGCGGGAACCCTCGGCGACGCCCTCGGGCGGCGCGCGGTGTTCGTCGCTGGGGTCACCCTGATGGGGCTGGGCAGTCTGGGCGCCTACCTCAGCGACTCGGCACTCCCCCTGATCTCCGCGCAGGCGGTCATGGGCGCGGGCGGCGCACTGGTCCTGCCCAACAGCCTGGCCCTGGCCGCCCACCCCTTCCGCGAACCCCACCGGCGCACCCAGGCGATCAGCGCGTGGGTGGCGTGCTCGGGGCTGGGCCTGGCCGCCGGTCCGGTCGTGGCGGGCGCGCTGATCGCCCTGTACACCTGGCACGAGGTCTTCCTCATCAACGTCGTCCTGGCCGTGGTCGTCCTGGCCCTGACCCCGTTCCTGGTGCTGGACAGCCGTCAGCCCGGGCGGACCCTGGACGTGCCCGGACTGGTCCTGGGCGCCCTCACGGTCACGGCGCTGACCTACGCGGTGATCGAGGGCGGCGAGGCCGGGTACGCGTCCGCGTGGGTGCTGACCGCCTACACCGTCTTCGCTTTCGCCCTGGCCGGGTTCGTGGCGGTCGAACTCCGCCGCCGCGACCCGATGCTCGACCTGGGCCTGTTCCGCTCGGCGTCGTTCAGCACCGTGATGGTCACGGGTGCGGCCGCGATGTTCGCGTTCACCGGGGCGCCGATGGTCCTGGTCCTGTACCTGGACCGGGTCCAGCAGGTTTCCGCCCTGGGGGTGGGTCTGCGGGTGCTGCCGCTGTTCTGCGTGTACATCCTGGTCAGCCTCCTGGCGGCGCGGGTGGTGCGCCGCTTCGGTTTCCGGGTGACCCTCACGACGGGCCTGCTCGTGTGCTCGGCCGGGACCCTGCTCCTGTACGCCTGGTTCGCCACCGGTGCGGGGGTGCCGCTGTGGGCGGCGCTGTCGGTGATCGGCCTGGGCGGAGGGCTCACCCTGGCCCCGACCACGGCGGCCGCGGTGGCCGGGGTCGAACACGACCGGGGCGGGATGGCCAGCGCCACCGTCAACATGTTCCGCCAGTTCGGCGCGGTGCTGGGGGTGAGCGTGCTGGGCACGGTCCTGGCCGTCACCGGGTCCTACACCCTGACCCTGCTGATTCCCTGCGTGCTGATGGCGGTCACCGCGGTGGGCACCGCCGCGCTCGTGGAGGGGCGTCTCGGTAGGTGAGCCCTCTTGTGGGCACTCACAAGAGGGCCTGTGCGGGTGCCCGGAGAGAGCTCGGCAGGAGGGCGCGGCGGAGCGCTCAGAGGTCGCGGGTCACCTGGGGCACGGACTCCACCCGGGCGACGTCGGCGCTGATCTCTCCCGCCGCGGCCAACAGCAACGGCGGATGGTGCTGGATCAGGTGGTCCAGCGAGTTCTCGGCGGAGTGGGTGTTGACGTTGACCGCCGCGAACACCCGGCCCTGGCCATCTCGCCGCGGCGCCGCCACCGAGCGGATCCCCAGTGCCAGGTGTTCGTCGGTCAGCGCCCACCCGCGGGCCGCACCTCGCGCAGCACCGCGTCGCGCTCGTCCTGGTCGGGCCGCCACCGGGGCTCCAGCCCCGAGCGGGTCGGCTCGTCGAGCACCCCGGCCACCCCGGCAGCGCGGACAGCAGCACCTTGCCCAGGGAGGTCGGACGCCCCGGTACCACATGGTTCTCGCGGTCTTCGCGGTCCTCCTAGCCGGCGTGGGTGCTCGCGTCCCGGTAGTCGGTGTAGGTGTAGGGGTTGTCCAGTACCTTCGACTCGGGGATGTCCGGGTTCATGCCCGCGGCCCACTCCTGCTCGCCGATGGTGGAACGCAGATAGTCGACGGTGGCGCCCACATCCGCGCGTACCGCCGCCAGGTCCGCGTCCACGAGCCGGTGCTTGTACTTGACCACCCGGCCGTCCACCAGCACCGTGTGCACGTCACCGCGCTGAGCCTGGAAGACCACGTGGCCGTAGGGGTTCAGGATCGGGAACGAGACGGGGGAGTCGTCGTTGCGGAGGAGCACGAGGTCGGCCTTGGCCCCGGGGGCGATCCGGCCCAGGTCGTCGCGGCCCAGCGCGGCCGCCCCGCCCCGGGTGGCCCATTCCGTCACCTGTGCCGCTCGCAGCGCCGAGTGCGTGACGGTGTTTCCCTGGCGCTGCGCCTCCAGGTGCTCGCGGGAGCGGTCGGCGCTCAGCGTGGAACGCATGGCGCTGAACAGGTCGCCGCTCCACCACACGCTCGTGTCCATGGACAGCGATACCGGGATGTCGTGCCTGCGGAGCCTCCAGGTCGGCGGGTAACCCTGACCGGCGCTCTGCTCGCTCTCGGCGGACACCGACACCGAACCGCCGGTCGCGGCGATGCGCTGGTAGGAGTCATCCGACAGCGAGGCGGCGTGCACGTAGATGGTCTCGGGTCCCATGAAACCGTTCTCGTGCATGAGCTTGATGCTGTTGTCGCCGGTGGCGCCCCACACCCCGGCGTGCGTGGTGACGGGCAGCCCCAGCTCCCGGGCCACCTCGAAGGCGGGCTTCTCGGGGAAGGACGGGTCGCCGGTGACGTCGAAGGCGATCTGGAGGTCGAACAGGTCACCGCCGCGGTGGCGCTCCACGAAGGACCGGAACTCGGGGGTCGCGCTCCACTCGGCGGGAGCCTGCTGGATGTTGCCGTAGGCCAGCACGTAGCGGCCGGGCACCGACTTCAGGCCCTCCACCGCGGCTTCGGCGTGGTCCGGGGTCTGTAGCCCGTGGGACCAGTCCACGACCGTGGTCACCCCGGCCTCCAGCGCTTCCAACGCGGCGAGGGTGTTGCCCGCGCGCACGTCCTGGGGGCGGAAGTGCCTGCCGTGCTCCAGGTAGTTCCACACGAAGTACTGGGTGAGGGTCCAGTCGGCGCCGTAACCGCGCATGACCGTCTGCCACATGTGCCGGTGGGTGTCGATCATCCCCGGCATGACGATGCCGCCGCGTGCGTCGATCTCCGCGGTGCCGACGGGAACCGACAGGTTCGGGCCCACCGCGCTCACCCGGTCGTCGACGACCAGGACGTCGGCGCCGTCCAGGACGGTTCGTGCGGCGTCCATGGTCAGGACCGTACCGCCGCGCAGTACGACGGGGCGGCCCGAAGGCAGACCTGACGGGAAATCGGTGTGCGTGCTCATGGGGGTCTCCCTAAGGTTGTGGGTGTTCGGGTTGACGCTATCCGGCCCAGACACGGTTCCATCACCGATATGTCGGACGAAGGCCCGCTGTGCGAAGGTGTTCCCCGGGGCATCCCCACTCGTCGGCGTCCGTCAGGAGAACACCGCATCCCGGAAAGCGGCCACCGTAATCGGCATGAACCACCTGCGCGATATGCCCCTCAACGACGGTCCTCGAATGGTTTTCGGGTTCCCTGGCCCCGCGGTGGCCGGG
Organism: Nocardiopsis exhalans; assembly: GCF_024134545.1. Classification (GTDB taxonomy): domain Bacteria; phylum Actinomycetota; class Actinomycetes; order Streptosporangiales; family Streptosporangiaceae; genus Nocardiopsis; species Nocardiopsis exhalans. The sequence continues at coordinate 3,524,426 of NZ_CP099837.1, forward strand.
TGGCTTCTTCGGTCTCCTGTCCGGGGATGATCTTGCTACCAGAAGCAAGTTCGGCGCCGAACTTGCTTCTGGTAGCAAGATCACCGGGGATCTGAGGGTTAGGGAAACAGCGGACAGTCCCGAGTGCGGGTTTCGGGCACCCGTACCGACCCTGTATCGACGGGCTGGACCTGGACCCGGGCACGCTGAAGCCGCGCTGAGGGCTCTGCCCCAGCGCGGCTGATCAACTTTCCCTCCCGGCTCCTACCGCAGGCGCGGGGTCCGCGGCGGTTCCTGGCGGCGCTCTCCCGTCGCCTCGAAAGCCGCCGCGATACGCAGCAGGCGCGCGTCGTCGTAGGCACGTCCAGCGAAGGTGAGCCCCACCGGCATGCCGGTGTCGGGCATCGTGCCCATCGGGACCGTCACCGTGGGGATGCCCAGGTGACGCCAGACCAGGTTGCCGTTGGCCACCCACACCCCGTTGCTCCAGGCGATGTCGGCGGACTCCGGGTTCACGTCAGCGTCGGCCGGAGCCACGTCGGCCACCGCCGGGAAGGCGATCGCGTCCAGGCCCAGCTCGTCCAGCCAGTCCTCGAAGTCGATCCGACGGGTGCGCTCCAAGCCCCGGACACCCTCTTCCAGGTGCGGGATATCGGTGAACGAGGAGATCCCTGTGCGGCGCACGAACTCCGGGTAGGCGGCGATGTCGTCGTCGAACCCGTGGTAGCGGTCCGGCAGCGCGCCCGGGACGTCCGGGAAGATCCGCGTGCCGTCCACCTGGCCCAGATCGTTCAGCTTCGGGTCGCCGTTGGCCTGGAGGAAGTCCTGCCAGGCCCACGCCGACAGGTCCAGCAACTCGCGGTCCAGATACTTCCGGCTCACCAGCCCCCGGGACCTGACGGTGGGGGCGCCCGGGCGGTCGCCCTCGTAGTTGGTCACCACCGGCAGGTCGGTGTCCTGGACCGAGACCCCGGAGGCCTCCAGGTCGGCCCGGGCCTCCTCCCACAACCGCAGCACGCTGGGCCGGGTCGCCACCCGCTGCCCGGTCGGCCCGCCGACACCGGGGTTCTCCGCGGTACCCGCCTCCGGATCCCGGCCGGTGTAGAGCCGTGGAGCGCCGATCCGCAACCCGGACAGCGCCTGCCGCCCCGCGTCGGCGTCGGCCACGGCCAGGTCGGAGAAGCGGGCGGGCCGCACCCTGGACGCCGGAGGGATCTCGATCCACGGCTGGCAGCGCCAGAAGTCCCCGCGGCTCTCGGTGTCGTCCGCGACGACGACCTCCAGCAGCTCCAACATGTCCGCCATGGTGCGGGCGTGCGGAACCACCACGTCCATGGTGGGCACCAGCGGCCAGTTCCCCCGGATGGAGATCGCGCCCCAGGACGGGGTGTAGGCGCACAGCGCGTTGTTGGACGCGGGCGCGCGCCCCGACGACCAGGTCTCCTCGGCCAGGCCGAAGGCCGCGAAGCTGGCCGCGGTCGCGGTCCCCGAACCGTTGGAGGAACCGGAGGCGAAGGCCGAGGTCAGGTAGTCGCCGTTGTAGGGGCTCTCGGCGCGCCCGTACACACCGCGCTGCATGCCGCCGTTGGCCATGGGCGGCATGTTGGTCAGCCCGATCAGCACCGCCCCGTTCTCCCGCAACCGTCCCACGGTGAACGAGTCGCGCTGGGCGATCAGGTCCTCGAAGGCGGGCGACCCGGCCGCGACGGTCAGACCGCGGGCCTGGTAGCTGTCCTTGGCGGTGAAGGGGATGCCGTCCAGCGGGCCCAGGGCCTGCCCGCGCGCCCGGCGTTCGTCGGACTCCCGGGCCTCGGCGAGGGCCTCGGGGTTCATCACCACCATGGCGTTGAGCCGGATCCCGCTCTGGTCGTAGGCCTCGATCCGGGCCAGGTAGGCGCGCACCAGCGCCTCGCTGGTGACCCGTCCCCGTTCCAGGTCCGTGCGCAGCTGCGCGATCGGGGTCTCGACGACGTCGTAGTACTCGGTCATAGCGTTGTTCTCGGTCACAGGGTCCTCCACTGGGCTCGCGGGGCGGGCTGCTGCTGGGTGATGCAGTGGATGCCGCCACCGAAAAGGAAGATGTCGCGGGCGTCGACCAGTTCGACCCGCCGACCCGGGTAGGCCTCGGCCAGGATGCCCGCGGCGACCTCGTCCCGCGGGTCGTCGAAGGCGCACAGCACCACGACCCCGTTGGCGACGTAGTGGTTGATGTAGGACCAGTCGACGAACTCGCCGTCCTCGTCCCGGATCTCCTCGGGCGCCGGTACGTCCACGATCCGCAACGGCTCGCCGTCGGTGTCCACGGCCTGCTCCAGAACCTTGCGCAGGTCCCGGGTGACCTGGTGGTCCGGGTGGCGGGGGTCGTCCTGGCGGTGCAGCAGCACGGTGCCGGCCTCGGTGAAGGCGGCCACGATGTCCACGTGCCCGCGGGTGCCGAACTCGTCGTAGTCGCGGGTCAGCCCGCGCGGCAGCCACACGGCGTGGGCGGTGCCCAGCCTGGCGTGGACCTCCGCCTCGACCTCCGCCCTGCCCAGGTCCGGGTTGCGCCCCGGGTCCAGCTGGACGGTCTCGGTGAGCAGGACCGTGCCCGAACCGTCCACGTGGAAGCCGCCGCCCTCGTTGACCAGCGTGCTCGGCATCCGGCGGACCCCGGCGAGCTCGGCCATCCGGCCGCCCACCAGCCGGTCCGACTCCCAGGCCGCCCACCCCTGGCCGCCCCAGCCGTTGAACACCCAGTCCACGCCCCGGACCTCACCGCCCGGCCCGTGTACGAAGGTCAGCCCGATGTCGCGCATCCAGGCGTCGTCCAGCGGCATCACCGCGGTTTCGATCCCGCCGCCGAGCAGAGCCCGGGCCGCCTCGGCGTCCTCGGGCGCGACCGCCACCGTCACGGGCTCGTGGCGGGAGATGGTGCGCGCCACCGTCGCCCACGCCCTGCGGGCCCGCTCCAGGGTGTCGCTCCCGGGTCGGCCGAAGGTGTCGTTGGCGGGCGGGAACGCCATCCACGTGCGTTCGTGCGGTGCCCACTCCGGTGGCATCACCGTGGCGGGCGAGGCGCCGCCGGACTGGTCGGCGGACTTGTGAGCGAACATCTCAATCCTTGTCATGAAAGCAGGGCGCCGGTGGTCCCGGGACCCGGAGCGGGGCCGGACCCGTGGTGGATCCGGCCCCCGCACCTCGAGCCTCTAGCTCTCGGTGGGGTACTCCGTGGTCTCGAACCGGCGCCGGAAGAACTCGGGGCCGCGCAGGTACTGCACGACCATGGCCGCGCCCCCGATCACGAAGACGGCGACCCCCAGGACGAACACCAGTCCCACCCCGCCGATCTGCGATCCGGAGCCGTAGGCCGGGTCCATGGAGTCCCAGGCGGTCTGGAAGAAGAAGACGAGCAGCAGGAGCCCGCCCAGCAAGGGTGCCACCACCTTGGTCGCCAGGCTCCGCAACGACGCGGTGGCCTCACGGCGGAAGTACCAGACGCACGCGAGGGCGGTCACGCCGTAGTAGAAGCAGACCATCATGCCCAGCGTGGTGATGGTGTCCCACAGGACGTTCTCGGAGACCACGCGCATCACCGCGTAGAAGACCGAGGCGATCACCACCGCCACGACCGTCGCGTACCCGGGTGTCTTGTGCACCGGGCTGACCCGGGCGTACTTCGGGGAGAGCGCCCCGTAGTGGCCCATCGCGAGCATCGTGCGCGCCGGGGAGATCATGGTGGACTGGAGTGAGGAGGCCGAGGAGGACAGCACCGCCAGCGACATCAGGACCGCGAAGGGACCCATCACCGGACCGGCCAGCGCCGCGAAGATGTTCTCCTGGATGTCGGGGTTGCCCAGGCCGAACTCACCGTCGGAGACACCCGCGAAGGAGAGGGTGGCCACCGACACCGCCATGTAGAGCGCCACGACCACCAGGATGGTGGCGATGGCCGCCTTGCCCGGGGTGCTCGTCGCGCCGCGGCTCTCCTCGTTCATCGTCACGACCACGTCCCAGCCCCAGTAGATGAAGACCGAGAGCGCCACTCCGGCGGCGAAGGCGGAGAAGGACTCCACCCCGAACGGGTTGAACCACTCCAGCCGCACCGGGGTGGCATCGAACGCAGATCCAGCGCTGACCTGCATGAACGCGGCGATCGAGAACCACGCCAGCACCACCAGTTGGAAGGTGACCAGGATGTACTGGAAGGCCTTGGTGGCCTCCAGTCCCCGGTAGGAGATCCATGCGGCGGCCGCCATGAAGGCCAGGCAGGTCGCGATGTTGATCGGCACGTTGCGGGTCAGGGCGGCGATCTGCTCCTGCCCGGTCAGCTGTGCGATCGCCAGGTAGAAGAAGTCGACCGCGATGCCCGCGAGGTTGGACAGCACCAGGATGGTCGCGGCCAGCAGACACCAGCTGGCCATCCACCCGATCCAGGGGCCGAAGGCCCGGGAGGCCCACGTGAAGGTGGTGCCCGAGTCCGGCATGGCCTTGTTGAGCTGCCGGTAGCCGATCGCCACCAGCAGCATCGGAACGAAACCGACCAGCAGGATCGCGGGCAGGCGCTCACCGACGGCCGAGGCGGTCGGGCCCAGGGCGCCGGAGAGCGTGTAGGCCGGGGCGATGGTGGAGACGCCGATGACCAGACCTCCCAGGAGCCCGATGGCTCCCTTGCTGAGGCCCTTCCAGTTGTTCGGAGTGTCGGCACCTGCCTGCGCGGGCCGATCGGTGGTGTGGGTCATGGGTACTTCCTGATGGTCGCCGGGATGGGTGTCGGCGCCGACGGAGCGACGCCGCGGGAACCGGTGAGCGGGGTGGGCCGAGCTCACCAGGGGGCGGGGTTCACGCGCCGTTGCGTTTCCCCAGGGACGGCGGGTGACGGCGGGTGTCCGATCGCGATATCACCGAACACCCACCCGGGTCATCCGTCTCAGCCGTTTGCGGCGAGGATGGCCTCCGCGGCGCGACGGCCCTGGCGCAGCGCCCCGTCCACGTGCTGGTAGCCCTCGGCGGCCAGGTCCGAGCAGGCCCAGCTGATCGGGCCCACCGGGGTGCTCTGGTCGGCCCCGTAGCGGTGCAGCCCGCCCAGGTCGTAGCTGGCGGCGTAGGCGCCACGGGTCCACTCCTCGGAGGCGAAGTCCGACTCGAAGTACACGGTCGGCTCCAGTGCCTCCTCGCCGAGGTAGTTGGCCAGGGAGCGCAGGATCGCGGCGCGGCGCCGCGCCGCGGGCTGGCGGAAGAGGCCGTCGGCGATCTCGTCGGAGACGAAGGCGACCAGGGTGCCGCGGGTGTCCCCGTGGTTGGTGTTGTCGTACACCTCCTGGCACAGCTCCTTGGCGCCGAAGCCGGTGCCGGACAGGCCCTTGTCCCGCCAGAACGGGCGCTCGTAGACGGCGTGCACCTTGATGACCAGACCCATCGAGGTGTGCTGGTGCATCTGCTGCTGGAGCCACGGCAGGGCGGGCTCGAAGGAGATCCGCGAGTAGAGGTTGGGCGGCACGGCCACGACCACGTGGTCGGCGCGCACGGTCACGCGCTCGGACCGGACCAGGACCCGGCCGTCGGCCTCGTCCTCGCTCCAGCGGATGGTCCGCACCGGGGTCTCCAGGAAGACCGTGCCCTCCTCCAGGGCGGCGGCGATGTTCTGCGAGACCGACTGCATACCGCCCACCACACGGCGGTCCAGGATGAAGTCCTCGTCCACGAGGTTGGAGAACGACCCGGCCGAGGCGGCCATCAGGACCGCCTGGAGCGCGGAGAACGCGTGGGCGGGCTTGGTGAGCATGCCCCCGGCCATGAAGATGCCGATGTTCTCCCGGGCGGCCTCGTCGTCGGTCTGCTGGCGCAGCCACTCGGTGAACGTGACGGTGTCCAGCTCGCGGGCGAGCGGGTGGGCCCAGGGGCGCTCGACGCCGATCTCGGCGACCAGCTTGTCCAGGGTCGCGATGACCCGCTCCATCTCGGCCTCGGTGTGCTCACCGGCGGGGAACATGTCGCCGGTGAACTCGTGCCGGGAGCCGTCGGCGGCCAGGTAGACGCTCGCGCCCTCGCGGTGGCGGGGGTAGGTGCTCATCCCCAGCTCGTCCAGGAGCCCGAGGAGCTCGGTCTGGTCGGGCGAGACCCACTGGCCGCCGATCTCCAGGAAGGCGCCGTCGATCTCGCGGGACCAGGTGCGACCGCCCACGCGGTCCCGGGCCTCCAGGACCGCCACGGACCGGCCGGAGGCCTGGAGGGTGCGTGCGGCCATCAGCCCAGCGGGGCCGGCGCCCACGATCACGACATCACGATCGAGGATCTCGTCGCTGCCGATGACGTGTGTGCCACTCATGGGTGTGCTCCTTCGAACATCAAAATGAACTGCATTCATTAACAGGGAAGACGCCCCCGATGTCAAGTGGCTCACACTCACCATCAGGGGTCGAAGAGGCCGGTCAGCGGGCTGAAGGCCCACCGCCGCGCCGATTCGACGCGTTCGCGCCGCTTCTACACTGGGGGGAAATCTGGTTGGTGCCCGACCGGACGGACAACAGGAAGTAGGCGTCAGTGACCCAGCAAGCGCGCAGCGGACGAGGAAGGGGCAGACCCTCCTCACCCATCCTGTCCCGCGAACGCGTCAGCCAGGCGGCGATCCGGATCGTCACCGACCAGGGCTACCGCCACCTGACCATGGCCTCACTGGCCCGCGAGCTCGGTGTGGCGGCCTCGGCCCTGTACAATCACGTCTCGTCCAAACGTGACGTGCTGGTGCTCATCCAGGACCGCATCAACGAACAGATCGACTGCTCGTCCTTCGGTACCGAACCTTGGGACCAGGCGCTGCGGGACTGGGCGCGCTCCTACCGGCAGTGCTTCATGGAGCACACCGCGCTGATCCCGGTCATGGCGGTACTGCCCGTGGCCGACTCGCCCCAGACGCTGCGCATGTACGAGCGCGTCACCCGCGCCCTGCACGACGCCGGGATCGTCGGCGCGGACGCCGTGGACATCATCGTCGGCATCGAGGCGCTGGTCTTCGGTGCCGCCTACGACGCCACCGCCCCGACCGACATCTTCGATCCGGGCAGCCTGGAGGACCTGGCCCCGACCTTCATCCGTTTCGCCGCCCAGCGCTCGCCGGACCCCCGGGCGGCCGCCGACCGGGCCTTCGAGCTCGCACTCGACGCCCTGATCAGCGGCCTGCGCCAGAAGTTCACCGACTGAGACCTGAACTGCCGGGCCAGGTCCGGGTCGCGCTACCGGTCACGCCTCCAGGGCGTGCATGACGTGCTTGACCCGGGTGTACTCCTCCACCGAGTACAGCGACAGGTCCTTGCCGTAACCGGAGGACTTGAAGCCGCCGTGCGGCATCTCCGCGGTGAGCAGCACGTGCGTGTTCACCCAGACGCAGCCGAAGTCGAGGTCGCGGGTCAGGCGCATGGCGGCGCCGTGGTCGGCGGTCCAGACGCTGGAGGCCAGCGCGTACTCCACGTCGTTGGCGAGCCGGACGGCCTCCTCCTCCGAGCTGAAGGTCTGCACGGTCAGGATCGGCCCGAAGGTCTCCTCCTGGACCAGCTCGTCGTCCTGGCGCACGCCGGTGACCACCGTCGGCTCCACGTAGAAGCCCTTGGAGCCCTCGACGGCCCTGCCGCCGGTCACCACGGTGGCGTGCTCGGGGAGCCGGGCGAGCTTGTCGGTGACCGAGGCGAAGTGGCGGGCGTTGTTCAGCGGGCCGAAGTCGTTCTGGGACTCGTCGGGGTTGCCGGTCCGCGTCGCACGCGCGGCCTCGGCGAGCAGCTCCACGAACTCCTCGTGCGCGCTCTCCTCGACCAGCACCCGGGTGACGGCGGTGCAGTCCTGCCCGGCGTTGAAGGTGCCGAACTCCACCAGCGCCTTGGCGGTGGCGGGGAGGTCGGCGTCGGCGAAGACCACCGCGGGGGCCTTGCCACCCAGCTCCAGGTGGCCGCGCTTGAGGTTCTTGGCGGCTGAGGCGGCCACGTGCTGGCCCGCGCGGACCGAACCGGTGATCGAGACCATCACCGGTTCGGGGTGCTCCACCATGAGCTGTCCGGTGCTGGCGTCGCCCAGGACCACGTTGAACACGCCGGCCGGGAAGATCTCCCCGATCAGGCGGGTGAGGACCAGCGTGGACTCGGGGGTGGTGTCCGAGGGCTTGAGCACGATGCAGTTGCCCGCGGCCAGGGCGGGGCCGATCTTCCACACCGCCATGAGCAGCGGGTAGTTCCACGGGGTCACCTGGGCCACGACGCCGACCGGCTCACGGCGGATGTAGGAGGTGTGGCCCTCCATGTACTCCGTCGCCGCGCGGCCCTCCAGGGTGCGCGCGGCCCCGGCGAAGAAGCGCAGGTGATCCACGCCCATGCCGATCTCCTCCTGGGAGATGAGCCAGCGCGGCTGACCGGTGTTGCGGTGCTGGGCCTCGACGATCTCGTCGGTGTGGGCCTCCACCGCGTCGGCGAGCTTGAGCAGCAGGCGCTGGCGCTCGCCGGGCGTGACCTTCTTCCAGGAGACGAAGGCGTCACGGGCGGCGTCGAAGGCGGCGTCGACGTCGACCTGGTCGGAGACGGGGGAGACGGCCACCGTCGTTCCGTCCGCGGGGTTGACGACGTCGAGGTGCCCCTGTCCGTGTGCGTCGACGAACGTGCCGTTGATGAAGTTCTGCAGGCGGCTGCCCATGATGTCTCCTAGGCCACAGTTAAATGATCACCATTCATTTTAGGGGCAGATGTAGTGAGCGGCAACACAACACTCTGTCGAGGGGTCGCACACGGGCCCCGAATCCGCCTCAACGCCACGGTGCCGCCGGAGGTCGCGGAGCATCTGGATCGTGGGGCACCGGGGGTGAAAGCGGCCGCTGTCCGGTCGCCGGTCTGTGCCAGACTCTGCTGCGTATCGGGGTGAGAACACCCTGAACCAGGCAGAAAGAGGGGCGGGCCCGGTGTCCATGCGGATCGAACGGCACACGGTGGGTGACGAGGCTCTGACGGAGGCCACCGAAGGCTTCTTCGACGAGGTCAGCCGTGATGTCCGGTATCAGCAGAACAGCGGGCGCAGCGGCTCCGGCTGGGAGATGATCGCCAGCGACCTGCTGGCCTACGCGGGCGCGCGTTCGGTGGCGGTGCCGCGGACCGATGCCGACATCCGCGTCGCCCTGCACTCCGCGGCCGAGGCGCGCATCGGCGGGCTCAAACTGGACGGGGCGCCCACCTCCGCCGAGTTCTCGGTGCACCTCACGTACACCGGCACCGGCGTCTTCTACCAGGACCACGACGAGGAGAGAGAAGAGGAACCCCGCGGCCAGACCAGGGTCCACCTCGGGGACTGGGCCGAGGCGCTCTACCTGTGCTTCGTCTCCGACCTCCACGAGAACAACGAGGGAACCTTCCGCCAGTTCGCGGCCGACTTCGAGGAGAAGGAGGTCCTGCACCGCGCACTCACCTACTACCTCTTCCCCGGGCTCGGCGCCGAACGGGAACAGATCCTGCGCTACGCCGAGTCCGCGATGGAGCCCTTCTTCGCCTCCCTCGGCAAGGAACCGGGGGAGCGGCACCCCGACTACGACTCGGTCGATCCCGAACTGCTCTTCCTGCACGCCCTGCTCTCCCGGAACGAGACGGGTTTCTGGGAACTCATGGCCTTCCGCCTGGAGTGGCTTCGGGAACGGCTCGAAGGCGGCGGGTCCCCGAAGTCCCTGCTGCCGGTGCCCGAACTCGCCTTCGCGGCCATGGCGGTACGGATCGAGGGTTGGCAGATGCCGTTCGAGTCCGACTACCTGCCCCGACGGCTGGTCGAGGGCGAGCAGCGCTACAACAGAGCCCGGGTCGGCCCCTACGGAGCCGACAAGGACGCTGCTGCCCTGCGGGAACTGGCCGAGGGACCGCTGGTCGTCGAGCGCCCGACCGGTGCCTTCGCCACCGAACGAGACATCGAGCAGCTGTATGAGTACGAGGACGGGCGCCTCGAAGAGTTCTGGAGCAAGGAAAGCCCCGCTGTCCGTTCGGTGAACCAGCTGCAGCGGTACGCCTGGGACGAGATGCTGGGCTTCCGGCTCTACTCGGTGGTCGATCCGCACGCCCGGCACCCGCGCCAGCTCGCGGCCCTCACCCACGCCTCGCAGTACACCGCGGCGGCCCTCGCCAGCGCTGACGGGGGACCGGGGGAGAGCGTCGACGTGACCGTCGGGGAGGCCACCGGGCCCCTGCGCCGCGCCGAGCCCTCGACCAAGGTCTCCGAGGGGGCGCGCCGGATCGCGATGGAGTACGCCCTGGTCTGCGGCTCGCGGGAGCGCCTGGCGACCCTGGTCTCCTACCCGCGGGACACGTTCCTGCGTGCGGACGAGAACCAGGGCTTCCCGGTCTTCCAGTACTACCGCGAGGCACTGCTGACGTACCTGAAGGCGGAGCAGACGCGGGGCTGGCAGAAGAACGGACCCCGGCCGAGGCACGGGGCGGTCCGCGCGGCGACGGACGAGGCTCTCGCCGCGCTCGCCGAATACAACATGCCGAGCTTCCCGGCGCCGCCGGTGGTGCTGCTCTCCCAGCTGGTGGCGGGGGACCGGGAAGGGTTCGACCTGGCGCTGGCCGACACCCTGGAGAACTTCCGGGACATTCACAGCGCCGGAGACCGGGCTGGGGACCCGGACGGCCTGATCTGTCCGCACATCCTGGCGCTGGCCTGCCTGGCCCGGGCTCAGGGTTGGGAGGTACGAGTCGACAGCGGCTACCTGCCCGAGGGTGTGCTGGAGCGGGCCGCCACAATGTTTGGCTGACCAGCGTTCGGCTGACCTGCGCCGACAGGGGCCGGAAAAAACTTCTGAGAAAAACTGAACCGGACCCGTCGGGCATCCGTGTACCGGGTGACAACGAAACTTCGGGTCGGGACTCAGCAGCCGCGGATTCTGATCGCAACCCGGAACGGGAAACGACGGAAGGACGCGAAGCATGCGTGCGAAGAGGTTCCACTCCCTGGCCGCGGGAGCGCTCGGCCTGGCACTGCTCACCGGCTGCGGGAACGCCGCCCCGACCACCACCACCGACCCCTATGCCGCAGACCCTCCGCAGGAGCAGCCCGCCGCGGAGACCGAGGCGGCGACCGGGGCCGAGGACACCGGCATCGCCGACGGCGTGCTGAACCTGGTCCTGCGGGGGCACGAGACCCTCGGCGAGCTGGTCACCGACGCCGCCGGTCACACCCTGTACCGCTTCGACGAGGACTCACCCGAAGCGGAGACCTCGGCCTGCTACGGCGACTGCGCCGACAACTGGATCCCGGTCGCCGCGGCACAGGAGATGACGATCCCCGGCGGCGACGAGCTGTTGGACAGCTTCGAACGCGAGGACGGCATCGAGCAGGTCACCCTGGACGGATGGCCGCTGTACCGCCACGCGGCCGACGCCGGCCCCGGCGACACCAACGGGGAGGGCGCCCAGGAGGCCTGGTACGCCGCGAGCCCGGTGGGCACCAAGGCCCAGGACGAGCCCTGGACCGACGGCTACTGCCCGCAGGGCTTCCAGGTGCGGCAGGACCCGGAACTGGGCGAGATCGTGGTCGACGACGAGGGCTTCACCCTGTACCGCTTCGAGGAGGACTCCGCCAACCCGCCCGAAGCGACCTGCTTCGACGAATGCGCCGAGATCTGGCCCCCCGTGCTGGCCATGGCCCAGTTCGACTTCGGCCAGGGCCTCGACCCCGCCCTGTTCGGCGAGGTGGAGCGGGAGCACCGGCTGTCCCAGGTGACCCTGAACGGATGGGCGCTGTACCGCTACGCCGAGGACAACGCCCCCGGCGAGGTCAACGGCCACGGGGTGGGCGACGTCTGGTACGCGGTCACCCCGGAGGGCGCGATCGCCGGCGGCGGAGCCGACAGCGGCAACGCCGGTAACGACGACTCCGGCGACAGCGACAGCGGCTACGGCGACGATGACGACTCCGGCAGCGGCTACTGACCCCGCGCACAGCGCGTACCCACGGCCTCTGGGCGGGGACCGACTCCCTCCCCCGCCCAGAGGCCCCCGCCCTCCCTCCGGTTCGGCGCCTCCCGCCACACCCCCCGACACGCCAGAGGGATTGCGCTCGCGACCCCACTCCGCGAAGCTTGGGGCCCTACCGTCGAGGGAGGAGGGATGGATGGCGTTGTGGGGTTCGCGTCGTCGGCGCGAGGCCGAGGACGAGGCGCTGATCCGTTCGCTCTACAACGAGCACGGCAGGGCCCTGATCGCCTATGCCACCCGCCTGACCGGCGATCGGGCCGCGGCCGAGGACGTCGTCCAGGAGACCCTCATCAGGGCCTGGCGCCACCCCGACGCGCTGGTGAACTCCAAGGGCTCGGTGCGCGGCTGGCTGTTGACCGTGGCGCGCAACATCGTCATCGACCGGGTCAGAGCCCTACAGGCACGACCCGCGGAGGTGGCCCCGGTCGCGGGAACCGAGCCGGCACAGGACGACCACGCCAGCTCCGTGGTGGATTCGATGGTGGTGATGGAGGCGCTGGACAGCCTTTCCGCCGACCACCGCGCGGTCCTGATCGAAGTGTATTTTCGCAGGCGTAGCGTGACGGAGGCCGCCGAGACACTGGGGATACCGCCGGGTACGGTCAAGTCACGCTCCCACCACGCTCTCCAGGCGCTCAGACGCCGTTTCGGCAGCCGCACACCGCCAGGGAAGGGGTGACCAGGTGACATCAGGTAACCACGACCCGAAGCCGTTGGGCGCCTACGCCCTGGGCGCGCTGAACGCGGAAGAGGCCGCCTCCCTTGCGGCCCACCTCGCGGGCTGCGAACCGTGCCGGGCGGAGTTGCGCGAGTTGAACGCCGTCCGCGACACCCTGGGTGAGCTGCCCCCCGAAGCCCTGTTGGACGGCCCCCCACCCGAGGGCGGCCAGACCCTGCTGCGCGCCACGGTCGAACGGGCGGGGGCCGAACGTGCCGTCGGCCGTCGCCGACGCGCACTGCGCCTGGCCTTGGCCGCGGCACTGGCCGGAGCTGTTCTCGCCGGGGCCGGGGGCATCGTCGGGCGGGTGTTGGCGCCCGCACCGGAGCAGGGAGAGGTGACCCAGCTGGCGGCGGGAACCGTGATCGCCGCTCAGGAGGACCCGGACACCGGAGCGAGCGCCACAGTACGGCTGGAACCCGAAGGCGCGGGCCTGCAACTGCAGTCGTTCATCATCGGTATCCCGGAAGGCGAGGAGTGCGAGCTGGTCATCCTCACCGAGGACGGCCGTACCGAGGTCGCCGCGGTCTGGACGGTCTCCGCCGAAGCCGAGGCCGGGGGCAGCCGCCCCGGCGGATTCGCCGACATCGACCCGCAGGACGTGGCCTCGGTGGTGGTGCGCAACACGGCCGACACGGAGTTCGTGAGCATCACCTTCTGAACCGGATCCGGCCATGGGGAGACAGGAGGGGCGGTGACCGGTTCGCCCGGCCACCGCCCCTCCCCGCTACCGCTCACCTCTGGTGCGCGCCGGTCTCCCGCACGCCGGGGGCGTTCTCCGCCTCCGCGCCCTCGGCGCGCTCCTCGTCCTGGCCGGGCTCGGACCGGCGGACCAGGAAGGTCGCGAAGAACGCCAGCGTGGCGATGACCGCGCCCAGGGTGAAGGCCACGTGGATACCGCCCGCCTCGGCGGTCACGGCGTCCGCGCCCTCACCCAGCCGGGTGGCGGCGACCGCGGACATCACCGCGATGAAGGTCGCGGTGCCCGCCGCGCCCGCCACCTGCTGCACGGTGCCGACCACGGCACTGCCGTAGGAGTACAGCGACGGCTTCAGGGATCCCAGTGCTCCTGTGAGCAGAGGGGTGAACATGAAGCCCAGACCGGCGCTCAGTGCCACGTGCGCGGCGACCACGTAGCCGATCGGGGTTTCGGTGCCCAAGAACGTCATGCCCCACATCACCAGGGTGACCACCGCCGCGCCCGGGGTGACCAGCGGCCGGGGCCCGAAGCGGTCGTAGAGGCGGCCCACGATCGGTGCCAGCAGACCCATCACCAGACCGCCGGGCAGCAGGGTGAGCCCGGTGACGAGCGTGTCGTAGCCGAGGACGTTCTGCATGTAGAGCGGCAGCAGGATGATGGTGCCGAACAGCGCCATGAAGCTGACCAGGACCAGAGCGATCGACACCGAGAACTGCCGGGACCGGAAGACCCGTAGGTCGAGCAGGGCCCGGTTCTCGCGCTGGAGCCGGATCTGGCGCCACACGAACAGCACGAGCGCCACCGCGCCCACGATGATCGCCGCCGACGGCGGAATGAACGCGTCGGGGTCAGCCGCCTTGCCCAGGCTGGAGAAGCCGTAGACCAGACCGCCGAAGGCGAAAGCCGACACGATCACGGAGAGCACGTCGATTCGGGCGGCGCGGGGCTCGGTGATGTTGCGGATGAAGACCGCGCCCAGAGCCAGGCCCAGGAGGGAGATCGGCAGTACCAGGCCGAACAGCCAGCGCCAGTCCAACGAGTTCAGGATGAGACCGGAGACGGTCGGACCGATGGCGGGCGCCACGGCCATGACGATCGAGATGTTGCCCATCACGCGGCCCCGGCGATCGGACGGGACCATGTTCAGCACGGTGGTCATGAGCAGCGGCATCATGATGGCGGTACCGCTGGCCTGCACGATCCGGCCGAGCAGGAGGACTGTGAAGTTCGGCGCGAGAAAGCAGATCAGGGTGCCCAAGCTGAACAGGCTCATCGCGGCGATGAACACCTGCCGCAGGTGGAACCGTTGCAGCAGGAAGCCGGTCACCGGGATGATCACGGCCATCACCAGCATGAAGGCGGAGGTCAGCCACTGTCCGGTGGAGACCGGGATGCCGAGGTCGCGGTTGAGCGCGGGCAACGCCACGCCCATGATCGTCTCGTTGAGGATGACGACGAATGCCGAGACCAGAAGAAGCGGGATGACGAGGCGGGTCGCGCGCTGTCTCGCGACCTCGGCTTGCGCCGCCTCGTCCGTGGGTGTCACATCGGTGTGCCTGGTCACGTACTTCCTTGTGCGCTCGAGGACGGCCTGGTTCAGGGGGATGCGCTGGGGGGAGGAGGGGCGGGGCTGCCGAAAGGTGTCCGGTTTGTCCCCAGTGGGCAGGCGAACTCGCTGTTCGCAGCAGCATTGCGCCCCGAGGAGGGGCAGGCAAGCGAATTTCACCCGCGGTGACCCTCCGGATCAACCTAAAGGACGAAACGTCCCGTCTCGCCCATTTTTGCACACAGTGCAAGCATTCTGCGACGGCTGACCTGTGCCCTTTCCCACGTCAACGACGCGACCCAGTCACTCGGCCGATCCGACAGCCGCAGGACGGGGACCGCCACACCGCCGCGCCCACCAGGGGCCACGCTGCGCCTGCCCGGGCCGTCGGCCCCGCGCGAACCCGCGCCCGGAACCCCCTCGACACCCCGGGACAGAACCGGTTCACCGCGCAGCCCGCCGCGAGGCCGGCGGTTGCCACACCGTGTCTCCCCTGTTCGTCGGCTACCGGTCTCGGCAGCCTGGGTGGGGCTTCTCGGGGGCGTCGTCCCGGGACCGGTCAAAAACCCAGCCCCCGCAGCCAGGTGAGCAGTTCGTCCTCACGCCCCTCTGCCCGCTCCCGGCTCCATTTCCCCAGTTCACGGTCGTCGACCAGGAGGCCGTCCCGGAGGTAGACCACGCGGTCGGCCCGGGCAGCGCAGGCGGGGTCGTGCGTCACCATGACCAGCGTGCTCCCCTCCTCATGCACGTCGGTGAGCGCGTCCATGACCTCGGTCGTCATGCTGCTGTTGAGCGCGCCGGTCGGCTCGTCCGCGAACAGCACCGACGGCTCGCACGCCAGCGCCCGGCAGATCGAGGCGCGTTGCAGCTGGCCGCCCGAGACCTGGGTGATGCCGTGCCGCCCCACGTGCGCGATGCCGAACCGTTCCAGCAGCGCGTCCACCCTGGTGATGGCTGCCCCCTTGTCCCCGGGCGCCGCCTTGAGCGCGGGCAGCAGGATGTTGTCCCTGATGTTCAGGTTCTCCAGGAAGTACGCCTGCTGGAAGACGAAGCCCATCCTGTTCAGTCGGACACGGCTCATCTCCTTGTCCCCCAGGCATGTCAGGTCGCGCCCCTCCAGGAGCACGTTGCCGCCGGTGGGCCGGTCCATCCCGCTCATGCTGTACAGCAGGGTGGACTTGCCCGAACCGGACGCCCCCATCACCACCAGGAACTCGGCCCGGCGCACGATCAGGTCGATCCCGTCAACGACCCGGGTCGGCGGGTCCGTGGAGTAGTAGGTCTTGGTCAGTCCCCGGGCCTCAAGCATCACCGGGGCCCCGCTCACCTGATCACTGACCGATGTGTCCGCCATGGGCCTTCTCCCACTCATCCTCTGAGCCACGAGCTCTTGTCGGTACCGCGCAGCGGCGCGGTGAGGAACACGGCGCCGAGGTACCCGGCGGCCACCAGAACCAGCGGGTAGGCCAGGTACACCAGCCACGGGTTCGGCAGGAAGACGAGGTCGGTGATACCCAACCCCGCTGAAGCGACGAGCAGGCCGACGAGCGACTCCCCGGCCGTGGCCGCGAACACCACGCCCAGTAGCGTGCCGACGACAACCGCGACCAGGGTCTTGGCCCGCGTCTGGGCGATGATCTCGCCGGTGGAGAAACCGAGGGCGCACAGCACCCCCATCCTGGACCGCTCCCTGCTCAGGCGCAGTTTGAGGAACAGGCTCGTGATGAGCACCGCCACCCCCGTCCCGAAGACGAACGCCAGCAGGGCCGCGCTGCGCAGTGCATCGGTCACGTACGACAGCGTCTGCTCGACGTACTCGCGCATCGGGACCACGGCGGCGGTCGGGTGGCGCTTGCCGTACTCCGCCGCGACCACCGCGGGGTCGACCCCCTCGGCTGTGTCCGCGTAGATCGCGTAACCGATCGCGCCCGAGGACTGCTCGCCCCGCACCTTGGCGGTGTACCCGCCCGCGGTCACGTCCTGGTAGACGCCGCTGACCTCCAGCGTGGACGGTTCGTCCTGTTCGGCGCTCTGGCGCAGGGCCATCTCGTCCCCGGCACCGAGTCCGTAACGGTCCGCGTTCAGGGCGGAGAGAGCGATCTGCCCGGGCCCCGGGGCGCCGCCCTCGACGAATTCGACCGTGTCACCGGAGTGGTCGCCCACATCCACGCGCAGGGACTCCCACCCCTGCTCGCCGCGCGCCTCGTACAGGACGTGGGCGAAGACGCGCACGTCACTCAACCGCTCGTCGCCGCGCATGTGGGCCAGGACGTCCTCGCGCACCGCGTCCACGTCGTCGGAGAACAGCAGGTCGGCGCGCAGGTCGCTTTCGGGTGCGCCCAGGTAGGTGACGAAGCGGGGGTTCTCGAAGGTGCTGAGCAGGTTGGTCGGCAGCGTCATGAGGACCGTCGCGAGGAAGAACACGACGGGCACCAGGAGCCACTGGCGGCCCTCCGCCCTCAGGTCCAGCAGAGCCAGGCGCCGGTTGACGTTCGTTCCGCTGTAGGAGTCCAGACCGCCCCGCCGTACCCGCCTGGCCTGGCGCCTGGCCTGGCGCGCGCTCTGGTGTTCATCGAGGGTGCTGCCGTGGACCAGGGCGCCCACGACCTGGATCCGGCGGACCCCGCGCAGGACACCGCGGCACAGGACCATGACGCACACGTAGACCAGCGTCAGCGCGATCACCGGCACCAGGAGCGTCGAGACCCCCCACGAGGCCTCGGCGTAGTTCTCCTGCGCCCCGCGGGTGAGCAGCCCTGTCGCGAACACCGCCAGGACGCCGCCGACCACACACGCCAGGAAGGTCATGAGGCTGTACTTGGCCAGGTACAGGCCGGAGATCGCCCGGTCCGGCAGGCCGATCGCCTTCATCGCGCCGATCTGGCGGATCTGGTCCTCCATGCTTGCGCGAATCACGAAGCGCAGGCTGAGCAGGGCGATCATGATGAGCAGCAGACTCACGAACACCAGCGCCACCGCCACCAGGCCGTCGCTGAAGGCGTTGATCATGCGGATCATCTGGAACGTGACCGCCTGGCCGTTCCTGGGCAGCGCGGCGTCGGACTCGTAGGCGCTTTGGAACTCCGAGACCGCGGAGGGGTCGTCCAGCCGGTACTCGACGATGATCTCGGGGGCGCCACCGCCCGCACTCTCCAGGTCCGCGAAGTCCGCTTCCGAGACCACGAAACGGGTGGCCGAGGACAGCGAGGAGGCCATCTGCGCGTCACGCACGAACCCCCGCACCCGCAGCTCGTGTACCCCGGTGTCGGTGCGGACCCCGAGCCGGTCACCGACCTCCAGACCGAACCGCTGCTGGTAGGCGACCGGGACATGGACCTGTCCGGGGGAGGGGGACGGGGCCGCTCCGGTCTTGTCGAGCAGGAAGTCGAAGTCCTCGTTCTGGGTGACGAAGAGGTTGTCGATCAGGCTCTCGGACAGGTCGCCCGACTCACCGGTGGCCGGGCGGTGCCAGGACAGGGCGGCGCCGTCGAAACCGAGCATCTCCTCGATGAGCCACGCGTCGATCTCCGGGTGCTGCGCGGCGAAGCCCTCCAGCGCCGCCGGATCGTACTCGCCCCGGTGCATCTGGAGGAAGTGGGGCGGCTGGGCCTCTTCGAAGAGCTGGTTGACCGATCCGACCATGCGTTCCATCACCATGGATCCGGTGGCCATCAGGAACGCGCTCAGGACCAGGAGCACGGCCAGTGCCGTGTTGACGCCCCGGTTCTGGAGCAGGTCGTTGCGTGCGTGACGTAAGTACAGGGATTCGCTCTTGCTGTGCACGGGGGCTCCACCGGACGCGGGTCTGTACCCGTCAAGTAAGCCAGAGGCCCCGGCCCTCTACATCGGGGAGCGACCCCGGCTCCAGGGGCGCGGCACCCTGGTTTCCCCCGGGGTCGCCGCTGTCGGCAACACCGCTCAAGGCGTCCTCGGGTGCTGCTCCCCTGCTTTCAGTGCTCCAGTCGGTGGCTGAGTTCGCTCATGCCCGGACCGCTCAGTCGGTCCAGGTAGGCGGGACGGCCCGCCATCACCATCACGAGAGCGAGCAGCGGTCCCTCCACCACGGGCAGCGAGGGGTCGTTCGTGGTGAAGTCCGCGTCGGTGGCCCGCAGGTGCAGCCCCTTGACCTGGGATCTGCTGTTGACCGCGAAGTCACGGCCGGCGAAGAACTTCGCGACCACGGCCAGCGCCTCGGGAGCGGGTTCGTGCTCCAGCCCCAGCGGGTGGCGGATGTCCTGGCCGTGCACGACGAGCTCCCCGAGCCAGGGCGGCAGGTTCTTCGTGGGCCAGCGCACGGGCTCGCCGTGCTCGCTCCCCAGGTCGGCGAACCGGGCCAGGGTCCGGGCGGGCTCTGGGCGGGCGAAGCGTTCGAGCTGTCTCCGGTTGTGAACCTCCGGGCGCAGGCCCGCGCGCAGGATGGACCTGATCCACCCGAACGTGCCGATGGTCATGGCCGATCCCAGGTGGGCGACGACGTCGTGGACGGTCCATTCCGCGCACAGTGAGGTCTGTCCCCACTGCTGCTCGGTCAGACCCTCGAGATCGGCCGCCAACGCGGCGTGTTCGGCGGCGATGAGTCGCTTGGGGTCGGTGGTCTCCATTTTCGTACTGTACGGACCGATGGGGACATTTTCCGGGGTACTTCGGAAATCTACGACATAAAGGCGGCGGCTTCGTTGACTCCTCAGTGAGCCGGAACCGACACACACGCCAGTTCGGTCTCCTCATCCGCCGTCAGCTCGCCGGGGGAGTCCTCCGGAACATGCAGGAGGTCGCCGGGGCCCGCCGTGAGGGTACGCCCACCGGTGCGCAGGGTCAGCGCACCGGTGATGACCACCCACACCTCCGCGTAACCCGCTGGCAGCGCGGCCGTCTCGCCCCTGCCGAACCTCGCGTAGTAGGCGCTCAGGGGGCCGTCCTCCGCCTTCTCGATGAGCGGACCGATCTGGATGGCGTGACCGTCCATCCCCTGCCAGTGCCCGACCCGGCCGGGGGAGAAGCACCGGACTGTTCCCTGGGTCGTTCCTTCGTGGTGCGGCATGATGTTCTCCGTGAGTTGGTAGGTGGCCCGGCAGGTCAGGGTGCGCCTGTGCGTCCCCGAACAGTGCAGCACCCCAACCAGCGTTGAGGTCAAGGCTTCGGGGCGTCCTCGAATTCTTCGGCACCCCGAAGCCGAGGGTGCTCTGGTCCCCGGAGGGGACGGCAGGGGAAGATGTCCCCATGGACTTCTCCGATCTCCTACCGAACACCACAAGCGAGGACGAGGGCGCCAGGGCGGCCCGGATCGCGCTGCTTCCGGTGGGCAGCCTCGAACAGCACGGCCCCCACCTGCCGTTGACCACGGACACCGTCGTCGCCTCGGCCCTGGCCCAGAGCCTGGCCGACGCCTATCCCGGGCTGCGGGTCCTGCCCCCGATCACCTTCGGCTGCTCCCACGAACACGAGGCCTGGCCCGGTACGGTCAGCGTCTCGGCGCCCACCCTGCACGCCATGGCCGCCGACATCGCCGAATCCCTGCGCCGGGCGGGCACCCCGAAGCTGGTCCTGGTCAACGGGCACGGCGGCAACCACGTCCTGGCCAACCTGGTCCAGGCCTCCCGCGGCGACATGGCGCTCTTCCCCGGACCCCACGACTGGGAGAGCGCCCGCACGGCGGCGAAGATGAGCACCGACAACGACCGCGACATGCACGCCGGGGAACTGGAGACCTCGGTGCTGTTGCACGTGCGCCCCGACCTGGTCCGGTCCGGTTACGAGGAGGCCGACCACATCGCCGACCGTCGCGACCACCTGCTCACCGTCGGGCTGTCCCGCTACACCCGCTCCGGGGTCGTGGGCCAGCCCTCACGAGCCGCCGCGGTCGAGGGCCGGGACCTGCTGGCGCACCTGGTCAAGGTCTTCGCCGGGTACCTGAACGTGCTCGACCCGCAGCAGGCGCCACACCAGCACCAGCCCGCCGGGAAGAGCGGCGGCCAGGGCAAGAAGCCCGTACGTCACTGACACCGTCAGGCCCTGTTCCGAACCCAGCCCGGCCGCGCCGAAGGCCAGCGCCGTAACCGCCTCACGCGGCCCCCAACCGCCCACGTTGGCCGGGACGCCCATCGCCACCAGCGCCAACACCAGCAACGGGAGCAACGCCAGGGTGGCGGCGGTGGTCCCCGCGGCCCGGGCTGCCACCAGGAACAGGGCCAGGTGCCCGGCCAGCGCGGCCAACGACAGCAGTACCACGCCCGGGCCCGTGGTGAGCGTCAACAAACCGGCCCGGGTGTCGGCCACCGTCGCCGACAGCGCCCGCCAGCAGCGCGAACCACGTCGCCGCCCGACCACCCAGCCGACGGCGACCACCAGCGCCACCACCGCGAACACCGCCACGGAGGCGGCCACCGCGAGCAGCCCCGGGCCCAGCAGAGCGGCGGGCAGGGTGAACAGCAGCATCGCGCAGACCCCGGTCAGTACCAACTGCCCGGCCATCCGCTCCAGTACCACGGCTCGCACACCCCGGGCCAGGTCACCGGCGTAACGGCCGTGGCTCACCGCCCGGTGCGCGTCACCGAGCACCCCGACGGGCAGCACGGCGTTCAGGAAGACGGCACGGTAGTAGTCGCCCACGGCGCGGAACCACGGCAGGCACAGCCCCACCCCCCGCGCGACCAGCACCCAACGCGCCGCACACAGCACGGTCGTGGCCAGCCCGATACCCAGCGCGGCCGCCACAGAACGACTGTCGACCGCGCCGAACGCGTCGGTGAAGGCCTCCAACGGGTACCACCACAGCAACCAGACCAGGAACGCCACCCCGGCCAGCGGCCGCACGATCCCCGACCGCCGCCACCAGGGGCGGGACCCTTCCGGAACGGAAGTCCCCTCCCAATGCGATGCCCCCATAGACCTCATGAGAGCCCAGTATCCCCCTCAGCCCCGTCCGGGAGCAGCAGGAGATCGGTGTGATGCACGACCGCGCCCAGCTCGCCCCGATCGCACTCACCGAGCCGACGCTCCAGGTAGCCGCCCGCGGCGGCCTCCGGGTCCTGTTCCAAGGCGGCCCCGACCCAGCCCCGCAACCAGGCCGTGGTCAGCGGGATGCGCTCGGGGCACAGCCGCCAGGGGCTCGGGAAGGTCAGCGTCCGGTAGCCCAGATCCGCGAAAATCTCACCGGCCGCCCCGGCCGCGTCCGGCCCCAACCGGCCTCCGCGCCGCTGGTGTTCGTTGAAGGCCTTGGCGAGCGCGGGATCGTCCGGATCACTGGGGAAGAGCTCCACCCGGCCCACCACCGACAGCGTGAACAGAGCAGCGCAGCCCGCTTCGGCCACCGCCCCGGCGACGGATTTGAGCTCCTGGGGGGTGAGCAGGTCCAACAGCGCGGAACCGGTGACCAGGTCGAACCCGGCCAGGTCCGGTCCGGTGATCGAAGCCAGATCCCGCAGGCACATCCGAGCACTCACCGGGGAACCGTCCGCCGCCGACGCGGGCATGTACGCCCCGGCCAGCGACAGCAGCCCCGGGTCGATGTCGTACAGGACCCACTTCTGCGCTCCGGAGAGTTTGGGCGCCAACCAGCGTCCCTGGGAGCCGGTACCGCAGCCCAGGTCCGCGACCCTGATCGGCCGCGCGGACGGCCCGGCGCCGCGACCGGCCAGGTGGACCCGCAACGGGTCCAGCGGCGCGGTCGCACGGGCGTCGGCGTCGGTCTCCTCACGCAGGGCCAGCCAGTCCGGCTCGAAGGCCGGAAGTGGGTTGTCGGAAGCAGAGCTCAACGGGACTCCTCCCGGTGGAGTACGGCAGCCAGCGGACGGTCGCCTCCCTCAGAGTGCCAGCTCGACCGTGCCCGGGCGGTCCGAACACGGAAGCTTTTGCCCGGGTCTGTCTCTGTGGTCCTACCAGGTCCCGTCCGCCCCTACTTGGTCCGAGACCGGCGGTGCTGGCCCGGACGGTGGTGACTCAGACCTTCTTGGCCAGGCCCGCGTACTGGGGGACGTCGCGGACGGTGCCGACATCGGCGGGTTCGGGGCGCCAGCGGAAGACCGAGACGGCGCCGGGCTCGACCAGTTCGAAGCCGTCGAAGAACTGGGCGAACTCTTCCACGCTGCGCATGTAGTAGGTCTGGGCGACCTGCTCCTCCCAGATCCGCATGCCCTCGGCGGCGCGCTCGGCGTCCTCGACCTCCATGTGGGCCATCACGCCGTCGCACACGGCGAAGAAGCTGCCCGGAGCCAGACGGTCCGCGTAGGCGCGGACCAAGCGGAGGGCTTCCTCGAACTCGAAGTGCCCCATCGTGCCCATCAGGGTCAGGCCGATCGGCTTGTCGAAGTCCAGGGTTTCCCTGGCGGCTTCGATGACCTTTTCGACATCGCGCAGATCCGCGTCCACGAACTGGGTCTTCCCGGTGTCCGTGCCCACGAGCAGAGCACGCGCGTGGGTCAGGACCAGGGGGTCGTTGTCGACGTAGACCACGCGGGTCTCGGGATCGAGCGCCTGGGCGACCTCGTGGGTGTTGTTGGCGGTGGGCAGGCCGGTGCCGATGTCGAGGAACTGGGTGACGTCCTCTTCCCGGACGAGGTGGCTGACCACGCGGCGCAGGAACAGCCGGTCACCCTGGGCGACCTCCGCCACCAGAGGGAACAGCTCTTTGACCCGGTCTCCCACCTCGCGGTCGACGGGGTAGTTGTCCTTGCCGCCGAGCCAGTAGTTCCAGACTCGGGCGGTGTGCGCGACGGTCGTGTCGATGTGTGTGTCCGTCATGGGGCCTCTCACAAGCGGAGGGGATCTGGGGTGATCCGGGGGTTTTCTGCATCCGAAGTCTGCTGTGCCGTGCCCGTGCGCGCAACCCGAAACCCTTCTGCCACAGGGCTTTCGGACACGACACCGGCCCCACCGGCCCCACCGACCCCACCGGTCGGGACCGGGTGGGGCGCGCTGATCAGGCGGAGGGGGTGCTCCTGTCGTGCCGTGGCTCCGGTTCGGGGGTCTCCTCGACCATGTCCACGGTGTCGCGTAGCTGGACCCGGGGCAGGAAGAGCACCACCACCAGGCCGACCAGGGCGATGCCGGTGGCCACGAGGAAGATGTCGCCGGTGGAGGAGCCGTAGGCGCTCTCGACGATCTGGCGCAGGAAGGCGGGCATACCGGCCAGGTCCAGGGTGCTGCCGTCGGCCCCGCCGGCGGGGATGTCCACGCCCGAGGCGGTCACTCCCTCGGTGATGTTGGTGCTCACCCGGCTGGCGAGGATCGCGCCGAGCACCGAGACCCCGATGGTGCCGCCCAGAGAG
This sequence comes from Nocardiopsis exhalans, assembly GCF_024134545.1. Lineage (GTDB taxonomy): Bacteria > Actinomycetota > Actinomycetes > Streptosporangiales > Streptosporangiaceae > Nocardiopsis > Nocardiopsis exhalans. Next base: position 3,548,598 of record NZ_CP099837.1, read on the forward strand.
CGGAAGAACGTGATCGCTCCGCTGGCCGCGCCGAGTTCGCGCAGCGGTACCGAGTTCTGCACGACCAGTACCAGGTTCTGCATGGACAGACCCACGCCCACGCCGACCCCGAGCATGCCCGGGGAGACCACGAGCAGCGAGGTGCTCTCGTCGATGGTGGACAGCAGACCGAATCCCAGGGTCAGGAACACCAGGCCGGTGACGACGTAGGACTTGACCCGGCCCGAGCGCGAGATCATCCAGCCCGAGACGGTCGAGGCGGCCATCATGCCGAGCATCAACGGGGTGGTGAGCAGCCCCGCGGCGGTGGGGGAGTAGCCGCGGGCCAGTTGGAAGTACTGGCCGAGGAAGACGGCGCCGCCGAACATGGCCATGCCCACCGCGACGCTGGCCACGATGGCGATCATCGGCTCACGGCGGATCACCAGGTGCAGCGGGATGACCGGCTCTGCGACCCGGTTCTCCACACACACGGCCAGGGCGAGCAGGACGAGGCCGCCGGCGACCATGGCGCCGGACTGCCAGGAGATCCACGCGAAGCCGCCGCCGACGAAGGTCACCCACAGCAGCAGGGTGCTGACCCCGGCTGCGATGAGGGTGGCGCCGAGGTAGTCCACGCGCACGTCGGTGCGGTGTTCCTCGGTCAGGTGCAGGGTGCGCGTGAGTACGACCAGGGCGACCAGCATGAACGGTACGCCGATGAAGAAGCACCAGCGCCAGCCGAGCCAGGGGATGTCGGTCAGGGCGCCGCCGATCAGCGGGCCGCCGACGGTGGCCACGGCCATGATGGCGCCGATGACTCCGTTGAAGCGGCCGCGTTCCTTGGGGCTGACCAGGGCGGCGATGGTGGCCTGGACCAGGACCTGGGAGGCGCCCATGCCCAGCCCCTGCAGGGCTCGGAAGGCGATGAGCTGTTCGGTGTTCTGCGCGAACCCGCTGAGCAGGGAGGCGACGATGAACAGGACGATCGAGATCTGGAGGAGGCGTTTCTTGGGGAACAGGTCGGCGAGCTTGCCCCAGACGGGGGTGGAGGCCGTGGACGCCAGCAGCGTCGCGGTGACGACCCAGGTGTACTGGGACTGGGTGCCCTGGAGGGCCCCGAGGATCTGGGGCAGCGCGACCGAGACGATCGTGCCGCTGAGCATCGTCACGCCCAGGACGATCAGCAGTCCGCTCAGGGAGCGCATGATCGGTGTACGTGCGGTGCCCTGGGACTGTGCAGTGCTCAAGGCTGGCCTCTGGAGAAAGTGATTCTGGAGAGTGGGTGCAGGTGGAGGAGGCCTGCGGGGGAGGCAAAAATGCAGAACAAGAATTTTTGCACTCTATGCAGATTATCACCCGGGGTGAGACGTGAACCAGGAGCCCGGGGGATGAGAGCGCCCACATCCGGGCCCGGGAATGAGCGGGGCCTAAAGGCCGAGCACCTGAGCCATCGTTCGGGCCGCCTCCGGCCACCCGGCCAGCTCAGAACGGCGCACCCGGGCCGCCTCACGCAGCCGTTCGCGTAGGTCCTGGTCGGTCAGCCAGTCGCGCAGGGCGTGCTCCAGCGCCGCCGAGTCCTCGGGGAGCGCCAACAACCCGGGGACCCGACCGTCCGGGGTTCGCCCCAAGGCCTCGGGGACCCCGCCCACCCGGGCGGCCACCACCGGCACCCCCCGGGCCAGCGCCTCGGTCACGACCATGCCGTAGGTCTCGGCACGTGAGGCCAGTACCAGGAGGTCGGCGGAGTCGTAGACCTCGGCCAGCGCACCGCCGACCACCGCTCCGGTGAACCGCACCCGGTCTTCGAGCCCCGAGTACGGGGGAGGGGTGCCCGGCCCCGCGCACACGCACGTCCATGACAGGTCCCGCAGCCCGGAGAGGGCTTGGAACAGCAGGTCGTGGCCTTTGCGAGGGGTCAACGAGGCCACACACACCAACCGGGGGACGCTGTCCGTGCGCTCCTCGAAGCCGCTCCCGTGGGCCAGCGGTGCCGGATCCACCCCGGGGCGCACCACCGCCACCCGTTCCAGGCCGTGCTGCTCGGCCAGCCGCCGTGCCGCCCACGCACTGGTGGCCACCACTGTCACCCCACCGCGCAGTAGCGCCCGCTCCCGCGCGTCCAGCTCGCGGGCGGTATCCGCTGCCAGTCCGGTCTCGTCGGCCAGCGGCAGGTGCACCAGTACCGCGATGCGCAGCCGCCGGGCGTGCGGGAGCACCGCCTCGGGTACTCCGCAGGCCACCAGGCCGTCCACCAGCACACGAGAACCGTCGGGCGCCTGGGCCAGCACGGCGGAGAGTTCGGCGGTCGCCCCGCGGCCCGGGCGGGGCCAGGCCCCGCCCAGCGTCACCGTCCGGACCGGCCGCCCCAGCTCCCCCAGCGCGGCCGCGATGCGCCGGTCGTATGTGTGGCCGCCGCTGGGCGCGGTCGCCTCGGGGACGACGAAGACGAGAGCGCTCACAACCCGGGGTGCAGTTCGCGTTCGTAGGAGGCCCAGGCCACGTGGGACTCGTGCAGGGTCACCGTGACCGAGGCCAGTCCGTCGGCGTGCGGGCCCAGCGCGCCCGACGCGATCCGTTCGGCCAGACGGTCGGCGACGACCTTGGCCAGGAACTCGGTCGAGGTGTTCACCCCCGCGAACTCGGGCACCTCGTCCAGGTTGCGGTAGTTGAGCTCGGCCACCACCGCACCCAGCTCCCGGGTGGCCGCGCCGATGTCCACCACGATGTTGTCGGGGTCCAGCTCGGGGCGGCGCAGGGTCGCGTCCACCACGAACGTCGCCCCGTGCAGGGCCTGGGCGGGGCCGAAGACCTCGCCCCGGAAGCTGTGCGCGACCATCAGGTGGTCTCGGACGGTGACACTGAACAACGGGGCTCCAAGGTATCGGGGGCGGTCAGGACAGCGGGTCAGCTGTCGTAGGTGATCCGATGACACAGGGCTGGTAGTTCGCCGCTGGCCAGCCTGGGCAGTACCGAGGGCAGGTCCTCGAAGCCGCTCTCACCGGTGAGCAGGGCGTCGAAGGCCGCGTCGCCGAGCAGCCGCAACGCGAGCTGGAGGCGTTCGGAGTGGTTGTACCGGGAGCGCCTGGCCGGTGAGATCATGCCGACCTGGCTGGCGCGCACGGCCAAGCGGTGGGAGTGGAAGTCCTCGCCCAGCGGCAGGATGACCTGCCGGTCCCCGTACCAGCTCAGTTCCACCACCTCGCCCTCGGTGTGCAACAGCCGCAGTGAACGCACCAGCCCCGCTTCGGTCGCGCTGGTGTGGAAGACCAGGTCGCGGTCGCCCTCGGCCTCCTCCGGCAGGGCGAAGTCCACGCCCAGACGCTCGGCGACCTCGGCCCGGCTCGGGTCGACGTCCACCAGCTGGACCCGGGAGCCCGGGACCTGGGCGAGCAGGCGCGCCACGCAGCAGCCCACCATGCCCGCGCCGACCACCGCCACGCGGTCACCCACCAGCGGGGCGGCGTCCCACAGGGCGTTCACGGCCGTCTCCACGGTTCCGGCCAGGACCGCGCGGGCCGCGGGGACGACCTCGGGCACCACGGAGACAGCGGCGGCGGGCAGCACGAACCGGGTCTGGTGCGGGTAGAGCGTGAACACCGTCCGCCCCAGCAGCCGCTCGGGTCCCTCCTCCACCACTCCCACGTTCAGGTAGCCGTACTTGAGCGGGCCGGGGAAGTCCCCTTCCTGGAAGGGCGCCCGCATCACGCCGTACTGGTTGGGCGGCACCCCGCCGCCGAAGACCAGCGTCTCGGTGCCCCGGCTGATCCCCGAGTACAGGGTGCGCACCACCACCTCGCCTGGGCCCGGCGAGGGGAGTTCGACCTCGCGCAGCTCGCCCACTCCGGGGGAGCTCACCCAGAACGCCCGTGCCGTCCGCGTCATCTCTCACCTCTCCTCGGCGGCGCCGGTCCGAGGGGAGCGCGCCCGCCACAGTCCCATTACGTCACGTCCGAACGACCACACCAGGGCGGCCAGCGCCAGCGCCACGGCGGCCGCGCTCACCGGCTCCGGAAGCACCCCCGAGGCGACCGCGGTCAACACGATCCCCTGCGCGGCAGCCACGGCCTTGCGGGCCAGACTCGGCGGCAGGGGGCCCCGCAACCACGGTGCCAGCCAGGCGGCGGCCCCGAACAGGTACCGCATCACCCCGACCAGCAGCACCCAAGGCCCCAGGACCCCGGACACGTACACGCTCAGCACCAGGATCAGGAAGGCGTCCGCCTCCATGTCGAAGCGCGCCCCGAAGTCCGACTCGGTGCGGGTGCCGCGGGCCACCAGTCCGTCCACCCAGTCCAGGACCAGGGCCACCGCGGCCACCGACACCACCGGCAGGGGCGGTGCTCCGTCGACGACCAGCGCCGTCACCACGCCGATCAGGCCGACCCGGACCAGGGTCACCATGTCCGCGGGGCCCAGCGGCCAGCGATCGTAGCGGCGCACGGCCACTGTCAGCAGCGCCGTCACGAGCAGGACGTACAACAACCCGGTGGCCCACCCCAGGGGGCCCAACCAGGGGCCCGGGTCACTCACTCGCCCGCCTCAGCGCTGCCGGGTTCGGGGAGGCGGTTCTCGGACTCGGAACCACCGTGTGCTCCGGAACGGCTCCGGGGTTGAGGCGCCGGCTCCGTGTGAGGTGCCTTTCCGGGTGCGCCGTCGCCGTTCAGGTGTGGCAGGTCGTGGCCCAGGCGGTCGCGCTTGGCGGTCAGGTAGCGGGTGTTGTCAGCGTGCGCGGCCACCAGCAGCGGTACCCGGGTGGCGACCTTGATCCCGTGCTCCTCCAGAGCCCGCACCTTGGCCGGGTTGTTGGACAGCAGCCGCACCGAACGCACCCCCCGCTGGCGCAGCACCCGCGCGGCCGGGCCGTAGTCGCGCACGTCCACCGGCAGCCCCAGCGCGGTGGCCGAGTCCACGGTGTCCAGCCCCTGTTCGTCCTGGAGCAGCTGGGTGCTCACCTTGTTCACGAGCCCGATACCGCGCCCCTCGTGGCCGCGCAGGTAGACCAGCATCCCGCGGCCCTCGGCCAGGATCGCGTCCAGGGCGGCGCGGAGCTGGTCGCCGCACTCGCAGCGCAGCGCTCCGAACACGTCCCCGGTCACGCACTCGGAGTGCACTCGCACCAGGACGTCCTCGCCGTCACCGAGCTCGCCCAGGACCAGGGCCAGGTGCTCGTGGCTGTCGACCGGGTCCCGGAAGGCCACGCAGCGAAACGTCGCGCGGCGCAGCACGAGATCGGACTCGGCTACGTCGGTGTGACTCAGCACGACGACGTCCGCATCGCTCAGACCGGAACCGTCCAGGTCAATGCCGTCCAGCCCAACGCCGTCCGGTTCAGGGCCTACCGGCCCGGTGCCGTTCGGTCCGGAACCCTCCGGAGAATTCTCTGACATCTGCCACCCCTTCACCGCCGTAGGCGGCACGTTACAGGTGCCTGCCCCGCACACCGCACGAGTACACGGGCCATGCTTCTACGTGCTTCTACGTGCGTTCAGCCGGGAAGGTTCACCTGGATCTCCCCGCCCAGAGCGAAGTCGCCCTCCAACTTCAGGGAGTCACCGCTCCAGAACCGGCCCGGGTCGTAGTAGCCGGGGCGCTTCCCACGGGCCAGCAACCCCATCTCCTCGTAGGTCAGCGCCATCACCTCCGCGCAGTAGGCGGTTTCCAGCTGGCGTTCGCGCGCTTTGCGGTGGAAGGGCATGCGGCCCAGCGCCCAGCGTCCGGCGAGTTGGGCGGTGGAGGGGAAGGGGGTGCCGTTCAGCCGGGCCACGATGCGCAGCGCGTCGTCCTCCATCTGGCGGGTGGCCAACGGGTCCAACTGGCGCAGCCAGCCCTTCTGGCCGTAGCGGCGGCCCCACACCAGGACGGCGTCGCGCAGGTCGTGCAGCTGGACCCCGCGCTGGTGGGTGCCGGTCCACATGTCCACCAGGGACCTGCCCAGCTCGGCGTGCCACATCAGCGGAGGCAGGTCGTCGACCACGATGGACATGCCCACGTGATTGACCGGGCTGTTCGTGGTGAGCTGGATGGCCCGGTCGGGCACGCTCGTGCCGCGGAACACCCACACGTCACCGGTTCTGGTCAGGTTCACAGCTTCGTCCAGGGACATGCTCATCTCTGCCACAAGCGATAGCCTAAATGCATGAAGTGGTGGAAAGCCTTGGGCGTGGCCGCTTTCGTGGGTGTCGCTGCCACCGGAGTGGCGGTCGCGCGGGCCGAACGACAACGCCGCGCCTACACTCCCGAGCAGGTCAGGGAGCGTTTGCACGCCAGGGTCGCCGAGGTCGGCCAAGCCGGAGAAGAGCTGGCCGTGACCGGTGGACCGGAGGCCCGGGGCCCGGAGAGCGGTGCCGTGCGAGCGGTGGCGCGCCGGGTGCGCGCGGGAGCGGCCAAGGCCAGGGCGCTGCCGCCGGTGGCCACAATCGGCCGCGTGCTGCGCCGGGCTCGCGGGGACCGGGCCGGGGATCGCTAACATGTGCGCTTCGTGCGCATCCCCGCTTCCCCTGAGGTTCCCCCTTGTCCCACCTTCCCCGCGGCCTCCTACTGGTCGTGCTCGCCCTGCTGCTCACCTCCTGCACCTTCCCGGGTGCCAGGGACCGCATCACCGAGTACGACACCCGTGTCGTGGTGTACGCCGACGGCACCGTGGACGTCACCGAGACCATCACCTACGACTTCGGCCGCGACCCCAGCCCCGGCCTGCTGCGTGAGATCCCGCTGAGCCAGCGCGTGGGCCTCATGCGCCACCGCGTCTGGGAGATCAGTGACGTCGAGGTCACCAGCCCCTCCGGCGCTCCGGCCGACATCGAGAAACAGGACGAGTGGCGCCGCGTCCTCAGTCTGGAGATCGGCGACAGCGACGCCCGGGTGACCGGGGCGCAGACCTACGAGATCTCCTACACGGTCCACGGTGCCCTCAACGACGAGGGTTACGGCCCCCAGTTCCACTGGGACTTCGTCGGTGACGAGTGGGGGGTGCCGGTCAACGGTGTGACCGCCCGGGTGGAGGCCCCCTCGGTCGTCGAGGCCGAGTGCTTCTACGAGGAGAGTTACCGCGACCAGGACGGCGACACCGAGTACTGGGACGAGGAGTGCGACCAGAGCGGGCACGACGGTGCCGCTGCCAGCTTCGGCCACCCGCAGCTGGACTCGGGCGCGCCCCTGAGTGGGGTGGTGTACCTGGAGGAGGGGACGGTCGAGTTCGCCGAACCCGAACACGCCCTGGCTCCTCTGCCGCGCTGGATCACCCTGGCCGGAGTGCTCTCCCTGCCCGTGGTGCTGGTCGCTGCCTTCTTCCTGGGCAGGCACGTCACCAGGTGGCGGGAGAAGCGCCGGTCCCGGATCCGGCAGGGGTTCGGTGAGGAACTGCCCGATCTGCCGCCGGCCGTCGCGGGATTCCTCTTCCACAAGAAACGGCTGCGCGCCGAACACGCCCTGGCCCTGTTGGTCAGCCTGGAGGAGAAGGGGCACCTGACCTCGGTGCCCAAGGAGAACGGCAAGGGCAGGGACTGGTTGTTCGTCAAGCAGAACTCCAACGTCGCGCTCACCCCGGCCGAACGGTCCCTGCGGCGGGGGATGTTCGGGCTCAACAGCGAGATCGACCTGACCTGGCTGCGTCGGTCGATGACCAAGACCCGGATCAGGTGGATCGAGTACGCCCTGCTGCGCGAAGCGGCACGGCACGGGCTGGTCGTCAGACCCTGGCTCTGGTACCCGGCCGTGCTCGGGTGCGGGCTCGTGCTGATGGCCGCGATCTGTACCGGTGTGATCGTCAACGCGGCCACCCCGCTCGACCTGGCCGGTCTGGAGATGTTCAGCGCGGCGGTACTGCCGACGGCGCTCACCATCCTGTTCCTGCCCACCCAGCGCACCCCCTACGGCGACCACGTCCGTGACCTGCTCGCCGAAAGGCGCCGGAACCCCCGCGAGCTGGAGCCGGTCATGGCCATCGCCCTCGGGTTGCCGGACGAGACGGTGCGGACCCTCAACGCCAAGGTGCCCAACCTGAGCCCCTACCTGCGTGACCACGGGTACCGGCGGCGTTGGAACCGTACGGTCAACGACCGCATCCGTAGTTCCAGGAGGAGCAGCGGTGGTGGCAGTGGCGGCGGCCGGGTCTCGGGCGGGGGTGGTGGAGGTGGCGGCGGAGGCCGCCGTTGACCTGGGCCGGGCCGGCCGGACGAAGGGCCGGCAGCCGGGGTGAGCACGACCGGGCCACCGATCCGGAGCGGCTCAGTGCCTGTGAACGAAGGAGAGCAGGGTGCGCTCTATCTCCGCGGAGGGGCCGACCGCCAGCGGGGGTTCGCCGCGCTCGCGGTCCCAGGCCAGGACGTCGGCGGCGGTGGTGACCAGCGGCCGCAACGGCATCCCGGCCTCCCGGGCCCGGCTGAAGTCGCGTTGGAAGGTCTGCTCCCACACCCGGTCGGGGCGCACCAGGGGGAAGGAGGCCATGATCGTCTCCTGGGGAACCAGGACGATGTCGATCTCGCTTCCGGCCGCCTCGGCGCAGGTACGCAGCATCTCCACCAGGGTGAGGGGTTCGGCGGGGCCCGTGGCGTTGAACACGCCGCCGCGGTCGTCCTCCAACAGGCGGACCACCAGCCGGGCCAGGTCACGGACGTCCAACAGCTGAACCGGCTGCCCGGGATCGCCTGGCAGGACCACCTTGCCGCCCTTCGCGGCCCGGCGCACCCAGTAGGTCAGGTGGTCGCCGTTGTCGTGCGGCCCGGCGAGCACCCCGGGCCGCACCACCGTGGCACGGTCCCCGTACCGGGAGCCCAACTCCTGCTCGCAGGCGGCCTTGAGCGGCCCGTAGGTGTGGCGCCCGATCTTCTCGGTGTCCCACTCGGGCGCTCGTACCGGGGCGGACTCGTCCGCCCCGGGCCCGGGGCCGGGAGCGTAGACGGCGTTGCTGGAGATGAACAGGTACCGTCCCACCCTGTCATCGAGGGCGTCAGTGGCTTGGCGCACATGCCGGGGCACGAAACCGCTGACATCCACCACCGCGTCCCAGGTGCCTTCGGTGAGGGAGGCGTAGTCGCCCTCGTCCCGGTCACCCTGGAGCCGCTTCGTCCGAGGGAAGAGGTCAGGAGCGCTGCGGCCCCGATTGAAGAGCGTGACCTCGTGCCCTGCTTGCAACGCGTCCTCAACGATCGCCCGACCAACGAACGAGGTCCCACCCAACACGAGAATCCGCATAGGGACTGACTTTAGCGTTCCACCTGGGCATCAGCGATCACCAACGGCGCCATGACGGGGGTGACGGGCCACGTCCGATCGTGGGGATCACAGGGGCTTGTTGAGGTGGCCTGCCTGCTCCAGGAGGGAGATGTGGTCGGTGCCCAGGGTTTCCAGGTGGGCCAGGACGTCGCGGTGCGGTACCCGGTGCAGTGGGGCGCTGGTGCGCAGCAGGCCCACGCGGGACAGTCCCTCGCCGCCGCCCAGACGCGAGGACGGGGTGGCGGGCGGGTCGACGCGGTACAGGCGCCAGGCGCTGCCCCTGGGGGCGGAGGCCAGGAGCAGCATCGGCCGGCTCCACACGATGAGCGCCCAGCCCTTGGGGCCCTCGGCGTGCACGTAGACGGTGTCCACGTGCTTCTCCAGGAGTTCGGCGACCTGGGCGGCGACCGGAACCGGGTTGGTGAAGGTGCCGTGGACGCGGTGGATGCCCGCGTCGTACTCCAGGCTCCAGCCGGAAGCCTCCAGTTCGTCGGCGATCTGGGACAGGTAGCCGTCTTCCTCGGCGACAGGGGAGTTCGCGAGGTTTGCGGGTTCGGGTGAAACGGTGGTGGGGAGGATCAGGCCCAGCTCCAAGTTCGTTCGTGTTGTGGCGGTACGGGTGAGGGCGGTCAGGTTGGCGCCGCAGGTCAGGGCTGTGTTCTGGTCGTTTGAGGTCCACTCCAGGAGTCCGCCGTGCGCGGGGAAGCCCTCGGCGACGGGGCGGGCGGTGGCCTCGACACCGGCTTCGGCCAGGGCGTGTACGGCTTCCTCGCGGTCTTCCTCGGGCCACGAGCCGGGGACACCCAGGGTCACCCGGGCGGGGGTCAGGCGGTCGGTGAGGGTGCTCAGCGCCTGGGGGTCGTAGCCGCGCAGCGGGGCGTGCAGGGTGAGTTCGGCGACCGGGCCCTCGGGGAGCTGTGACAGGAGCGGTGCGTCCAGGTTGTGCACCACGCGCACCTCGGTCTCCACCGGGGAGGTCAGCAGCAGGTCCTCCAGGCGTTCGGCCAGTTCGGTGAGCCGTTCGGCCAGAGCACCGGGCAGGGTGAGGGCCTCCGGACATCGCCGCAGCCACACCCCCAGTTCGGCGAGGGCCCAGGGAACCCCGTCGGGGCCACCGTGCAGCACACTCCAGGAACGGTTGGCGGTGCCGGGCGCCCCGGCGCCGAAGGCGGCCGTGACGTGTTCCTCACCCACCAGCAGGGCCAGCTCGGGCAGCGGGTCGGGGACGACGCGCTCGATCAGGGCGTAGGTGTGGTCCGGCCGCTGTACGGCGGCGGGTTCGGCCCCCTCGGCGGCGGCGCCCAGGACCGTGACCGACGCACCCAGCTCCCGGGCGGCGGGGACCACGTCCGCTTCCAGAGCGGGCAGGTCGATCTCCGTTCCGACCAGGAGAAACTCGCTGAGCGGGGCCCCGTCTGTACGGGAGGTCCACTCGTGCAACAGGGCGAGCGGGGAGACGGACACAGGCGACCTCTGTTCTCACGCTGGGGACGTTCACGAGCATAGTCGAGGCCGCCGCGTCAAGACCGGCCGGGCCCGTTTCTGTCGGTAACCGGCCCCTGTGGCGGGTGCGCGGCGGGAGGTGCGACGATATGGGGACGATGAGCGAGAGCGAGCAGTGCCGACCGTTGCGCGCCGGGGTCTTCACCCTGGTGTGCGCGAGCCTGTCCGCGATCGGTCACGCGGTGAGCTCGGGGCACGACGTTCCCGTCGCCGGTCTCCTGCTGGGCGTGGTCGTCGTCTTCGCCATGGCGTGGGCGGCCTCCAGCCGCAGGCAGAGCCCCTGGATGCTCACCGCCTGGATGCTGTGGGGGCAGCTCGCCCTGCACGTGACCTTCGCCTACACCCAGGGGGCGGGTTCGGATCACGCGGATCTGGCACACACGGGCCAGGCCGAGGCGGTGCTGGCCCAGGAGCCCGTGCCGGCGTGGGCGATGATCGCGATGCACCTGGTGATGGCCCTGGTCAGCGCCTGGTGGCTGCACCTGGGTGAGAACGCCCTCTTCGAGTTCCTGCGGTTCATGGCGCTCGCGCTGATTCCGATCCTGCTCGTGGTCGGGGCGATCCCGACCGTGCGGGAGACCACGGCCCCCAGGTTCTCCGCCACCGACGAACACTCCCGGTCGCGTCCGCCCTATCTGCGCCACTCCCGTGTCCTGCGCGGGCCACCCTTCGTTCTGGCCGCCTGAGCGGGGTTTCTCCGAGGCCGTGCGGTGCGGGGCGCGCGAGTCGCCGCCGCCCGTGTTCGTCCGGTCCCTGCTGTCAGGCCGCCCCTCGGCGTTCCCGCGGCGTCCTTCTACGTGGCGCCGTCTGCCCAGAACACCCCGTGGTCCCCGACCCTCAGCCCTTCGCCTTCCAGCCTGAGCCCCTGTCCGGGCGCGCGCTCCGCTGCGCCGCGTTGTCCTGCCCGGGCCGGGCCCGGTTCGCATTGATTCCCGGGCTGAGCTGACCCGAGTCGGTCGGGTGACCGCGCGGGCGGTGACAGAAAGCACCAATGACATGACCCGTAGCGAGGGGCGTCTATCCGCCCCTGCCCACACCGGCACCCCCACCCGCCACCCTGATCTGGTCGGGCTCGCGCTGCGCGCGCGAGCCGGCGTACCCGGGGCGATGGACTCCCTGTTCGCGCTCACCCGGGCCGACGTGGTCCGTTACATCGCGCGCCGGGTCGACCCGGCCTGGGTCGAGGACCTCACCCAGGAGACCTTCCACCGGGCCATGCGCGGACTGCCCCGCTACGCCGGGCGGGCTCCGGTCCGGGCCTGGCTGCTCGCGGTGGCCCGCCACACGGTCGCCGACCGCTACCGCAGCCGGGAGCGCGCACCGCGCACCGAACCGGTCGAGGACTGGGAGCGGGCGCTGGGCCCTGGCGCCGCTGAGCCCGGGCGGTTCGACGAGTACCTCGCCCTGGTCTCCCTGCTGGAGAACCTGCCCGAGGAGCGGCGCACCGCCTTCGTCCTGACCCAGGTCCAGCAGGTGCCCTACGCCGAGGCCGCGCGGATCACCGGTGTGCCGATCGGCACCGTCCGCTCCCGGGTGGCCCGAAGCCGCCGTGACTTGGCGCGCCTGCTCCGGGAGGCGGCGTGAACGTCCACCCCGGTCTCCGCATCAGCTCGCGAAACCACATCCGTCACCACCGCACCGTGAGAACCCCTTTCATGAGGAACCGCTCTGTGAGAACCCGCCGTCCGAACCCGCTCCGATCCCTGCCCGCCGTGTCCGCTGCCGCCGCCTTGTTCGCGCTCACAGCGTGCGGCGGACCGGACCTGGCCGAGGCCGAGCACTACACCGATCTGTCCGACCAGCCCATGGCCGCCTCCGGCATCGAACTGGCCACCGTCGACGGCGAGCCCTGGGGGTTCACCGATGTCGCCGAGGACCGTCTCACCCTGCTGTTCTTCGGCTACACCAGCTGCCCGGACGTGTGCCCGATGACCATGGCCGAGATCAACCTGGCCCTGGAGCAGTCCGGGGACGACGCGGACGGATTTGACGTGGTGATGGTCAGCAGCGATCCCGCCCGGGACACCGACGAACAGTTGCGCTCCTGGCTGGACCGGTTCGACCCGGACTTCCAGGGGGTGCGCGGGGACATCGACGACACCGTGCGGGCGGCCCTGGACTACGGCGTCCCGATTGACGCACCCGAGGAGACCGAAGGCGAGTACCTGGTCACCCACGGCGGACGGATCCTGGTCCTGACACCCGGAGGCGAGGCGGCGGGCATGTTCGCCGAAGGCGTCGAGGCCGACCAGATCGCGCCGCTGCTGCCGGTGCTGCTCACGGAGCTGTTGTGAGCGGCGGGCGTGCGGGCGAGGGCCGAGCGGGCCTGTCCCGGCGCGGACTGCTCACCGGACTGGGTGCGGCCGGGATCGCGGGGGCGTCGGGGCTGGCCGCAGGCGGACTGATCGAACGCGACACCTCGGCACAGGGTGACCTGGCACGGGAGCTGAGCCGGGGCAGGTCCGCCCCCGAGGAGGGGCGGCCGCCGGCTTTGCTGACCCCGACCCCCTCCCAGGTCCACGTGGTGGCGGTGGACCTGCGCGCCGAACGGCCCGATCAGGTTTCACAGCAGGCCCGCACGGTACTGCGGTTGTGGGGCGAACAAGCACGTGAACTGCACGAACACGGACTGGCTGAGATCGTCGAGGGTGCGCCCACCCAAGGGCTGCACCCGGCCTCACTGGGGATCACCCTCGGCCTGGGCGCGTCGCTGCTGGAGCGCGCCGGGTTGGCCGGGCGCCGTCCCGAACCGCTGGCGGACCTGCCCGAGTTCGCCGCCGACGACCTCGACCCCGCCCTGTGCGGGGGAGACCTGATGCTGCACGTGGGAGCGGAGGACCCGCTCGTGGTCAGCGCCGCGGTGGAACACCTGCTGGGCCTGGTTCGCGAGCACGCCGTCGTGCGCTGGTCGCTGCCCGGGTTCCAGCGGTCGGCGGCCACGGCCGCCGACCCCTCGGCCACCCCGCGCAACCTCATGGGGCAGATCGACGGCACGGTGAACCCCCACCCCGATCAGGCGCAGTTCGGCCCGCAGGTCCTGGCCGCGCACCCCGACGAAGCCGCGTCCTGGATGGACGGCGGAACGTACGTGGTGGTGCGCCGCATCCGCATGCTCCTGGACGACTGGTTCGACCTCGAACCCCACCAGCGCGAGCAGGTGGTGGGACGCCGGTTGTCCGACGGGGCGCCGCTGGGCGGCGACCGGGAGGACGCCCTGCCGGACCTGGCGGCCCGGGGCGACGACGGGGAACCGGTCATCGCGGCAAACGCTCACATCCGGCTGGCCAGCCCGGAACGCACCCTGGGCGCGCGCATGCTCCGGCGGGGATTCAGCTACGACCTGGGCTGGTCGGGCGGGCGCCGGGAGATCGGGCTGCTGTTCACCGCCTGGCAGGCCGACCCGCGGACCGGTTTCACCGCTGTCCAGCGCGAACTCGACGAGGGCGGGGACGCGCTCAACACCTACATCCGCCACGAGGGCAGCGCCGTGTTCGCGGTTCCGCCGGTGCGCGAGAACCAACCCCACCCCGCCCACGACCTCTGGTAACCGACGCGAAGGACACGACCATGACCATGAGATCCCGGACCAGAACCCTGTTCACGCCGCGACTGCCCCTGGTGTCGGCGCTGGCCCTGACACTGCTCGCCACCTCCTGTGCCTCGGAGCCCGAGGTCCCCGAACCCGTGGCGGCCGCGGTTGAGCGGGGCAGCACCCAGAGCGGGGCGCTGCTCATCGAGGACGCCTGGATGCCCGAACCAGCGAACCCGGAGGTGGGGGTGGTCTACCTGGCGGTCACCAACACCGCCGCCACCGCCGACGCTGTCACCGGGGTGCACACCAGTGCCTCACCCGACGCCGACCTGTGCAACACCGAGACCACCGAGTCCGGGGCCGGGGCGATGCGCGTCGTCGACGAGATCCCGGTCCCCGCCGGAGGAACCACGACCTTCGTCGACGGCGGCTACCACGTCATGGTCAACGACATCCCCGAACCGCTCGCGGTCGGAGACGCCGTTACGGTGACCCTGACCTTCGCCAGCGGGAGTGAGGCGGAGGTGGAGGTCCCCGTCCAGGAGATGACCGGCCCCGCCCCCGACCACAGCGGCCATGACGACCCCCACGGCCACCACTGACGGATCGGCGGAACGCGATCCGGGGTTCACCGCACGTCAGTGACGCGGTGCGGGGAGCCCCGGATCCTGCAGGTACGGGTCTCGTGTCGTGGTCAGCGGTGGGCAGGGTCCGGTTCGGGGGATCCGGTCGGCTTCGCCGATCGCACGGCGGACCTCCGGGACCACCAGCCGATCAGGGCGTCGATCAGTAGGAAGGCGAGCAGTGACACGCCCAACACGGGCATCGCCCAGCCGACCGCGACACAGCTCAGAGCCACCGCCGTCCTCAGCGGCCAGGACAGGGCCAGGAAGGAACCCCGCGGGTACGGGCGCCCCACGCCCCAGGCCTCGGTGCGGGTGGGCCTGCGCTGCCACCACATCCGGTAGCCCAGGACGATCACCCAGATCAGCCCGCCGCACAGCACGGTGAGCAGGACCTGGTTGGGCACGCCGAACAGCAGGCCCATGTGGCCGTCGATGCCCCAGCGGCTCAGTTTGGCCATCAGGGGGTAGTCCTCGAAGCGCACCACTTCGACGACCTCCGCGGTGTCCTGGGCGAGGGCGACTGAACCCGCCTGGGTGGGCCAGGAGCGTTCGAGTTGGGAGATGACGTAGGGGGAGGAGTGGTCCGCGGGCAGGTTGACGATGACCCGGCCGTCCAACCCGGCCTCACGGGCACTGGCCAGGACGGCATCGATCCCCGCGTTCACCCCCGGGCTGGCGGCGGGGGTTTCGGTCGACACGGCCGGGGTGGTCCAGGACATCTGTTGGCGCAGGTCGGTGATGTTGGCCCCGGCGTACTTGGACCAGGTCAGGCCGGTGGCGGACAGGAACAGCAGCCCCAACAGGAGCCACACCCCTGTGGCGGCGTGCAGTGACACGGTGCGCCCCCGCCCCGGCGAACTACCGGAACCGGGCAGGAGCAGGCCACGCGCCCGCCGGGACCTGGCCCGGGCCACCCACAGCGCGCAGCCGCCCAGGGCCACCACACCCAGCCAGCTGGCCGCGAGTTCGCTGTACAGGCGACCGAAGTCGCCCAGGTGCAGTTCCCGGTGGAGCAGGTCGATCCAGGTCCGTACCGGCAGGGCGCCGCTGGTCCCGTAGCTCTCGGACACCCCCAGCACCTCGCCCCGGTGGGGGTCGACGAACACCGTCGTCTTCGTGCTCGAATGCGGATCCGCGTCGGCGCCGGGCAGGGCCAGGTGCACCCAGGTGGAGTCCTCGGGGGTGGTGGCCGGACGTACCGAGTCCACTTGGGCGCCGGGGATCTCGGCCTCGGCGATCCGCACCTGTTCGCCCAGGGGCAATGACTGTTCGGCGGCCGGGACGCGCAGCAGGTCCTCGTACAGGACTTGTTCGAGCTGCGGGGTCCACACATAAAGCAGCCCGGAGACGGCCGCCACCAGGATGAAGGGGCCCACCAGCACCCCCGCGTAGAAGTGCATCCGCAGTAGCAGCGGTCTGAGCTGGGCCCATACCCCGGGACGCCGATGGGGGCGCTCTGGTTCCGCCCTGACTGCGGGTTCGGGGGTGGTCGTCGCTGCCGGGTCTGGGGAAGCGGGTACCGGGTCCATGGGTCTCCTCATGCCGGGGGCATCGTGGTCGCCACTGACGTCGTCCGGCAGGCCCCGGGAGTTCCTGGCGAGTGAGAATTTTTCGGTAGAGGCCGGGGTCAGCCGGGGGAGCCCTTGTCGGCCAACCTGCTCACCCCGGGCACCAGCAGTGGCAGCAGGCTGGTGAGCAGCCCCACCGCGACCGCCCAGAACAGCACCGTGCGGGCGCCCACCGTCTCTGCCAGGGCCCCGGCCACCGCGTACCCCACCGGCTCCAGGCCGAAGCTGCCGACCTGGTCGATGCTGATCACCACGCTCAACCGGTCCTGCGGGATCGCCTTCTGCAGCGCGGTGTACCAGTACACGCCGAAGACCATGAAGCCCACACCGGTGGCGACGTAGCCGGCCAGCAGCACCGGCACGGAGACGGTCAACGCCAGACCCAGCAGCGTCAGCGGGAAGCACAGCACGCCCAGCAGGGACACCAGTCCGGGGCGGGCCGGGGTCCAGCGGGCCGCCACCACCCCGCCCACCAGCTGACCCGCGGCCATGCAGGACAGGGCCAGCCCGTAGACGGGTTCGGGGTAGGAGTCGGCGACCACGATGGGCAGCAGCACGAACCCGGGCGCCAGGGTGGCGGGCGCCTGCACGGTGGCCACCGCGATGACCGCCAGCACCCAGGGCCTGCGCACCACCTCGCGCCAACCCTCCCGCAGGCTCGTGCCCATGGACTCCGTGGCCCGCTCGGGTGCGGGAGGTGCCTCCCGGATCCACACCAGGGTGCCCACACAGATCGCGAAGAGCGCCGCGATGATCAGGAAGATCACCCGTACGTCCACCAGGGCCAACAGCACCCCGGCGGTGGCGGGCCCGGTGATCCCGGCGGCGCGTCCCACGATGTTGCGCAGGGCGTTGGCTTGCTGGAGCTGCTCGCGCGGCACGATCACCGGCATCAGGGAACCGCTGGCCGGTTCCACCACCGAACCCGAGACCCCGCTCAGCGCGGCCAGAGCGAGCAGCCACGGTCCGGCGTCGGGGCCCAGCGCGAACCCCAGCATCACCAGCAGCTGCACGGAGTCGTTGACCACCAGCGCCGTGGACTTGCGCACCCGGGTCAGTAGGGCCCCGGTGAGCAGCGCGAACAGAGAACCGGCGGCCCCGCGCACACCCAGGACCAGGCCGAGCATCAGGGGGCCGTGTTCGACCAGGACCAGGCCGACCACGGCCACCGGCAGCATCTCCGAACCCAGATCGCCCGCGCTCCGGCCGCCCAGGAGCAGGCGAAAACCCCGGTTGCCCAGGGTTTGGGGCACAAAAGAAGCCAGACGGGACAAAACGGTGCCCTTGGTTGAGTCGAACAGGTGGTGAGTCAGACAGACAGCGGGGGGTGGCGTAGCCTCCAGCAGTGTCGCGCAGGTGCCGGTGCCCGCGCGAAGGATTTTCGGTGCCTTTCGGCACCGTGTCCGGGGACCGGCCCCACGGGATGCTGTTGGCGTATCCGGGTGGGGGCCGGGGGTGGTCTCCGGCAGGTGGGTTCGGGGGCTCGGGGTGGGTGGATGTGCCCGAAACCCGGGCTGGCAGGTGTCCGTTGCTTCCGTAACCGTCAGGTCCTCGGTGATCTTGCTACCAGGAGCAAGTTCAGCGCTGAACTTGCTCCTGGTAGCAAGATCTACTGGTCCACCATGGTGGGTGTCGGGAGGGTTTCGACGGGAGCCGCCCGACAGCGGGGCTGGGGTGACTCAAGCAAGATCTGTCCCACGTGGACCTTGTCGTGACCTGTCCACCAGCGCTCGCAGGCCAAGGCCCTGGCCGCGGGAGTGACCTTATAGAAGCCTGTGCAGCCGATAACTCACAGTAGATCTGTCCCCCGGGCCAGGGCCCTGGTAGTCGTCCCGTTCCTGACCAAGAGGAAGCAGGACACCACCATGGTGACAGTGGGTATCGACCCGCACAAGGACATGCACCAAGCCGTCGCGCTGGCCCAGGACGGCACCCGCCTGGGCAGGGCCAAGAAGGTCCAGACGGGCCCCGAGGCCCTGGGCCAGCTCTTGACCTGGATCCGCGCCCTGGCCGGAAACGGCCCGGTGCTGTGGGCCATCGAGGGCGGCCCCGGGCTGGGCCGGGCCATCGCTGACGCCCTGCTGGGAGCGGGCCAGGAAGTGGTGTGGGTGCCGCCGCGCGCCATGGCCGCCCACCGCAAGCTGAGCGGGCCGGTGGGCGCCAAGTCCGACGTGATCGACGCGGTGGCCATCGCGCGTGCGGCCCTGGCCACCCCTGACCTGGCCCGCCACCGGATCGACCCGCAGGTGCGGCAGGTGCGTGCGCTGGTGGGCCTGCGCCAGAATCTGACCGATCAGCGTGTGGCCCTGACCAACCGGGTGCTGGCGGCGGTGCACATCGAGTTGGACCACCGCCTGGGCAAGGGGGCGTTGAAAACCCGGGCCAAGGTGGGTCGGGTGCGTGCTCTGGTGGAGGGGGCCGAGCTGGACGAGGTGGCGCGGTGGGTGCTGCTGGAGCAGCTGGAGGAGATCCACACCCTGTTCGTGCGTGTTGTTGAGGTGGAGCGGCGTCTCAAGGAGCTGGTGGAGCCGTTGGCGCCGAACTTGTTGGGGATTCGTGGTGTGGGTGTGGTCTGGGCTGCGGTGTTGCTCTCGCAGGTGGGGGATGTGTCGCGGTTTGCGACCTCGGCGAAGATGGCGCGGTGGGCGGGGAGCGCGCCGATTCCGGTGTTTTCCTCGGGGCGGGATCGGCATCGGTTGCACCGGGGTGGGAACCGGCAGGTGAACCGGGCGTTGCACTCGATCGGGGTGGTTCAGGTCCGGTTGGGTGAGCCGGCTCGGGAGTTCGTGCGTTCCCGGGAGGAGGCCAAGGGCACCAAGGGTGCGTATCGGGCTTTGAAGCGGCATTTGGCGGATGTGGTGTATCGGGCGATGGTCGCTGATCAAGTGGTGAGAGGGCGGGCTGAGGTCTCTCTTCAGCCCGCCACTTGACATAGAAGCGTCACGCTGAAAGGAGGGGCCGAAACCGGTCCGGGTCCGGCCGGGGCGGGGCTTTGATCGGTCTGTCCACCGGGCCGGGTAGGGGGTGCCCGCTGGGCCTGGGGAGCGGTGTCCGCGCTGTCGCTGTTCGTCGGGGCGCGTGAGCGGCCGCGACACGAGCCCCGAGTTGGCAGTCGCCGTTGGCTTTTGGGCCTCTTGGGGGCCGTCCGCCACCCCGACCACTCCTGCCCCGTTCCCCGATAGCCGCCCACCGCCCTCGCAGCGAAACGGGGCAGGGCGGAGCGCCTGATGACTCGGCGAAGCCGCGACGGCGACGACCTTGACGCCCGCGGAGGAGACGGCAACCATCGAGCGCTGGGAAACGGTGACTCCAGCCCGGACCCCCAACCGGATTCGCCAACAGCATCCTGAAACGCCGGGCCCCGAAAAACCTCTTGCCCCGCTCTCCCCAGCGTCGTGAAACTGGCTCCGGTCCTCCCGACCCCGGGAGGAACGTGAGTGAAGGGAGAGCACATGACGGACACGACCCTGGTGGTCGGGGCGACCGGGAACGTCGGTTCCCAGGTGGTGCGCCGCCTCTTGGAGGAGGGCCGACCCGTACGGGCACTGAGCCGCACACCCGAGGCCGCTGACCTGCCCTCCGGGGCCGAGTCGGTGCGCGGGGACCTCACCGACCCCGCGAGCCTCGACAACGCCCTGACCGGGGCGGACGCCGTCTTCCTGGTCTGGCCCGGGGTGGACACCGAACACGCCTCGGCGGTTGCGAAACTCCTCGCGTCGCGGCGCGTGGTGTACCTGTCCTCGGCCGGGATCGACGACAGCCGCCCCACCCAGGCCGACCCCATCAACCAGATGCACGCCGACGTCGAACGGGCGCTGGAGGGCGGCAGCACGGACTGGACCTTCCTGCGTTGCACCAGTTTCGCCGCCTCACTGTTGGAATGGGGCGACCAGGTCCGTGAAGGGGTGGTGCGCGAGGCCTTCGGGCAGGCCAGCCGTCCCCTGTTGCACGAGCGCGACATCGCCGACGTGGCGGTTCGGGTGCTGCTCGACGGCACGCATCAGGGCGAGCGCCTGTTCCTGAGCGGTCCCGAACCGCTCACCCAGGTGGAGCAGGTGCGGATCATCGGTGCGGCGCTGGGGATTCCCGTGCGCTTCGAGGAGGTCCCGCTGGATGACATGCGGGCTCACATGCGTGAGGAGGGCTGGGCCGAGGCCGACATCGAGGGCATGCTCACCGCCTACGCCGCCATGTCCGAGACCGAACCACCGGTCTGGGACACCGTGGAACGGATCACCGGTCAGGCTCCGCGGAACCTGACCCAGTGGGTACGCGATCACGAGGACTCCTTCCGCTGACCCCTGCTTGATCTGAGCAGTGCGGGGCGCTTTACGGTCCCATCCCGGCCCGGGCTACCCGGCCAGGTGGGCGCGTAGGGCGTCAGCGGTCGCGCCGACGCCCGAATCCGCCAACTCGGCGGGGGTCCCCTCGAACACCACCCGGCCGCCCTCGGGCCCGGCGCCCGGGCCCAGGTCCACCACGTGGTCGGCGGCGGCCACCACGTCCATCCGGTGCTCGACCACCACCACCGTCGCCCCCTCGTCCACCATCCGTTCGAACAGGGCGATCAGCCCGGCCACGTCACCCCCGTGCAGGCCGCTCGTGGGCTCGTCCAACACGTACAGCCGCGCCGAGGCGGCCAGCTCCCGGGCCAGTCGGAGCCGCTGGCGCTCCCCGCCCGACAGCGTGTCCAGGGGCCGCCCCAGCCCGAGGTAGCCCAACCCGACCCGGTCCAAGCGCTCCAGCGCTGCGGCGATCCCCCGGTCCTCGGCGGGCGCGCTCCCGAAGAAGCCGCGCGCCCGCGCCGCCGTCATCGCCAGCACCTCGGCGATGTTCAGGCCCGCCAGCGTGTACGACAGCGCCTTGGCGTTGAAGCGCAGCCCGCGGCAGTCCTCGCACTCGGTCCGGACGTCGTCGAGGAAGGCCAGGTCGGTGACGATCACCCCGCGCCCCCGGCAGGTGGGGCAGGCCCCCTTGGAGTTGGCGCTGAACCAGCCGGGCGCGACCCCGTGCGCCCGGGCGAACAGCCCCCGCAGCGCGTCCTGGATCCCCAGGTAGGTCACCGGGGTGGACCTGGGGCCGCCGTGCAGCGCGCCCTGGGTGAGTACCACCGCGTCCGGCCGCACCCGGGGCAGCTCCCCGTGCGCGAGCGAGCTCTTGCCCGACCCCGCCACCCCGGTGACCGCGGTCAGTACCCCGGTGGGAACGCGCACATTAATTTCGCGCAGGTTGTGCAGGCGGGCGTCCCGGATCTCCACCGCCCCGTTGGGAGTACGGGGGCGGGCCTTCACCGCGCGGGGACGGCGCAGGTAGCGGCCGGTGGGGGTGTCGGCCTCGCTCAGCCCCGCCACCGTGCCCTCGTAGACCACCCGGCCGCCCTCGGTTCCGGCGCCCGGGCCCAGGTCCACCACGTGGTCGGCGACCGCGATCACGTTCGGGTCGTGCTCCACCACCAGCACGGTGTTGCCCTTGTCGCGCAGCCGTCGCAGCAGTCCGGTGAGCCGGTGCACGTCCGCGGGGTGCAGCCCGGCGCTGGGTTCGTCGAGCACGTAGGTCAGCCCGGTCAGGGCCCCGCCCAGGTGCCGTACCAGCCGCACCCGCTGCGCCTCGCCGCCGGACAGCGTGCCCGAGGCCCGGTCCAGGCTGAGGTAGCCCAGCCCCACCTCCTCCAGCCCGCGCAGGCGCTCCAAGAGCGCGGTGGTCACCGGGGCCACCCGGGGGTCTTTGATGTCGGATACCACCGGGCCGAGCTCGGCCACGGTGAGCCCGCACAGGTCGGCGATGTTGTGCGGGCCGATCCGGCAGGCCAGCGCCGCCGGGTTGAGGCGTTTGCCCTCGCATGCCGCGCATGGGCCGCGCCAGACGAAGCGTTCGAGCTCCTCGCGGTCGCGCGGGTTGAGTTTGGCCGCGTCCAGCAGGCTGCGGGTGATGCGCGGCACCACCCCCTCGAACACCCCGGCGTCGGGGAACTCCGGGTCCGGTTTCTCGAGCCGTACACCCTCGCCGTGCAGCAGCAGACGGCGCTCCTCGGGGGTGTAGCTGCCCACCGGCATGGTGCGGTCGAACAGTCCGGCGTGCACGTAGCGCTTCCAGCGCCACGAACCCGGGGCGAAGGTGCGCAGCCGGATCGCGCCCTCGTCCAGGGAACGGGCCGGGTCCAGCAGGGCGTCGGCGTCGATGCGCCGCACGGTGCCCAGCCCCTCGCACCCGGGGCACATGCCGCTGGGGTCGTTGAACGAGAAGGCGGGGGAGTACCCGGACCAGGGCTTGCCGATGCGGGAGAACAGCAGCCGCAGCAGCGGGGCGAGGTCGGTGGCGGTGCCCACGGTCGAGCGGGTGTTGGCGCTGAACCTGCGCTGGTCCACGGCGAGGGTCACGGTCAGGTTCGCCAGCCGGTCGGCGTCGGGCACGCCCAGGTGGGCCATCCGGTTGCGGGTGAAACTGTCGTGCGCCTCGTTGAGCTGGCGCTGGGACTCGGCGGCGATGGTGCCGTACACGAGCGAGGACTTGCCCGAACCGGACACCCCGGTGAACACGGTGAGCTGTTCTTTGGGCAGGGTCAGGTCGACCCCGCACAGGTTGTTCTCTCGGGCGCCGACCACGGTGATCCCGGGTGACGGGGCGGTAGTCGGGGCCGTGGCCGGGCCGGTGGACAGGGTGGGCGGGACCGGTGTCGTGGTGCTCATGGCGGTCACGCTAGGAAGAATTGTGGTCAGAATCCGGCCACAACTGCCTCGGGTTCGGGAAGAATCCGGGGCATGGCCGATACCAGTCAGCGGATGCTGCGCCTGCTCTCCCTGCTCCAGAACGGCCGGGCCTGGTCCGGTGCGGAGCTGGCCGGGGCGCTGGGCACCAGTCCGCGGTCAATGCGCCGCGACATCGACCGCCTGCGCGAGCTCGGCTACCCGGTGGAGAGCCTGCGCGGCCCCGGCGGCCATTACCGGCTGGTGGCGGGCAACGCCGTGCCGCCGCTGATGTTCGAGGACGACGAGGTGGTCACCGTGGCCCTGGGGCTGCGGATGGTCGCGGGCGGACTCAGCGGGGTCCAGGGCGCGGAGGACGGCGCCGAACGGGCCCTGGGCAAGATCGAACGGGTCCTGCCCTCCCGGCTCTCGCGCCGCGCCAGCACCCTGGCCTCGGCGGTGGACCCGGGCCGGCGGATCTGGCCCGGCGCCTCGGCGCAGGTGCTCACCGGACTGGGTGAGGCGGTCGCCGCCGGGCAGTGGGTGCGGATGACCCACCGGGGTCGCGACGGCCAGGAGCGGCGCCGCAGGGTGGACCCCTACCGGCTGCTTCTGCTGGGGCGGCGCTGGTACCTGTTCGCCTGGGACCGGGACCGTGAGGACTGGCGCTCCTTCCGCCTGGACCGGATCACCGGGCTGACCCCGACCCGCGCCGCCTTCACTCCCAGGGAGCTGCCGGCCGCGGACCTGGCCGCGCACCTGGAGCAGGGTTTCGGGACCGGCCGGGGGAGTGAAGGCGGGGAGCGGCTCACCGTCACGGTGCTCTTCCATGCTCCGGCGGCCGAGGTGGCCGCGTGTATCACCCGGGTGGACGGCTCCCTGGAGGCTGTGAGCACTGACAACTCCCGTTACACCGCCAGAGTGGACTCCTACGAGTGGATGGCGATCGTGCTGGCCCTGACCGGCCTGGGCTTCACGGTGGAGGGCCCCGAAGAGCTCAAGGATTTCACGGCCCAGCTCTCGGCCAGGCTCGGACGCGCGGTCGGGGCGTTCATCCCTCCGTCCGGGTGAGGACCACCGGGTCGCCTGCGCGGGCGCAGACCAGGTGCCGCGGGTCCCCGGTCAGGACGGTCAGGTGTCCGGGCACCCGGGACACGTCCGACGCGGTTCGGGTGCGGGTGTCCCAGGTCCGCACCACACCCCCGCGGCTGGCCGCCGCCACCGTGTGGCCGTCCGACCCGGGTGCGTACACCGCGTACACCTCCTCGCCGCGGGCGGTCGCGAACTCGCCGACCTGCTCACCGGTGCCCACGTCCCACAGCCGCACCCGTTCGTCGTTGTGACCGGTGGCGACGGTGAGCCCGCCTTGGGCCGGGGCCAGCAGAGCCGCGGTCTCCGGCGGGGAGGGCATCGCGGTGTCCAACCGCACCACCAGGCTGCGTCCGGCCAGGTCCCACACGCCCAGCGCGGTCTCCCGGTCGTGGGCGAGCACGGCGACTGTTCCGTCGGGCAGGGTCGCGGCGTCCAGTACCACCAACCAGTCCGAGGAACCCGCCAGGAGGTCGTCGACGGGTGTCCGCCCGTTCAGGTCCCAGGCCCGGGCGGTCGACCCCCAGCCGCCGCCGGTGACCGCGATCGGCACCCCGTCGGGGGTCAGGGCCGTGGCCAGGCAGTCGACGCCCGCACCGTGCCCGGTTTCGATCCGGCCCAGGGCCCGGTGCCGGTCGGGGTCCCACAGCCGCAGGGAGCCGTCGGAGTAGCCGCCCGCGATGATCCTGCCGCCGTCGGGCAGGGTGACCACGCGGGCGCAGGTGATGGCGGCGTGCGGTGAGGTCGACCCCGGCGGGGTCCACGCCTGGCGCCCGGGGGTGGACGGGGGCTGCACGAGGGCTCCCTGCCTTTCCGTGGTGTTGCGGGCGATCCGGGCGCTATGTACCCATCGTCGGCCTTTGTCACCGTGGAGGGGAGACCGTTTGCGGTCAGAGCGCTGTGCGGGATGGGTGGGGTGTGGTCGTGCTCACGCGGAGGAGCGGGGTGGGTCCTCCGGGTTACCCGAGGCGTATTACCGACTGGTAGGTTCGCGTAGTTACCCGACGGTAGAAAGAGGAGGAGACCCGTGCACGAGGGCGCCCTGACCCGGCTCAGACCCGTTCCCCGAAGCCGTTTCCGGCTCTTCGTCCTGCACCACGCCGGAGGCTCGCACCTGGGGTACCGGGGCTGGGTCCGGCACTTTCCCGCCGACTGGGAGATCTGCCTGCTGGACGCGCCGGGCCGGGCACGCCGGGTCGCCGAGGAACCCGTCCGCGACGCCGCCGCCCTGGCCGAGCACCTGCACGGGGTGATCGGCCCCGAACTCGACCGCCCCTTCGGCCTCTTCGGCCACAGCATGGGCGCACTGGTCGCCTACGAACTCACCCGCCGACTGGTCGACAGCGGGGACCCGCCCGTCTGGCTCGGCGCCTCCGCCTGGAGCCCCGAGCCCGGCCCCGAACACGCCGAACCCCGCCATCTGGTCTCCGCCGACCGCCTGCGCGAGGCCATCGCCGGAATGGGCGGCACGCCGCGGCACGCCCTGGAGGACCCCGACCTGTGGTCCTATGTCGAGCCGCTGGTGCGCGCCGACCTGGAACTGGTCGACACCTGGAGCCCCGCCCCGCGGTCCGCGCCGCTCCGGGTCCCGCTGTCGGTCTTCGGCGGCGCCGAGGACCGGGGCATGACCCCCGAACGCCTCGCGGGCTGGGCCGAGCACGTCGAGGGCGGCTTCGCCCACCACACCCTGCCCGGCGACCACTTCTACTTCACCGGGCGCACCGGTGACGTGGTCTCCCGCATCGTCAAGGACGTCGAGCCGCTCCTGGACTGAGGCCCCGCCCGGTTCGAGGGTTCGAGGCCCCAGGGCTTCGGATGGGCTCGCGCCCCGGACCCGGCCTTGTCACGCCCGGGTGCCGACCGCCACCACGTAGCCCGGGCCCTCGGCGGACAGTTCCACCTTCTCGTCCAGCCGCACCTGTGCCCGACCCTCGCTCGCCACGACCTCGAAGTCCGCCGCGTCCAGCTCGCCCGGAGTGGTGATCCGGCCCCCGTGCGGACCGTCGGTCAGGTGCACCAGGACCACCTGCCCGCCCAGGGTTCGCAGGAACGTCATGTGGTGCTCTCCCGCGTCCAGCCAGCGCAGCCCGCCGCTCCACAGCGCGGGCAGCTCCCGGTGCAGGGCCAGCAGGCGGCGGTGGGAGGCCAGCACGTCACGGTCCCAGTCCTCAGGCCGGTGCCAGGGCATGGTGCGCCGCGAGTTCTCCCCGTCGCGCCCCTCCAACCCGATCTCGTCCCCGGCGAACACGAACGGCACCCCCGGCAGCGTGGCCTGGGCGGCCACACCCACCGCCTGACGCACCGGGTCGCCCACCACGGTGCGAAAACGCGCGGAGTCGTGGGTGCTCAGCGCGTTGACGCTGTGCGTGCGCACCCGCCAGGGCAGCCCGGCGTTGGTGGTCCGCATCGCCCGCACGGCCTCGGCCGCACCGCTGCTGGGCAGCGGCGCCGACGTGTGCGTGGCCGCGTACCGCACCCCTTCCGGGCCGGTGTTCAGCCAGGCCCACACCGGTCGGGTGAACCCGGCGTAGTTCATCACCCCGTGCCAGCCGTCGTGGCGGGTGTCGGGTCCGGCGTCGTAGAAGTGCTCGGCCAGCAGCCATGCCTGCGGGGCCGCCTCGCGCATCCGGGCGGCGATCTCCCCGGAGACCTCGTGGTTGACGTCCTGGGCGCCCAGCCGGCCGGTCATGTTGGCCACGTCGATCCGCCAGCCGTCCAGGCCCTCCTCGCCGCCCAACCGGTCCACCAGTACCGAGTCGTCAGAGCCGTACACACGCTCGCGCAGCGCCGCGGAGGAGTAGTCGAGTTTGGGCAGCGAACGCACGTTCAGCCAGCTGACGTAGTCGTCGGGGTGCTCGTCGAAGTAGTAGTACCCCGCCTCCTCCGAGTCCGGATCGGCCTGGGCGGTCAGGAACCACTCGTGCTCGTCGCCGGTGTGGTTGGTGGTGAGGTCGCCCATCACCTTCATCCCGCGCGCGTGCGCCTCCCGGGTCAGGGCGCGCAGCGCCGCGTCGCCGCCGAGCAGCGGGTCCACCTCGGTGAAGCTGGAGGCGTCGTAGCGGTGCGTGGAGCGGGCCGGGAAGAAGGGGGTCAGGTACACGACCTGCGCGCCGAGTTCGGCCAGGTGGTCCAGGTGGCGGCGCACCCCCTCCAGAGTGCCGCCGAAGTACTCTCCGGGCGCGTCCGGACCGAACCCGGCGGGTTCGTCGTCCCAGGCCCGGGGCAGCGCCCAGTCGGGGTGGTCGGCGAGCGGTTCCAGGGAGTCGTCGTCGCGGGCGAACCGGTCCGGGAAGATCTGGTAGACGGTGGTCCCGGGCACCCAGGAGGGCGGGTTCGGCGCGTTGAGCAGCCGGAAGTTTCCGTCGTCGGTGACCTCGTGGTCGTGTGCGCCCGCCTGGTTGAGCCAGGTGTAACGGCGCTCGCGCACGATCGCGAAACGGTAGGAGGTCACCACGGCCTGCAGGGGGATGCGGACCGAGAACCAGCTCACCCCGTCCGCGGTGTGCTCGAGTTCGCCCTCGACCAGGCCCGACTCGCCGTCCTCCACCACGTTCGCGTACACCGCGTCCGCGCCGCCGGGGACCCGCACCCGCAGGCGCGCCCGGTTCCCGTCGAGGGTCACGTAGTCGGGTGAGCCGTCGTGGTGGGGATCGTGGCTGAACAGCATGTGGGGACTCCGTAAGCGCCAAATGGAAAGAGCAAGTCACATAATGGCAAGAATTTGGCGTGATTGCGAAAGTTTTTGCGTCTTGTTCTTGCGTTCAGCGGAATCCGCGTAGCCCAGCCCATCAGGGATTCCGGTGGTCCCTGGAGGCTTGAAGGCCCTTGGAGAGGGGAGTCAGACTCATGCGGTGCCCCCCTGTCCTGGTGGTTTCTCTCGGGTTACCGTTGTGGTATGAGCCTTGAGCTGCCAACCGAACGACTCCTGATCAGGGAGTGGGAGCTGGGCGATGCCGATGCGGCCCTACAGATCTACGGGGCCGAGGAGGTCGCGCACTGGCTGACACCGGAGTGGCAACCGGTAACCGACATCAGCGCGATGCGCTCGGTGCTTCACGCCTGGATCGAGGCGGGACCGAACCTGATCCCGCCCGCCGGGCGCTGGGCGATCGTCCGTGAGGAAGACGGACAACTGGTGGGAGGGCTGTCGTTGAAGCTGCTCCCGCCCTTCGAGGAGGACTTCGAGCTGACCTGGGCGCTGCGTCCGGACGTGTGGGGGCAGGGCTACGCCACCGAGGCGAGCCAGGCCATCATCGGCTGGGCGTTCAAACAGGGGATCGAGGAGGTGTTCGCGGTCGCACGCCCTCGTAACGAGCGGGCGATCGCCGTCGCGCGCAGACTCGGCATGGAGTGGGTCGGCGAAACCGAGAAGTACTACGACATGCGCCTGCAGGTGTTCCGCCTGCGTCCCAGCTGAACCTGGGGGGCCACGGCTGCCACGGCAGCCACCTCGCGTAGGAGGCACGGCCACACAGGGGACACAGCCGCACCGGGCGGCATAGCCGCACGGAGGGCGCAGCCACTCGACAAAGGGTACTGGCGCACAGCTTGACGGCCGCGCGGACGCGACCCGCCGGAGGAGTCCTCCGAGGGGTCGCGTCCTCGCGGCCGTGTGCGTGTCCGGTCGTGTGTTCACCGAAGCCACCGCGGGCCGTCGCTACAGCCAGTGGATCGACACCTGTGGCACGGTCCGCCCGCTCTCGGCGGGCACCTTCGAGAGCACATCAACCACGTCGAAGAGCAGCTCCTCGACCACCGGCGGTCCGGAACCGCAGGTGCGGTGCGGGCGGCTGCGCTCGGACGGCGACGACCCCGTAGGGCCTGGCCCAGGACTTCCTCGGCCGCGCCGCCGGAGTAGACGTCGGCGCTGTCGAACAGGGTCACCCCGGTGTCCAGGCACCGGTCCACCAGACGTCGGGCCTGTTCGGGGCCGGTGGTGCCCCACTCCCCGAACAGGGGGTCGCTGCCTCCGAAGGTGCCGGTGCCCAGACTGAGTTCGGGGACGCGCAGGCCGCTGGCGCCCAGATTTCGGTAGCGCATGACACTCCAGGATTAATGGTACGAAAATCCTGTTAGTACAGCGCGTAGGCTAGCAGAAGAGAACCGTTAACGGAATGGGAGTCCCTTCATGGTGCAGGCAGGGGAACCCGGGAGTACGCGTCCGGGCGGCCGGACCGCCCGGGTGCGCGCCGCCGTACTGGCCGCGGCGGGCGACGCGCTCGCCGAGAGCGGTATGAACGGCCTGGACCTGACCGATGTCGCCCGCAGAGCCGGGGTCGGCCGGACCACCGTCTACCGCCGCTGGGGAACGGTCCCCGCCCTGGTGGCTGACCTGCTCCAGGACATGGCCGAGCAGTCACAGCCCAGGGTCGAGACCGGGTCGCTGCTCAAGGACCTGCTCGCCAACGCCCGGCTGGTCCGTGAGACCCTGGCCCACCCCCGCCAGGGGCGCCTGTTCAAAGCGATCATCGCCGCCGCCACCTGCGACGAACGCACCGCCCGGGCCCTGCACCGCTTCTACGAGGTGCGCATCAGCGAGTGGGCGCCCTGCGTGGAGCAGGCGGTGGAGCGGGGCGACCTGCCCGAGGGAACCGACGCCCGCGAGGTCATCCGCGCGGTCTCCGCGCCCCTGTACTACCGGCTGCTCGCCAGTGGCCACCCCCTGGACGAGGCCGCCGCCGAACGCTGCGCGCGGGCGGCCGCCGTGGCCGCCCGCGCGGGTGTCTACATGCGTTGAGCGCGGGCCTCGGTTTCCGGGGTTCGGGTTGCCCGCGCCGCGGCGGTGTGTGCCCGGGGCCGGAGCCGGGCGCACGGTTCGCGCTCGCTCAGGACAGCAGCTGGCTGATCCGCTCGACCTCTTCGGGGGACAGGCGTACCGCGGCGGCCGCCGTGTTCTCCTCCAGGTGGGCCACCCGTGAGGTGCCAGGGATCGGCAGCATCACGGGGGAGCGGTGCAGCAGCCAGGACAGTGCGAGCTGGACCGGGCTCACCCCGTGCTCGGCGGCGATCGCGGCCAGCGGGGAGTCGGCCGCGGCCATCTCGCCCCGGCCCACCGGGGCCCAGGGCAGGAAGGCGATCCCGTCCTTCTCGCACTGCTCCAGGACGTCCTCGGACTGGCGGAAGGACGGCGCGTACTGGTTCTGCACCGAGGCGATCGGGGTGATGGCGCGGGCCGCCGACAGCTCGTCCACGCTCACCTCGCTCAGTCCGATGTGACCGACCTTGCCCTCGCCCTGGAGCTCCACGAGCGCGCCGAGCTGGTCGGCAAGCGGCACCTCGGGGTCGATGCGGTGCAGCTGCATCAGGTCGATCCGCTCCACACCGAGGTTGCGCAGGCTTACCTCCACCTGCTGCCTGAGGTACTCGGGGCGGCCCAGCCGGTGCCACTGCGCCGGACCGGTTCGCACGAACCCGGCCTTGGTGCCGATGACCAGGTCGTCGGCGTAGGGGTAGAGCGCCTCGCGGATGAGCTGTTCGCTGATCTGCGGGCCGTAGGAGTCGGCGGTGTCGATGAAGTTGATCCCGAGCTCGACGGTCCGGCGCAGTACGGCCAGGGCCTCGTCCCGGTCGCGGGGCTGGCCCCACACCCCTTCGCCGACGATCCGCATCGCCCCGAAGCCCAGGCGGTGGACCGGTAGGTCGCCCCCGAGGAGGAGGGTTCCCGCCTGCTCTGCGATGTGGGGTGTGCTGTGTGCGTCGGTCACTGTTTTCCTTCCAATGCGGCACGGCGGCCGGGTCTGTGCCATGGTGCCAGCTCGACGGGGACGGCCGGTGTCCGCCGCTCCGTGTCGCCCTTCCGGCCGGGGACGGCAGGATTCCAGGCACCGCCGGGGTGCGCAAGGTGCCCGGTTGGCGCCCCGGGGCGAGCAGCGCTTTGAGGACAGCCGATTCGGCGTCATGACCCGGCACGACCCTGGTATCCCGTTCAAGGCCCACCCGAACCCGGAATCCCCGGTGTCGGCCGACCGTGAGGTCGTGCGGGGTGTCCGCAGTACCATCGACCGCCAGGAGGCCTTCGGCACCGTCCTGAGCGAGTGCTCGCCGAGTATTACCGGAAAGCGTCCAGGTGGTCGGCGACCCACTGGGCGTAGGTGCGCCCGGGGCGGCCGATCACCTGCTCGTAGTCCTTGGACACGAACTCGTCCGCGGCCCACTCGGTGCTGTCCTCGGGGTCGGGCTCCCACAGCAGCCAGTCACAGATCTCGGGCGGCACACCTTGGGAGAGCCACATCTCACGGGCCTGGGCCGTGGTCAGGTGCTCGAAGGTGATCGCGCGGCCCAGGGCCTGGGAGATCACCGCGGCTCGCTCAGCCGGGGTGATGTGCTCGGGACCGGTCACCTCGTAGGCCCGGCCGTGGTGGCCGTCCTCCAGCAGGGCTGCCACCGCCATGTCGGCCATGTCGGCCTCGTGCACGGGGACCCCGGGGTTGTCGCCGTGGGGCGCGCGGATCACGCCCTCGGCGCGGACGGAGTCCGGGTAGGAGTCCAGGTCGTTGACCATGAACTCGCCTCCGCGCAGGTGCGTCCACTCCAGCCCCGAGCGTTCCACGGCCTCCTCCACCGGGCGGTGGTGCTGATGGCCGAAGTTGTCGGAGGTGTCGGCCTCGGGGGCGGTCTCCACGGAAGCCGAGGACATCAGCACGATCCGCCGGGCCCCGGCAGCCCTGATCCGCGCCACGACCTCCTCGGCGGTCTCGGGGTGCGGGTAGAGCATGACCGCCTCCACGCCGTCGAAGGCGCCTTCGAGGCTCTCGGGTCGGTCGAGGTCGCCCGCGACGGGTTCCACGCCCTCGGGGAAGACGCGGTTGGCCGGGTCACGGCTGAGCGCGCGGACGGCGGCTCCGCGCTCCAGAAGGCGCGGGACCACCTCGGAGCCGACGGTTCCGCTGGCTCCGGTCACCAGGATGCGCATGGTTCGGGGTCCTCTCGTCGAGTTGATGGAGTTGCATTAAACTATAATGGGACATTGGTGTCTCATAAAGAGTCTGAAGTTCCCCGTTTTGGTGCGAACGATAGGTTGGCGCCATGACGAGCACCGAGAACCCGAGGACGGGGGTGCGCGCCCGGACCCGCAGTGCGATCCTGCGCGCGGCCGCCACCGTCCTGGCCCATGACCGCAACGCCCCGCTGTCGGCGGTCGCCGAGGCGGCCGCGGTGGGCCGCAGTACCCTGCACCGCTACTTCCCCGAGCGCGAGGAACTGCTGGCCGCCACCTACCAGGAGGCGCTCTCGGAGATCAGTCGGGCGATGGACGAGGCCGCGGTGGAGGAGGGGCCGGCGCTGGAGGCCATGCGACGGGTGGTCGCCGCGCACGTGGAGGTGGGTGACTGGGTGACCTTCGCCTTCGGTGACACCGCCAACGAGGTCTTCGACTATGCCCCGTCCGCCACCGACCCCGAGCCCGATATTCTCACCGACCTGGTCAGGCGCGGGCAGGAGGAAGGGGTGTTCGACCCCGACGCCGACCCCAACTGGGTGGTCCAGGTCCTGTGGGCCCTGGTGTTCACCGGGCTGGAGCGGGCCGAACGGGGGCACATGCCCCGGCACTCCGTGACCCCCGCGGTGGTGCGCACCCTGGAGCGGGGGATCGGCGTCCGGGGGTGAGTCCTGCCTGGTGTAATGGATTCATGCACCTCAACCCTTACGGACAGGATCCCCTGGCCCTCGCCGTGGACCTGGCGAACCGCCCGTGTACGGACACCGCCGACCTGGAACGGCGTTGCGCCGACGCCGGATTCCTCCTGGAACGCGCGGTGGGGGAGGTGGACCTGGCCGCGGTCCGCGATTTCCTGACCGGCTGGGCCGAGGTCATCGACAGCCCGGACGAGCCCACTCGCGCCGAGCGGCTCAACGCCCTCCTCGCGGAGTACTCCGGGCCGCCGAGGCTCACCGACCACGCAGGCACCGGCTGGCACCTGCACTACCGGCCCGACGATCTACCCGCCCACCGGCAGATCGCCGCGCTGGTCGCGGTCGGCACAGCCCTGCACCTGACCGGTCGGGGCATGAGCCGCCTGGGCCGCTGCGCCGCCCGGGACTGTACGCACGTGTACGCCGACTTCTCCCGCAACGGCCGTCAGCGGTACTGCTCGTCGGTCTGCGGAAACCGCGACGCCGTCCGCCGCCACCGGGCCCGCGCCGCACAGGAGTAGGAGGGTCCGGTCGAGGAACTCCGTCAGCGGGCGGCGTCGCGGCGGGCGACGGAGGCGAGATCGGCCTCGATGCGGGCCGTGGTCTCCAGGAGCGCGGGGAGCAGGTCGCGGCGCACGTCGTCGATGGAGGAGCGGTTGGCGTGCGCGGACACGTTGGCCGCGGCGATCACCCGGCCGCTGTCGTCGCGGATGGGCGCGGCCAGCGAGCGCAGGCCCTCCTCCAGTTCCTGGTCGACGATCGCGTAGCCCTGTTCGCGCACGCGCAGGATCTCCGCGCGCAGGTCGGCGGTGTCGGTGATGGTGAACCGGGTCAGCGGCTTGAGCTCCACCCGGTCCAGGTAGGCGGTGAGCTCGGTGTCGTCGTATCCCGCGATCAGGACCCGGCCCATCGAGGTGGTCGAGGCGGGGAAGCGGGTGCCCACGGCGATGGAAACGGCCATGATCCGCGAGGTGGCCACGCGGGCCACGTAGAGGACGTCGTCGCCCTCCATGACCGAAACCGAGGCGGACTCGCGCACCAGGGCGGACAGGTCCTCCAGGTGCGGCTGGGCGACGTCGGGCAGTCCGGCGGAGGCCACGTAGGCGTAGCCGAGCTCCAGGACGCGCGGGGTCAGGGAGAACATCCGGCCGTCGGTGCGCACGTATCCCAGGTCCACCAGGGTCAGTAGGAAACGCCGGGCGGCGGCCCGGGTGAGGTCGGTGGCGCGCGCGACCTCACTGAGTGTCATCGACGGGCGATCGGCCGAGAAGGCGCGGACGACCATGAGTCCCCTTTCCAGGGACTGAACGAAGTGGGCTCCGCGGTCGGGGGCGTCTTCGGTGGTCATGATGCCTTCCAGGTTCGGGGCAGAAGGGGGCGTGTCGCGGCGGGGCTTGGTCATCGCGATGTTCTCATACCGAACAGTCGGGGCATGCCTTGACCCTTCCTGTGATCGGCGCTACCGTCATACCCAGTTGTTCGCACTGTGAACATTCATTCGCTATACGAACGGGAGGGTCGCCATGGCCGTGCCCCTGGACGAGGCGGTTCGGCAGCTCATCCACGACGGGAACACCGTCGCCCTGGAAGGGTTCACCCACCTCATCCCCGTGGCAGCCGGGCACGAGATCATCCGGCAGGGCCTGCGCGACCTCACGCTGGTCCGGATGACGCCCGACATCGTCTACGACCAGCTCATCGGCGCCGGATGCGCGCGCAGGCTGGTGTTCTCCTGGGGCGGTAACCCCGGCGTGGGCTCGCTGCACCGCTTCCGCGACGCGGTCACCGCCTCCTGGCCCGGCCCGCTGGAGATCGAGGAGCACAGCCACGCCGGGATGGCCAACCGCTACGTCGCGGGCGCCTCCGGGCTGCCCTTCGCGGTCCTGCGCGGCTACAGCGGCACCGACCTGGTCGAGCACAACCCCAACATCAAGACGGTCTCCTGCCCCTTCACCGGCCAGGAGCTGGCCGCCGTCCCCGCGCTCAACCCCGATGTCACCGTGATCCACGCCCAGCGCGCGGACACCGCGGGCAACGTGCAGCTGTGGGGCATCGTCGGAATCCAGAAGGAGGCCGCCCTGGCCGCCGACCGGGTCCTGGTCACCGTGGAGGAGGTAGTGGACGCCCTCGACCCCGTTCCCGGGCAGGTGATCCTGCCCAGCCGGGTCGTGGACGCGGTGAGCGTCGTCCCCGGCGGCGCCGCCCCCTCCTACGCGCACGGCTACTACGAGCGGGACAACGCCGCCTACAAGGCCTGGGACACGATCGGCCGGGACCGTGAGGCCTTCACCGCCTGGCTCGCCGAACTCACCGCGACCGCGTCCGGTGCCACCGCCGCCTTGCTCTCCGGAGCCACTTCGGCCACCTCGACCCCCACGGCGTCCGCCGCCCCGGACGCCGGTGACCCCGAACCCGCTGGGAGAGGCGCGTGACCACCGTGACCTGGACGTCCGACGAGATCATGACCGTCACCGCGGCGCGCTCGCTGCGCGACGGGATGGCCTGCTTCGTCGGCATCGGCCTGCCCAGCACCGCCGCCAACGTGGCCAGCCGCACCCACGCCCCCGACCTGTGGATGATCTACGAATCCGGCACCCTGGGCGCGGCCCCCGACCACCTGCCGCTCTCCATCGGCGACGGGATCCTCGCCGACACCGCCGACGCCGTGGTCTCGGTCCCGGAGGTCTTCAACTACTGGCTCCAGGCCGGACGCATCGACGTCGGGTTCCTGGGCGCCGCCCAGATCGACCGGTACGCCAACATCAACACCACCGTCATCGGCGACTACGACGACCCCGAGGTGCGCCTGCCCGGAGCGGGCGGGGCCCCTGAGATCGCCGCCTCCTGCCGTGAGGTGGTCGTGATCATGCGGCACAGCCGCCGTGCGTTCGTGGACAAGGTGGACTTCGTGACCTCGGTGGGTCACGGGTCCGGCTCCGGCGACCGCGAACGGCTCGGGCTGACCGGATCCGGTCCGGTCCGGGTCATCACCGACCTCGGCGTGCTCGAACCCGATCCGCGCTCCCGGGAACTCACGCTGGTGGGCGTGCACCCGGGCGTGGAGGTGGCGGCGGTGCGCGAGGCCACCGGCTGGGACCTGCGGATCAGTGACGGCCTCGTGCGGACCCCGGACCCCACCGGCGCCGAGCTCTCCGTGCTCCGCTCCCTCACCGGGGCGGCCTGAGCGATGCGCCGTACACGGGAGCTGTCGGGGTCATGGCATGGATCCGAACCGAGGCGGACCGGGTCGGGAACCTGGCCCGATACGATACCTAACACCGTTAGGTAATGGTGTCGGGGCCGCCCCGGACCCCGCCCGACGGGCCCGCACCACGGACCCACACCCCTCGAACCCAGGAGGCCCACGGTGACCGACGTCCACGTCCTCGACGCCGTCCGCACCCCCTTCGCCAAGTACGGCGGCGCCCTCTCCGGAACCCGCCCCGACGACCTCGCCGCGCACGTCATCAGCGCCCTCGCCGAACGCGCACCCCGCCTCGACCCGGCCGCCATCGACGAAGTCATCCTCGGCAACGCCAACGGCGCGGGCGAGGAGAACCGCAACGTCGCCCGCATGGCCACCCTGCTGGCCGGGCTGCCGACCACCGTCCCCGGCACCACGGTCAACCGCCTCTGCGGATCCGGCATGGAAGCCGCCATCCAGGGCGCCCGCGCCATCCAGACCGGCGACGCCTCCCTGGTCATCGCCGGGGGAGCGGAGTCCATGAGCCGGGCCCCC
Organism: Nocardiopsis exhalans; assembly: GCF_024134545.1. GTDB lineage: Bacteria > Actinomycetota > Actinomycetes > Streptosporangiales > Streptosporangiaceae > Nocardiopsis > Nocardiopsis exhalans. The sequence goes on from NZ_CP099837.1 coordinate 3,585,164, forward strand.
TGGGTGCTGCCCAAACCCGGCAAGGGCTTCCCCGCCGTCAACGCCACCCTGCACTCCACCACCCTGGGCTGGCGCATGGTCAACCCGCGCATGCCCCAGAAGTGGACCCTCTCCCTCGGCGAGAGCACCGAGGGCCTGGCCGGTCAACACGGCGTCAGCCGGGCGGACCAGGACGCCTTCGCCCTGGCCAGCCACGCCAAAGCCGCCCGCGCCTGGGCCGAAGGCACCTTCGACGCCGAGATCGTCCAGGTCGAGGGCGCCCGCCTGGACCGCGACGAGAGCATCCGCGAGACCTCACCCGACAAGCTCGCCGGGCTCAAACCGGCCTTCCGCGACGACGGCACCATCACCGCGGGCAACGCCTCACCCCTCAACGACGGCGCCGCGGCCCTGCTGCTCGGCGACGAGGCGGCGGCCGAGGCCACCGGCCTGGAACCCCTGGCCCGCGTGGTCAGCCGGGGCGTCGCCGGGGTGGACCCTGACGTGTTCGGCATCGGCCCGGTCCGCGCCGCGGAGATCGCCCTCGAACGCGCCGGGATCGGCTGGGGCGACCTGAGCGCCGTCGAACTCAACGAGGCCTTCGCGGCCCAGTCCCTGGCCTGCGTCCGCGCCTGGAAGGGGCTGGACCCCGACATCGTCAACCCCAACGGCGGAGCCATCGCTATCGGTCACCCGCTCGGCGCCTCCGGGGCACGCGTTCTGGGCTCGCTCGCCCACGAGCTGCGCCGCCGGGGCGGGGGATGGGGGCTGGCCGCCCTGTGCATCGGGGTCGGCCAGGGCCTGGCCGTCGTCCTGCACGCCTGATGCCGCATGCCTGAGGTCGCACGCCCCAAGGCACATGCCTGACAACACGTGACCGATGTCCCCAGCCGCGGGCCCCGACCGTCCCGGCGCCCGCTCCGAAGCTCCGAAAGGAAGCACCGCATGTCCACCACCTCCGGGCTCCACATCTCCGGGTATGTTCGCGATCACAACACCCACCCGCCGCTGGACTACCCCGGGTACAAGAGCACCGCGCTGCGCCACCCCCAGCGCCCGCTCACCCTCCTGCCGCACATGCTCACCGAGATCACCTCACCCGTGCTGGGCCAGGACCGCCTCGGCCCCCACGACCACGACCTCACCCGCCAGCACGAGGGAGAACCCCAGGGCCAGCGCATCCTCGTGCACGGCCAGGTCCGCGACAGCGACGGCCGCCCGGTCCCACACACCCTGGTGGAGGTCTGGCAGGCCAACGCGGCCGGCCGCTACCGCCACACCGGCGACAACTGGCCCGCCCCGCTGGACCCCAACTTCACCGGGGTCGGCCGGGTCCTCACCGACGCCGAGGGGCGCTACCGGTTCGTCACCGTCCGGCCCGGCGCCTACCCCTGGAAGAACCACCGGAACGCCTGGCGCCCCGCCCACATCCACTTCTCACTGTTCGGGCGGGCCTTCACCCAGCGCCTGGTCACCCAGATGTACTTCCCCGACGACCCGCTGTTCTTCCAGGACCCGATGTGGCAGTCCGTTCCCGACGAGAAGGCCCGCGAACGCATGCTGGCCCGCTTCGACTACGACACCACCGAACCCGAGTGGGCCCTGGCCTACACGTGGGACATCGTGTTGCGCGGACGCGAACAGACCCCGTTCGAGTCCGAGGAAGAGGTCCTGGAGGACGACGAGTGAGCGCTCACCACACCCGCCCCGAGGTACCCACCACCCCGTCCCAGACGGTGGGCCCCTACCTGCACATCGGCCTGCCCTGGCCGGACGGCCCCTTCGCCGTCGCCGAGGGCACACCCGGCGCGCTCTGGCTGCGCGGCACCGTCTACGACGGCGCGGGCGCCCCCGTCACCGACGCCCTCGTCGAGACCTGGCAGGCCGACCCCGACGGTCGCTTCGACCACCCCGACGACCCCCGGGGCGCACGTAGTCTGCCGGGCTTTCGCGGATTCGGCAGGTGCCCCACGGACGCCTCGGGCTCCTACGCGATCCTCACCCTCAAACCCGGGCCGGTCCCCGGGCCCACCGGAGACCAGGCGCCGCACGTCGACATCTCCGTCTTCGCGCGCGGCATGATGCACCGGGTCGTCACCCGCCTGTACTTTCCCGAGGAGGAGGCGGCCAACGCGGCCGACCCCGTCCTGGGCTCCATCGAGGACCAGGCCGCCCGCGCCACCCTCGTCGCCGACCGGGAGGAGGGCGGATACCGCCTCGACATCCGTCTCCAGGGGGAGCGGGAGACCGTCTTCTTCGACATCTGACCCGCGTCGTCCGCCCGCCGACCGCCGCCCATCGAGCCCGCCCCGAGCCAGACAAGGACTTCCCATGACCGGCTTGTTCGACGGTGTCCTCAACCACGGCCCCCTGGGGGCACTCACCGACGACACCGCCTGGCTCCAGGCCCTGCTCGACGCCGAGGCGGCCCTCGCCCGGGCACTGGCCGACACGGGTCACATCACGGACCAGCAGGCCGAGAGCATCGCCGCCGCCTGCCAGGCCGACCGCTTCGACCCGGCCGCCCTGGGCCGGGCGGCAGAGGGCGGCGGCAACCCCGTGATCCCCCTGGTCAAACAGCTCACCGCACACGTGCACCAGACTGATCCCGAGGCCGCCCGCCACGTCCACCTCGGGGCCACCAGCCAGGACATCATGGACACCGCCGCCATGCTCCTGTTCCGCCGGGCCGGGCAGGTCCTGCGCACCGAAATGTCCGCGCTCATCACCGACCTGCACGGCTTGGCCGACCACCACCGCACCACACCGATGCCCGGTCGCACCCTGCTCCAGCAGGCCCTGCCCACCACCTTCGGTGCCGTCGCCGCGGGCTGGGCCGCGGGGCTCACCGGGGCGGCGGAGCGGCTCGCGGACGTGCTCACCCATCACCTGGCCGCCCAACTCGGAGGCGCCGTGGGAACTCTCGCCTCCCTCGAACCGCACGGCCCTGCCGTGGCCGCCGCCTTCGCCGAACGCCTCGGACTGCCCGAACCCCTGCTGCCCTGGCACACCGAGCGCGGCCGTATCACCGAGATCGCCGCCGCTCTGGGCAGGGTCTGCGGGGCGGTCGGAACCACCGCCCTGGACATCGTCCTGCTCGCCCAGACCGAGGTCGGCGAACTCACCGAGGAAGGCGGCAGCGGGGTCGGCGGATCCTCCACCATGCCGCACAAACGCAACCCGGTCGCCGCCGTCAGCGCCCTGGCCGCCGCCCGCCAGGCCCCCGGCCTGGTCGCCACCCTGTTCGCCGCGCAGATCCAGGAACACCAGCGCGCAGCCGGGGCCTGGCACGCCGAGTGGCTCCCGCTCACCGACCTGCTGCGGCGTACCGGCTCAGCGGTCTCCTGGCTGCGCGTGAGCGTCCAGCGCCTTCGCGTGCACCCCGACCGCATGCGCGCCAACCTGGACCTGACCGGCGGGCTGGCCCTGAGCGAACGCCTCACCACCGACCTGGCCCCCGAACTCGGCCGGCTGGAAGCCCACCGCAGGGTCACCGACGCCTGCCGGGAGGCCGTCGACCAGGGGCTCGACCCCGTCGAGGTACTGGCCGAACACCTCCGGGGCCTGCGCACCCGCGAGCGCATCAGCGCCCTGCTCGACCCCGCCGCCTACCTCGGAGCCGCTCCGGTGTTCACCGACCGGGTCACGGGTAGGACCGGCCAGGCGGGCCCCAGCGGCACGGGGGCCAGCCCCGCCGACACAGCGACCGGCCCCACCGACACAGAAGAAGGAACCGATGAGCGTTGACCTCCACCACCTCGTGAGCGGACCCGCGGACGCACCGCCCCTGGTGCTCGCCGGGTCCCTCGGCTCGACCGTCGGCATGTGGGAACCCCAGGTCGAGGCGTTGTCCACCGTCTTCCGGGTGATCCGCGCGGACCTGCGCGGCCACGGTCGGTCGCCTGCCCCCGAGGGGCCCTACAGCATGGCCGACCTGGGCGGGGACGTCCTGGCACTGCTCGACCGGCTCGGCATCGAGCGCGCCCACTACGCGGGCCTGTCCATCGGCGGCATGGTCGGCCAGTGGCTGGCGGTCAACGCCCCCGAACGGCTGGGCCACCTCGTCCTGCTGGCCACCTCGCCGTACATGGGCCCCGCCCAGAACTGGCGCGACCGGGCCGCCCTGGCCCGTGACAAGGGCACCGCGGCCCTGGCCGACGCTGTGGTGGAACGCTGGTTCACCCCCGACTACGCCGCCGCGCACCCCCACGAGATCACCCGCCTGCGCGACCAGATCGTGGACACCCCCGACGAGGGCTACGCCGGTTGCTGCGGCGCCATCGAGCACCACGACACCCGTGAGGACCTGCACAGGATCACCGCGCCCACCCTGGTCATCGCCGGGGCCGAGGACCCCTCCACCCCGCCCGGCCCCCACGGTGCGCTGATCGCCGAACGTGTGCCCGGAGCCCGCCTCGCGGTACTCGAGAGCGCCGCCCACCTGCTGTCCTGGGAGCAGGCCGCGCGGGTCAACACGCTCATCACCCAGCACCTCGCCGCCGCCGACCGCTACGAAGCCGGGACGCGGGTACGCCGCGGTGTGCTCGGCGACGCCCACGTGGACCGCGCCGAAGCCCGTAAGACCGCCTTCACCGAACCCTTCCAGGACCTCATCACCCGCTACGCCTGGGGTGAGATCTGGACCCGCCCCGGCCTGGACCGGCGCACCCGCAGCTGCATGGTGCTCACCGCCCTGGTCGCCCACGGCCACTGGGGCGAGCTGGCCATGCACGTGCGCGCGGCCCTGCGCAACGGCCTGACCCCCGACGAGGTCGGCGAGGTCTTCCTCCAGGCCGCCGTCTACTGCGGGGTTCCGGCCGCGAACAAGGCCTTCGCCATCGCCCAGGAGGTCTTCGACGAGGACACCTCGGCCTGACCCCGGAGTCGGCGGGAGGCGGTTCGGGCCCGAGGGGGATCGGAGAGTCCGCCGATTCGCCGGACAGGGACCGCCCTGCTCGGTAATGTGGTTCTCGAACGCGTGAGCGAATGTCGTCGATGTTCGGCCGCGGGGCCCGCGGCAGTGGAAGGAACACATGGACAACACCGAACAGGCTCTGCGTGAGCGCGGGGAGCGTTTCCGGGAGCTGCACCGGGGGCCGGGCGCCTTCGTGGTGGCCAACGCCTGGGACGCCGGGACGGCCCGATTGCTGGCGGGGCTCGGATTCGCGGCCCTGGCCACCACCAGCGCCGGGCTCGCGCACTCCCTGGGGCACCGGGACGGCGCCGGACTGGTCAGCCGGGAGCAGACCCTGGGCAACGCCGCGGCGATCGCGGCCGCCACGGACCTGCCGGTCTCGGCGGACCTGGAGAACGGGTTCGCTGACAGCCCCGAGGAGGTGGCTCGGACTGTGCGGGAGGCGGCCGGGACGGGGATCGTCGGTGGTTCGATCGAGGACACCACCGCCGACCCCGATGCCCCGATCCACGAGTTCGGGCTCGCGGTGGAGCGGGTCCGCGCCGCCGCGGGGGCGGCGCGGGCACTGCCCTTCCCGTTCACACTCACCGCCCGGGCGGAGAACTTCCTGTACGGCCGCCCGGACCTCGAGGACACGGTCCGCCGCCTGCGCGCCTTCGAGGAGGCCGGAGCGGACGTGCTCTTCGCGCCCGGGCTGCCGGACGCCGATGCCGTCCGAACCGTGTGCGCCGCGGTGGAGCGCCCGGTCAACGTCCTGGCGGCGGGGGCCGCGGCACAGATGTCGGTGGCGGAGCTGGGCGACCTGGGCGCACGGCGGGTCAGCCTGGGCTCGGGGCTGTCGCGCTCGGCGCTGACCGCGGCCCTGGCGGCCGCCCGCGAGGTCGCCGAGCACGGAACCTTCACCCGGATGGCCGAGGCCAGCACCAACCCCGAGATTCACCGACTGCTGTAAAGGGATCCCGGCCCCGAAGAACCGGGATTCACGCCTGACAGAGTGATGACGCCTCGGCGTGCCTGAGTCCTGCCTTCTGGCTGTGCGGACCCTCTTCGTCTGGGCGGGGGTCAGGGTTTGAAGGCCACTCCGGCCAGTTCCCAGCGTTTGACGTCCGCCTCCTTGGGGCGGGCGACCGGATCCCGGTCGGGGTGGCGCCAGGTGCTGCAGTCCACGGCGCGGGGGCCCTGATCGCGCCCGTCGGTCCAGGGGCTGACCAGCTCCAGTCCGGCGAAGACCTGGGAGGCCTCCTCCGGGCTGCGCACCCGGCCCCACGGGGTGCCGAAGGACAGGATCTTGTCGGTCATCCAGGCGGCCGCCGCGGTGTCGTCCGAGACGATGTGGGAGAAGATCACGCAGGACCCGGGGGCCAGTCGGCCCATCAGGTCGCGCACCAGGCCGAAGGGGTCGGACTCGTCGGGCAGGCAGTGCAGCAGGGAGACCAGCATGACGCAGACCGGCAGATCGGGGTCGATCAGCCCCTGCGCCTCGGGGGAACCGAGGATGAGGTCGGTGTCGCGTATGTCGGCCATCAGGAAGGCGGTCCCGGAGCTGTCAGCGACCAGAGCCCTGCCGTGGGCCAGCACGATGGGGTCGTGGTCCACGTAGAGCACCCGTGCTCCGGGGTTGGCCCTCTGGGCCACCTGGTGGGTGTTCTCCCCGGTGGGCAGCCCCGCACCGAGGTCGAGGAACTGCTCCACCCCCCGGCCGCTCACGTACTCGACCGCACGTCCGAGGAAGGCCCGGTTGTCCCTGGCGAAGGAGACCAGCTCGGGGATCCCCGCGGCGAGCACCTCACAGGCATCCCGGTCCGCCGCGAAGTTGTCCTTTCCTCCCAACAGGTAGTCGTACATCCGAGCGATGCTCGGAGTGTCCATGTCGATGTGGGGGGGGAAGCGATCGGCCATAAGGAGAGGTACCAATCAGGACTAGTCGTGCGGGGTCGTCTCCAGTCGAATCGTAACCATGTTTCGGTGCGCTTACCGGCGTTTTCCACAAGAAAAACAAGCGGATACTTCAGGAGTCCTCTTGAAGTGTCGAAAAGGGCTTCTCGGAACGGTCGAAACCGGGCAGGTGATCGGCGACATGGCCTGCCGCTGCGGCTCTGACGCGGTCCGCGGTGTCCGCGGGCAGGAGCGGTGGAGGGGGAGGTGCTGGGGCTGACCAGAAGGCCGCCGGGGAAAGGGGATCCGCTGTTTGTGCCTGGGCGGCGAAAACGCCATCACCAGCTCCGGGGTGTTCTTCGGAAAGACGCGTGGGGCGCTCCTCGGCCAACGCCGCTTCTCGAGCCGAAGGTCCCTTTGTTCCGGCAGGGAGGTCCCTGACCAGTTCCACCAGCGTCCGCCGTTCCCGGCCAGCCCAGCGGGTCAGGACGAAGGGGTCGCGGTCGGACTCGGCGCCCAGCGCGGCGGCGGTCACCGACAGGTGCGCGCACCGCCCCCGCCAGTGGTCGCAGGAGCAGGTCGCCACCAGTGCGCCCCAGCCGCGCGGCACCAGGTCCAGGCCGAGCAGCCCGAACACCCGGGCCGCGGCGTCGGGCAGTTCACCGGAGAGCAGCCGCGCTCGGAACAGCGGCTGCGAGGCCAGCGCCGCGCACGCCCGGCCCCACTCCTCGTCGGCCCACACCGTGCGGATCAGGCTCACCTCGTGCCCCCGCACCCGGGCGAGCACCTCGCCGGGCCGCACCGAGAACCGTTCCACGGCGGCGCCCGGGCCGTCACCGGGACCGCCCAAGGCCTCGCTGACCAGCTCCGACCAGCTCATCCCGACACCGCCTCCGGCGCCAACCGCACCACCTCGCGCAGATCCTCCACCGACAGTCCGCCGAGCCACTGTTCCCCGGTGGCCACCGCGCCGTCGGCCAGCGCGCTCTTGCGTTCGATCATCTCGTCCACACGTTCCTCCACTGTGCCCACACACACCAGCTTGCGCACCTGCACGTCCCGGCGCTGTCCGATCCGGAAGGCGCGGTCGGTGGCCTGGTTCTCCACCGCCGGGTTCCACCACCGGTCCACGTGCACGACGTGGTTGGCCGCGGTCAGGTTCAGCCCGGTCCCGGCGGCCTTCAACGACAGCAGGAACACCACCGGACCCGACACCGTCTGGAAGTGCTCGGTCATCCGCTCGCGGTCGGCCCGGGAGGTGCCGCCGTGCAGCCACAGCACCGGAACCCCCAGCTTGGAACGCAGGTAGGGCGCCAGCCTCTCGCCCCAGCGCGCGTACTGCGTGAAGCACAGCGCCTTGTCGCCCTCGGCCACGGCCTCGCCCAGGATCGACTCCAGCCGGTCGAGCTTGCCGGACCTGCCCGCCAGCGCCGAGCCGTCTCCCAGGAACTGGGCCGGATGGTTGCAGATCTGCTTGAGCCGCGACATGGTCGCCAACACCAGCCCCTTGCGCTCCTTCTCGTCCGCCTCGGCCATCCGCTCGGCCATGTCGTCCACCACCGCCTTGTACAGCGAGGCCTGCTCGGGGGTGAGCGTGCACCAGGTGCGCATCTCCTGCTTCTCCGGCAGGTCCGCGATGATCGAACGGTCGGTCTTGAGGCGGCGCAGCACGAACGGACCGGTCAGTCGACGCACCAGGTCGGTGCCCTCTCCTGCGCCCTCCTCGGCTTCGGCCCGGTCGGCCACCGCGCGCTGGAAGTCGGCCGCCGTGCCCAGCAGCCCGGGGTTGGCGAACTCCATCACCGACCACAGCTCGCCCAGGTTGTTCTCCACCGGGGTGCCGGTGAGCGCGATCCTGGTCGCCGCGGGCAGCGAGCGCACCGCCCGTGCCTGCCGGGTGGAGTGGTTCTTCAGCGCCTGGGCCTCGTCGCAGACCACCCGGTGCCAGGGCATCCCCGAGAGCTCGTCCGAATCCCGAGCCACCACCCCGTAGGTGGTGACCACCAGGTCGCAGGCGCCCACGATCCGGGCCAGGTCGTTTCCGGTCGGCCGGTCCGGGCCGTGCTGGACGTGCACCCGCAGCCCCGGAGCGAACTTCTCCGCCTCGCGCCGCCAGTTGCCCACGAGGGAGACCGGGCACACCAGCAGGGTCGGCCCGGGCGCGGGGGCCCGCGCGCGTTCGTCGGTGAGCAGGGCCAGCAGCTGCACGGTCTTGCCGAGCCCCATGTCGTCGGCGAGCACCGCGCCCAGCCCCAGCTCGCCCAGGAACCGCAGCCAGGCCGAACCCCGGTCCTGGTAGGGGCGCAGCTTCCCCTCGAAACCGGGCGGGGTGCCCATGGGGCGCGGTTCGGCCTTGGCCCCGCCGTCGAGCAGGGCGCCCAGCGGGCCGTCCGCCACCACGTCCGCCACCGGCAGCGGGGTCTCCACGGCCCCGATCGCCGCGCGCAGCGCCTCCTCGCGGCGCATCCGCCCGCGTCCGCCGCCGCTGCGGCGCATCAGTTCCAGGGCGGCCTCGACCCGTTCGGGGTCCATCTCCATCCACCGGCCGCGCACCCGCACCAGGGAGCGCTTGAGCCGGGCCAGCTCGGCGAGCTCCTCCAGTTCCTCGGCGGCCAGGGGCTCGCCGGAGCCGGGACCGCGCAGCAGCGCTTCGAAGGAGACGTCCACGAGGTCGGTGGGGCCGACCCCGCCGCGCCCGCGCTTCTTCGGCTCCTCGTTCACCGTCATCCGCAGTTCGAGGGCGCCGCGCCCGCTCCACTCGGGAAGGACCACCCCGAACCCCGCCGAGGTCAGCCGGGCAGCGGCACCGCCCACGAAGGACTGGGCTCCGGCGGTGTCCAGGAGGAGCCGGGCCGGGGCCAGGTCACCCAGGGTCCGCCGGAGGGCGGGCAGGTGGCGTACGGCGCGGCGCAGGTCGGCCAGGGCGGTGGTGCCCACGTCCTCGGGCAGCCAGGCGGCGCCCTCACCGAGCCAGACCTGTTCCAGGGGAAGGCGTAGACCGGGGTCGCTGGTGGAGCGCACCCAGAACTCCACGGTCCAGGGCCGGGGGCCGCCCCGGGAGCTCTCGGGTTCGGGCTCGCGCAGCACGAACAGCAGCTGGGCCCGGCCGCCGCCGCGCACTCGGGAACGCCATTCGCGCAGGGGGCCGCGCAGCGCCCGGGCGGTGCCGTCGTCCACCCGGGTGCGCTGCCCGGTGAGCGCGTTCGCCAGCCGGGCGGCGGGTGTGGTTTCGGAGGCGTGGGCCGCGCCCGGGGCGCCCGCGTCGGCACCGGCGCTGGGGGAGTGCCGCTTCGGGGCGGTGGCCAGACGGCGGGCGGCGGCGTCGGTGAGCAGCTCCAGCGGGGCCAGCACGCAGAGGCGGGCCGCGTCGCCCCGTTCGCGCGGATCCAGGTGGGCGGTGGCCGCGGCGGGCAGGGTGTCGGTGAGCGCCGCCAGGTGGGACTCGGCGGTGTCCAGCGGGGCGGGCCGCCAGCGTGCGTGGGGCGGTTGTCCGACCAGGTCGGGCAGGACGCCCCCGGCCAGGACGAGCCGCTCGGCGAAGGCGTGGACCGCCCGCAGATGGGTCAGGGCGGGGCCCGCCGCGACGGGGAGGTCGTCGAGCACGGTGAGCAGGGTGTCGGCCTGGGCCGCGGACAGCGCCAGAGACGGGACCCGCCAGGGCCGGAGTTCGGCGGGCGCCGTGTCGGCGGAGCCGGAGGGCGCGGGGGAGACCGCGGTGCCGGGCAGGACGAGCACCGACGCGGCGCCGTCGGGGGACCCGGGGTCGATTCCGGCCTTGGCGGCTACCTCGCGCAGCTCCGCAGGGCTCGCGGCGAAGGGGTGCGCCCCCGCCGGGGGCTCCTCCTCGTGTTCGCCCTCGCCCCAGAGCAGCAGTGTGTCCCTGGACCACACCCCGTGCAGAACCCGCACCACACCTCCCGTGGAGAAAAGCGAACGTCGTCGGCCCCAAGTATCGCGGGGACCGACGACGTTTTCGCACGTGCGGGTGGGGAGCGCAGGACGGCCGGGTTCCCGGACCGGAGCGCGGATCAGAGGTTGGCGGGCACCTTGTTGCCGACCGCCTCGATCCCCTCCTTGAGGTTGGTGCGCCACAGCAGGATCCCGCCGATGATGAAGAACACCACCAGGGAGAAGATCGCGGTGCGGAAGCCGCCGGTCAGGTTGACCACCAGGGTGATCGAGGCGGCGCCCAGCAGCACCGAGCCCCGGTCGGCCAGCTGGAAGAGACTGAAGTACTCCGCTTCGCGGCCGCGCGGGATGAGCAGCGAGTACAGTGCCCGGGCCAGCGACTGGGTGCCGCCCAGGACCATGCCGATGCCCGCGCCCAGCAGCAGGAACAGCACCGGGTCGCCCGGTGGAAGGTAGTAGCCGCAGGTGACCAGCCCGCACCAGACGACCAGGCTGGCGAGCACGGTGTTCTTGGTGCCGAAGCGGCGGCCGATCCAGCCCATCAGCAGCGCGCCCGCGAAGGCGACGAACTGGATGAGCAGGATGGTGGCGCTGAGGATCGCCAGGGACAGGCCCAGGTCCTGGCTGGCGAAGCTGCCCGCGAAGTAGATGACGGCCTGGATGCCGTTGTTGAACAGCACGAACGCGATCAGGAACAGCAGGGTGTTGCGGTAATTGCCCATCTCGCGCAGGGTGCGCCAGTACTGCTTCAGCGAGGCGCCCAGCCGGGGCGGGCCGGGTTCGGCGGCGAGCTTGCCGTAGCGGTTGCGCAGCACACGGATGCCGACGATCGAGAAAAGCAACCACCACACGCCCACCGAGGCGAAGGCGATGCGTACGGCATGGCCCTCGTCGATGCCCAGGGCGTCGGTGGAGGCCAGCAGTCCCATGTGGGCGGCCAGCAGGAGTCCGCCGCCCAGGTAGGCCATCGCCCATCCGGTCACCGACACGCGGTTGCGTTCGTCGGCGGTGGCGATCTCCGGCAGGAAGGCGTTGAACACCACCAGGGACATGCCGTAGAAGGTGTTGCCCAGGATGAACAGCAGCACCACGAGCTGGTAGTCGCTGGTGAAGTACATCGCGCTCACGCACAGCGAGCCCAGGGTGGCGAGCGAGAGCAGCCAGCTCTTCTTGTGCTGGGTGTGGTCGGCCAGCGCCCCCACGACGGGCAGCATCACCAGCAGGATGAGCCCGGCGACCGTGGTCACCAGGGGGTGCAGCGAGTTCGGGTGCACGCTGAACCACTCGACCCCGAGCGGGTAGAGCGCCAGACCGGGCTGGGTGCAGTCACCGCCCGCTCCGGCCTCGGCGCAGGCCAGCCCGGACAGGTAGGGGCCGATGAGCACGGTGACCACCGAGGTGATGAACACCTGGTTGGCCCAGTCGTAGGTGTACCAGCCGCGCTGTTCGCGCCTGCGCTGGCGCGGATCGGTCGACGGTGAGTTGTCCGCTACCGGGGGAGAGGGTGTGGAGGCCATGTGAGGGGGCTATCCGTTCTTCGGGGTTCTCGTGCTGCCCTGGGCCCTGCTCTGCTTGTCGCCCGGGTTCTTGCCCTGGTTCCAGCGGCCGCGGCGGCGGAGCACCTCGCGCAGGCCGGCGGTGTTGTCGGTGACGATGCCGTCCACCCCCGCGTCGAGCAGCCGCTCCATCACCTCGGTCTCGTTGATGGTCCACACGTGGACCTGCATGCCGAGCCGGTGGGCGGTACGGATCACGTCCCGGCTGAGCAGCGGGAAACCGTTGTGGCTCAGCGGGATCTGGGCGCAGACGGGGGCGCGGCTGGCGGCGGGGCGCAGGACCGGCGACAGCGAGGCCAGCCGGAGCCGGGCCACGTCCACCGGGCCGCAGGAGGTGGCCACACGGGGCCCGTACAGGTGGCGGGCCCGGTCCAGGCGGTCCTGGTCGAAGGAGCCCACGCACACCCGGTCCCAGGCGTTGGTGCGGCGGAGCACCTCCAGCAGGGGCAGGACGGCGCCGTCGGCCTTGAGGTCGATGTTGAAGCGGGCCTCGGGCCAGGCGGCGAGCAGGTCCTCCAGGAGGGGGACGGGCTCCTTGCCCGCGACCCGGGCGCGGGCGACCTCGCGGTAGGGCAGCGCGGAGATGGCGCCGTCCCGGTCGGTGGTGCGGTCCAGGGTGTCGTCGTGGAAGGCCATGAGCACGCCGTCGCTGGTGGCGTGCACGTCCGTCTCCAGATACGTGTAGCCGAGGTCGACGGCGTGCTGGAAGGCCACCGCCGTGTTCTCCAACTCGGTGCGGCGCACGCCCTGGTCGTCGGTGAGCCACCCGCCCCGGTGGGCGAGGGCGACAGGCACGGGGGAGGAAAGGTACGCGTGAGTCACACTCTGAAGTATGACGGTTCCCGGGCGGGTGCTGTTCGTCCCCGCCGCGCTGTGCCGAACCGGCCCTGGTGGTGCCCGAAAAGTCGGAAAGGTCTAGATGCGTCCGGTCGGGCGTCGATAGGGTCCGGATGTGATGTCCCTCGCCGGGGCTACTCCGGCCAGGGGCACCTCCGTAGCCAAGGGAAGGAGACGGCGGACCGCGCCACCGTGTGGCCGCCACTCGTGTATGAAACCCGCTGACATCGCTCACCTGCACAGCATCAGCGCACCGTCACTGTCCCCCGACGGTGACCGGGCGGTCTTCGCCGTGACCCGGCCGGACCTGGAGGAGGACGCCTACCTCGGCTCCCTGTGGAGTGTGCCCACCGACGGCTCCGAACAGCCCCGCAAGCTCACCCGCGGTGACCGGGACAACGCGCCCGTCTACTCGCCCGACGGCCGCTGGATCGCGTTCCTGCGACCCGACGAGGACAAGCGTCCCCAGATCCACGTCCTGCCCGCCGACGGCGGCGAGCCGTGGAAGATCACCGACCACCCCCTCGGGGCGGGCGCCTTCAGCTGGAGCCCCGACTCCGCCCGCCTGGCCTACAACGCGCGGGTGCCCGAGGAGAAGCGTTATGTGGACGGCACGCCGGACCAGGAGCCGCCGCGCCGGATCACCGCGCTGAAGTACAGGGTCGACAGCCTCGGCTTCACCAACGACCGGCGCCAGCACGTCTTCGTGAGCGCGCCCATCGACCCGTCGGGAGAGGCCGGGGAGCCGGTCCAGGTCACCGAGGGGGACCACGACCACGGCCGACCGGTCTGGACCCCGGACGGCACCGCCCTGGTGTTCGAGGCGGCTCTGCACGAGAGTCGTGACACCGACCTGGTCAGCGATGTGTGGGCCTGCCTCCCCGAGGCCGGGGCCGAGCCGCGGCGGATCACCCGGGGCGTGCTGTCCGTGGGGGCGGTGAGCCTGTCCGAGGACGGCGCGACCGTGTACTTCCTCGGTGACGAACTGGGCCCGGAGCTCGTCGACTTCGCGGGCCGGGTGACCGGTCTGTGGTCGGTGCCCTTCGACGGTTCCGAGGAGCCCCGGCGCCTGACCGGTACCGAGGACCCCCGGCTGGGAGTACGCCCGCAGGCGACCGCGCGGGGCGTGCTGGTCGCGGGTGAGAACCGGGGCGCGGTCGAGCTGTACCTGATCAGCCCCGGCGGGGTGCGCACCACCCTGCTGGGCGGCCACGTGGAGGTCCAGGGCTTCGACCACGCGGGCGGTGTCACCGTCGCGGTGGCCGGCGGGGTCCGTGACAGCGGTGAGCTGTACGTGATCACCGAGGACGGTACCCGCGCGCTGACCTCCTTCGCCGACCCCGCGCTGGACCCGCTGACGCCGACCGAACTGACCGCCCGCACCGCGGACGGCAACGAGGTCCACGGCTGGCTGGTGGTGCCCGAGGGCCAGGGCCCGCACCCGGTGGTGCTCATGATCCACGGCGGCCCCTTCGCCCAGTACGGCTGGCAGCTCTTCGACGAGACCCAGGTCTACGCGGCGGCCGGGTACGCGGTGCTCTACTGCAACCCGCGCGGTTCGTCGGGCTACGGGCAGGAGCACGGGCGGGCGATCATCGGGTCGGTGGGCGCGGTCACCTCCGTCGACGTCCTGGCCTTCCTGGACGAGGCGCTCAAGGACGACCGCCTGGACGCCTCCCGGGTGGGCGTCATGGGCGGCTCGCACGGCGGGTTCATGACCTCCTGGATCGCGGCCCACCACGGTGAGCGCTTCCGGGCGGCCATCAGCGAGCGCGCGGTCAACGCGATCGAGAGCTTCCACGGGTCGTCGGACATCGGCTTCTTCTTCCCGGAGCCGTTGTACGGTCCGCCGGAGAGCTGGGCCAAGGAGAGCCCGCTCACCTATGCGGACCAGATCGACAAGCCGTTCCTGATCATCCACTCCGAACAGGACTGGCGCTGTCCGCTGGAGCAGGCCCAGCGCCTGTACGTGGCGCTCAAGCGGCGCGGGCACGAGACCGAGATGCTGCTGTTCCCGGGTGAGGGGCACGAGCTGTCGCGTTCGGGCCTGCCCAGCCACCGGGTGGCCCGGTTCGAGGCGGTTCTGGACTGGTGGGCCCGCCACCTGTGACCTCGGGTCGGTGAGGCCGAGGGGCCGGGCGCCATCGCTGCCCGGCCCCTTCCCTCCTTTGATGTGATACCCATCACGGTCAAGTCGGCGCTTGGTGTGGTTTTGGTGCGATCTGTTCGGGAACAAATCTTCGCCACCCGCGCCCCCAACGGGCTTCCCGGGCGTGACGCGCTCCGCGCGAGACGGGTGGGTTGCCCACCGGGAAGTAACGAAAGGGTCGCGTGCGGTCCAGGGGATGAATTAGTGTTCCCCCAGGTCGGAACGCCCCAGTTCGTCGCCACCAGGGTGACAGCGTCCGGCTTGCCGTTGCACTCTGCTCAACAGCTGTCCTTTTCCCATGAGCAGAGGCCGTCACAACGCCCGGTGTCTTCTCGCGACCCTTCTCGTCGCCGCCGGATCCCCCTCACCGCGCATCCCCACGCCGTCCCTCGGTGTGCCTTCGGGATGCCCAAGTGCCGGTAAACGGGTGTGGGAGAAAGGCAGTCGGTGCTTTGACTCGCAACCCCGAACCCACGCGTCGTATCACGACGGTCGGCTTCGTCGCCCTCGGCGCCGTGGTGCTGTCCTCCGGTGTGGCGCTGGCCGACCCGACCGAGTCGGAGGCCCGTGAGCGCTACGAGGAGCTCCAGGAGGAGCTTTCGGAGCTGAACGCGGTCTACAACGAGGCCCAGGAGGACCACGCGGCGGCCGAGGCCGAGCTGGAGGACCTCCAGGAGCAGCTGGAGCAGGCCCAGAAGGAACTGGAAGCCAAGTCCGGCCAGATCTCGGTGATCGTGCAGGGCGCCTACACCGGCGCCACCCACAACCCGATGGACGTCCTGTTCGGCGGTGACGCCGACAGCGCACTGCAGAACATCGCCGACCTCGACTTCATCTCCGAGGGCCAGCAGACGACCCTGGCCGACTACGTGACCGAGGTCGACAACACCGAGCAGCTCCACAGCGCCGCCGAGGCCACCGAGCAGGCCGCGGCCGAGTCCCTGGAGGCAGCCGAAGCGGCCGTGACCCAGAGCGAGACCGCCCTGGAGGAGCAGGCCGAGGTCCTGGAGAGCCTGGGCGGGGTCGACCCCACCGCGGGGGAGGCCGCCGAGGCCGCCGACGACAGCGGCGCGGCCGGTGACAGCGGCTCCTCCGGCGGCACCGCGGCCGTCTCCGGTAACGTCCAGGCCGTCCTGGACTTCGCCCGCGCCCAGATCGGCAAGCCCTACGTGTGGGGCGGCACCGGCCCGAACGGCTACGACTGCTCCGGCCTGACCCAGGCCGCCTGGGCCCAGGCCGGGGTGAGCCTGCCGCGCGTCACCTACGACCAGGTCAACGCGGGGACCCCGGTCTCGCGCGACCAGATCCAGCCCGGCGACCTGCTGTTCTTCTACAGCGTCTCGGCCCCGAGCCACGTGGGCATCTACTCCGGCAACGGCAACATGATCCACGGCTCGAACCCGTCGAAGCCGCTGGAGGAGGTCAACCTGGCCGCCTACTGGGACGGCGTCTTCACCAGCGCGGTCCGTCCGGGCTGACCAACCCGGGCCATCTGCCCCCCGGCCCGCACCCAGTGCGTGGAGTGCGGGCCGGGGTACCACCAGTAGGGAAGGCCGCGTATTCTTCGGCGCATGGGACGTCTTCTGCTCAAGGTCGCCGCGGGTGTCGCGGCCGTTATCGCCTTCTTCTGGCTGCTGTCGGTGATCATCGGCCTGCTGGTGTGGGTCGTCATGATCGCCCTGGTCGTCGGGATCGTCTTCCTCGGCGTCCGGATGCTCAATTCGGAGTCCTCCGGCCGCTGACCGCTGCCGGGGTTTCAGGAAGCCCGGGTTGCAGGAGGCGGGGTTTCAGGAGACAGGGTTTTCAGGAAGTACGGGCGGCCACGGAGTCCACGGCCGCCCGTAGCGCTGTCCGGAACAGACGGGGTCTGTCCGCTCCGCAGCCGATGACCAGTGCGGACCTGCCTTCGCCGAGGCCTTGGCGAAAGGCCGAGAGCCCTTCCAGGGCCAGCCCGCGCAGTGCGGCCTCTGCGCACACGTCCTCCTCACGTACCGCCTCGGGCAGCTCCAGCAGACAGTGCGGTCCGGCCACCGGCCCCGACGCCGGGACCGGTGTCGGTCCCGCGACCTCCGGACCTCGCGGTCGTAGCGGTGCGAGGTGAGGGAAGCGGCAAGGGTCAACTGGCTGAGCGCGTACCGGTCGCCGCCGAGCAGCTCCACGGGGCGGACCGCCGCCGGCCCGGCGCAGGCGTGCGGGGTCGCGGCGACAGGGCTCGGGCCGCGCCACGCGGATACAGCGGGGCGGAACTCACTCTCTGTGGGGAAACATCGCTATAGTGACTCTGTGTCACTGAATAAGCACGTAGGGTCTCATGTTGACGGGGTGTCGCACCGTGGCCGGGTGGAACGGGTCGCCGCCCGCGTCTTCCGCAACGACTGGAGCGCGCTGACACCCCCCGCCACCGGACGCTGGACGCCGGAACTCACCGTCAGCGTCATCATCCCCGCCCGCGGCGGCCAGGACCGGCTGAACCTGGCCCTGGCCTCGCTCTCCGCCCAGACCTACCCCGAGCAGCTCTTCGAGGTCGTGGTCGTCGACGACCACTCCGTGCCCGCCCTGACACTGCCCGAACACCGACCACGGCGCTGCCGGGTGGTCAGTGCGCCCGACGGCGGCTGGGGCGCCGGATACGCCCGCGCCTACGGCGCGCACTCCAGTACCGGCGACATCCTGATGTGGATGGACGCCGACATGATCGCCTGCCCCGAGTTCGTCGAGGCCCAGGCCCGCTGGCACCACGTCCACGCCGAGTGCGTCACCCTCGGCCGCGTCCGCTTCTCCGCCACCGAACCCCGAGGCCCCGAGGAACTCCTGGCCGCTGCCCGCTCCGGCGACCTCTACCGCGACCTGGACACCGGAGGGCGCCACAACTGGATCGAGCGCCTCCTCACCCAGAGCGACTACCTGCGCGACGCCGACCACCTCGGCTTCCACGCCTACCTGGGTGCCGCGGCCGCCGTGCGGCGCAGCCTCTACGAGGCCGCCGGGGGTGTGGACCCCGACCTGGACCTGGGGCAGGACACCGAGTTCGGCTACCGGCTCTGGCAGGCCGGGGCCGTCATGGTCCCCGAGCGCACCGCCACCGCCTGGCACGTGGGCCCGGCCTCGACCGCCCGCACCCGCCTGCCCTCGGAACGCTTCCGTACCGAGGTCCTGGCCGAACTCATGCCGCACCCGCACGCCTATCGCGAACGGGTCCCCGAACCGCGCCGCCGCACCCCGCTGGTGCACGCCGTGGTGGACGTGTCCGGAGCCCCCTACAACCTGGTTCGCGGCTGTGTGGACCGGCTGTTGGGCGGAACCGAGACCGATCTGACCGTGACCCTGGTCGCCGACTGGGAGGGCGCCGAGGCGGCCGCCGGGGGATGCGAGGGACCGAAGCTGGACCTTCGCCTGGTTCAGGCCAACTACCTGCGCGAACCCCGAATCTCCTTCGCCTCCACCGCGCCCAGGACCGGCTTCCCCTCACCCTTCCTCCTCCAGGTCCCGGTCGCCTGGGGGGTGGGCGAACTGGCCCTGTCCCGCCTGCTGGCCAGCGCCGAACGCGCCCGCGCCGGGCTCACCGAACTCTTCCTGGCGGCCTCGCCCACCCGCGACGCCGGGGTCCGGCTGTGGCGCACCCGCGCCCTGGCCCGCGCCATGCGGGTGTGCGGGGACGAGGAGGACCTGGCCGACGTGGTCGCCGAGTTGCACGGCCGCTACCGGATCCACGGCGGCGAGGGCACGCTCATCGACCTCACCCTGCACCGTTCGGTCCCGCCCCCGCCCCGCGCGGCACTCAGATCGGAGAATCCTGAACGCACCGGGCCGGGCACCGAGGATGTCCGGCACGAGGACTCCCGATCCGAGGGGAACGGTTTCACGCAGGGCTCTGTCGAAGGCGCTGACGAAAGTGCCGATCAGGAGGCACGGCCGCGCCGGCGGGGACTGCGCGCCCGGCTGCGTTCACTGTGGCACCGCGCCTGCCGGGCCTGCGGGCGGGAGATGCCCGACGAGGCGGACGGGCAGAGCCGAACCTGGGGGTCCGGCCGCTGACGGGCAGGTGGGGGAAGACACCGACCCCTGCGGGCGGACCCCGCCACGCACCACGGCGCCCGCCGAGAGAAGATCACCGAGCGCGACGCGGTCAGTGCGTAAGGTACCCGATCGCAAGCGTGAAACGGGCGCGCCACCGCTGTGACGCGCCCGAGAATCCTGCTTCCGGCGGGTGATTCACCCCCGCCGGAGCCGCATCAGGAACCGATCGCCTCGATGGAGGCCAGCAGTTCGGCGCGCAGGGCGTCGTTGACCGGGGTCGAGTCGGTCTCCTCGGAGACCTCGGCCTGACCCTCCTCGCTCACCACGTACTTCAGGAACGCCTTGACCCGCTCGGCCTCTTTCTCTTCCGGGTAGTCCAGGCACACCGTCTCGTAGCTGACCAGGACCATCGGGTAGCTGCCCGGCTCGGTGGTGCCGTAGTCCAGCTCCAGGGCCAGGTCGAACTCGTTGGTGTTCTCCTCGCGGCGCGGGGAGTCGGCCACGACCTTGGCGGCCGCTTCGGGGGAGATGTCGACGAACTCCTCGCCCACGCCGATGCTCGCGGTCGACAGACCGTGCAGGTGGGACATCTCCACGTATCCGATGGCGCCCTCGGCCCGCGAGACCGTGTCGGCGATACCGCTGTTGCCCTGCGCGGACTCACGCGGGGTGATCGGCCACTGCCCGTCGGACTCGTGCGGCCAGGAGTCGGGGGCGGCCTCAGCCAGGTACTGGGTGAAGTTCTTCGTCGTGCCGGAGTCATCGGCCCGGTTGACCGGTGTGATCGCCAGGTCCGGCAGGTCCAGGTCCGGGTTGTCCTCGGCGATCTCCGGATCGTTCCAGCGGGTGATGTCCTGGTCGAAGATCCGCGCCAGGGTGTCCGGGCGCAGGTTGAGCTGCTCGACGCCCTCCAGGTTGAACACCACCGCGATCGCCACCACGTAGGCGGGCAGGTTGATGGTGTCGGAGCCGTCGCAACGCGCCAGGGCGTCGGCGTTCTCCTCTGGATCCATCGCCGCGTCGGTCCCGGCGAAGGTCACCGCGCCGTCGATGAACTGGTTGCGGCCACCACCCGACCCGATCGAGTCGTAGTAGATGCGCGCGTCCTCGCAGGCCGACTGGTAGCCCGCGATCCACGTCGTCATCGCGTTCTCCTGGGCGCTGGACCCGGAGCCGTGCAGGCTGCCCGAGAAGCACTCCAGGTCGTCGGGGACGGCCGGGCCCGAGCCCTGGACGGCGTCGTCGCTGCCACAGGCCGTGGTCGCCAGCAGAAGCCCGGCCAGAGCGGCCGAGGCCGCACCCCGGTAGGCGCTCGAACGGTCCTTGGTGCGGGTGTGCTTGTTGGACGGGAGCACGCTGCTTCTATCCCCTTCGTCGGTGTCGGTGGTCCTCATTGTCTTCACCGCTCGCCACCGGTTCCCGGCGCGTTGTCGCTGGTAATGGAACACCGCCGAAGAATTTAACCATTACCGGACGACCTTCCCCAACGCGGGTGTGTGCGGAACCGGACGCATCCGTGGCGCACCGGGGGACGCCAGGTGGACAGCAGGTGAACGAGGAGTTTTCCACCGGTGAAGGTTGTCGGCAGGGTCGGTCCGCGGCGGGTCGGAGACGGTCGCGCACGAGTGGCCCGGACCATGCATGACACGCCCGAACGGCGGGCACGGAACCTGCGTGATGAGTGCGCACACGACTTCCGCGAACGACTCCCGGCCACCCACGTCGACCTACCGGCTGCAGCTACGACCGGGTTTCGGCCTGGCCGAGGCGGCCGAGCTGCTCGACCACCTGCACCGGCTGGGGGCGGGCGCCGTGTACCTGTCACCGATCCTCACCGCGACCCCCGGCTCCGACCACGGCTACGACGTGGCCGATCCCACACGGGTCTCCGGGGCGCTGGGCGGTGAACGGGCCCACGCCGACCTCGCCGCACGCGCGCACGCGCTCGGCATGGCGGTGGTCGTCGACATCGTGCCCAACCACATGTCCGTGGCCCGCCCCGACGCCAACCCCTGGTGGTGGGACGTCCTCGAACACGGCCGCGACTCCGTCTACGCGCGCTGCTTCGACGTGGACTTCGACTCCGGGCCCATCCTGGTGCCGGTCCTGGGCGACGACGGCGACGACGGGCGCGCGGCCCTGGGCGAGCTCACCCTCGCCGACGGCCACCTCGTCTACTTCGACACACGCTTCCCCCTGGCCCCGGGCACCTACACCCCCGGCGACAGCGTCACCGACGTGCACGAACGCCAGCACTACCGGCTGGTCTCCTGGCGGCGCGGCGACCGCGAACTCAACTACCGCCGTTTCTTCGACGTCGACCACCTCGCCGCCGTGCGGGTCGAGGAACCCGGGGTCTTCGACGCCGCCCACGCCGAGATCCTGCGCTGGGCCGACGAGGGCCGCGCCGACGGGCTGCGGGTGGACCACGTCGACGGCCTCAGCGACCCCGGCGGCTACCTGCGCCGCCTCGCCGAACGCTTCCCCGGGTGGATCGTGGTCGAGAAGATCCTCGCCCCCGGCGAGACCCTGCCCGCCTCCTGGCCGGTGGCCGGGACCACCGGCTACGAGGCGCTGCGCACCATCTGCGGGGTCTTCGTCGACCCCGACGCCGAAGCCGCCCTGACCGCCCTGGCCCGCGAACACGGCGTGCCCACCGACACCGCCGACGTCGACCACCAGGCCCGCTCCCACGCCGCCAACGAACTGCTGCGCACCGAGGTCCGCCGGATCGCCGCACTGCTGCCCGCATCGGAGCACACCGAGCAGGCCGTGGCCGAACTCCTCGCCTCCTTCGACGTCTACCGCTCCTACCTGCCCGAGGCCGAACCCGCCTGGGCGCGCGCGGTGCGCACCGCCGCCGAACGCCGCCCCGACCTCGAAGCGACCCTCAAGACCCTCGACCGCGCCGTCCGCGAGGATCCGCACGGCGAACTCGCCCGCCGCGTCCAGCAGACCAGCGGCATGGTCGTGGCCATGGGTACCGAGAACACCGCCTTCTACCGCAACACCCGCTACGTGGCGCTCAACGAGGTGGGCGGCGACCCCGCGGAGTTCGGGGTGAGCCTGTCCGCCTTCCACGAGGCCAACCTGCACCGTGAGGCGGCCGAACCGCACACCATGACCGCGCTGTCCACCCACGACACCAAACGCTCCGAGGACGTGCGCGCCCGCCTGGCGGTGCTCTCCGAGACCCCCGGCGACTTCGCCGACGCCGTGCGCCGCTGGAGCGCACGCGCCCCGCTGCCCGAACCGTCCCTGGACCTGCTCGGCTGGCAGACCCTCCTGGGCGCCTGGCCGATCAGTGACGAACGCCTGGTGGAGTACCTGCTCAAAGCCGCCCGGGAGGCCCGCCTGGGCACCTCCTGGACCGCCCAGGACCCCGACTTCGAGGACCGCGTCCGCGCCTGGCCCGGCCTGCTGCGCGCCGACGCCGACCTGTACGCCGAGATCAGGGCGATGGCCGAGTCCCTGGACCAGCCGGGGTGGAGCAACTCCCTGGGCCAGAAGGCCGTCCAGCTCCTGGGCCCGGGCGTGCCCGACGTCTACCAGGGCACCGAACTGTGGGACCTGTCCCTGGTCGACCCGGACAACCGCAGGCCGGTCGACCACCGGCTGCGCGCCGAACTCCTGGAGCGGATCGAGCGGGGCTGGCGCCCGCCGGTGGACGCCAGCGGCGCCGCCAAACTCCACCTGGTCCGCACCTGCCTGCGCGCCCGCACCGAGCTGCGCCCCGGCGGCTACCTGCCGCTGACCGCCGAGGGGACCGGGGCCGAACACGCCCTGGCCTTCGCCCGCACCGTCCGGGGCTCGCACGAGCCCGGACTGGCGGTGGTGGCCACCCGGCTGCCGGTGACCCTGGCCGACGCGGGCGGCTGGGGAGAGACGGTGCTTCCGCTGCCGCCGGGGGAGTGGACCGACCGCCTGACCGGCCGGACCCTGGCCCCCGAACGCATGGACGGCCTGGTCACCGCGCACCTGGCGGAGCTGCTCGACCGCTACCCGGTGGCGGTCCTGGTCAGGAGGTGAGTACCGGTGTCGGTGAGCGGTTCGGGTGGGCGCCGGTAGGCTGACCGCGATCATGACGAACACCCGTACCGGTACCCACAGCGGCCCCGAGCTGCGTATGCCCGCCTCCGTCGCGGCCGCCCTGACCTGCCCTGTCTGCGCGGACCACCTGGAACAGGCCCCGCGCGGTCTCTCTTGTGCGAGCGGGCACAGCTTCAACATCGCCCGCGAGGGCTACGCGGGCCTGCTCACCGGGGCGACCCCGCCCGGGACCGGGGACAGCAAGGACATGGTCGGCGCCCGCCTGCGCTTCCAAGCGAAGGGACACTACGACCCCATCGGCCTAGCGCTGGCGGAGCAGCTCGCGGCCGGGGACGTGGCCGGGTTCGCGAACGGGGGCGTCATCGTCGACGTCGGCGGCGGCACCGGCCACTACCTGAACCAGGTCCTGGACCGGATCCCCGAGGCGGTCGGCCTCACCACCGACGTCTCCAAGTTCGCCGCCCGCAAGGCCGCCAAAGCCCACCCTCGCAGCGGGGCCGTCACCGCCGACTCCTGGCGCCGCCTGCCGCTGGCCGACGACTCCGCCGAAGCGCTGCTCAACGTCTTCGCCCCGCGCAACGCCGCCGAGTTCCACCGTGTCCTCAAGCCTGAGGGTGTCCTGTTGGTCGTCACCCCGGCCGCCGACCACCTCACCGAACCCCGCGAGGAGCTGGGCCTGCTGCACGTGGACCCCCGCAAGGACGAGCGCCTGGCCGAGGGCCTCAAGGACCACTTCACTCTCGAGTCCGGCCGGGACCTGCGCTTCACCATGGAACTCGCGCATGAGGACGTCCTGACCGTGGTGGGCATGGGCCCCAGCGCCCGCCACGTCAGCCCCGAGGAACTCGCCGAACGCGTGGCGAAGCTTTCGGAACCCTTCCGCACCACCGCCTCGGTCCGCCTGGGCACCTACCGGCCGCTGCCGCGCAGTACCTGATCCGGAACGTCGTACCCGTGTCCTAGGCTGCCTTCCACTGTCGCGCTGACCGGAAGGCCCCCATGCCCAGGACCACCCCACCCCGCCCCGTGGAGGTCGAGGAGCTCTTCCCCGAACTCCGCCCCTGGCGGCGCGAGGCGCTGCGCCTGCACCCGCGCCGGGGTAATCCCGCGGTCCACGAGAGCTCCGTGGGCGGTCCCCTGCTGTGGCCCGCCGACGAACCCTGGCCCACCTGCGAGGCCGAACACGACCTCGGCAGGGACGAGGACGCCGTGGAGATCGAGGGGGCGCCCGACTTCGTCCCGGTGGTGCAGCTCCACCGGAACGACGCCCTCGGGGTGGAATTCCCGCCGGGGAAGGACCTCCTCCAGGTCCTGTGGTGCCCCTTCGACCACCCGGGCCTCTACTGCCCGCTGCCCCGGGTGTACTGGCGCACCACCGCCTCGCTGGGCGAGGTGCGCTCCACCCCGCCCGTACCAGACGGGGCCAGAGCCGAGCACGTTCCCGCCCCGTGCGTGGTCCACCCCGAGCCGGTGGTCGACTACCCGAGCTGGGACCTGCCAGAAGATCTTTCTGACCAGTTGTCGGAGCGCTTCGAACAGCTGGAGAAGGAGACCGGGTGGCAATATGAGGACGAGTTGGCGGAGGCCCCCGGAATCAAGATGGGCGGGTACCCGAGCTGGACCCAGGACCCGCTCTGGCCCGAGTGCGAGGGCTGCGGGGAGACCATGGAACACCTGCTCACCGTCTCGAGCGCCGAGTACGACGGGGACGGCAGCAGTACCTGGATTCCGGTCGAGGACCGGGATGGTGGCGACCTGGACGTTCGTGACAGAGTCCAGCTGCAACGCCCGCACGGGCTGATGCTGGGCGACATGGGAGGCGTGTACGTCTTCGAGTGCCGCACCTGCCCGGACCGGCCCTTCACCCACCACTTCGACTGCTCCTAGGACCGGGCCCGCTCCGCCGCCTGACGTCGGGGCGGGCCCGCCCTGTTCGCACGCAACAGGTCCTTCCCGGGGCAGCGGCGTGTGAACACGCTCGGTAGGCTGCCCGCCATGCGCCGTTTCTGCCTCCTCCTGCTGCCCGTACTGCTGTCCGGTTGTGCGGTGGCCCCCGACATCACGGCGGATGCCGGTACCTCCGAGGACCCGATCGAGGAGCGCCTGGTCGCCTTTCAGGAGTCCTACTACTCCGAGCCCTCCGCGATCAGCCCGGATGAGGATCTGCTGTGCCGAGGCGAACGCGCCGACGAATGCTTTGAGAACGGCGAACTGCGCTGGTCGCTGCCGCTGGAGGGCACCTACCTGCTGCGGGCCAACACGTACGAACCCCTGGGCCTGCACCACGCGGACACCGGTGCGCACAGCCTGGAGGGCATCTCGTGGCCCGGAGCAGGCCGGTTCGCCGCCGTGGAGATCGAGGGTCAGGGCACAGTGGTGTATGCGGAGAACACCCGGTTCCGCGCGTTGGACGCCACCACCGGTGAACAGCGCTGGCGGGTCGACCTGGGGGAGGCCCTGGACAGGGAAACCTTCCTGCACACCGGGTTGAGCGCCCTCCACCACTCCGGGGACGCCCTGCTCGCCCGCTTCGAGCGAGCGCTGGTGGTGGTGGACCCCGATGACGGGGAGGTGGAGACGGTGGTGCGGACGTCGCATCGCCTGGGAACGCTGACCTCGGTGGTGGACGGCCACGCCCTCTTCCGCAGCGGTGACCGGAATCCGTTGTTCACCTCGATCGACCTGGACCGGGGCGAGGTCGTCTGGACCGGGCTCGGACAGGACGACCCCGAAGAAGACACCGAGAATGACGTTCTCGAATACGTGGGCGCCTACGGTCCCCACGCCTACCTCACCTGGACTGTCGGGCGCGACTCCGACCTGTTGGCCCTGCACCGGTCGACCGGGTGGTTCGTCCGGGTCGACGTGCACACCGGAGAACTCGAACACCTGATTACGGACGGCTTCGAAGGGCTGCGAAGATCTTCGACGCTGTCCGGCGTTCATCCTGACGGCTACGTCGTGCTCAACTCGGAAGAGGCCGGGGTGCAGTACGCCTACGATTTCGCCGACGACGAGTTCCTGTGGGAGGGCGAAGCGAGGCGGGGTGGCCTGACCCCGGTGGAGACACGCTCCGGGCCAGCCTTCAGGCACCTGAACGGGACGCTCCTGGACGCGGCCACCGGAGAGCCGCTGGCCGAGGGCACCGAGGTCGAGTCACTGGCAGAGGTGACACCGCGGCGAGAAGCCCGCACCGGCCGTGACCAGGATCGGATGACCTCGTGGGTCGAAACCGGAGGGTATCGGGGAGGACCGGTGGGGCTGGGCACCTACGGGCTCCTGCGGACCGACGAGTTCGCCATGGCGCTGGCCTGTGCCCCCGACGGCGTGGGCGAGCTCGGCGCCCAGAGCGGGTACCAGGGAGTTCCTTGTGAGCGGCCTCGGCTCTATACGGTCAACCTGGACGAGTGACACTCAGGATGCCTGCTGGTCGGACCGGCATGCGATCAGGCCAGCAAATAATCGGCTTGGCCGACGAGGAGGTTGACGGATAGTCGGCCCAACCGATTCCGAGCCGGCTGGTGACCGGCCGGGCTGCGGGGTTCAACGCCGGTCGGCGGGTACCAGGGCCGAGCATGCGGAGTCCTCGCAACGCAGCACTTCCGCGGAGTCCGGTTGTTTCTCCTCGCCTAGGCGCAGCCACGCCATCACCGGTCGGCCCCGATCGTCTACCCGCAGCGCCACCCACCCCGGGGCGGCCGGGTACGACCCCACCGTCGCCGACTCCGTCTCGGCACAGGAGGCGTCGGTACAGCTCACGTACTCGATCGTGCGTGACTCCAGGTCGTGTCCGAGCAGCCGGGGCAGACCCTGCGGGTCGAGGTCCATGGCCGGGGCGGGCCGGTTCCAGCCGGGGCCGAACACCTCCTCGGATGTGAAGCGCTCACAATGCTCGTCGGCGCAGTCCAGGAAGCGGACCGCCCCGTCCCGGGTATCCCGGTAGGCGATGGCCGGAGTGCCGTCGGGGCGTACCCGTACCTGTGCACCGGCGTGCCGCCGGTAGTTCAGGTCCGAGGTCCGGGTGACGTCGGAGGCTGGGACGAGGTCGGTCTCGGTCACT
Organism: Nocardiopsis exhalans; assembly: GCF_024134545.1. Lineage (GTDB taxonomy): Bacteria > Actinomycetota > Actinomycetes > Streptosporangiales > Streptosporangiaceae > Nocardiopsis > Nocardiopsis exhalans. Next base: position 3,612,511 of record NZ_CP099837.1, read on the forward strand.
TCGGCGCATTTGGTCCCCGCACACGAGTACAGGGTGAGGGCGCCGGAGTTCGGGTTGTGAACGCTCACGCGTGCGCTGCCGTCCGGGGCGACCGCGATGTCGACGAGTCCGCCGTACACGGTGCTCGGGAAACCCGATCTGCTCCAGAAGTACTCGGCGGTGTCCGTCAGCCCCGTGGCGGAGTAATGGCTGCAACGGGCGTTCTGGCACACGAACAGGGTGAGCGTCGCCTCATCGGAGTCTGATGAGGGGACGGCGCTGACCACGTGAGCGCGCCCGTCTCCCTCTTCCATCCAGACCTGGGTGTTGTCCTGCCAGTCCCAGATGGTCCGATCGCCGTCCGCGGAGTCCTCAGCCGCTTCCTGATTGCTGTCGGCCTCGCTCGGGGTGAGGAGGAGTACGTCGTCGTCGAGGCAGCCCTTCTTCCCGCCGCAGCCGTCCTTCTCCCAGATCACGGATCCGGGCGGATCGTCCTCAGAGTTGGGAAGCCTTACCGAGCGCAGACCGTCGTCGGTGATCATCGTCGGCCCGTTGGTGTTCGATTCACCGGAGGTATCGCACTCTTCGGAGGGGGCGCACAGGGCCGTATCTGAGCCCAGGACGACCACTGACCCGTCCGGTGCGAGCAGCAGAGAGGGCTCGTTGAGCGGGTTCTTGCCCGCGCTTGTAGACCACTGGTCGTATCGGGGGACGTCCCAGGGGCCGTCACTCACGGTGCGCTCGAACAGGGGAACGGGGACCCACAGCCAGACCAGGACTGCCCCGGCCAAGGCCGTCGGTGCCCAGCTCCGGATCGGGACCGGGCCTGTGACGAGGGCATGCCCGCCGGGGCCGACCTTGTCGTCCTCTTCGCCGTCCTCACCGGGCTCGCCGGGCCCGGGCAGGGTTCCCTGCTCGAATCGGTCCGTGTCTCGGTGGAACAGCGCGGCCAGGGTGAGCGCTCGCGCGGAGAGGGTCAGACCGGCCACCGCCAGGGCCAGCACGAACATCGCGCCGCCGGGGCCCGTCACCCGGTCGAAGCCGATCTCGACCACCGCGAGGGTGGCGGGCGGAGCGAGCAGGCACAGGATCCATCCCCGCCGCAGGGGCCGGCGGAGCAGGACCGAGAGGGCCTCGCGCCACGCGCCCGGGCCGAGGGCGACCCCGGCGAGGGGGAACCACAGCGGTGGCAGGGCGACGAACAGCAGTGACCAGACCGGCACGGCCCACACCGGGGACAGTGCCTGGGAGAGCAACAGATACAGGCCCACCGGTGCCGTGAACGCCACCACCGTGGCAGGTAGCGTCCTGATCGCGTCGCGCAGGGCGGTGCGCAACGGCCGGGGCCGGCCGTTGTGGACCAGGCTCTGGAAGCCCACCGCCGCCGTCCAGGAGTAGGCCACCAGCACGAACAGCACGACGAGCGCGACCAACCGCGCCCAACCGGGCAGGAACTCTTCCAATGGCGCGTACAGGTGCGGTTCGCCGTTGATGAGTACCCCGTGGTGGGACAGGAACCAGGGCGCCGCCACCGACAGGAGCACCGCCACGACCACCGGGGGCAGGGCGAGGAGGGCGAACACGATGCCGATGGGCCCCCAGGGCAGGCGATCGAGATAGTCCTCCGGGAGGAGCACCGGAGGTCGTGCGGGGGCGTCGTCACTCGGGGTCATGTCGTAGGACCTTAGCGATCACCGTCCCGCACCACCGATCCGGGTCCCGTGCGGGTGTGGTCCGGGTACGAGCCCCGACAGGGCCATCGCCGGGGACGGTTCGGTCCGGCCCGGCCCGGGGTAGGTCACCCCGCGTGAACGAACTGGTGACCCAACCCACCCGGCCCGCCACCCCCGGACTCGGCGTACACGGCGACTTCTCGGTCTGGTCGCCCCAGGCCCGCCGCGTACGGGTCCGCGTCGACGGAACCGACCACCCCATGGAACGCGCCCCCGACGGCTGGTGGCACGGCCAGGTCGCGGGTGCCGGACCGGGCTCGGACTACGCCTACCTCCTCGACGACGACTCCCAGCCCCTGCCCGACCCGCGTTCCCTGCACCAACCCCACGGGGTGCACGCACCCAGCCGGGTGTACGACCACGCCGCCCACGCCTGGGCGGACGGCGACTGGACCGGGCGCCCGCTCGCCGGAGGGGTGATCTACGAACTCCACGTCGGCACCTTCACCCCCGAGGGGACCCTGACCGCCGCCGTCGACTGCCTCGACCACCTGGTCGACCTCGGCGTCACCCACGTGGAGCTGATGCCGCTCAACGCCTTCGACGGCACCCACGGCTGGGGCTACGACGGGGTCCTGTGGGCCGCCGTCCACGAACCCTACGGCGGCCCCGACGCCCTCAAGGGGTTCGTCGACGCCTGCCACCGCCGGGGCCTCGCGGTCCTGCTGGACGTGGTCTACAACCACCTCGGCCCCTCCGGCGCCTACCTGCCGCGCTTCGGCCCCTACTTCTGCGGAGAGAACGCCTGGGGGCCCTCGCTCAACCTGGACGGACCCGACTCCGACCCCGTCCGGCGGCTGGTCGTCGACGGCGCCCTGGACTGGCTGCGCCACTACCACCTGGACGGGCTCCGCCTGGACGCGGTGCACGCCCTGCGCGACGACCGGGCCGTGCCGATCCTGCCCGAACTCTCCGCCGAGGCCGACGCCCTGGCCGCCGGTCTGGGCCGTCCGCTCTCCCTGATCGCGGAGTCCGACCGCAACGACCCGCGCACCGTCCTGCCCCGGGAGGCGGGCGGGCTCGGGATGACCGCTCAGTGGTCGGACGACCTCCACCACGCCCTGCACGTCGCCCTCACCGGCGAGAAACACGGCTACTACGCCGACTTCGACGGCCCCCAGGTCCTCGTCGAGACCCTGCGGCGCGTCTTCTGGCACGACGGCACCCGGTCCACCTTCCGCGGCAGGAGGCACGGGGCCCGGGTGGACACCGCCCTCGTCCCGGGCAGCCGCTTCCTCGGCTACCTCAGCACCCACGACCAGATCGGCAACCGTGCCCGCGGCGACCGCATGGGCGAACACCTCTCACCCGGCCTGCTCACCTGCGGCGCCGCCCTCGTCCTCTGCTCGCCCTACACCCCGATGATCTTCATGGGCGAGGAGTGGGGGGCCACCACCCCCTGGCCGTTCTTCGCCTCGTTCACCGACCCCGAACTCATCGAGGGGGTGCGCAAGGGCCGCCGCCGCGAGTTCGCCGCCCTCGGCTGGGCCGAGGAGGACATCCCCGACCCCATGGACCCGGCCACCCGCGACAGAGCGGTCCTGGACTGGTCCGAACCCGGGCACGAGCCGCGAAAGTTGGTCCTGGACACCTACCGCGCCCTGATCGCCCTGCGCCGGGCCGAACCCGAACTCTGCGACCCGCGCCTGGACCGGTTCGCCGTCCGCGCCAGCCAGGACGGCCGCACACTGGTGCTGACCCGCGGTTCGCTGCGCCTGGTCTGCAACCTCGGCCTCGAAGAGACCCGGGTGGAGCTGGACGCGGCCCCCGGGGAACTCCTGCTCGCCAACGGCGGCCCGCGGATCGACGGCACCGCGGTCAGCGTTCCGGGGGAGTCCTTCGCGGTGCTGCGGGTGTGAACACCGGAGCCGCCTACTCCACCGGCCCCCGGAAGTGCGCCTCGTCCAAACCGTGGGTCACGGAGACGAGCACGGAGTCAGGGGACTCGGGCAGGTCGCACACCATGTCCGTGCTGTGGGTCCCGGCCTCCAGCTCCCCGAACGGCTCCCCTGCGGTGGCGGAGACCGTGTGCTCGCCGTAGGAGCACCGCGCCTCCAGGAACGCGGTTCCGAAGACCCGTCCCAGGTCCGGGACCTCCACGGTCAGAGTGAACTCCACCTGCCCGGGGGCACCGAGGACGACGTCGTCCACCGTGTAGACGACGTCCTCCTCGACCCCGTCCTGGTACTCGTGCTCGTAGGCACCCACCGGGTACGGGAAGGCGGCGCCCTCACCGAAGGCGTACTCGTGTCCGGAACCAGCCGTTTCCGGTGGGTCCCCGGCGCCTTCCTCCTCCGGGGAGTCCTCATCGGCGGGGTCCTCCGTTGCGGTCTCCGTTTCCGTGGCGCCCCCGTCCGCGTTCGGCGGGTCCAGGGCCACCTCTTCGGTGGTGCCGCACGCGACGGCGAGCAGGATCGGCAGAACCAGCGTGTAAGGGAATATTCGTCTCATATCCCCACGCTAGGTGAGGCGTCCCGCTTTCACGGTCCCCAGCGGGGCCTCATCCGGCCAGGACCCGGAACACCACCACCCACTGGTCCGGGGCCACCAGCCCCACCGGTGCGTCCGGTGCGATCGCTGCCTCTCGGAGAGCAGCCGCCACCCGCGCGGTCGGATGTTCGCGGCGCAGCGATGCGGACAGTGAACCGCCGACCCCGCCGAAGCCGAGTTCGACCATGCGCCGGTACTCGCCCCGGCGCTCCCATGGCACCAGGGCTTCGCCGCGCCTGCGCAGTACCAGGACCCCGGCGTCCACGCGCGGCACCGGCCGGAAGCGGTCCCGGCTGATCCGTCCGGCCAGCCGCCAGGACCACCACGGCCAGGTCAGCACGGTCAACCTGCTCCACCTGCCGTAGGCGCCGGTGCGCTTGCGCGCGTACTCCAGCTGGGTGATCAGGGTGGCCGAGGTGAGTTCCGGGGCCTCCAGACACCAGCGGACGATGTCAGCGGTCCGCGAGTAGGGGATGTTGCCGACCACCGCGAACGGCTCACGCGGCGGGTGCGCGCGGGTGAAGTCGCCGTGCACCACCCGCACGCCCAGGGCCGGGTCCCGGTAGCGGTCGGCGAGCCGCGCGGCCAGCCGGGGGTCGAGTTCGTGGGCGACCACCTTCCGGGCCGCCGGGGCGAGGAACCGGGTGATGGCGCCGTCGCCGGGACCGACCTCCACCACGAGGTCGTCGGGGGCCAATCCGGCCAGTCGCACCACCCAGCGGGCGGTTCCGGGGTCGTTGAGGAAGTTCTGCGACAGGCGCCGCCGGTTGCCGCGGCGGCGGTTGCCGCAGTTCTCTGAACGGTTGGCCGAGCGGTCGTTGCGGGAGGCGGAGCTCTGGTTTCGGGGAGTGCGGCGTGCCATGCGTGGTCCGTTCTGTCACCCCGAGGGGCGGCTGACGCGGACGGGCAGCACGAAGGGGCGCCTCACCCGGGGAGGGTGCGCGCTTGTGCCATGGGAGGCCCCTGGTCGCCCGTCCGAAGGAAAAGAGGACGTCGGCGGAACCTGGACCGGTACGCGTCTACGAATTCACGTCTGGCACGAGCCCCTGGCACCGCCGACATCGCACCCGGGAAACGGGGTACGGAAACGGCGGTGCGCTCGGAGGGGCTCGGTTACCGGCCCAGCGGGGCGGACCGGAGACGGGTGTACGTGTAAGCGATCCTGGACCAGGCGTGCTGGCCCTCGAAGATCGCCGCGAAAGCTGCCATGGGCAGAACGTTAGGCCAGCCGCCACCGGCGGGGCAACGGGTTTTCCGGCTGTCCCGACCACCCCGCGTTCCCGGGAAATCCGGTCGCGTGCTCGCCATCGGCCGCGCGATACTCGGCCCCATGCCGAACTTCTCCGACTTCGACACCCGCCGCTACCGGACCGTCGACGTGGCCACCGGCTACGACGGCTGGTCCAGCACTTACGAGGACTCCGTGCTCGACGCCATGGACCTCGCGCTCCTGGACGGACTCACCGCCCCCGACTGGTCCCAGGCGCGCCGCGCCGCCGACCTGGGCTGCGGCACCGGCCGCACCGGGGCCTGGCTGCGCGGCCGGGAGGTGGAACACGTCGACGGGGTGGACCTGAGCGCCGGGATGCTCGCCCTGGCCGAGAAGCGGGGCGCCCACGACACCCTCACCCAGGGCGACGTCCGCGCCACCGGCCTGCCGGGCGACACCTACGACCTGGTCATCGCCTCGCTCATCGACGAGCACCTGCCCGACCTCGTACCCTTCTACGCCGAGGCCTGGCGGCTGACCAAACCGGGAGGCCGCTGTGTGCTGGTCGCCTACCACCCGCAGTTCATCATGGCCTCGGGGATGCCCACCCACTTCACCGACGCCTCGGGTGAGGAGGTCGCCATCACCACCCACGTGCACCTGATCGGCGACCACGTGCGCGCCGCCCTGGCCAGCGGATGGCGGTTGGCGGAGCTGAACGAGGCGGTCGTGGACGACGGTTGGGTGGCGGCCAAACCCAAGTGGGAACGGTTCCGCGGCTACCCGATCTCGGCGGCGTTCGTGTGGGACCGCCCCGCCTGAACGGCCAGTATCCCGCACCAGAGTTCCTGGTGGCGTTCGATGTAGGCGGCAGCCGCGCCCCAGTGGTCGGCGTGCCCCTCGGCGTGCAGGCGGGCCCAGGGCTGCCGACCGGTCCGCGCGCCCTCCTCCAGGATCTCGAACATGGCGCGCACCCGCCGCAGCGCGGCCCCGGGCAGCGCCCGGCGCTGTTCCGCGTCACAGCCGTAGCCCTCGGCCAGCGCCCGCAGCCGCAGCCCGTCGGCCTCGGGGTCCCCTCCCTCGTGCAGGGGGACGAACCCGTGCGCGGCGTAGCCGAGCTCGCCCGTCCGGCTGGCCGGTCCGGCGCCGTCCCAGTCGATGAGGCACCAGGACGCGGGGCCGCCCCCGGGGTCGCGGACCAGGTTCCACGGGGCGAGGTCGTTGTGGCAGATGACCTCGGGCTCCTCCGGCGGGAAGACCGATTCCCACTCCGCGTCGGCCGCGGGGCGGTAGTCGGCGGTGAGGTCGTGCAGCCGACGGACCATCGCGCCCAACTCGTGGAGCTCGTCGGCGGTCATGGGCGGCATCCGGTCGGCCGGGGTACCGGGGACGAAGGCCAGTCGCTGGTAGCCCCGGGGCCGCTGACCGTAGGTGATCGGAGAACCGGAGTAGCCGCGCATGTGCAGGTAGCGCAGCAGGGAGGTCACGGCGGGGGAGGAGGGCAGCCAGGGTTTGCGCACGGTGGCGCCGATCCGCAGGACCTGGTCGGAGACGTTCCCGCCCTCCAGGACCTCGACGTCGTCGGAATCGTTCTCGAAAGCGGGGGAGGGGGCGGCGTCGGGGCTGTCGGAGTGTGTCACGCGGCCATCCTCGCCGCCCGGCCCGGCAGCGTCCACCGGTTTCCGGCCCGAGGTTCCTCGATCGATTGCTCGATCGGTTAGCCTGGCCCCATGGCAGAACCGGCCGACCAGGAATCCGAACGGGAACCCGCCTCCGTCCCCCGTAGACGCCGCCCGGCCACCGCGCGCGAGGCCAAGGCCCTCGGCCACCCGCTGCGCCTGCGCATCCTGCGGCTGTGCCTGACCCGGGAACTCACCAACCGTGAGCTCGCCGACCGCCTCGACACCAACCCCGGAACCGTGCTCCACCACGTGCGCACACTGCTGAACGCGGGTCTGCTCACGGCCGCACCGGTCCGCACCGGGGCCAGCGGAGCCCTGGAGAAGCCCTACCGCGCCACCGACGAGTCCTGGTGGCTCGACGGCCCGCTCCAGGACCTGCCATCGGAGGAGCGAACCTCCCCGATCACCGCCCTGACCGATGAACTGGACGAGGCCGGGCCGGAGGCGGTGCGCACCTACGCCAGGTTCGCCCTGCACCTGAACGACGAGGAAGTGGCCGAGCTGGACCGGCGCATCCTCGCCGTCCTCGACGAGTACGTGGCCTCCGACGACCAGCGCCTGGACCGTCCCGTCCACGGCGGCGCGTTCCTGCTGTACCGATCCCCGGACGCTTAGTCCCCTCTCCCGGGATGACGCTTCTATGTCAAGTGGCGGGCTGAAGAGAGACCTCAGCCCGCCCTCTCACCACTTGATCAGCGACCATCGCCCGATACACCACATCCGCCAAATGCCGCTTCAAAGCCCGATACGCACCCTTGGTGCCCTTGGCCTCCTCCCGGGAACGCACGAACTCCCGAGCCGGCTCACCCAACCGGACCTGAACCACCCCGATCGAGTGCAACGCCCGGTTCACCTGCCGGTTCCCACCCCGGTGCAACCGATGCCGATCCCGCCCCGAGGAAAACACCGGAATCGGCGCGCTCCCCGCCCACCGCGCCATCTTCGCCGAGGTCGCAAACCGCGACACATCCCCCACCTGCGAGAGCAACACCGCAGCCCAGACCACACCCACACCACGAATCCCCAACAAGTTCGGCGCCAACGGCTCCACCAGCTCCTTGAGACGCCGCTCCACCTCAACAACACGCACGAACAGGGTGTGGATCTCCTCCAGCTGCTCCAGCAGCACCCACCGCGCCACCTCGTCCAGCTCGGCCCCCTCCACCAGAGCACGCACCCGACCCACCTTGGCCCGGGTTTTCAACGCCCCCTTGCCCAGGCGGTGGTCCAACTCGATGTGCACCGCCGCCAGCACCCGGTTGGTCAGGGCCACACGCTGATCGGTCAGATTCTGGCGCAGGCCCACCAGCGCACGCACCTGCCGCACCTGCGGGTCGATCCGGTGGCGGGCCAGGTCAGGGGTGGCCAGGGCCGCACGCGCGATGGCCACCGCGTCGATCACGTCGGACTTGGCGCCCACCGGCCCGCTCAGCTTCCGGTGGGCGGCCATGGCGCGCGGCGGCACCCACACCACTTCCTGGCCCGCTCCCAGCAGGGCGTCAGCGATGGCCCGGCCCAGCCCGGGGCCGCCCTCGATGGCCCACAGCACCGGGCCGTTTCCGGCCAGGGCGCGGATCCAGGTCAAGAGCTGGCCCAGGGCCTCGGGGCCCGTCTGGACCTTCTTGGCCCTGCCCAGGCGGGTGCCGTCCTGGGCCAGCGCGACGGCTTGGTGCATGTCCTTGTGCGGGTCGATACCCACTGTCACCATGGTGGTGTCCTGCTTCCTCTTGGTCAGGAACGGGACGACTACCAGGGCCCTGGCCCGGGGGACAGATCTACTGTGAGTTATCGGCTGCACAGGCTTCTATAAGGTCACTCCCGCGGCCAGGGCCTTGGCCTGCGAGCGCTGGTGGACAGGTCACGACAAGGTCCACGTGGGACAGATCTTGCTTGAGTCACCCCAGCCCCGCTGTCGGGCGGCTCCCGTCGAAACCCTCCCGACACCCACCATGGTGGACCAGTAGATCTTGCTACCAGAGGCTAGTTCGGCGCCGAACTAGCCTCTGGTAGCAAGATCACGGGGAATATGGGGGTTTCGGAGGCACCGGACAGGCTGCTGGTCGGGTTTCGGTCCGTGGGGGAGTCGCCCCGCGCCCGCACCCACCGATCCTCGACGCCCTTCGACGTGGGCGCAGGAGCTCCGAAAAAGCTCCCCTCTCAGGTCAGTACATCTAGTGCGTTGAGGGATCCCCGGAGCTCTCGGCGGCGTCGAGGGCGGCCTCGTCGATCCGCAGCAGCGGGACCAGCAGAGTGAGGATCAGCAGCCCCATGACGACGAACATGGTCTGCGTGCCGAGGAACTGCGCGAGCAGACCGCCCACGCCCGCGCCCAGGGGCCGGGTGCCCCAGGCCAGGAGCCGGTAGACGCTGTTCACCCGGCCCAGCAGGGCGCCCGGGGCCATACGCTGGCGCAGGGACACGGTGATCACGTTCCACACCATGATCCCGGCCCCGCCGACCACGAATCCCAGCCCCACCAGCCACACGTTGGCGGTCAGCCCCGGGGCCAGAGCCAGCAGCGCGAACGGCAGGACCGACAGCCACAGGACGCGGGACCGGCCCAGTACCCGCTCGCACCACGGGGCGACGAACGCTCCGACCAGACTGCCCGCGGCGAACGCGGAGAACAGCAGGCCGAAGGCGGCCTCGGTGAGGCCCATCGGGGAGCCCGGGCCCACCGCGTACACCACGAGCAGGGTGAACACCGCGCTCAGGGCGAAGTTGGAGATCCCGGCCAGCACGGCGAAGGTGCGCAGGACGCGGTGGGACCACAGGAACCGCACCCCTTCGGCGATGTCGGCACGCATACCGGTGGGCGGCCCGGTGCGGGTGACCCGGAACCGGCCGCGGACCAGGAGCAGCGCGCCCACGGCGGCGAGCCACAGCGCTCCGGGGGTGAGCAGGGCCAGGGCCATACCCACCGCGACCAGGGCGCTGCCCAGGGGAGGGCCGACGAACTCGTTCGCGGCCATCTCCATCCCGTACAGGCGACCGTTGGCCCGGGAGAGCTGGTCGCGGCGGACGAGCTGGGGCAGGATCGACTGCGCGGTGGTGTCGTAGAGGGTCTCGGTGGTGCCCAGGAGGAAGGCGACCGCGTAGATCAGCCAGATCGACCCGAGGTCGAGACTCAGGCCGAGGAACAGGGCGAGGACCAGGGCGCCGCGCACGGTGTTGGCGCCGAGCATCGCCCAACGCCGGTCCAACCGGTCGGCCAGGGCCCCGGCGGGCAGGGCGAACAGGAGCCAGGGCAGGCTCAGGGCGACGCCGACCCCGCCGATCAGCAGTGGGGATTCGGTGAAACGCAGCGCCAGCAGGGGCAGAGCCACCTTCAGCACGCCGTCGGCGAGGTTGGAGAGCCCGGAGGAGGTCCACAGCCGCCAGTAGGCACTACCCAGAGGGCCGGGGGCGGTCGTGGTGGCGTCGCGAGGGGTGGATCTTTCGTTGTCGGCCATGAATTGAGGTTGGCAGATGGATTTGGAAAATTCAATCGATCAGCGAAAGTCGATCGCTGGCCCGGGCAGATCAGCTTCCCCGCGGGGCGGATGAGGGCGATGGGACCCACGGCGACGGGGCCGCTGGGCCAGCGGGGTACCACGAACGACTCCAGGCTCTACTCGTCCCCGGAGGCTGCGCCCGGAGCCGCTTCAGAAGGCGCGGTGTTTCACAAGGCGCGGCGCCTCAGAAGAACTGCCACGGACCCTTCGGGGGCCGTTGGCCCTCGCCCGGCTCCGACCAGTCGCACACCCCCGCCGCGAACACCTCCCGGGCGCGCTCGGCCTGATCCTCGTCGAACTCCACCGGATAGGCGGTCTCGTCGAAGCCGGTCAGGCGGCACTTGACGATGTCGGAGGCGAGCGGACCGCCCGCCGCGATCCTCGGTGACCCGTACGTGGGGAAGGCGTTCGCGCAGCGGTCACCCTGCCCGCCGGGCAGCGGCAGCTGTGGGGTGACCACCCGTTCGTCCCCGATCCAGCAGGAGTCCGCGAGCCACTCCGGGCGGGCCTGGCGCAGATGCTCGATCGGGGCCCCGCCCGGGTAGGCGCGGGCGCTCTCGGAGGCCGCGGTCACCCAGGCGTCCAGTTCGGCCAGGGCGCGCCCGGCCACCGGCTGGTCGGCGGAGAACACGCCGCTCCGGTGCGCCTCCACCAGCATCACGTGGTTGTCGGCGGTGCCGTTGGCGGCCAGCAGCCGGTCGCGGGTGCTGAAGGAGTGGTAGCGCATGTGGATGTCGCCGTTCGCGGCGTGGTCCTGGTAGGGGCGGTGGTCCACGATCGGGATGTCGGCGAGCCCGCCGCCGGTGTGCAGCAGCCGCCCGCTGGCGTAGGCGGCCGCAATCGCCTCCGCGTCGCCCGTGGTGCGTTCGGGGACGACCCGGCCGTCCTGGTCGAACCCGCCCACGTGCTCGTTCAGGTGCAGGAACTCGTCGACGTCCAGGGTGCCGTCCAGCAGCGCCGCCAGTCCGTACTGGATTCCCACGTTGTCCAGCGGGCGCCGGGGCAGGCCGGTGTCCGGGTCCGTGCCGTAGACGTTGCGTGCGTGGGAGAAGACGTCGCAGCGGGCGCCGTCGGGGTTGTCCTCGGGGTGGTAGCGCTGCTCGGCGGGCAGAGCGGCCGGGCACACCCCCTGCGGGTCGATCCGGGCCGCTGCGTCGGCCATCGCGCCGATGCCCACCCAGGTGCCGAACCCGGACACCGCTCGCTGCTGCTCCCTGGTCAGGGCGCTCGGGTGCGCCTCGGCGTAGGAGCGCAGCAGGAGGGCGTCGCTGACCGCGGGCACAGTCGAGAACCCCACGTCCGGGTAGCTCTGGGAGACCACGATCCCGTCGAGCAGCCCCGGGTAGTTGTCGGCGATCTGGTGTGCCTGGTAGGCGCCGCCGGAGGCGCCCCAGCCCAGGGTGTGGTCGGGGACCCCGTGGGAGAGGACGAACTTCTCCTTGACCGCGTTCATGGTCTCGGCCGCCAGCAGGTCGTCGCAGTTGGTGCCGAACACGTTCAGCGAGGCGGAGGCCACCGCGTACCCCCGGGCGAGCATGCCGTGGTCCAGCACCCCGGCGGTCCGGTTCCCCTGGACGAACCAGCCGCCCGGGCAGCCGCCGCCGAACTTGTACACCAGGCGCCGGTTCCAGCCCTCGGGCGAGATCCACGGGTCGGGCCCGGGCTCGCGCGGGTCGTGCAGGACGGCCGTCTCGTACACGGCCCGGTTGGCGGTTCCGGTCTCCACCCGCACCGTGTACGGGACCTCCTCGCCGGTGGAGGTGACGGTGGTGGCCACGTCCGAGGGCAGGCGACCGCCCTCGGGCAGCGGGGCGAAACCGCCGCCGGTGCTGCGGTACACGTACCCCACCGCGGTCTCCACCGAGCAGTGTTCGTCGGTCGGCGCACCCAGTCGGCCTTCCCAGGCGAGTCGGAAGTCCTCGGTCTGACAGATGAACGGCTTCTGGTGCGGGCCGGAGAACACCGGGCCGGTGCCCGGGTGGTTGGTGACCACGACCCGGGCGGGTGCGGGTGAGTCGGGGCTCTCAGCTTCGGCGACGGAATCGGGGATCCAGGCTGTCAGCGTGCTCTTTCCCTCGGGCAGGTCCTTGACCAGACCCTCCAGCACGTGGCCGTCGCCGGGCAGGTAGACGGGGCGCAGGGACTCGGTGACATCGGTGCCGTTTGCTTGCAGTCGCACCTGATGGGGCTCGATCGGGGCAGGAAGAGCCACCCGGACCAGGACGGTTCCGCCCATGACGGTCTCCGGACGCGAGGACAGCACGCCCACGTCCAGTTCGCCGGGGGAATCGGCCTCTGGAGGCTGCATAGGAGCGGCAGACGGCGGCAGCGTCAGTGCCGTGGCCCGCTGGAGCAGTGGAGCGCCGGATACGGTGAAGGCGGTTGCGGTGACCGCCGCGCCCACTCCCAGGACCACCCGGCCCCATCCGTGCCTCACCGCGCGTCCGCCGGGACCACCGGTGAACCTGCCCTCGTGACGGACTTGGGACTTTGGTGGTACTGGTGACCGCTGTCGCACGTGGTGATGCTCTCCGCGCGGCATGAGTGTGGCTGAGGGACACACCGGCGATGAGACGGGTTTTGCGCTCCCATGCCGCCACCGATACCCCGACAGCGGACAAAAACACCAAAGGCCCGGTGACCACATCTGTCCACCGCGCCGTCCGTCCACGGCGCGGGCCGCTGCGTCCGCCGGACCTCAGCCAGACCTGTGACAGGAACTGGCGGGAACCGGTCAGGACCGGTGGATCTCCCGCCCGGTCAGCCTGGCCGGGGTGATCTTCAGAACCTGGTCGCGCGGGCCCTCCACCCAGGGCTGGGGCAGCCGGCCCTGGGGGATGCGTTCCAGCTCTCCGCTGTCACGGACCCACCGGCAGCGTCCGGAGGCCAGCACGCTCCACCCCTCCCGCCGCTCGTCGTCGAAGTGGTCGACCTGGAAGGCCGCGTATCCCCGCGCGTAACGCATGATGGTTCCGGCCAGCGTGGACCGGAAGATGACGGTGTCGTTGAGCAGGGTGTAGTTGACCGGGAGCACCGTCGGTGCGGCGTCCCCCTCGATGGTGAACGCCACCCGCCCGATGTCCCGTGTGGACATCAGGTTGAAGCAGGTCTGGCGCTCCAGAACGGTGAACCTCGCCCGCTCGTTGTCAGCCAGGTCGGTACCGATCAGCAGCCGCTCGTCCTCGCCGAGCTGCTCGGCGCCTCCCCCTGCGTCGGCGGACTGCCGCTGCTCCGGGGGCGAGGTCGGCCCCACGACCCAGTCCCGCCCGTGCGCCGACGCATCGGCACCGCTTGTTCCAGCCATCACAAGCCCCCCGAAGATTGGTGCCTTCTGTTCCTGCCCTCGCCATCCTTGCTGGTCGCGCCCGCGAAGGCAGCAGCCACGAGTCCCTGAATCGGTGGCGAAGGTCCTTCCTTGCGCATTACCCGCCGGGACACTCGCCTCAAACAGAAAGGGACGTTCGCCTCATACGGTGGCAAGCATCGACGCCTAGGCTGGAGGTGCACCGTCAAGGCGCACAGCGGAGGCCGCGGGGCCCGACCCCGGGGACGTGCCGCGGCCCGTTCTCAGTTGCCTCACAATGGGCAGGGACGGTTTACCCACAACCCAGGGCGGCCAGACCGCCTCAGGTCACCACATCCAGCGCTGAGGAGGTGCGGCACCTGATGGGCGGCGACAAAGCGATCAGGGTGTTCCTGGTGGACGACCACGAGATCGTCCGACGAGGGGTCGGTTCCCTCCTGGACGACGAGGACGGCATCGAGGTGGTCGGCGAGGCCGGAACCGCCGCGCAGGCCCTGGCCAGGGTCCCCGCACTCGAACCCGACGTGGTCGTGCTCGACGTGCGGCTCCCCGACGGGGACGGTGTCACGGTTTGCCGGGACATCCGCTCGATGCTCCCGAACACACGGATGCTCATGCTCACGTCCTACTCCGACGACGAAGCGCTCTACGGCGCCGTCATGGCGGGGGCCTCCGGCTACATCCTCAAGCAGATCCACGGAACCGACCTGGTCGGTGCCGTTCGCACGGTCGCCCAGGGGCGCTCCCTGCTCGACCCCGAGTCCACCACGCGCATGCTCAAACGCCTGCGCGAGGAGGCCGGGCGCAAGGATCCGCTGAGCGAGCTCACCGATCAGGAGAAGCGCGTCCTGGAGCTCATCGGTGAGGGCCTGACCAACCGGGAGATCGGCGCCAGGATGTACCTGGCGGAGAAGACCGTGAAGAACTACGTCTCCCGCGTCCTGGCCAAACTCGGCATGGCCCGCCGTACCCAGGCGGCCGCCTACGCCGTGCGCCTGTCCATGAACGAGAGCGCCTGACCTGTACGCGCCACGGCTGGGGGTGTTTCGGGGAACACCCCGGCTGTCCCGTGTGCGGGTTCACTGGTGTGACACGGCCACGACAGTGCTTCGGCACGTGTCACGTTTGAGTAGCCGGGCTGGATAGGGCAGAGTGAGCGGATCCTTTCTCCGCCGCGAACCGAGGTAGCCCGATGAACCTGGTCGCCGTCGTCCTGGTCGCGGTCGCCGCGCTGGTCCACGTGTACATCTTCTTCCTGGAGTCGTTCCGCTGGACCGCGCCGAGCACGCGCAGAACCTTCGGGATGTCCGCGCAAGCAGCTGAGACAACTCGCGAACTCGCCTACAACCAGGGTTTCTACAACCTGTTTCTGGCGATCGTCACCGTGGTCGGCCTGGTCCTGTGGCCGACAATCCCCGCTGCCGGGATCGCCCTGATCCTGGCAGGCACTGGATCCATGGCCGCCGCTGCCCTCGTCCTGGTCACCCGGGACAGCCGCAAGATGCGTGCCGCGATGGCTCAGGGGGTCATCCCCGCCCTCGCTGTCGTCTCCACTCTGCTCACGCTCTGAAGCCCTTCGGCGCCGCACGGGGCTGAGGGCCCACGCGTCTAAGCGGACTCGTCTTCGGTGGAGTGCCGGATCGGTGCCGACCACTCGACCACGGTGCCCTCGCCGGGGCCCGAGACCACCGACATCGCCCCGCCCAGCTCCTCGGCGCGCGAGGCGGTGTTGCGCAGACCGCTGCGGTTCACCCCCTCCTGGATGCCGCGGCCGTTGTCGGACACCCGCAGGACCACCTGGCCGTCGCCGACCGACAGCTCCACGTCCACCGAGGTGGCCTCCGAGTGGCGGGCCGCGTTGGACAACAGTTCGCGTAGCACCGGGACCAGATGCTCGCCGGTCCGCTCGTCCACCGCGTTGTCCACCGGCCCCTGGGTGAGCAGCCGCGGCGCGAACCCCAGGGTCTCCGAGGCGGTGTTGACCACCTCCAGCACCTGGGAGCGCAGCCACGACGAGTCGTCCTCCGCGGAACTCTGCAGGGCGAAGATCGTGGACCGGATCTGCCGGATGGTGTCGTCCAGGTCGTCCACCGCCCCCTGCACGCGCCGGGACGAGGTGGAGTCGTCGATCCGCCGCACGGTACCCATCAGGGTGATGGCCGTGGCGTACAGGCGCTGGATGACCGTGTCGTGCAGGTCCCGGGCGATCCGGTCCCGGTCCTCCAGCACGCTCAGCCGCTCGGAGTCCAGCCGCGCCTCGGCCAGCTCCAGGGCGACCGCGGCCTGGTTGGCGAACGACGACAGCATGCTCAGCCAGCTGTTCTGGAAGGGCTCCCGGTCCCGGTCGCGGGCCAGCACCAGTACGCCCCGGGCTCCGTCGGGCGGGCCGAAGGGCAGTACCAGCACCGGGCCCACCCCCATCCGGGTCAGGAAGCCGACGCCGAGGTGCTCGAACTCGGAGACGTCGGTGCGCACCGGGGTCCCGCTCAGGTAGACCCGGCCGAGCAGGGTCTCGGCCTCCCGGGTCAGAGTCGCGCCCCGCGCCCCGGCTGCCAGGGACTCACACTGGTCCTCGGGGCCGTCCCACACGCGCACGGTGAGCGTCTCGGGCTCCTCGCCGGGCATGGCGATCACGGCGATGTCGGCGTGCGCCATCAGCCGGGCCCGCCGCGCGACCAGTCGCAGGACCTCCTCGGGGGCCGCGCCGGACAGCAGCCGGGTGGTGATCTGCCCGGAGGCGTCCAGCCAGGTCTCCCGGCTCTGGGTCTGCGCGAAGAGCTGCGCGTTCTCGATCGCGGTGCCCGCCGCGGTGGCCAGGGCCCGCAGCAGGAGTTCGTCGTCGCCGGTGAACTCCGCGCCGTCGGTCTTGTCGGTCATGTAAAGGTTGCCGAAGACCTGGTCGCGGATCCGGATCGGCACTCCCAGAAAGGTGTGCATGGGTGGGTGCCCCGCGGGGAACCCGCGCGACTCGGGGTGGTCGCGCACGTCTCGCAACCGCAGGGGTGCGGGTTCCTTGATGAGCAGACCGAGAATGCCCTCGCCCTTGGGCCAGTGGTCGATGCACGCGATCTCGTGCGGTTCCAGGCCCACGGGGATGAACCGGCTCATGTTCCCGTCGGATCCGATCACCCCGAGCGCCCCGTACCTGGCCTTGACCAGACTGGTGGCGGTCTCGGTGATCCGCATCAGCAGGGGTTCGAGTTCCAGGCCCTCCCCGATGGAGACGACGGCCTCCAGAAGCGAGTGGATGCGCTCCTGGGTTCGGGAGATCTCGGACATCCGGGACCGGACCTCGTCGAGCAGGTCGTCCAGGCGCACTTGGGGCAGCGACAGACGGTCCTGCCCGAGGTGGTCGTTCGGATCGCCGTCTGTCTCACGCATGGGGACTCTCTCCGGCTGCTGTCTAGGGGCTGCCACTGAGTGTAGGCCCGAGTTTCCCGACTCGGTGGCCGCCTCCACAACTCCGAGGTGCCCCGATTCACCCTCCCTGAACAGCGAGTTCTCCTAGCTGTATCGTCGCCACTGACAAGAGTCTAAGGGCCCTTCTCACTAGGGTCCTTCGTGCTCACAGAGCACACGGAAGGTCCCGGTCCGAAGGCACAGTCGCGATCTGCGTCAGCTCTTCCTGAGATGGAGGGGATCATCCCGCACTACCCGGGAACCTTCGCCAAGCAGCTCCGCCCCGATCACCTTGAGTGAACGAAGCCGGGGTAGCTCGATGGTCAGGATTCCGACGGTGCTGCCGCTGCCCAGGAGCGGGCCCATGGCGAAGCCGAACACGATGATCGCGCTGGTGACCGTGATCAGGACGGGCTTGCGGCCGAACTTGTCGGCGAGCAGTCCGGAGATCGGGGTGAACACTCCGAAGAACACGACACCGATGAGCAGGAAGACCAGGAAATCGGTGCGCTCGTAGCCCAGGCCGGTCTCCGGGTCGGTGCCGAAGCCCAGGGAGAACACGGTCATCAGTTGAAGTGTTCTCCCGGCTGAAGCCGGGAGATTCCCACCTACCTCGCGGTGGTGGGCTTGACGCGACCAGCGCGCCTAACGACTGCCCTCCCGGCAGCCGGGACGAGCACGTGGCCCGCCCTAAACAGGTGAAGAACGTTGCGTGCGGCGTTGTGGTCGGCGTTACCCGACCAGCCGCACGTGGGGTTCTTGCACACGAACACGGCCTGGGACCCCCGGCTGCCCGGAGTGGTCTCCAAGCACTCTGAGCACCGCTGCGAGGTTCCCGGCGCCGGGACCTTGTACAGGGCGCCGCCGTGCTGGGCGAGCTTGTAACCCAACAGGGTGACGGTTCGTCCCCAGGCCTCCTGGCCGATGGCCCGGTTCAACCCTGCCTTCTGGCGGACCCGCTTGCCGGGCTCCTCGACGGTGCCCTTGGCGGAGCGGATCATGTTCGTGATGTCCAAGGCCTCCACCACGACAGTGCCGTACCGGTCGGCGATGTCAGTGGTGGTCTTGTGTTGCCAGTCCAGGTGCCTGCGCGTGGCTTTTGCGAGGAGCGCCTTGATCTGGTCGTAGGTCCGCGCCAGACGCCGGGAAGTCCTCTCCCCGCGTGCACGGAAGCTCCTTTGGTGGGCGGCCCGGCGTTCCAGGCGCACCAGCTTCTGTTTCTCGCTCTGGTCGAGCCACTTGTCCCGGTCCGCGCCACTGTCCTCATCGGTGCGCGGGCGGTGGTGGTCGTAGGTGGTGCCGTCGGACAGAGCGAGGGGGACGGCGATCCCGGCGTCGATACCCACCTCCGGGCCGGGGTGCGGTTCTGGCGCCGGTTCCAGGGTCTGGACACGGAAGGTGATGTGCCACTCGAGGGCGTCCTTGACCAGGCGCGCCCCGGTGACACGGTTCTGTGCGTTGGCGTGTTTGCCCACGGGCAGGTCCTTGGTCCAGCGGAAGCGGACCCGCCCCAGTTTGGGGATGTTCACTATCCCCCACCGGCGGTGCACTCGTTGGATGCGCAGATCCCGGCCCTGGGGGATGTCCACCGACATCTGCGACCGGATGCGGGACTTGAAGGCGGGCTCTTGCGCCCGTCCGTCCCAGCAGTTGCGCCATGCCTGAAAGTAGGTCTTGAGCACGGCCTGAGCGGCCTGGGCGGGAAGGGTCTTAAGGAAGTCGATCTCGGTGCGGGCCTGCTTGATCGCGGCGTCGGCGTCCTTCAGATCCACCCGCCGGTTCTCACCGACCATGGTCCACCACGCGTGCAACAGGTTCCACAGGGTGCGGGCGGCGTGTGCCTGGTCATCGAGCACCGACACCTGCTCAGGCGACAGTGCCAGCCGGGCGCGGTGCCCAGTGTGCCGCTTGAGGGTGGCGTTGGTGCTCACACCCATCACCGGAGCATTGGTTTATGTCACCACGATGGGAACTGAACCCCGATATAAGCACCGGAAGGCAGGTCGTATATGACCTTCATGTCCATTTGGTCTTCGTCACGAAGTATCGGCGTGGCGCTCTGACTGGCGCCATGCTCGCCCGGTGCGAGGAGATCATGCGGCAGGTGTGTGGGGACTTCGAGGCCGAGCTGGGCGAGTTCAACGGCGAGGACGACCATGTCCACCTGCTCGTGCACTACCCGCCCAAGGTGCAGCTGTCCAAGCTGGTCAACAGCCTCAAAGGGGTGTCGTCCCGGTTGCTGCGCAAGGAGTACGGCACTCATGTGAACCAGTACCTGTGGGGCGGCCGGTTGTGGTCGGGGTCCTATTTCGCCGGATCGGTCGGAGGGGCGCCGATCAGTGTGCTGCGCGCTTACATCGAGGACCAGAAACACCCGTTCTGACGGGCGGGCGCAGGTTCGGGTCCGATTCACCTCCGGCATGAATGCCGGAGCACTGTCGGGCGAGGCAGGTGGAACTCGATGGACGTGCCCACGAGGCTCGCCGTGAGGACCTTCCGCTTCGGCTTGGTCGGTGGCTCGGCCGTCTCGGCTTGTGGCCGTTTCGGTGCCGGGGTGTCTTCGGCGACGTCCGTCATTGGAAGTTCTTTCCAGGTCAGTGCGGGTTTACGGGTGGATGTCAACCGCCGTGGACACTATGTGGAACTTCTGTCTCAAAATATGGACTCTTGGGTTGATTGTGGTTGTCCCGTGACGCGAGGTCGAAAACCGGAAAACGCCGCTATGCCGATCCCTTGTGCCTATTTGTGATCCCCGCCACGGGTTCGGGATGTCACGTTCCTGGGCTCCCGTCCCGTCATGTGGATCAACACCGCTCGGAAGCTGGATGAGGAGAACCCATGACCCACGAGATCCTGGTGCTCGGCGCGGGCTACGCCGGACTGGCCGCGGCCGGCAGGGCCGCCCACAACATCCGCCGCGACGCACTCGACGCCCACATCACCCTGGTCAACGCAGCACCCGACTTCGTCGAACGCGTCCGGCTGCACCAGGTGGCCGCCGGGCAGGACGTCGGCGTGTACCCCCTGGCCGCCTCACTGGACGGCACCGGAATCGACCTGGTCCTCGGTCGGGTCGAGCACGTGGACACCGGGCGGCGCACCGTCCGGGTACGTGCTGGAGGGCAGGAAGGACGGGAAGGGCGAACCGAGCAGGAGCGCGAGTTCGGCTACGACACGCTGGTGTACGCCCTCGGCAGCGACGCCGGGTCGGGCGGGATTCCCGGGGCCGCCGAACACACCCACAACGCCGCCTCGCTGGGATCTGCCCGGGCCCTGGCCCGACGCATTCGTGAGGACGCCCCGCGCGGCGTCGCCGTGGTCGGAGGCGGGCTCACCGGAGTGGAAACGGCCACCGAGATCGCCGAGAGCCATCCCCGACTGCGCGTGCTCCTCCTCACCCGGGGACGGGTCGCCGACGACCTCAGCCCGCGCGGCCGCGCCCACGTCCACCGCGTCCTGAGCCGTCTGGGGGTGAGCGCCCGCGAAGGCGTCTCCGTGGCCGAGGTGGACCCGCGTGGTCTGCGCCTGGCCGACGGATCACGGGTGGACGCGGACCTCGTGGTCTGCAACGCGGGCTTCGGGGTGGCGACCCTGGCCGCCGAGGCCGGGCTCACGGTGGACCGGGACGGCCGCGCCGTGGTCGACACCGACCAGCGCTCGGTCTCCCACCCCGACGTGTACGTGGTGGGGGACGCCGCGCACGTGGTCGGCGTGCACGGCGATCCCCAGCGAATGTCCTGCGCGATGGGGCTGCCCATGGGGTGGACCGCCGCCGACGCGGTCACCGCGCGGGTGCGCGGGGACGAACCGGATCTCCCGCCGTTCGCCGACCTTTTCCAGTGTGTGAGCCTGGGGCGGCGGGACGGTCTGGTCCAGTTCGTGCGCGGCGACGACTCCCCGGTCCGCTTCGTCCTCACCGGGCGGCTGGCCGCGCTGTACAAGGAGTACATCGTCGCCTACGCCTACGGCGTGCTGAACGGCGGCCAGGGGCAGCCCGAC
Source organism: Nocardiopsis exhalans (assembly GCF_024134545.1). GTDB lineage: Bacteria > Actinomycetota > Actinomycetes > Streptosporangiales > Streptosporangiaceae > Nocardiopsis > Nocardiopsis exhalans. Next base: position 3,633,801 of record NZ_CP099837.1, read on the forward strand.
CAGTACCTGATGCTGGTCCGCTGGGCCGCCCGGCACTGGTTGAAGCGGCACGGTGCCCGGAGCCGGGGCGCCGAGGTCGCCGGGTCCGTCCGAGTCACCGGATAGACGCGCGTTGCTCGGGAACGGTTCTGGATTCGTGCAGGCAGGGCCGGGACAGGGCTCAGCGTGCGGAGTAGCGGTCCTTCGACCCGAGCCGGGGGACCCCGCTGACCCGAACGACCCTCGTGCAGTTGTCCCGCAGGCCCTTCACCAGCTCGCCGTTGGGGCGGTCGCTGCGCTCGACCCACTCCTGGGCCGCGTCCGCGCTCGCCCCGCCCGCCACCTGGCGCCGGTGCAGACGGCGCTCGCGCACCTGGTCGTCGGTTTCCACGTACCACAGCTCCGCCAGCAGCCCGCGGACCCCCGCCCACGGCTCCTCGTCACCGGCCAGGTAGTTGCCCTCGGTCACGACCAGCCGGGTGCGCGGCTCGACCACGTGCTGGGCGGCGATCGGCTCGTGCATCCTGCGGTCGTAGTCGGGCACGTAGACCGGGTTGGCGGTCTCTGCCAGGAGCCGCCGCACCATCGCCAGGTAACCGTGTGCGTCGAAGGTGTCCGGGGCGCCCTTGCGGTCCCGGCGGCCCAGCCGGTCCAGCTGTGCGTTGGACAGGTGGAAGCCGTCCATGGGCAGGTAACCGGCGGTGCCGGGTCCCGCCTGCTCGTCGACCGCGTGCACCAGGTAGCGCGCCAGGGTGGACTTTCCGGCCGCGGGGGCGCCGGTCAGACCGAGTACCACCCGTTCGGGGCCTGCGGAGGTCTCCTCCGGAACCAGGGCGAGGGCGTCGGCGACGAGCGATTCGAGCATGGTTGCCAGCCTAGACCCACCAGCCCAGACCCAGTGGTGCGCGGGCGACCCGGTGGTTTTTCGGTGGTTGGGCCCCGCATCCGGGTTCGGATACGGGGCCCGTGTGGTCAGACCTGTGTGCTCAGGTCAGCGGGGTCCTGCCGGAGCGATCCGGCCTGTGTGGCCCGTGCGGTCGGGTGGGAGGGATCAGGGGGCGTGGCCGACATAGGCCAGTGCCTGGCGGACCAGGACACCCTGCCCGCCGGGCATCTCCGCGCGCACCTGCGGGCTGGTCGCTTCTTCAGGGGTGAACCACACCAGGTCCAGGGCGTCCTGGCGGGGTTGGCAGTCACCGCTCACCGGTACCACGTAGGCCATGGCCACGGCGTGCTGGCGGGGGTCGTGGAAGGGGGTGACGCCCGGGGTGGGGAAGTACTCGGCCACGGTGAAGGGCTGCGGCGAACTGGGGATCCGGGGCAGGGCCACCGGGCCCAGGTCCTTCTCCAGGTGGCGCAGGAGGGCGTCCCGGACCCGCTCGTGGTACAGCACCCGCCCCGAGACCACCGAACGGTTGAAGCTGCCGTCGGGGTCGGCGCGCATGAGCAGTCCCACATGGGTCACCGACCCGGACTCGTCCACCCGCACGGGTACCGCCTGGACGTAGAGCACGGGCATGCGGGCGCGGACGCTCTCCAACTCGTCGGAGGAGAACCAGCCGGGCTGGGTGTCAGCGGTTTCGGTCATCGGGTTCGCGGTCGCGGGACTGCGCGGGGCAGTCTCGGCCGCTCCCTCCCTTCGCTCTCTTCGTGTCCATGAGGGCGGCCAGGGGCCCTTCCCCTGTGGGGGAACAGGGCCACCGGCCGTCACACGGGTGTCCAAGTACCGCTTTTACCGCACGGGCGCGCGGAAAGCACGGTGCGGGTGCCTGTTCGGGAGTGTCCGAGAGGGATGAGGAGTGTCCGAGAGAGAAGAGTGGGAGTCCTGTGCTGTCGGGCCCCCGGGAGATCGTGGCCCAATCACGCGGGACGGTGACACCTGTGTGTCGGGGAGGCTGCATCAGCGAGATTCTGGCGGGTTTTCTCATGGAAACCCTCCCGGAACCTCACTGGAGAGGTTACGATCTCGTACGCGGTTGCGTAGTGGAAAGGTTACGTCCGGTGAGAGGTGGCCCGAGTGGCGATGGATGCCCTGTTCTCGGCCCAGGAACGTTTTCCATGTACAGGAGTGACGGTGGTGCGCGTCCACGGTGAGGTGGACCTGGCCACCGCCGATCTCCTCCGGGATCGGCTGCTCAAGGCCGCGAGTGCCTCACGGTGCGACTGCCTGGTTGTGGACATGTCCGGGCTCGGCTTCTTCGACGCCAGCGGTGTGCGCGCCCTGGTAGCCGTCTACCGGGAGCTGACCCGCCAGGGTCGACACGTGGTCCTGGCCGAACCCTCGCCCATCGCCGACCGGGTGCTCGAAGCCCTCGGGATGCGGCGCCTGTTCGAGGTCTACCCGATGGTGGAGATGGCGCTCACCCACACCAGCGGCCTGCGGGTCGACGGGGAACCCATCTTCGACAACCCCGTGCCCTAGCCGATTCGGGACGGCTTCCGGCCCGGACCCGTCCCGGGTTTCGGGCTGGTTGGAAGTTCGGAAGAAGCCCGGAAGAACGACGGTGTCCCGGTGCCCCGGGGAAGTGGGGCACCGGGACACGGGTCCGAGCGGGTCGATGTGCCTACGGCAGCACCGAGGGCTTGGGTTCGGCGGAGCCGCTTCCGCCCTCCTCACGGACGAGGAACGGGGCGAGCAGTTCCGGTACCGCCTCGTCCGCCCAGGCCAGGCCCTGGCCCAGACCCACGTCCCCGGCGGTGTACATCCCCTCGCCGGACGCCGTGGTCGCCGACACGCTGGCCAGCCCGACCCTGCGTTGGAACGGCGAACGCGTGATCCGCCAGCCGATCACCGCGGAACGCTCCAGGGTGACGGTGTCGCGCACCGCCATTCCCTTACGCACCACCAGGTACTTCGGGTGCAGGCCGTGGCCCAGGCCCCGGTAGGAGCCGAGCGCGTACCAGAACGCCGCCAGCGCGAACACCGCCGCCACCGCGAACCAGCCCCAGCCCGGGGTGGCCTGGATGGTGGGGCCGGCCAGCGGGAACGGCATGAACTGTTCCTCCGCCACCTGTAGCCCGTCCCACCAGGCCTGGGTGGCCACCTGTTGCAGCCAGGCGAGCCCGCCGGCCAGGGCGAACGCCACCACCGAACAGACCGCTGCCCGGGTGAACCGGCGGCGCAGCGCCGCCCTCGGGTGCTCGGCCAGCGGCGCGTCCAGCGCGGAATCGGGCTCACGCATCAGGGCCGCCCCCAGCTCACGGGCACGCGCCCGGGGCATCGCGGGGGACAGGCGGCTCTTGGCCTCGGTCTTCTGGGCGTCACCGGCGGACAGACCGGTCGCCACGGCACGGATGGAGGCACCGCGCACCGTGCGCAGCACGAAGGGTTCGTGCAGGACGACACCGTTGAGACGGCGGCCCTCCACCGACAGCGACACACTGGTCAGCAGGCCCCGGCGCAGCCGCACCGTACCGTCGGCCTCGCGGACCAGCCGGTAGTCCCACCAGGTCTCCACCGCGATGAGGACCAGGATGACCACACCGGACAGCATCAGCGAGAGCAGCGCGATCGGGACGACCAGCAGCAGCTGGCCCATCACGAAGCTGGACATCTCCTGGGAGCTGGGCATGTCGGTCTGCTCGGATATCCACCGCCAGCCGTGGCCGCCGCTCTGGGCGTTGATACCGATCAGGGCGGCGATCACACCGAGCCCGATACCGAAGGTCGTCATGGTGGCGGGGGCGTAGGCGAACCAGCGCGGGTTCAGCCGGACCAGCTCGGTCTCCTCCTCGTCCGCCGCCTCATCCCCGGTGCCCTCGGAGCCCTCTGCGGAGCCCGTGGCCGGGGCGGCCCGGCGCAGCAGTTCGCGGCGCAGGTTCTCGCCCTGCTCCGCCGTCACGAACAGCAGCTGGAGCTGGTCGGTACCGCCGGCGCCGGCCGACTCGCCGGTCCCCACGGTCACCGAGCACAGACCGAAGATCCGCACGTAGACGGGGGCGGCCACGTCCACGCTGCGCACGCGTTCGCGGGGGATGGAGCGGAAGGCCTTGGCGATGACGCCTGAGCGCATCTCCATGCGCTCGGCGGTGACCCGGTACCGGACGGCGCGCAGCCGGACCAGGTCGATGTAGGTCATCAGCCCGATGAAGGCGAGCGCCGCGGGGACGGGAAGGAACGCCCACGGGTTCGGGGCGTCGGTGAAGAACAGCGCGAGGGTCGCGACGACGGCACCGGGCACCATGAACAGTGCCACGAGGGCGGTGTTGGCCCACACGCTGAGCGTGCTCAGGCCCTGCCAACCGTCCTCCTCGTCCTGCTGCTCGGCTGCGTGCTCCTCTTCCCGCTCCTCGGTCTGCCCCTCCGTTTGCTCCTCTGGCTGCGGAGTCCCGTCCGGCTCGGCGTTCGGCCGCACGTCCGGTGCGGGGTTCGGCTCCTCCTTCGGGCCCTGGTCCCTCGCCTGGTGCGGCTCCCCGTCGGGGACCTCACGCGGCTTCTCGTCCGGGCGGTGGTCGTCGTGGGAGGTCATGTCGCGTCCCCCGGAACCGCCTCGGTGCTGTCGGTGAGCTGGTCGGCCACCTCGGTCGCCAACTCGTGGTCCAGGCCGCTGATCTCGATGGGCCCGGCCGCCGAAGCGGTCGTCACCGTCACGCTGGAAAGACCGAAGGCCCTCTGCAGCGGTCCGCGCGCGGTGTCCACGGTCTGGATGCGCGACATCGGGGCCACCCGCCACTCCTGCCAGATCCACCCGCTGGAGGTGTAGACGGCGGTCTCGGTGACCTCCCAGCGGTGGACGCGGTAGCGCCACTGGGGCATCACCACCGTGATCAGCAGCCCGAGCCCGCCGAGGACCCCGGCGGCGACCAGGAACCAGAAGCGCACCGGCTCCCAGGTCAGGGCGGGGATCACGGGGATGACCGTGAGGACGACCGTCACCGCGAGGGACCTGGTCGTCCACCACCAGATGGCGCGCCGGTCCACGCGGTGGTTGGGCGGTCGCAGTCGCAGAGCGTCGGTGCTCACGTCCACGTCTCCTCTCAGTCGGTGGCCCCGGGGGTGAGCCGTCTGCTAAAAGTGATATCACAATGCTATCCTCAAGTCATCACCTCAAAGGACGGGCGCCCCAGAGCATGGAAGACAAGAGGATGGAACACAGATGAGCGAGACACCGAGTGTCACCAGGCCGGCGCCGCAGTACCGGGAACGCGAGGCCTTCGGTTCCAGCGGAATCCCCATGTTCGCGGTGTCCGTCGTACTGTTCCTCGCCGGTGCCGGAATCGCCTGCCTGCCCCTGATCGGCCTGCACGCGTCACTGGTCGTGGTCGGGATCGTGATCGCCTCCGCCGGAGTGGTCCTGGCCGTCGGACTGACGATGGTCGCGCCCAACGAGGCCCAGGTCGTCCAGTTCTTCGGACGCTACGTCGGCACCATCCGCACCGACGGCCTGCGCTGGGTCAACCCGCTGACCGTGCGCAACGCGATCTCCACCCGTATCCGCAACCACGAGACCTCGGTCATGAAGGTCAACGACGCCGCGGGCAGCCCCATCGAGATCGCCGCCGTCGTCGTCTGGCAGGTGGAGGACACCGCGCGGGCCTCCTTCGAGGTGGACGACTTCATCCAGTTCGTCTCCACCCAGACCGAGGCGGCCGTGCGCCACATCGCGGGGAAGTACCCCTACGACTCCTACCGCGACGACGCCGTCCCGTCCCTGCGCGACAGCGCCGACGCCATCACCGAGCAGCTGTCCAAGGAGGTCGCCGAACGCGTCGACGCCGCGGGCGTGAAGATCGTGGAGTCCCGCTTCACCCACCTGGCCTACGCGCCCGAGATCGCCCAGGCCATGCTGCAGCGCCAGCAGGCCAGCGCCATGATCGCCGCCCGCGCGGAGATCGTCGAGGGCGCCGTCACCCTGGTCGACCGCGCCCTGGAGCGGCTCTCGGACGAGGACGTGGTGGACCTGGACGAGGAGCGCAAGGCGGCCATGGTCAGCAACCTGCTCGTGGTGCTGTGCTCGGACCGCCCCGCCAGCCCGGTCGTGAACACCGGGACGCTCTACCAGTAGATCCGGGTGAGGTTGCCGTGCCCGAGCGTAAGAAGGTGCTGCTGCGGCTCGACCCCGCCGTCCACGACGCGCTCGCGCGCTGGGCAGGGCAGGAGCTGCGCAGCACCAACGCCCAGATCGAGTTCCTCCTGCGCCGCGCCCTGGACGAGGCGGGGCGGATGCCCAAGGAGGCCGGGGACATCCCCAGGAGGGGGCGACCCCGCAAACCCAAGGCCGACGAACCCACCGCCGAGAGCGACGGCGAGGATGCCTCGGAAGAACCAGAGCAGACATGACGGAGCCGGGTGCCCGAGGGGGACACCCGGCTCCGCACCGTCGAGGTGAGAGCTACGCGTCGCTCTCCGACTTCTCCGTTTCCTCGACATCAGCGAGTCCGCAAGCCAACAGCACCTGCACCGGGCCCGGCGCACAGTGGCGGACGGCCGCAAGGCCGCGGAGATCGACCGTGTCGCCGCCCGCCGAGTGGTGGAGGCGTTCATCGCCGCCGCTTCCTCGGGGAGCACCGACCGGTTGGTGGCGTTGCTGACCGACGACGTGTCCGCGGCCAGCGACGGCGCGGGGCTCTCCGGCAAGGTGCAGCGGTGTTCGGGGGCGCGGAAGGTCGCCGTGGTCAACGGTGCCCCCGCCATGGTCGCCGTACTGGGGGACCGGGTCCTGGGCCTGGTGGTCCTGGAGGTCCGGGGCGGCAGGGCCACGGACGTGATCGGCACCGCCTCACCCGAACGGCTCGACCGGTTCACCGAGGCCTGGCGGCGCGGTGAACACGATGATCCCGTCGTCGAGTCCTGGTGACGGGATGGTTCCCCGCGGGGACTGGGCCGACCAAAGGCTGCGCCGGTTTGAGGGCGTGCCGCCCTGAAGCCGCGCCCCGACCCCTGACGACGGCCCTTGTCCGGGTCCAGGGTCAGGGTTCTGGCCCGGGGTGTACTGGTCAAAGGCGTGGGAGTAGCGGCAGCCTTGCCCGGCGGGTTGGCTGGGCTCTCGGGCTGACGCGCAGTTCGAAACCGTATTCGAACTTCTGCCCAGAGTGCTCTGTGGACAGGGGCCGCCGCGTGCGCGCGGTGGGTCCCGCCAGGGGACTCGGGCCCCGGCGGGCGGAACAGGCTTCGTCGTCTACCGCTCGCTCGGGTCGATCAGCTGGCTCTGGGCCAGGCGTTCGGGGGTCCAGCGCTCCACTGCTCGGCCCTGGCTGTCCTGGAACTCGGGCACGGTCTCCTCGGGGTCGACCAGGACGATCCGGTGCCCGGTGTCGATGAGCTTGGCGGCCATCGCCGCCGATGTACGGCGGGCCACCGGCAGTACCTCGTCGACCCGGCTCATGTCGAAGACCACAAGGTCGGTGGCGGGCGGGTTCTCGATCAGCTCGTGCACCAGCGACTCGATACTGCTCAGCACCATGTCGCCCTGGAGCACGTAGACCGTCCCCGGTTCGCCGTCGATGACCTCCTTACGGGTTTCGCGCAGGGACGAGCGCGCCGGGCGGCCTGCCTCCATCAGGTGCAGGCCCATGTCCTCCGAAAGCCGCTCCATCATGGCCACGCCGCGCGCGCTGTTGCCGTGCGCGTCCAGGCGCGGCGAGAAGACCGCCACCCCCACCTGGCCGGGCAGTACGCCGATGATGCCGCCGGCCACCCCGCTCTTGGCGGGGATGCCCACGCTGGTGAACCAGTCCCCGGCCGCGTCGTACATGCCGCAGGAAGCCATCACGCTCAGCAGGTGTCGGGTGGTGTGCCTGCTGAACAGGCGTTTTCCGGTGTTGGGCTGAACACCCCCGTTGGCCAGGGTCGAGGCCATCAGTGCGAGGTCGTGCACCGTGACGTTGGCCGAGCACTGGCGGATGTACCCCTCCACGGCCGTCGAGGGGTCCTGGGCCAGGCGTCCGGAGGCGTGCAGCAGGTAGGCCAGGCCGAGGTTGCGGTCCCCGGTCGCGAGTTCGGAGGCCGCCAGCTGCGTGTCGATCTCCACCGGGCGCTGCGCGAGTTCGGAGAACAGGGCGAGCACGCGGTCGACGGCCGGTGCCTCCTCGGCGCGCACCAGCGCGTGGGTGGCGATCGCGCCCGCGTTGATCATCGGGTTGCGCGGTTTTCCGGTCTCCGGGTCCAGGGACAGCTCGTTGAAGGCCTCGCCGCTGGGCTCCACGCCGACTCGGTCAAGGATGTAGTCCAGGCCGTGGTCCTCGATGGCCAGCGCGTAGGCGAAGGGTTTGGACATCGACTGGATGCTGAACTCGCGGTCGGTGTCCCCGACCGCGTACACGGTTCCGTTGACCGTGCACAGCGCCACCGCCGCTTTGTCGGGGTCGGCGGCCGCCAGTTCCGGGATGTAGTCGGCGGTGGCTCCCGTGTCGACATGGGCGGTGCGTTCGATGATCGCGTCGAGGTAGTCCAGAATCGGTGAGCGCATCGGGGTTCCCCTGTCGTGGCCGGTGCCGTCTGCTCCACGGTTCTGCCCTGGCCAGGGTTGATGCAACCCTGGGGCAGGCGGTCAGGGGCAAGAGCGCCCGCCCTGCCCTGCTTCGTCTCCGTGCTCGGCTTCGTGCCCCTGTGATGCCTCCGTTGCCCCCGTGGCGGAACATGGGAGTGTGCCCGTTGCCGAGGGCGGGTGGTGCGGGCTGGGAACAGGGAGCGGGGGCGGGGGCATGGGAGAACAGGGCAAACGCGAGCGCGCGCGTGACACCCCGGGTGCCGCCGCATCGCGACCGACCCGGATCCCGGCGGCGGGCTGGCGCGCCGTCGGGGCACGGGTGTGGCGGGAGATCGAGGAGGGTCGTGTCGGCCTGCTCGCCGCGGGAATGGCGTTCAAGGCGATGCTCGCCCTGTTCCCGGCCCTGCTCGCCGCGGTCAGCGTCTTCGGCATCCTCGCCGACCCGGAGGAACTCACCGACCAGATCCAGGACTGGACGGCCGCCGCTCCGGACGAACTGAGCACACTGGTCGAGGTCCAGCTCACCGCCATCGCCGAAACCGCCACCGGCGCGCTCGGGTTCACGTTCGCCATGTCCTTGCTGGTGGCCCTGTGGAGCGGGTCGGGCGCCATGGCCGGGCTGATGGAGGGGTGCACCACCGCCTACGACGAGGTGGACCACCGCTCCTTTTTCGTCAAGCGCGGCATCGCTGTGCTCCTGGCCCTGGGCGTGGGGTCCTTCGCCTTCGTCGTGGTCGGCCTGATGGCGGTGCTCCCGATGCTGGTCGGCGCCCTCGACCTCGGTGAGAACGCGACGCTCGCGATCCGGATCGGCCAGTGGCCCCTCCTGGCGGCCGTGACCGTGGTCGGGCTGGGGATCGTCTACCGGGTCGCGACCCACCGCCGCTCGCCGTCGGCGCGCTGGCTCACCCCGGGCGTGGTCATCGCCATGCTGCTGTGGCTGGTCTGCTCCGGGTTGTTCACGTTCTCCGTGCAGCGGTTCGGTAACCTCGGCGCGACCTACGGGACGATCGGCGGGGTCATCGTCCTGATGATCTGGTTGTGGCTGTCGTCGTTCATCGTGCTGCTCGGGGCCGCGATCAACGCGGAACTCGAACAGCAGGCTCAGACGGGCGGTGCGGGCGTTGCGCGCAAGGCCGTGAGCTGACACCACGCCGGGTCCCGTGGCCGAAGCCCCGGGACCCGGCGGAGGCGGCCGGTCGGCGACGACTACTGGGCCGCGTCCATGCGGGTGCGCTGCTCGCGGCTCAGTTCGAGGTCGAGGGCGGCCAGGTTCTCCTCCAGCTGGGCGAGCGTGGAGACGCCCGCCAACGGGATGATCGGCAGCTCGTGGCCCAGCTGCCAGGCGAGCACCACCTGGTTGGGGGTCGCGCCGGTCTCCTCGGCGACCTCCCGGAGCACGTTCAGCCGGGTACGAGTGCCAGGGTGGTCGTAGTCGGGCGACAGGGGCTTGTCCTCGCGGACGTAGGCGCCGCTCAGCAGAGGTGTGTACGCGACCAGCGCCAGGCCCTCGTTGAAGCGTACGTAGGTCAGGATGTCCGGTCCGGCCCCGCCGATGTTGCCGTCCGGGCAGACCGCGTCGCCCATGTCGGTGCGCGGGCGCAGGTAGCTGTGCTGGTACTGGAGTACCTCGTAGCCGGGGAGTCCGGAGGCGGCGGCGACCCCGCGGGCGCGCTCCACCCGCCAGGAGGGGTGGTTGCTCACCCCGAGCAGGTCGACGGTACCCGCCCGGACCTGCTCGGCGAGGGCCTCCACGGTCTCCTGCACGTCGCCGCCGGGGTCTTCGATGTGGGCGTACATCAGGTCGATCCGGTCCCGGCCGAGCCGTTCCAGGCTGCGTTCGGTGGACTCGGTGATGACCTTGGCGGAGAGCCCTTCGCGGTTCTCCACGTAGGTGGTGCCGGGGGAGGCCGGGCGGGCGCCGAGTTTGGTGGCGACGGTGATCTCCTCGCCCACGCCCCGGCTGCGCAGCCAGCGGCCGAGCAGGATCTCGCTCTCGCCGTTCCAGCCGCCGTCGGTGCCGTAGTTGTTTGAGGTGTCGATGAAGGTGCCGCCCGCCTCCACGTACCGGTCCAGGAGGGCGAACGAGGTCCTCTCGTCGGTCCGCCAGCCCATCAGCATGGTGCCGAGCGCGAGCACGCTCACCTCGCGCCGGGTGGCGGGGTCGGTTCCGATGACGCGTTGACGCATGGGGGTTCCTCCGTTCGGGGACCGTTCCGTGCGGCCCCTCGGCACAGGAGTCTGGGAGATGGAGCGCGCTCCAGGTCAACCCTGCGGCGAGGACCTCTTCCAGCGGTCGCCCCGAAGGCTCCGGGCAGGGCCGCCGAGCGCCTGTCCCTCTGTCACTTGACTCTTCAGGTAAATCTACAGTGTAAAGGCACCGTAGTTTTTCTTGTTTCACTGCAAGAACGGTTTTCCCGCTTCACCCAAGGCATCGCGGGGGTGTCGGGCCTCCCGCGACTTCCCTAACCTGGGTTCAGGTGACCCGGAGCGGAGGAACGATGACCACGAGGACCCAGGGCGGTTTCGCCCGGTTGCGCCGGGCGGTGTTCGCCCGGCACTCGAATCCGTGGAGCGCGTGGACCAGGTGGGCGAGCATTCCGCTGGTCCTCGTTCCGGTATGGAACCGCAGCTGGAAGCAGGCCGGGGTGCTCGCCGTCTGGTTCGCCCTCAACCCGGTGGTCTTCCCCCAGCCCGCGCACGAGCGGGCCTGGTCCACCCGGGCCATGCTTGGCGAGGAGCAGTGGATCGTCGATCGGCCCAGGGACGCGGCGCTGGCGGTCAACGCCGCGGCCTCGGCCGCCTCCGTCGTCGCACTGCTCGGTGCCCGCTACCGCAGGCCCTGGCCCGCCGGGGCGGCCTGCGCGGCGCAGATGGCACTCACCCTCGTCTACTGGGAGCAGATGGCCCGCTACTACGACCGGAAGCTGGAGCAGGACGAGCGCTGAGCGCACGTCCCGGGGAGGCTCTCCTCCCGCGCCGGGCCTGTTTTCTTTCGGCCCAGGTCCCTCAGGGCTCCCGTACGCCCAGGGCGCGCAGCAGGTAGGGCAGGAGGCGTTCGGCGATGTCGGTGCCGGGGCTGGTTTCGGCCTCGCCGCCCTGGCCCGGGGGGACGAGGAAGGTGTGGCTGACCATCGGCCCGATGACCATCTCCGCCACCACCAGGGGATCCTCCACCGGGGGGATCTCCTGGCGGGCCACGGCCCGCTCCAGCAGGGCGAGGACCCGTTCCTGGAGGGGGATCACGAAGGCGTCGAAGAGGACGTCGGCCAGGGCGCGGTTGTGTGCGGCCTCGCCGAGCACGGCGCGCAGCAGGCGGCCGGAGGGGCCCTCCAGGGCGGTGGCCTTGTCCTGGAGCAGCGCGCCGAGGTCGGAGCGCAGGTCTTTGTGGTCGATGTCGGGGCCCAGGTTCTCGGCCCAGGCCTGGGCGGCGCCGACCACCAGGTCCTGCTTGGAGCGCCAGCGGCGGTACAGGGTGGCGGTGGAGACCCCGGCCCGGCGTGCGACGGCGGCGGTGGTGAGCCCGCTGTAGCCGTGCAGTTGGAGTTCGGTGAGGGTGGCGTCCATCAGCGCGCGGTCCCGGTTGGCGTCGCGGGGTCGGCCCCGTGGGGCGGCCCCCGCGGACGACTCCGGCAGATGGTCCGTCGTCATGGTGAGATCTTATGCCAGACAGCTATTGGAAACGAAACATTTTCGTTTAGTCTTGTGGCATGGCTAACACCGAGACCCCCGAACCCCTGACGCTGACCACCGAGATTCCCCCGATCGTCGCCAAGCTGCGCGCCGCCTTCGCCGCGGGCCGTACCAAGCCGGTCTCCTGGCGTCGCGCCCAGCTGCGCGCCCTGCGGCGGCTGCTCACCGAGGAGCGCGCCACTCTGGAGAAGGCCCTCAAGACCGACCTGGGCAAGCCCCCGGTGGAGGCGCACACCACCGAGATCGGTTTCGTGGTCAACGAGATCGACCACACGCTCAGACACCTGTCGTCCTGGCTGCGCCCCCAGCGGGTGTCGGTGCCGATGGCGCTGGCCCCGGCCAGGGCCCGCCGGGTGCGCGAGCCCCTGGGCGCGGTGCTGATCGTCAGCCCGTGGAACTACCCCGTGAACCTGGCCCTGTCCCCGCTGGTCGGTGCGATCGCGGCGGGCAACGCGGCCGTCATCAAGCCCTCCGAGCTGTCTCCGGCCACCTCGGGGGCGCTGGCCGACCTGATCCCGCGCTACCTGGACAGCGAGGCGGTCGCGGTGGTCGAGGGAGGTGTCACCGAGAGCACAGCGCTGCTGGAGGAGCGATTCGACCACATCTTCTACACCGGCAACTCGGCGGTGGCCCGCATCGTGATGGCGGCTGCGGTCAAGCACCTGACCCCCCTCACCCTGGAGCTGGGCGGAAAGAGCCCGGCCGTGGTCGAGCCCGGGGTGGATCTGGCCACCACGGCCCGCAGGCTGGCCTGGGGCAAGTACACCAACGCGGGGCAGACCTGTGTGGCCCCCGACTACGTGCTGGCCATCGGGGACACCGCGGAGGAGCTCCAGAAGGAGCTGGCCGCGGCGATCACCGAGATGTTCGGCTCCGACCCGGCGCAGAGCCCCGACTACGGGCGCATCGTCAACGAGCGCCACTTCGACCGGCTCAGCGCGCTGCTGGAGAGCGGTGACGTGGTCGCGGGCGGGCGGACCAACCGCGAGGACCTGTACATCGCGCCCACGGTACTGGGCAACGTCGGGGCGGACACTCCGGTGATGGCCGAGGAGATCTTCGGGCCGATCCTGCCGGTGGTGCGGGTCCCCGACCTGGACGCGGCGATCCGGTTCGTCAACGAGCGCGACAAGCCGCTGGCGCTGTACGGCTTCACCAACTCCGACGTCACCAAGCGCCGCCTGACCACCGAGACCTCCTCGGGCGGTCTGGGCTTCGGTCTGCCCATCGCCCACCTGGCCGTGCCCGACCTGCCCTTCGGCGGGGTGGGGGAGAGCGGGATGGGCGCCTACCACTCGGCGGCCTCCATCGACACGTTCTCGCACACCAAGTCGGTGCTCGACAAGTCGTTGCTGATGGACACCATGCGGGTGGCCTACGCCCCGATCAGCCAGGTCAAGGAGCGCATCCTGCGCAAGATGCTCTGATTCGGGACGCTCTTGATCCGGGCCGCTGTTCGGTCCGGATCACTGCTTGGGCCGGGCGTCGCTGTAGGCGGTGCCCGGCTCGAGGTCGTCCTCGAACAGGTCGGTGACGGTCACGAACTCGTAGTCCTGGTCGGCGAGCTCGTCCAGGACGTCGGGGATGGCGTCGACGCTGCTTTCGTGGATGTCGTGGAAGAGCACCACACTGCCCTGGTCGGTCTCGTCCAGGGTGATGTCAAGGATCTTGTCGCTGTCGCGGTGCTGCCAGTCCAGGGTGTCCACGTCCCAGAGCAGGATGGGGTGGTGGATGGCCTCACGGGCGGTGTCGCTGAGCGAGCCGTAGGGCGGGCGCATGGTGGCGGGCTTCTCGCCGGTGACGTCGGCGATGGCGCGGTCGGTGCGCTCGAGGTCGTCCTTGATCTGGTCGGCGGAGAGCGTGGCCAGGTCCTCGTGGTCCCAGGTGTGGTTGCCGACCTCGTGGCCGTCCTCGGCCATGCGCTCGACCGTGTCCTCGAACTTGCCGATCTTGGAGCCCAGGACGTAGAAGGTGGCCTTGGCGTCGTGTTCGTCCAGGACGTCCAGGAGCTCGTCGGTGTACTCGCCGGGGCCGTCGTCGAAGGTCAGCGCCACGCACTTGGCCTCGGTGCAGTCAGGGGCCCGGTCCGAGGAGTCCTCGCCCCTGAAGATCCGGTCCGCGGGGGCGGTGGGTGCGGCGGCCGCGGGGACGGAGGCGCTCAGGACCAGGCCCGAGGCGAGCAGCAGGCTTCCGGTCGTCCCGACGGTGGCTTTGCGCATCAAAGAGGTAACGTTCACGCGTCGAAATGTATGTGAAGATGCCGTGAAGGGCAAAGGTAAGGCCAGCTCAGAGCAGGGAAGTGAGCAAGGACTCTTTGTGCCGGGCGGGGAATGGAACGCGGGAACCTCTGCTATGAGGGGCCATCGGCGCGCCCCGGTCGCCTGAGCGGCGACCGGGGCCTCTTTGCGCTTGGTGTGCTTTCGGTGGTCGGGCGGGTCAGTTGGGCCGCGCGTCCGTGTGGACCTCGCCCGGATCCATGCCGTCCAGCCCGAAGATGTCGCTGACGGTCACGAAGTGGTAGCCATCCCGGTGCAACCCGTCCAGGACGTCGGGGATGGCGTCGACGCTGCTCTTGTGGATGTCGTGGAAGAGCACGACGCTTCCGGGGACGGTCTCCTCCAGCGCGTGTTTGGCGACGGCGGCGGTATCGCGGCTCTGCCAGTCCATGGTGTCCACGTCCCACAGGATGATCGGGTGCGGGGTGGCGCTGCGCACGGTGCCGTTCAGTGCCCCGTAGGGCGGGCGCAGGGTGGCCGGGAGCTCGCCGGTGACCTTCTCGATCGCCTTGTCGGTGCGTTCCAGGTCCTTGGCGACCCCGTCGGCGGACAGGGTGGTCAGGTCGTCGTGTTTCCAGGTGTGGTTGCCCATCTCGTGGCCTTCGGCGTGGGTGCGTCCCACGATTTCGGGGAACTCGGCGACCAGGGAGCCCAGGACGTAGAAGGTGCCCTTGGCCTCGTACTCGGCCATGTGGTCCAGAAGTTCCTCGGTGTGCTCACCGGGGCCGTCGTCGAAGGTCAGCGCCACGCATTTGAGGCGTTGGCAGTCCAGGGTGGTGCCCTCGGCGGTCAGGGTGCCGTCGAAGGGGAAGTCCTCTGGATCGGCGTTGGCGGTCACGGCCGCGCTGCGTGCCTGGTAACCCAGTTCGGAGAGGACTTCCTCGGCGGTCTCGGGCTCCACCGGCAGCAGGACCTCGCTGATCCGGCCCGCGCTGGGCACCACGGCGGGGTCCATGCGTACGGCCAGCCCGCCCGCGGTGCTGAAGGCCAGGTCGGCCAGGGGGGAGGCGGACCAGCGTTCGGCGGCCTCCCAGGCCTGCTCAGGGTCGCCCAGGTCGGCGTCGCCGACCAGGGGAGCGGCCCCGTCCTTGCCTTCCTCTGGGGCCGCGGGCGCACGGGAAGCGGCCGGGCTGTCGGGCCCTTCGGTGCCCTCGGGTTCCTCTGTGCCCTCTGCTGTGCCCTCTGCGTCTTCTGTGTCCTGGGCCGGTTCGGAGGCGGCGGCGGAGACCGAGTCCGGGTCGGCCTCGGCGCGCACGGCGATCTCGCCAACGAGCCCGGGTAGCTGTTCGGCGGAGATCCGGTAGCCGTCCTGGAGGACGTCGGCCACGGCCAGGTGCGCGACCTCCAGGGACTCCTCGTCCTGGAAGAGAGCGGTCCAGGGCAGGATCTCCTGGCTGGCGGTGTCGTACCAGAGCGTCGAGGACTCGGTTCCGGCGTCGCGTACCCCCGAGGTGGTCGCGGTGATCCGGGCGCCGAGCACGTGCTCGGAGGCGGCCAGGATCTCCACGTCCTGGGCGAGTTCGGGCTTTCCGCTGTCGGGCAGACCCTCCAGGAAGGCGGTCTGGTGTTCGGCCATCCGGGTGCGGACCTCGGTGGTCAGCGGATGGGACTCGCCCAGGACCGGGTAGCGGTAGCTCACGGTGCTGTGGTCGGTCTGGACCGACACCGTGCGGGTGGCCAGGCCTTCCAGGGCGTCCGGTGAGAACTGGATCGTCTCGGCGTAGGGCAGGTTCTGTTCGACGGTGTGACAGCCGGGTACCAGTAGTAGGCCCAGGGCAGCACTGAGAGTGAGTTTTCGTCGCAGAGAGGTGTCAGCCACCTGGGGACCATATCGGAGAGGGGTATCCGACAGGAAACCTTAGGGCGACGATACATAAGCAGAGAGTGACAAATTGCCCTCTGGTGGCCAGAAGGCGAATTTTGTCGCCTCCTCTCGGGCTCGGGCGTGTCACCGCCGCACTCGGGGCGGGGCGGAGGGCTCACCAGGGTACGGGGAGCTCAGTGCCGCACCGTGCGCTCACGACTCCTCGGACTCCTCGGGCTCCGCCGTCGCTTCGGGGCCCTCGGCGGCCACCGTGGCCACGATGGCGCGGGTCTGCGCCAGGGTGTCGGCGTGTTCGGCCGGGCGCGAGGTCTTGGGCAGGTGGACGTGTCCGGCCGCCGCCTTGGCCCCGGCCCGGTCCCGCAGCAGGGTGTTGCGGTAGGCGATCTCGTTGGACAGGTAGTCGCCGCCGCCCCCGCGCCGGGCCAGGGAACCCTCACTGGGCCCCTGCGGGCGTGTCACCGGGGCCTCGCCCTCGGCGGGCACCTCGGTCACCTCGGTGTTGGCCACGATCCGGTGCCGTCCGGCCACCGCCTCCACGATCCGCTGTGCGGGCAGGGACGAACGCGTCCACTCCGGGGCGTGCTCGCCCGGAATCGGGGCGCGTCCGGTCCGCGACACGTCCAGGTTGTCCGCGCCGCCGCCTCGCCACACCCCGTTCCAGACCTCCAGGTCGAAGCGGTCGGGGCGGCCGCGGCTGAGTGTGATGACCGCGTCGGCCACCCCGTACTGGTCGGCCAGGGCCTCCTCCACCAGTCCGGCGTCGAAGTCGCTCCAGCGCACCGGGAAGACCGCGGCGCGCACCACCGCGGTGCGCTCACCCACGGGGAAGGTCCACCCGTGCAGGTCCAGCGCGGCCGCCCCCGAGGGGTTGGAGCACTCCGGGTCGGTGTCCAGGTGGAAGGGGTCGAACCCGGTGACCACCACGCGCAGCCACCGATCGCCCGGGGGGAAGTCCAGGTCGGTGATGCCCCGGGAGGCGGTCTCGAACAGGTGCAGGAGCTCGGCGTGCCCTTGCTCCGAGAGCGGGAAGGAGGGCTCCCAGGCGCGCAGCCGGGAACGGAGCACCAGCCGGGCCCAGTACAGGGGCCGGTCGTCGACGGGGTCGGACCCGGTGCGGGTGGACTCGGTCCACAGGCGGGAGGCGTGGGAGGCGACCACCTCCCGGGCCTGGGTCAGGTCGGTGCTCGCGCGCAGGTCTGCGGCGAACAGGGGGTCGGCGGCGCCGAAGCCGGAGCGCGCCAGAATCCGGCGGGGCTCGGGGCGGTCGGCGCGGCGCTCTTCGAGGGTGGTGTCGTGGTGCACGGGCCAGCTGTCTGGGTCGGGGACGGGGGAGCGGGCCACGCGAGTCTAACGTCCACTGGTGACACTCCGGTGCGGGAGCGGGCCTGCCCGTCCCGGGGCTGACGGCGCGCACTCGGGTGTGCGCCGTCGCGTCCTGGGGACGCCGCCGCTCAGGAGGGGGTGGCGCCTTCCGGTTCGCGCCACATCGCCATCGGGGCGGCGCCGCGCGCACCCCACGCGAGATCGCCACCACGATCATGGTGCTGGCCACCGGGCTGAGCGGACTGTGGTCGGCCCCCCGGGCCAGGCCCTGGAGGACCGTGTGCCGGCCCTGGCGGCACGCCTGTCACAGCCGGCCTGGCACGTTCCAGCCGCGCCGCGCACCGGAACTGGACGTTGGGGGTGGACCGGGGGTCCTGGAGTTGGCAAGGTGTGAGGTGACCGTCTCCCCCTCTCAACGGAGAGAGAACACACATGCACAATGGTGCCCTCCCCGACACCGAGGTCCTCGCCGACCGCGCGCGGACCGCTCTGGAGCGGTGCGGCGTGACCCGCCTGCCCGAATCTGTCGGGGCACCCGGCGCGGCCCGTTCGCCGATCACCGGACAGACCCTGTTCCCCGTCGAGTTCGACACCCCTGGCTCCGCCGAGCGCGCGGTGGCCGCGGCGCGGGACTCCTTCACCTCCGTCTGGCGGGACACCCCCGCCCCGGTACGGGGGCAGCTCGTCCACCGGCTCGGTGAGCTGCTGCGCGAGCACAAGGCCGACCTGGCCGAGCTGGTCACCATCGAGGCGGGCAAGATCCGCTCCGAGGCCCTGGGCGAGGTCCAGGAGATGATCGACATCTGCGACTTCGCCGTCGGGCTTTCGCGCCAGCTCTACGGGAAGACCATGCCTTCGGAGCGGCCCGGCCACCGGCTGATGGAGACCTGGCACCCGCTGGGCGTGGTCGGGGTCATCACCGCGTTCAACTTCCCCGTGGCCGTGTGGTCGTGGAACACCTGTGTGGCGCTGGTGTGCGGCAACACCGTGGTGTGGAAGCCTTCTGAGCTGACCTCGTTGACCGCGCTGGGCTGCCACGGCCTGCTGATGCGCGCGTCCGCCGACGTGGGGGCGCCCTCGGACATCCACCGGGTGGTCCTGGGAGGTGCCGAGGTCGGTGAGGTGTTGGTGGAGGACGAGCGCATCGCGCTGCTCTCGGCGACCGGCTCCACGGCGATGGGTAGGGCCGTGGCGCCCAAGGTGGCTGCCCGGATGGGTCGCTACCTGCTGGAGCTGGGTGGTAACAACGCCGCGGTGGTGGCGCCGTCGGCCGATCTGGACCTGGTGGTGCGCGGCAGCGTGTTCTCCGCGGCGGGCACGGCCGGGCAGCGCTGTACGACGCTGCGGCGGCTGATCGTGCACGAGGACGTGGTGGACCAGGTGGTCGAGCGCGTGGTGGACGGCTACAAGCAGCTGCGCGAGCGGATCGGCGACCCCTATGAGGAGTCCACGCTGGTGGGTCCGCTGGTGGGGGAGCGCGGGTACACGGCCATGCGCGAGGTGCTGGAACGGGCCGAGGCAGAGGGCGGCCAGGTGCTGGTGGGCGGGGACCGGCGGTTGGAGAAGGACGCCGGTGACGCCTACTACGTCGAGCCGGCCGTGGTGCGCATGCCCGGCCAGGGCGAGATCGTGCGCCAGGAGACCTTCGCGCCGATCCTGTACGTGCTCACCTACCGCACCCTGGAGGAGGCGGTGGAGCTGCACAACGGGGTCCCGCAGGGGCTCTCTTCGGCGATCTTCACCCAGGACCAGGCCGAGGCGGAGCGGTTCCTGTCCGCGGCCGGGTCCGACTGCGGGATCGTCAACGTCAACATCGGTACCTCGGGAGCCGAGATCGGTGGTGCGTTCGGCGGGGAGAAGGACACCGGCGGCGGTCGTGAGTCGGGTTCGGATTCGTGGAAGGCGTACATGCGCCGGGCCACCAACACGGTGAACTATGGCGGGGAGCTGCCGTTGGCGCAGGGTGTGCGCTTCCTGTGAGTTCGGGCTGTCGGGCCTGAGCTTCTCGGTCTGACACGGGCCCGGGGTGTTATTCCCCGGGCCCGTTTCCCTGTGCGGTCCCCGGTGGTGAGCGGTGCACCCAAATCGGTTGTGTCCAACCCTGTTGTGCACAATCGAATTTCTGCTACGGTGGCCGGGACTGCGAAGCGGGGGAGGAACCATGGCAGGCATCGACGAGGGGGACCCCCTCGCTCTGGACCGGCAGCTGTGCTTCTCGCTCTACACCGCCTCCCGGGCCCTGACCGGGCTCTACCGGGAGATTCTGGCCGACCTGGAGCTGACCTACCCGCAGTACCTGGTGATGCTCGTGCTGTGGGAGCGCGAGACCCTGCCGGTCAAGGAACTCGGCCTGGCCCTGAGCCTGGACTCGGGCACCCTGTCCCCGCTGCTGCGGCGGATGGAGGGCGCCGGTCTGCTCACCCGCAGGCGCGGCCCCCAGGACGAGCGGATCGTGCACGTCAGCATCACCGAGGAGGGCGTGCGGCTGCGCGAACGGGCCGGGGGCATCCCCGAGCGGGTCCTGCGTGCCACCGACCTTCCGCCGGCCAGGCTCGCTGAACTCCAGGGCACGCTCGACCACCTCACCCGTGCGGTCAGCCAGGCCACGGGGCGGGGCGCAGCACGTGCCCCCTGCGACACCGACACCTGAACCACCAGCCAGTACGCCAAAGCAGTACATCCAACGGGCCCGGCGCACGGCCGGGCCGAACGAGAGGGAACCTTCCATGGCTTACAACGTCCTCTACACCGCCAACGCCACCGTCACCGGTGAGGGCCGCAAGGGCTTCGGCAAGACCGACGACGACCGTCTCGCGGTGGACCTGTCCGTGCCCAAGGGCCTGGGCGGCGACGACGGCGTGGGCACCAACCCCGAGCAGCTCTTCGCCGTCGGCTACGCCGCCTGCTTCCACGGCGCCCTGAAGAACGTCTCCCGCCAGGCCAAGGCCAACGTCGAGGGTTCCGCCATCGACGCCCAGGTCAGCCTGGGCAAGTCCGACGAGGGCCTGGACATCGCGGTCGAGCTGACCGTCACCATCCCGGGCCTGGAGCAGGCCGAGGCCGAGAAGCTGGTCGAGGCCGCCCACCAGATGTGCCCCTACTCCCGCGCCACCCGCGGCAACATCGAGGTCAAGCTGACCACCAAGACCGCCTAGGGTCCCCGGAGTTCAGACTCCAGAGCTGAGGAGTTCCCAGCTTCAGGGTCAACGGGTCGGGGCCGGTCACATCTTCTGTGACCGGCCCCGATTCTTGTGCCGCCCCCGCGGCCCGTGTACGCCCCCGGGCTCACGGACGACGGTAGGCCGCCAGGCGGCGCTCGAAGAGCGAGTCCACCGGATGGGCCGAGCCCCGGTCGCGCTCGGCCACCATGATCAGCTCCCGGGTCCCCGCCGAGAGCAGCGCTGTCACGGCCAGGGTGAACGCCTCCGGGGACAGCAGTGGTTCGGCCCCCAGCACCAGGGCTCTGCGGGTGGACCCCTCCATCCGGTACCAGCCGCGCAGTTCGTCCCAGGACAGCAGTATCCCCGGGCTGTCCTCAGTGGGTTCCAGCCGTACCAGGGCCCGCCGGGCGTCCTTGAGCTGGAGCTGGCTGGGCGGGAAGCGGACCGAGGGCTCGAACCGGATCTCCTTGCGCAGTCGCTCCGCGCACGCCCGCACGTAGGCGAAGTGGTTGAGCGGCCACGGGACGGAGTTGGCGTCGCTGTACAGCAGCCGTCCGGCGGTGTGGGCATAGGCGATGGTCACGGTCGCTCCTTGGGGCCGGTCGGTGCGGCGGGAGCGGGTACGGAGTCGGGGCGCACCGGGTCAGGATGCGCAGGGTCGGGGGCGGGTGCGAGCGCGTCGCCCACCGGAACCCGTGCGGGCGGGGTCCGGTCCGCGTTCGGCTCACCCACGGAAGGCCCGGTCGCGGGTGCGGGTTCGGCGGAGTTGCCGGTCAGGAC
The DNA here is from genome assembly GCF_024134545.1 of Nocardiopsis exhalans. GTDB lineage: Bacteria > Actinomycetota > Actinomycetes > Streptosporangiales > Streptosporangiaceae > Nocardiopsis > Nocardiopsis exhalans. The sequence goes on from NZ_CP099837.1 coordinate 3,655,267, forward strand.
GGTGAACAGCACGGTGAGCGCATGTCCCGAGTGGTGGCCGCGCAGGGTGACCACGCGTTCGCGGCCCCGGGCGTGCTCGCGCCGGGACTCGGAGGCGTCGCTCATCAGCGCCCGCCAGCGCGAGACCACCCCGTCGGGGCCGAAGAGCGAGGCCGCCTGTCCCTGGCCGTGTGCGGCGGCGTAGTGGATGATGGTCTGGCCGTTGGTGTCGGCCACGCAGGTGGTCAGGGCGGGCCACAGGCTGGGATCGGCCTCGATCAGCTCGGCCACGTCGCGGGCGCTCGCGGTGAGCCTGCGGGGGCCAGGCAGCAGGGGTTCGAGCCGGGTCGGGGCCGGGGAGCTGTCTGTCGTGGGGGTCGGGTTCACCGGACACCACCTTTCAACGGTGTGGTTTTTCGGGCTCATGGCCGATTCGTGATTCGCGCACGGCTTTTTCGACGTACAGGTTCAGCGATTCGCATGTGATTCGGCGAATCCATTTCTTGGGGCCGATCTTCACGGACTCGAGTTCATCGCTGTAGCAAAGGTCGTAGACTACGCGTTCGGATACGTCGAGTATTTGTGCTGCCTTGCGGACGCTGACCAAGAGCTTTTTCTGCTCAATGACGCGGATTTCCCGCGGCTCAGTCATGGTGAGAACCTAGCAATCCGGGTGGCCTGGTGTACAGGGTCGGGCTCCACAGGCCACATGTTGCTTATGCCCGAATGTCATGGATCGGGACCTGGGGCCCTCCCGTTCCCCCTGCCCCTTGACTTCCTCATACTCTGCGAGCCTTCGCGCCGTTTGAAAAGGGGGTCAAGTTCTCTGGGACTTTAAAGAGAAGGAAGATTTTTTCTGGCACAGCTCCAGATGGCACGAAGAAGAGGGCGAAACCAACCGGTTTCGCCCTCTTATTCGTCCTTTGCTCGGTTCAGGCTGCGGTGTCCAGCAGCAACAGCCGGTCCAGGATGTCTTGGAGGGTCACCAGACCCATCAGCTCACCCGCCTCCTCGACCAGAGCCAGGTGGCTGCGGCTCTCCCGCATGATGCCCATCGCCGCGTACATCGGTGTGGCCGCCGACAGCGTCAGCACCGGGCGCATGAGGTCGGCGGCGGTGGTGTCGGCCGGGCTGGTCAGCGCCTCACGCACGTGCAGCACACCCACCGCCTCACCCTGTTCCATCACCACCAGGCGCAGATGCGTGGACTCGCGCGAGACCCGCTTGATCTCCTCCACCCCCGCGTCCGGACCCACCCAAGCGATCTCCTCGCGCGGGGTGATGTGCTCCTGGATCGGCTGGGAGTTGACCTCCAGGGCCGTGGCCAGCTGGTCACGGCGCTCCGAATCCAAAGCGCCCGCCTTGGCCGAGTGCTCGACCAGCTCGCGCACGTCGTCCGGGTTGTGGCCACTGATCAGCTCGTCCACCGCCTGTACGCCGAAGCGGTGCAGGACCCAGTTGGCCATGCCGTTGAGCATTATCAGGACCGGGCGCGTCACCAGCATGAACGCCCGCATCGGGACGGCCAACATGGTCGCTGATTTCTCCGGGTGCGAGATCGCCCAGGACTTGGGTGCCATCTCGCCGACCACCAGATGCAGGAAGGTCACGATGATCAGGGAGAATACGAATGAGAGCAAGTAGCCCAACGAGGTCGGCAGAGCACCGAACAACGGCTCCAGCATGTGGTGGAAGGCGGGCTTGGAGATCGCACCCAGGGCAAAAGTACACAGGGTGATACCCAGCTGAGAACCGGCCAGAAGCAAGGACAGGTCGCGGGCGCTCTTCAGCGCTGCCCGTGCAGCGAAACTGGTCTGTGCTGCCTCCTCCAAACGGTGCCGGCGCGCGGCCACCAAGGCGAACTCGATCGCCACGAAAAACGCGCTCAATGCGATGATCAGGGCGGTCAGCAGCAGGGCCAACCACACGTTCATGTCACTCATGCCCACACCTCCCGTTCCTTGACCTGCTCATCGGTGACCTTGATCAACCGCAGTTCCACCGTGCTGGGCACGTGCCGCTGGACCGCGTTCACGGTCAGCGTCAGCGCTGTGTCAGGGTCGCCGTCGTGAGCGCTGGAGGGCCGGGGCAGCGGCAGGTCCACTCGGTCGCCCACCAGCGGAAGCCGGTGGAGTTCGTGGATGACCAGACCTCCGATGGTCTCGTAGTCTCCTTCGGGCAGGTCGTGGCCGATCAGCCGCTCGACCTCGTCGATGTGCAGCGCGCCGGGCACGAGGTAGCCGTCCTCGCCGTCCAGGTGCGCCGGGGCCTTCTCCTCCGGTGTGTGCTCGTCAGCGATCTCACCGACCAGCTCCTCGGCCAGGTCCTCGGTGGTGATCACGCCGGCCAGTCCGCCGTACTCATCCACCACGCAGGCGAACTCCTCACCGGCCTCGCGCAGTTGGTCCAGGACACCCGGCAGCGGGAGCGAGGTCGGGACCATGACGGTAGGCCGCGCCACCTCGCTGACCCGGATGCCGGACAGGTCGCGGTCGCCCAGGGCGAGCACGTCGCGCAGGCAGATCACGCCCACGATGTCGTCCACACCCTCACCCAGGACGGGGAAGCGGGAGTGGTCGGAGGCCATCAGTTCCACGACCCGGCTGACCGGGTCGCCCTCCTCCACGGTGGTGACCTCTGGGCGCGGGATCATCGCGTGCCCGGCGGTGCGGTCGTGGAAGTCCAGGGTGCGGTCCAACAGGGTGGACACCTCGGCGGGAAGGTCACCGGTCTCACGGGACTCGGCGATGATGCGTTCCAGGTCGCGCGGTGTCGCCGCGTGCTGGACGTCCTCCACCGGGGTGATGTTCACCAGCTTGAGCAGCCAGATCGCGGCCTGGTCGAACACCCAGATGACAGGCCCGAAGACCTTGAGGTAGATGTTCGTGGACAGAGCCAGCCAGCGGGCCACCGGCTCAGGTTTGGCGATGGCCAGGTTCTTCGGGAACAGCTCTCCGAAGATCATCTGTACTGCGGTCGACAACAGCAGCGTGGTGATGGTTCCTATGGCTACGCCGGTGCCTAAGGGCACACCGGCGCCTCCCAGCAATTCTCCGAGACTGGTGCCGATCATGGGCTCCGCCACGAAACCGACCAACAGTCCGGTGACCGTGATTCCCAGCTGTGCCCCGGAGAGCATGAACGAAGTGCGGTTGGTGACCGCTAGGGCCCTTCTGGCCCCCGTATCGCCGGCTGCGGCCCGCGCCTTGAGACGTGATCGGTCCACGGCCATGTAGCCGAACTCCTGGGCGACGAAATACCCGTTGGCCGCGATTAGCAGCAGAACGACGACTACGCCGAGCAAGATGGTGAGAATGGTGCTGATCATCGGGCACGCACCGCCTGGTTCCGCCTGCTAACAGGGGTCCTGCTCAGGTGCGCGCCCTTCGGAGAAGGGGGCTCGTCGAGGTCTGGGTCACAGCATCCCTGGGGGACGCTGCCGGTACTTCGGGACGGATCCACTGTTCCTCTCTCTGCGCCTGTGCGCGTGGGGTGTGTGAAATATGTGGTTCTGGTCAAAGAAGGGACGACCGGCGGCGGGGAAAGATTCCCCGGCTCAGTTCCCGACGGGCGCGTCGGCCTCGTCGCCGAAGGTCGCCCACTCGCGGCGGCGGGCCTCGGCGAGGGCGATCGAGGTGGCCACGGCCACGTTCAGCGATCCGACCCGGCCGATCTGCGGAATGTAGGTGACGGCGTCCGCGCCCGCCAGCAGGGCGGGGGAGCAGCCGTGGTCCTCGGCTCCGACGGCCAGACACACGTCGGACTCCAGCGGCGCGGCGTGCAGCGGCACGGCGCCCTTGGCCAGCTCCAGGGCCACGACCTTGTAGCCGCCGGCGCGGGCGGCGTCCAGGGCCTCAGCCGTGCTGGACAAGCGGGTGTGCGCGACCTTCGCGGACGTACCCAGGGCGGTCTTGCCGACCTTGGGGTCGTCGGGGTCCGCGCTGTTGCCGGTGAGCCAGAGCTGGTCGACGCCGAAGGTCGCGCAGGTGCGCAGGATCGATCCCAGGTTGTAGGGCTGGGTGACCGACTCGACGAGAAGGGCCAGACGCCCCTCGGTGCGCCTGCGCCACTGGCGGTTCAGGCGTTTGACGTCCGTGGGACGCAACTGCGTGCTCAACTGCGGTGTGTTCCTCGAAGCTGTGGGCCGGGCGGTCCCGGCGGTTGTCGATACACATTACCGGGCGGGGGTCGTGCGCGCACGCGTGACCCGTGACACGTCACGGTAGGTTCGGGCATTCGGGTTCGGAGCCGACCGGTGGGCCCGGCCTGGTACCGGGGCGCGTGCCCGGTGCGGCGCCAGGGCCGGCGGGGCCTAATGGGCCTTGCGTACGGCCAGGACGCGGAAACCGGCCCGGGAGGCCACCCGCTCGGCGGGCAGGCCCTGGGCGTCCAGCCACTTCTGCAGGGAGTCCGAGCCCAGGTGGCGCTGGACCACCAGGTGCGCCACGCCCTCGGGGGTGAGCCGGTTCAACCAGGTGCGCAGCATCGAGTGCAGCACGTTCTTGCCCACCCGGATCGGTGGGTTGGACCAGATCGCGTCGAAGGGGCCGAGCAGGTCCTCGGCAGCAGGGGCCGGGCCCTCGCCCCCTTCCGCCGCCAGGCCGCCCTCGGGGGCGACCACGGCGAAACGGGCGTTGCGCAGATCGTGCTCGGCGGCGTTGCGCCGGGCCAGCCCCACGGCCCGGGCGTTGACGTCCACCCCGAGCACCTGGGCCCCGGGCGCACGCGAGGCCATCGTCAGGGAGATGGGGCCGTAGCCGCAGCCCAGGTCGAGCAGGCGGCCCTCGGCGGGCGGCGCGGGAACGCTCTCCAGCAGGACCCGGGTGCCCAGGTCGACCTTGTCGGGTGAGAAGACGCCGCGGTCGGTGTGCAGACGCAGGTGCAGGTCGGGCAGGACCAGGTCGGCCGTGGAGGGCCGGCTGGCGGCGTCGGGATCGGAGTCGAAGTAGTGCTGGGCCACGCCGTGACGCTACCAGGCGGCGCTGGGAGGTCGTGACGGCAAAAACCTCGCATACCACCGGAAACGAAAGGATCAACCCCCTGTCCCCGGGCGAAACAGCCCGGAAGATGGAGACAAGCGAGGTTTGTGGGGGAACCCATGCGAGCAGAGGTAGGAGACCGGCTGGTCGTCGAGAGCCCGAACGCCGACACCCACCGCCGCACGGGGGTGGTCACCGAGGTCCGGGGCGCGCAGGGGGCACCGCCGTACCAGGTGCACTGGCAAGACAGTGAGCAGGGCCACGAGGTCCTGGTCTACCCGGGACCCGACGCGCACATCGAACACCCGCCCGGTCCGGGCGCGGACGGAGAGGGAGCGGATGCCATGCAGACGATGAAGCGCTGGAACGTGGACGTGGTCGTCGCCGAGGAGAGCGAGGGTGACGCCGCGCGCACCTGGGCCGAGGTGGGGCTGATCGCCGACGACGGCACGGCTCTGCGCGGCCACGGGATGGCCCGCAAGCACCCGTCGGACATGGACGTCCCCGAGATCGGCGAGGAGCTCGCCGTCTCCAGGGCACTGTCGGACCTCTCACGTCAGCTGCGCCAGGTCGCGGCCGAGGACATCAACGACAACACCGGTTCGCCCTGGCGTCCGACCTGACCCCACAGCGTTGTCCGCGCCCATCCGGGCGCGACCGTACTGGGAGCGGCCCCCGGTCCACCACCGGGGGCCGCTCCATGCCCGAACCCGGCACCGTGCGGGGCGCGCGGTGCCGGGAGGCGGCGTCAGAGGTCACTCCTGGATACTGATGTGGAACGGTTCGCACCCGGCGGTCACCGGTATCGGGCACACTCGGAAGTTGGACACGACCTTTGTCCCGTTCCTACGGGCCTCCCCGTCCCCCGCCGCTCGTGCCTCCCTTCCGGAGCGACCAGGACCGCGGGAACGGGGAGAAGCGCGTTCGCCGGCCAGGCGTCGGCAGACACTCACCCAAGGAGACCTCGTTGGCCACCTCTTCCGGACCGCAGGCCAGATCCGCCCGGACGCTGGGAACCGTCGACGCGGCCGCCATCGGCGCCGCGGCGATGCTCGGCGCCGGGGTGTTCTCGGTCTTCGCCCCGGCGGCACTGGGCGCCGGGGCGTGGCTGCCCGTCGCCATCCTCATCGCCGGGGCGGTCGCCTACTGCAACGCGGTCTCTTCGGCCCGGCTGGCCGCCCGGCACCCCGAGAACGGCGGTACCTACGTCTACGGGCGTGAGCGCCTGGGCGACCTGTGGGGGTACCTGGCGGGCTGGTCCTTCGTGGTGGGCAAGATCGCCTCCTGCGCGGCGATGGCCCTGACCTTCGCGGCCTACACGGTCCCGGAGTACGCGAAACCGGTGGCGGTGGCCGCGGTGGTGGTGCTGGCCGCGGTGAACTACCGGGGGGTGCGCAGATCCACCCTGGTCATCAAGGTGCTGCTCCTGCTGGTGCTGGCGGTCCTGGTCGCGGTGTTCGTCACGATGCTGATGAGCGGACGCCTGGCCGCGGTGGCCCAGGTGGACGGGCTGGGGCCCTGGCCGGGCTCCTTCGGCGTGCTGGGCGCCGCGGGGATGATCTTCTTCGCCTTCGCCGGGTACGCGCGCATCGCCACCCTGGGCGGGCAGGTGCGCGATCCGCGGGTCACCATCCCCAGGGCGATCACGCTCTCGCTGGGCACGGTCCTGGCCCTGTACCTGGTGATCGGTACCGGCCTGCTCATCGTGCTGGGGCGGGAGCGCCTCACCACCAGCCACGCGCCCTTGGTCGACGCGGTCCAGGTGGCCGGGTTCCCCCTGCTGGTACCGTTCGTGATCGCCGGGGCCGCGCTGGCCAGTCTGGGCGCCCTGGTGCCGCTGCTGATGGGGGTCTCGCACGTCACCGCGGCGATGGCCGCCGACGGCCACCTGCCGCGTCCGCTGGCCGCCATGAGCGAACGCTACGGGGTGCCCTTCCGGGCCGAGGCGGTGGTGGCGGCCATCGTGATCGGTCTGATCCTGGTCGCCGACCTGACCGGCGCGATCGCCTTCTCCGCCTTCGGGGTGCTGGTCTACTACGCCATCACCAACGCCTCGGCGCTGCGCCTGGGCCCGGACGAGAACCGTCCGCCGCTGATCGTTCCGGTCACCGGCCTGGTGGGGTGTGTGGTCCTGGCGACCAGCCTGCCGCTGCCGGCGGTCGTGGCCGGGGTCCTTGTGCTGGGGGCGGGCGCGGGTCTGTGGTGGCTGCGCCACCACGTGCTCGTCTAGTCGCCGCCGGCCGGTGGGGCCCGGCCGGGACCGGGGCTCCGCAGTGCCTCGACAACTCCGGCCTCAGCGACCCCGGCCCCAGGAACCCCGATCACCGCAGTCGGCGGTGCTGGACCAGGAACTCCATGCCGCGCCGGGCGGTGGTGGACAGCCGCAGCTCCGCCAGCCCCGCGGGGGTGAACCACCCGCAGTCGGCGGTCGAGCCGTCCTGCTCGAGCACGTGCGGTTCGCTCGGCTCGAGGACGTGCACGTGGGAGAAGACCCACACCGAGTAGATGTCGGTTCCGCTGGTCTGGGTCCGGCGGTGGCTGGCCACCTTGATCAGGTCACCGACCACACCGGCCTGACCGGTCTCCTCGAGCACCTCGCGCCGTAGCGCCGCGCGCACGTCCTCACCGGTGTCCACGCCGCCGCCGGGCAGGTGCCAGGTGCCCGCGCCGGGGAAGCCCTCGGCGATGCGGCTCAGCAGGATGCGCCCGGCGGCGTCGGTGACGATCCCGTAGGAGGCGAAGCGGCGCAGCCGGGGCCGCGCGTCGTCTGCGGGACCGGGCTCCTCCTCGGCCAGGGCGGGGGCCGCGGGGGTGAACCCCTCGACGGGCACCACCGAGGGCCAGGCCGAGACCAGGTGGGGCTCGGCGAACACGACCCGGTCCACGTGCAGGGCCCGGCCCCGGTACAGGCTCACGGTCTCGGTGAGCACCTCCAGGGCCACCAGCGGCGCCTGCGGCTCCAGCCCGCCCAGTTCACGTGCGACCTCCTCGGGGTCCTGGCCGAACAGCACACGCGTGCCGGACAGGACCGGCCCCTGGGGGCCGGAGGTGATCAGGTGCGCGGTGACCCGGCGGGCCATCCAGTCGTCGGTCGGGCTCACAGTGCGCCCGTCGCGGCCGCACTGGGCAGACCGAGCATGCGCAGGAGGCCGTCCAGGCCGGTGAGGGTGGTGATGCCCTCGAGGGGCTGGCGGGCCTGGCGGTCCACGAGCACCGGGCGCATGCCCGAGGACACCGCGCCCACGCCGTCGGCCTGGATCTGGTCGCCCACGTGCCAGCAGGCGCTGGGCTCCACGCCCAGACGCTGGGCGGTGGCGTGGAAGATCCGCGGGTCGGGCTTGCCCGCGCCCACGGTGTCGGCGCAGACCACGGCGTGGAAGTAGGGCGTCAGTTCCAGGGCCTGGAGCTTGGCGTGCTGTAGGGCCTCGATGCCGTTGGTGAGCACGGCCAGCCGGTAGCCGGCAGAGGACAGGGCGCCCAGCACCGCGAAGGTGTCGGGGAAGACCTGCCAGCCGGCGCGGTGGCCGTCCAGATAGAGCCGGTAGAGGTCGTCGCAGTGCTGGTCGGCGACGTCGTTGTGCCCGGCCTGGACGGCCAGGGCCCGGATGCGCTCACGGCGCTGGTCCTCAAGGCTCAGGTCGCCGCGCAGGTAGGCGCCGAAGGAGATTTCGGTCTGGGCGTCCCACAGCGCGCGGGCGGCGCCGAAGTCTGGGTGGCCGAGCCGCTCCATGACCGCGCGCAGACCCGCGGACGAGGCGGCGACGTCGTCAATGAGGGTGTCGTCCAGGTCGAAGCAGATCGCGGCCGGGGGTGCGGGTGTGTTCGGCATCGTTCCTCGAAGTGGATGGGCATGACAAAACATGCCAACGCTAACCGGTGGCCGCACAGGAAAAGGTGTAAACCCCACCTAAAGGGATGTGACCAACATCACTGATGTCAAGGATTGGTTCTCCCCACATCAGGGAAGTCGCTGGAACCACAGCAGTGAGGTCAATGCGGTCGCCAGCGCCAAGACGATCGCGACCATCACGAACCGGGTGACGATCTCCTCATGCACCATCTCCAGACCCAGCGAGGAACCGATGTCCTCATAGACCTCGTCCAGCTCCGTCTCGCTCTCGGCCTCGTAGAAGTGCCCCCCGGTGTCCCGGGCCAACCCCTGCAAGGCCTCCTTGTCGATGTCGGCGGGCACCTGGTAGCCGTCGATCTCGATCATCGCCGCCCCGCTCCCGAACGCGATCGTGGAGACCGGCACCTCCTCCTCGGCGGCCGCCGCAGAGGCCTGCGCGATGTCGCGCCCGCTGGTGTTCTCCCCGTCGGAGAGCAACACGATCGCCGAGGGCGGCGGATCCTCCCGCGCCTCCTCGTCGAAGCTGCGGATCGCCTCCAGCGAGGCGAACACCCCCTCACCGATCGCCGTCCCCGGGCCCAGCCGCAGGTTCTCGATCAACCCGATCACCGAGGTGTGGTCCTGCGTGGGCGGTGCCACCACCGTCGCGGTCGAGGAGAACGACACCAGGCCCACGTTGAACCGGTCCGGCAACGTCTCCACGAACCCCTGAGCCGACTCCTTGGCCGCGTGCAACCGGTCCGGCTCGATGTCGTTGGCCGCCATCGACAGCGACACGTCCACCGCCACCATGATCGTCGCCCGCTCCCGCGGGGCCTCCACCGGCATCGCGGGAACCGCCATCGCGGCGATCAGCACCCCCAGAGCCAGTGCGAACAGCGTCGCCGGAACGTGCCGCCGGATGTCGGGCCGGTGCGGCACCACCTGGTTCAACAGCTCCAGGTTGGTGAAACGCACCGTGTACTCGCGCCGCTGGCGCTGCACGTACACGTACGCGCCCAGCAGCAGGAGCAGGGCCAGCAGCCACCACAGCCGCTGCGGCTCAAGGAAGGTCATGGCTGCCTCACGTCCCCCGTGCCCGTCCCGGCGCGGGACCCTCCCGCGCCCTCGTCACCCTCATACCGCCCGAGTCCACCGAACCCCCCGAAACACTCACCGCGGCACCCCCGGGGTGTGCCTGGCCATGTGGTGGGCGGTCCGGCGCTGGTGGATCACGAACCGCGCCGTATCCAGGACCCAGTCCCGATCCGTGCGCAACACCAGGTGGTGTACCCCGCACCGGCGCAGTGCCCCCCGCACCGCCGCCCGCTGTGCCTCGGCCGCCCTGCGGTAGCGCTCGCGCACCGTACGGGTCAGACGCACATCACGTACCCGTCCCGTGGTCGGATCACGCAGAGCCACGTCACCCACATTCGGCACGTCCAGCTCACGCGGGTCCACCACCTCTACCACCAGCACCTGGTGGCGCGAGCCCAACTGGCGCAGCGGACGCTCCCAGCTCACCTCGCCGCCGAACGCCGGGGTGTCCAGGAAATCGGAGATCACCACCCGCAGCCCCCGCCTGCGCCGGGTCCGCACCAGATCGCCGACCGCCTCGGCCAGAGTCGCCCGCTCCGCGTCCGCGGAGCGCTGGTCCCCCCGCGGAGCGGCCGCCACCGTGGCCAACAACGACAGCAGCGCCTCCTTGCCCGACCGTGCGGGCCAGCGCCGCACCCGCCCCTCGTGCAGGAAGTGCGCGCCGAAGCGGTCACCCACCCGCTGGGTGAGCAGGTTGGTCGCCACCAGGGCGCCCACCGCCACGTCACGCTTGGAACGCAGACCCGTCCCGAAGTCCATGCTCGGCGACAGGTCCAGCAGCGTCCAGCTCTCCAACTCGCGGTCGGCCACCACGTCGCGCACGTGCGGGGTGTCGGTCCGGGCGGTCACCGCCCAGTCCATGTGCCGCACGTCGTCCTCACCGGGCTGGTACAGCCGGGCCTCGGCCGCCTCCGAACCCGGCCCCAAGCGCAGCCCCAGGTGCTCGCCGTGCAACAACCCGTCCAGGCGATGCACGATACGCAGGTCCAACCGCCGCAACGCCGCACGCAGCCGCGGATCGGTACCGATGGCGGGTGTGTTCACACGATCACCTCGTCACCCTTTCCTATCTCTGCGAGGCGAAGGAGGCGGTCTCACCGGTGGGCGGTTCGTCCCAGATGACCCGGGGCGCGGGAACGGTGGACAGGATGCGGTCGACCACCTGGGCCGGAGTGACGCCGTCGGCCAGGGCGTCGAAGGTCAGCACCAGGCGGTGCGCGATCACGTCGTGGGCCAGTACCCGAACGTCGTCGGGGAGCACGTAGTCGCGCCCGCGCAGCAGCGCCAGCGCGCGGGCGGCCGCGACCAGTCCCAGGGTGGCGCGCGGGCTCGCCCCCACCTCCAGCGCCTGGCGCAGGTCGGGCATCTGGTAGTTCTCCGGCTCACGCGTGGCCATGACCAGGCGCACCACGTAGTCGGCGATCAGCTGGTGGATGTGCACGCGTTCGGCGTCGGCCTGCAACTCTCCCAGGGTGACCGGGTCCAGGACCTGGTGCGCGGTCGGCGGCTTCGAGCTCATCCGGCGCAGGATCTCCATCTCCTCGTGCGCCTGGGGGTGGCCCACGGTGACCTTCATCAGGAACCGGTCGCGCTGGGCCTCGGGCAGCGGGTAGACGCCCTCGGACTCCACCGGGTTCTGGGTGGCGATCACGATGAAGGGGGAGGGCAGCGGGTAGGTGGTCCCGCCGATGGACACCTGCCGTTCGGCCATGACCTCCAGCAGGGCCGACTGCACCTTGGCCGGGGCCCGGTTGATCTCGTCGGCGAGCACGAAGTTCGCGAAGACCGGGCCCAGTTCCACGTCGAAGCGCTCGGTGGAGGGGTGGTAGATACGGGTGCCGACGATGTCGGAGGGCACCAGGTCGGGGGTGAACTGCACCCGGGAGAACGAACCTCCGGTGACCTTGGCCAGGGTGGACACCGCCAGGGTCTTGGCGATGCCGGGTACCCCCTCGATGAGGCAGTGCCCCTGTGCGACCAGAGCGATCAGGGAACGCTCCACCATGCGCTCCTGGCCGACGATGACCGTGGACACCTCGTGCAGGGCCGCCCGCAGCAGCCGGGTCGGCTCGCCCGGAGTGCTCTCCGGCCCCGGTGCGGAAGCGGAGCCGTTCCCGGGTGAGGTTTCTGCCATGTCCCGTCCTTCCCGGACTCGGCGTCCCGTGCGTGGACGCCGGTGAGGAGTAGGTTGTGGATCACCTGTGGCGACACTACCTGTTTAGGCGCTCTCGGGCCGGTAGACAACGCGAGGCCGGAACCTGGGCTGGGCACGGGAGCGGGGTGGGCCGGGCAGCGGCCGGGGCCGGCCGATCCGTCAGGGGTTGCAGTAGGGGCATTCCCCGGGGTCGGCCGCACGGGCGCCCGCGACCGGGCGGTGTCGCCGGTGCTCGCAGCGGGCGCAGCCCTGGACCTCGACCGCGATACGGGCGGTAGGGGTGCGGCAGGCGGAGCAAGGCAGTCCGGGGCGTGTGTCGACGGTGCCGTAGCCGGGTGCTGCGCAGGCGGGGCACAGAGCGCTGAGCCTGTCGGCCAGACGTCGGGCGAGCAGGGCGATCTGCCGCATACGCGTCGGGTTGTGGTGGGCCCGCATGTCGGTCTCCACGAAGGCGAGGCCGTCTTCTGAGGTGTGGGCACAGCGGCGGATCGCCTTCGCGAGCTCCTCGCGGGAGACGATCCCCTTCTGGAGGCCGTCGTTGGTGTCGCCGGCGTTGGGACGAACGATGAGGGCGTGTTCCCCGAAGCGGGCCGAGGTCAGGAAGCGCTCGGTCTGCTGGTCGAGCGCCGAGGCGGTGGTGTGGGCGAAGTTCGTGTGCTCGCTCAGCCGTTGCTCGACGACCTCGATGCCGAGGTCGTGGTCGACGAAGGCGAGGATCTCCAGTCCCACGGGGATGAAGGGAACCTGCGGGTGGGGACCGAAACTGCCCTCACTGGCCAGCCCGCGGGGAAGCCCGCTGGCCTCGATCCCGAGCCGGGCCTTGAGGAGGGCGGTCTCCCGCGCCGGCGCGGGACGCTCGATCTCGCCGGTGAAGGTGCCGAGCCGGTCGGTGTCCAGTTCGGGGACGCTGACGCGCAGGCCGGGGGTGCGGGCCAGCGCGGGGGCCAGTACTTCTTCCTTGGCGTGCTTGGTGGCGAGTGCGACGGGGGTGCCCCGGTAGGGGTGGGTGTCGCTCAAGCTACGCCCTGCGTGGGCGGGGAGCCGTTGTCCAGGACCCTCAGGATGTCGCCGACCGCGTGGTCGCGTTCGAGCGGGTGACGCAGGGGCAGCTCGGGGTGCAGACGGTAGTGGTTGCGGCGGCCCTCACGGGTGCGTTCCAGGTAGCCGGCCTCGGCCAGGTCGGCGACGATCCGCTGGGCGGCGCGTTCGGTGATGCCCACCGCCTCGGCCACGTCGCGCAGGCGCATGTACGGATCGCGCGCCAGGCACAGCAGTACATGGGCGTGGTTGGTGAGAAAAGTCCAGTCGGCCACGGGCCCACCCTACTTCATGCGACGGTTCAGTCGCGCTCTTTGACTCACGTCTTATAATTCGTGTATAGATTTGCGTATGTCATGGAGAGAAGCCGACGCGGCGATAGAGGGCGTGCACGGGCCCGCGCACGGCACCGCTGAGCCCCAGGAACCCCCGACCCGCTTCGCGGCCCGACCGCTGCGCACCCCGGGGCGGACCCGATGAGCGCCCTGCTGGTCATGGCGGTGGCACTGCCGGGACTGGCCGCGCTGGTATGCGTGCTGGCTCCCGAACGTCTCGGTGACCGCGCCGGCGCGCTCGGCGCGGCAGCCGCGGCAGCCGCGCTCTGCGCGGTCGTCCCCACAGCGTTCTCCGCGCTCTCCCAGAGCCCGGTCACCGCCCCCGGGCTGTTCGCCGACCGCCTGTCGGTGGTGATGCTGGCCCTGGTGCTCGGCGTGAGCGCCGTGGTGCAGTCGTACGCCAACCGCTACCTCTCGGGCGACCCGCGTCAAGCACGCCTGATCGCGGCCATGGGAGCCACCACCACGGCCGTCGCGGTCCTGGTGAGCTCCGCCACGTTCGGGGTGCTCGTCGCCGCCTGGGTCGCCAGCGGTCTGGGCCTTCTGGTGATGCTCGCCCAACGCTCGGACCTGCCTGCTGCCAGAACGGGCCTGCGCCGGACCGCAGCGGCCCATGCCGTCGGCGACCTCGCGCTGATAGCGGCCGCGGCCGTGCTCTGGACGACGATCGGCGGCCTCGACCTGCGCGGTGTGGAGGCCGGGGCCCAGGAACTGGCGGGACAACAGCTCCACCTCTTCGGCGTGGGCGTACCCGCGGCCCCCCTGGTGGCCTGCCTGCTACTGGTGGCGGCGATGGGCCGCTGCGCGCTGGTGCCCCTGCACCGCTGGCTGCCTGCGACCCTGGCAGCCCCCACCCCGGTCTCCGCGTTCATGCACGCCGGGCTGGTCAACGCGGGGGGCTTCCTGCTGGTCCGTATGGGCCCGGTCTTCGGCGCGTCCGGCCTGGCCACCCACCTGGCGTTCACGGTAGGAGCGCTGACGGCCCTCTACGGGACGGCGCTGATGCTGGCTCGCCCCGACGCCAAGGGCGCGCTCGCCTACTCCACGATCGGCCAGATGGGGTTCATGGTGATGGCCTGCGCGCTGGGCGCCTTCGCCGCCGTGGTCTTCCACCTGGTCGCGCACGGAATGTACAAGGCGACACTGTTCCTGAGCGTCGACTCCGCCATCCACAACCGCAAGCGTCACCGGGCCGTCCCGCTCCCCGCTCCGGCCGGAACCGGCTGGCCGCCACCCCTGCGGCTGGCAGCGGCCGCGCTCGTGCCCGCCGCGGCGATCTCACTGGCCCTGGCCACCTTCGCGCGGGGGGCCCTCGAACAGCCGGGCGCGATCGTGCTGCTCGCCTTCGCCTGGTTCAGCGCGGCGCGCGCCCTGTGGGTCTGGCTCGGAGCGACACCGGGGCGCGCAGCCGTGGGCATGGGTGCGGCAGCGAGCGTGTGCGTGGCCTACGCGGCCCTGGTGGCCGTGGCCAAGGACTTCCTCGGGCCGGTGCTCGGTGAGGCCGCCCACTCCGCAAGCCCCTGGCTGGTACTGGTCCCCGCAGCCGTCATGGCGGCGCTCTCCCTGGTCTGGTTCAGGTCTTCGCAGAGCACGCGCTCGGTGCTGTACACACGGGCGCTCGACGCGGGCACGGTCGTCACCGATGACGGATGGCGCAGCACGACCCCGAGACAGCCCTCCCTTCGAATCCCGTCTGGAGTCTGAAGATGACCGCTCTCAGATCGCAGAGCCACAACCGGTTGCGGGCGCAGGTGGCCTCGGCGGAGAGGGTCCTCTCCGCGGCCTGGCCGCTGAAGACCTTCGTGGCCGTGAACCCGCTCGGCGGAGTCGAGCACCTTCCCTTCGAAGAGGCGGTGCGGATGGCGGGCGACCTGCTCGGGCTGCGCGGCCACCTGCCCCTGGAACGCTTTCGCGCCCTGCACGTCCAGGGCCGGATCAACGACGCGGACCTGGACGCGGCCCTGCTGCGGCGTTTGCCCGAGTTGGCCGGACTCGACCCGGTCCTGCTCGGCGAGCGCCCCCGCACGGCACTGCAGGTACTGCGTACCGACCTCCTGCACGGTGAGGAGCCGGCGAAAGGGGCACCACGGCCACGCGGTGCCGGCCAGTGGTGCGACACGCTCCTCGGAACACGGGTCGCCGAGGCCGTGGACGGTCAGGTCAGCAAGTGGTGCGCGGCGTTCTTCGACACCGCACAGGCACACTGGTCGATGCCGGGGCGCGAACACGGCCTCTACGGGTCCTGGCGCGCGCTGGTCGCCTCCGACCCCGCCCTGCGGCGGTTGCGCCTGTCCCAGGAGCGCTTCACCGACCTGCCCGAGCGTCCCGAGGACGCGGTGCTCGGGGCGCTGGCCGCGTTGAACGTGCCCGAAGGCGAGCACCGAGGTGAACTGCGGGCCCAGCTCGCACGCACCCCGGGCTGGGCGAGCCAGGTCAAATGGCGCGGTGAACACCCTGACCAGGCACCGCACCCCGCCGACCTGGTCGACCTGTTGGCGATGCGTCTGACCTACGAGGCCGCGCTCGTCGAGGCGGCCACCAGCCAGCTTCCCTACGGAAGCGGTTCGCTGCGGGCCCTCATCGAGGTACGGCTCGTGGACGAGCGTCCGCTCTCGGGGGTGGAGTCCGGTTTCGCGCGCGCCTGTGGCGTCGCACGCGCCCTGGGTGCCTCGACGCCTGGAGGGCCGGCTCTGAACCGGCTCAGGGACGTGCTCGAACGCCTGCCCGCCACCGAGCGCGAATGGGTCTGGCTGGACGCCTACGAGTGGCACTACCGCGACCGACTGCTGACCGCCCTGGACCGCCCGGCTCCGCCCGAGCGGACCGGACGCCCCCCGGCGCAGGCCGTGTTCTGCATCGACGCGCGCTCGGAGGGACTACGCCGCCACCTGGAAGACCTCGGCCCCTACCAGACCTTCGGCTTCGCTGGTTTCTACCAGCTGGCCATCCGTTACCGGGGCCTGTCCAGCCCCCACGAGGCACGTCTGTGCCCGGCACCGCTCACCCCGAACACCCGGATCACGGAGCTTCCGGCAGAGGGCGCCGAGACGGAGGCGGCACGCGGTATCGCGGCCGAACGCCACTCCGACGCGCTCGCGCGCGCCTTCCACGGCGCCAAGGACGACCTGGCGTCCCCCTTCGCGCTGGCGGAGGCCGCCGGGTGGGTAGCCGGTCCGCTGTCCGCCGTCAGGACCGCGGCCCCCGCCCTCTACACGCGGCTACGCGGCCGCCTCGCCGAACGGGCCACCCGACGAACCACCGACCTCACCGTGAACGCCCCGGACTGGGAGGAGGCCGAGGCCCTGGCCCGGGCCGCCGAACACCAGGGGATCCGCGCCCTGCTCGCCCGCCCCGGACTCTCCGAACAGGAATGCGAGGAGTACCGTCTGCGGGCGCTCGCCGGAGGCGAACCCCGTCTGCGGGAACAGCTCGCCCTCACCCAGGAGGGCCACGCCGACCGCGTCCGCCAGGCGCGGCGGCTCGGCTCCGACGTCGAGGAACAGGTCCTGTGGGCCCAAACCGCGCTCCGCACCTTCGGGCTGGTGGAGAACTTCGCACGGATCGTTCTCCTGGCCGGCCACGGCAGCCACACCGAGAACAACGCCTACGAGGCGGCGCTGGACTGCGGCGCCTGCGGTGGCCAGCGCGGCGGCCCCAACGCCCGTGCGGCCTGTGCGATCCTCAACCGGCCGCAGGTCCGTGCGGCGCTGGCCGAACGCGGGACCACCATCCCCGACGACACCGTCTTCGTCGCGGCCGAGCACGACACGGCCACCGACCGGGTGCGCTTCCTCGACGCGCACACGATTCCCGGGACGCACCGCGCGGACATCGACCGGCTACGGGCGGATCTGGCCACCGCCGGATCGGGGCTGGCCCGCGAGCGCGCCGAACACCTTCCCGGCGCAGCCGGGTCCGCGTACGGGCGTGCGGCCGACTGGGCGCAGGTACGTCCCGAATGGGGACTGGCCCGTCACGCCGCCTTCATCATCGGCCCGGGCGAGATGGTGCGCGGGCTCGACCTGCAGACCCGGACGTTCCTGCACTCCTACGACTGGCGTGTGGACCCCGACGGGACCGTGCTGGAGACGATCCTGACCGCTCCCGGCCTGGTGGTGCAGGGGATCAACGCCCAGTACTACTTCTCCAGCGTGGACCCGCGGGTCCTGGGGGCGGGTGACAAGACGCTGCACAACGTGGTGGGCGAGGTCGGTGTGCTGGAGGGCCACAGCGGGGACCTGAGACTCGGGCTCCCCTGGCAGTCGGTCGGGGCCGGCGACCGTCTGTACCACGAGCCGATGCGGGCGCTCTACGCGGTCGAGGCGCCGATCGAACGGGTGGACGTGCTCATCGCGCGAAACGACCTGCTCAAGAACTACTTCGACGGAGGATGGGTCTCCCTGGTTCTGCGCGAGGGGCCCGAACGCCCCTGGCAGCGGCGCCGTCGTGACGGGCAATGGGAGCTGTGGAGCCCCGCTGTCCCGGCCGAGAGGCAAGTGTTGGCCGCGGCCGGGGCGGGGGACGAGGAGCAGGGACCCAGCCAGGGGTAGGTTGGGCTCGGTGTGCCGTGCGTCCTGTGGAGGGCTGAGTTGAGTGCGGTGACGGTCTTCGCGCTGATCCTGGGCTTCGTGCTCCTGATAGCCGGAGGAGAGTCGCTCGTGCGGGGAGCGAGCTCGCTGGCCCGGACCCTGGGGATGTCGCCGTTGGTGGTGGGGCTGACCGTGGTGTCGTTCACCACTTCCGCGCCGGAGCTGGCCGTCGGTGTCGGCGCGGTGTTCGACGGCTACCCGGGGTTGGCCGTGGGCAACGTCGTGGGCAGCAACATCGCCAACATCCTGCTCGTACTGGGGGCGGCGGCGCTGGCCGCGCCCCTGGCGGTGAACTCCCAGGTGGTACGCACCGACATCCCGGTGATGATCGTGCTGTCCGCGGGGATGCTCCTGCTGGCCCTGGACGGAACCGTCAGCAGGTTCGACGGCGTCGTGCTGTTCGCCGCGCTGTTGGTCTACGTAACCGTCACGGTGGTGGTCTCCCGGCGCCGGGCCTACGCCGGCTCCGCCCCGGCCCCCGGGGCCGATGGCCTCGCTCAGCGCCCCGAGCGCGCTCGGGGCGCACGCGCGCTCCGGGTCCTGGCCGACCTCGGACTCGTGGTCCTGGGGGCCGCCCTGCTGGTGGCGGGCGCCAGGCTGCTGGTGGACGCCGCCAGCCGGATCGCGGCTCAGCTGGGGGTGAGCGACCTGGTCATCGGGTTGACCGTTGTGGCGGTGGGCACGTCGCTACCGGAACTCGTGACCTGCGTCGTGGCGGTGGTCAAAGGCCAGCGCGACCTGGCGTTGGGCAACGTGGTCGGCAGCAACGTGTTCAACATCGGAGCCGTGCTCGGGCTGAGCGCCGTGGTCGCCCCCGAGGGGATCGAGGTGGCGGCCAGCGCCCTTCGGTTCGACATACCGATCATGTTCGCGGTGACGCTGATCCTGCTGCCCATCGCCCTCACCAGGTTCGCCGTGGCCCGGTGGGAGGGTGCGGTGCTCCTGCTCTTCTACTGCGCCTATATCGGCTACCTGGTCCTGGAAGCCGGAGGGTACAGCGCGCTCGACCTCTATGGTGCGGTGGTGCTGTGGTTCGCCGTGCCCGTCATACTCGTGTGGCTCGTCCTGCTGGCCGTGTCCGAACTGGGCCTCCAACGCGGTCGGCGGGGGAGGAGGCCCTGAGCCTGCGGCCGAGGGCAGGGCGCCTCTGCGGGAGCGGGGAGACAGACTCAGCGGTCCCCGCCCGGGGACCTGAGGAGGGGAGAGGAGGGTGCTTCGCGGTGTCCTGTGCGTGGACGCCGGTAAGGAGTAGGTTGTGGATCACCTGTGGCGACACTCCCTGTTTGGGCGCTCTCGGTCCGGTAGGCGACGTGAGACCGGGAACAGCGCACAAAACGGCACGGACGAGGAGAACGGCACGGACACACAGGACAGCACAGGTCAGGGGACGCATGGGACCGGTACCGACGGGGGAGGGGAAGTGACATGACCGCGCCGACAAGAGGCCTCAACGACGTCGACCCGCGCCAGCTCGGCGGCTACCGGCTGCTGGGCAGGCTGCACGAGTCCCGCCTGGGCGTGGTCTACCTGGGGCGCGACGCCGCCGGGGAGCGGATGAGCGTGGCGATGCTCAACGACGCCGCGGCCATCGACGAACCCACCCGGCAGCGGTTCGCGCACGCGGTCCGCGACGGCGCGGGGGTGGCCTCCGCACGCACCAGCGGACGCTCGGCGCTGTGGGTGGCGGTGCCCTACGAGGAGGGCGGCGCCGGGGCAGGGCACTTCCTGGAGGAGGCCGGCCGGGGCGGGCCCGTGGTCCGGCAGGGGCCGGTGGTGATGCCGCACTGGGCGGGGGAGCGGGGCGGCTCGGCGGTGCGCTGGTCGCCCTGGACGGGCCGCCGGGACAGCGCTGTGGCCACCGGTGAGGCCAACTGGTGGCTGATCGCAGGGCTGGGCGTGCTGCTCCTGCTCCTGTTGCTGCTGGTGTTCTCCCTGTACCTGTGGATGATGCAGTTCCCCTCCCCGGAGATGCCGACCTCGGGGCCGCCCGACTTCGAACAGTCCGAACCGGCGGAGGAGACCGAGCCCAGCCCCTCACCCGAGGACGGCGAGGGGGACCCTGCCAGCCCGGTGCCCACCGTGCCCAACCCGGGCGAGGACGGCGGAGACGACTGGGGCGACCTGCCCGAGGACAACCTCTAGCTGGTTGCGGGGTACGAGAGAGGCCTCAGGAGTCCTGCTCGGCGGTCTCCGCGGGGCTCTGGCGGCGTTTGGGGCGGGCCCGCAGGTGGGCGCGTTCGCCCTGGCGGCCGAAGAGGCTGAGCATCTCGACCGCTCCGTCGTCGGCCGACCCGAACCAGTGCGGCAGCCGGGTGTCCATCTCCACCGCCTCGCCGGGGGAGAGCACCATGTCGTGCTCGCCCAGCACACACCGCAGGTTTCCGTTGAGCACGTAGAGCCACTCGTAGCCTTCGTGCGTCTGGGGGTCGGGCTCCCGCCGGGGGCTGTTGGCCGGGAGGATGAGCTTGTAGGCCTGGATGCCGCCCGCCTTGCGGGTGAGCGGGACCATCGTCATACCGTGCCGGGTGACCGGGCGCATGTGGATGCGCGGGTCCCCGGTGGGCGGGGCGTCCACGAGCTCGTCCAGCGTGACGCCGTGCACCCGGGCCAGGGGGAGCAGGAGTTCGAGGTTGGGGCGGCGCTCGCCGGACTCCAGCCGGGACAGGGTGCTCACCGAGATCCCGGTCGCCTCGGACAGCTCGGCCAGGGTGACCTCGCGCCGCCGCCGGAGTTCACGCAGGCGGGGGCCGACCGCGGAGAGGGTCTCGTCGAACTTGTCGTCCATCCGCCCAGCTTGCCATATTGGCAACGAACATTGCGCCAAACGCCGCGAGTGCGCATCATCCTTCGTGGAGGTGGTCGTGTGACCAACGATCTGAGGGATGGACCCGGGGGCGCGGAAGCGGAGGCGCGGCTCTGCGAACGGGTCATGGGTGACCGGCGCCACGGCCTGGAGCCGCTGGCGACACGGACGGTACCGGGGGAAGAGGGGTGTTGAATGTCTGAGGACTTCGACAAGGAGTACTGGGAGAAGCGCTACGGCGGCCAGGGAGAGCCGGGCGGCCACGGCGGGCATGCCGGTCACGGAGGCCAGGGTGCGCGGACCAGCCCGCAGCTGCTGGCGGAGGCCTCCGACCTGGAACCGGGCACGGCGCTGGACGCCGGCTGCGGCGAGGGCGGCGACTCCCTCTGGCTCGCCTCGCGCGGCTGGCGGGTGAAGGCGGTGGACCTGTCCGAGACCGCGCTGGGCCGTGGTCGCGAGCGAGCCGCCGCCCAGGGGCCCGAGATCGCGGACCGCATCACGTGGGAGCAGGCCGACCTGACCCGCTGGGCCCCGCCGGAAGGCCACTTCACCCTGGTGAACAGCCAGTACGTGCACACCACCGGGTCGCTGCGGGACCTGCTCGCCCGACTGGCGGCGGCGGTCGCCCCGGGCGGGACCCTGCTCTTCGTCGGCCACCACCCCGGCGACGAGCAGAGCACCCACGACCGCGGACACGATGCGCACGTGCACTTCACCGCGCCCGAGCTCGCGGCCGACCTGGACCGTGCGGACTGGGAGGTGCTCGTGGCCGAGGACCGCTCGCACCGGGTGACCCGCCCGGACGGCCGGGAGTTCAGCATGCGTGACGCGGTGATCCGCGCCCGCAGGCTCCGGTAGGGGAGCGGAGACGTCGACGAGGGGGCGGCGGGTCTTACAGCGCGTGCCCGCCGGCCACCTGCAGGACCTGACCGGTGATCCAGCGCGCCTGGTGCGAGGCCAGGTAGACCACGGCGTCGGCGATGTCCTCCGGGGTTCCGACCCGGCCCATCGGCACGACCTCCTGCGCCCGACGCAGGAGGTCGTCGTCCATCCATCCGGTCTGGACGGGGCCGGGGGCGACGGCGTTCACCCGGATCCCGCGCGGAGCCAGCTCCAGGGCGGTGGCGCGGGTGAGCGCCTCCAGCGCCCCCTTGGAGGTGCCGTAGCCGATCTGGCCGGGGAACGCCCGAGCCGAGTCGGTGGAGATGTTGACGACGGACAGGGGGTCGTCGCCGCGGTGCAGCCGGGCCGCCTCTGCGATGAGCACGGCGGGGGCGACGGCGTTGACCCGGTAGTGGCGCTCCATCGAGGCGTGGGTCAGGGTGTCCACGGCGTCCGGGGATTCGCAGTGCGCCGCGTTGTTGATCAGGACGTTGAGTGCCCCGGCCCGCTCGGTGACCTCGCGGATCAGCCAGGGGGCCCCGCCCGGCTCGGACAGGTCGGCGCCGATGGTGAAGGAGCCGTGCCCGAGCTCGGTCGCGAGCTTCTCACCCTCCTCCGGCGGGGGAGTGAGGTGTTCCCACGCGGAGCCCTCGGGGGCGGGGGCCTGCTGGGCGAGGTAGTGGACGGCCACACGGGCCCCCTGTGCGGCGAAGGCGCGACTGATGGCCGCCCCGATGCCGCCGGAGCCACCGGTGACCAGGACGGTCTGGCCGGAGAGGCGGGTGTCAAGCGTCGTTTCTCCTTGAGGGGAGTGCGTGTGGTCCAGGGCTGGGCGACGGGGAGGGGAGACGGCGGG
The DNA here is from genome assembly GCF_024134545.1 of Nocardiopsis exhalans. Lineage (GTDB taxonomy): Bacteria > Actinomycetota > Actinomycetes > Streptosporangiales > Streptosporangiaceae > Nocardiopsis > Nocardiopsis exhalans. Next base: position 3,677,810 of record NZ_CP099837.1, read on the forward strand.
GTTGGAGAGAGCCAGGATAGGGGGCGGTGCCCGCCCATTTTTCTTGGGTCGGGAGTGGGTCGGCTCCGGAGTGTCTTCGTTCCTGCTGTAAATCTACGACGTAAAGGTGGCGCGGCTTTTCTATAAAAGCAAGTAACAACGAAAAGAGTTTTGTGCGGCTACGCCGCCCCCCTTCCAACTCCTCCCCCGGGAGTCTCAACGCGCTGGGGCGGGGCTGGCCGGTATCTAGAACGTGTTCAGCCTTGGTTAGGCGGGCTGTGAGAAGGGTCTGGTCGTGTCCGGGTGGGTTGGGGGACACGACTCTTCTGTGTCCGCTACAGCGCATGGGGCTCCGGCGGGTCGGCGCGTCGGTCCGGATCGGTGCCTATGCTGGCCAGCGTGCTGAAAAAGGTGATCGCGACGCGGTACGTGCTACCGCTGCGCGAAGGAGGTTCGCTCCCGGGGTTGGTCGAGGCCGACGACCTGGGAATGTACGTGGTCAAGTTCATCGGTGCCGGTCAGGGGCGCAAGACGCTGGTGGCCGAGGTCGTGACCGGTGAGTTGGGGCGGGCCCTGGGGCTGCCGGTTCCGGAACTGGCCCTGGTGGAGTTCGACGCGGTCATCGCCCGCGGTGAGCCCGACCAGGAGGTTCAGGAGCTGCTCAGGAACAGCGGCGGGCTGAACCTGGGGATGGACTTCCTGCCCGGTGCGCTGGGGTTCGACCCGCTGACCTTCGAGGTGGACCGGGAGTTCGCCGGGCGGGTGCTGTGGTTCGACGCGCTGACCGGGAACGTGGACCGCTCCTGGCGCAACCCGAACATGCTGCTGTGGCACGGCCGGCCCTACCTGATCGACCACGGGGCGACGCTGATCTTCCACCACAGCTGGGCCAACGCCGAAAAGTTCGTGGGTCGGGCCTACGATGCCTCCGACCACGTGCTGTCCGGGGCCGCCCCGGACCTGGCGGCGGCGGACGCGGCCCTGGCCCCGTTGGTGGACGAGGGCCTGTTGCGGGAGGCGGTGGGGCTGGTGCCCGACGAGTGGCTGGTGGACGAGCCGGGGTTCGCTTCGGCCGGGGAAGTGCGTGAGGCGTACGTGAAGCACCTGTCGGCCCGTGTCGCGGACCGTTCCTGGCTGCCGGAGGTGTCCTCGTGAGCGAGCGGTACACCACGGTGACCACCGGACAGGTGGGTGTGGAGCGCGAACGCGCGGTGTTCGAGTACGCGCTGTTGCGGGTGATCCCGCGGCTGGAGCGCGGTGAGTGCGTGAACGCCGGGGTGATCGTGTACTCGCAGGAGCGGGCGTTCCTGGCGTCGCGTTCGGCCCTGGACGAGGACCGGCTGCGGGCGCTGGATCCCCGGGTGGACGTGGCGGGGGTGCGCCGGGCTCTGGATGCGGTCGAGGTGATGTGCCGGGGCGGGGCTGAGGCGGGCCTGGCCGGCCGGGAGCGGCAGGGGCAGCGGTTCCGGTGGCTGACCGCGCCCAGGAGCACGATCGTGCAGCCGGGGCCGATCCACGGGGGGTTGACCCTGGATCCGGCTGCCGAGGTGGAGAGGTTGTTGGACCGGTTGGTGCGGTGACTGAGACCGGGACGTAAGGGACGTCACAGGTTTTGGGTGGTTGGGTGGGGAGCGAAAACCTCCTCTTCGGTGTTGGTATGGAGTGGTCCATACCCCTGGGCACGCTCCCAACCACCCCTTGACGTTTCTTCGAACTGGAGTGCCTGTGCAGTCCCCATCGTCCCCCTCCGCCTCCCCTGAACAGGAGATTCGCCCGAGTTCGACTCGGTCGCGCAAGTCGATCGCGCTGCTCGTGCTGGTCCTCGGTGTACTCACGGCCACCGGGCCGCTGGCGACCGACATGTATCTTCCGGCCTTTCCGCAGATCACCCAGGAGCTGGGGGCGACGGAAGGGCAGATCGGGCTGACCCTGACCGCGATCATGCTGGGCCTGTCCGTGGGGCAGCTGGTCATCGGGCCGATGAGTGACGCCTGGGGTCGTCGCGGCCCACTGCTGGTGGGCGTGGCGCTGTTCACGGTGACGTCGGTGCTGTGTGTGTTCGTGCCGAACGTGACGGTCTTCATCGCGCTGCGGTTCCTGCAGGGTGTGGCCGGTGCCGCGGGTGCGGTGGTGGCCCGGGCCGTGGTCCGCGACATGTTCCAGGGTGACGACGCGGTGCGGTTCTTCTCCCGGCTCGCGCTGGTGATGATGCTGGCCCCGCTGCTCGCGCCGCTGGTGGGTGCGCAGCTGTTGCTGGTGGGCCCGTGGCAGTTGAGTTTCTGGGTGCTGGCGGCGATGTCGGCGCTGAGCTTCGTGCTGGTGCTGCTGTGGTTGCCCGAGAGCCTGCCGAAGGAGGCCCGGCGCATTCAGGGTCCGCGTCAGCTGGCCTCGACGGTGGGGACGCTGGTGCGTAATCCGAAGTTCGTGAGTCCGGTGCTGACGCTGGGGCTGAGCTTCGGGATGCTGTTCACCTACGTCTCGGCGTTCTCGTTCGTGTCGCAGAACGAGTTCGGGATCTCGCCGCAGGGCTATGGGTGGTTGTTCGCGGTGAACTCGCTGGCGATGATGGCGGGGACACAGGGCAACGGTCTGCTGGTGGGCCGGGTGGACACCTCGCGTCGGCTGCTGTTGGGTCTGCTGCTGGCGCTGGTCGCGGTGGTGTCGCTGCTGGCGCTCGCGTTGTTCGGGGTGGCTCAGCTGTGGATGGTGTCCGGTCTGCTGGCGCTGATGATGTTCAGTGTCGGGTTCATCATGCCGAACGCGACGGTGTCGGCCTTGGACGGTCAGCCGGTGGCGGTGGCGGGTACGGCCTCGGCGTTGATGGGTTCGCTGCAGTTCGCGTTGGGCGGTGCGATCGCGGCGATGGCGGGGATGACGCCTTCGGGCGAGGCCTCGTTGGTGAGTATGTCCGTGGTGATGGCGTCGGTGGCGGTGTTGTCGTTGTTGGCGTTCGTGTGGTCGGCCCGGTCAAAGGTGGGATGAGCCCAGGTCCTTGCCTGTTTTGCCCTGAGTCTTGAGTTCTGCACCCTGAGGTTGCCGTTCGTTGGGGAAATGGGCACAGTAGGGCACAATTCCCCGACTGAGGCGGGTGGGAATCGTGTGGGGCCCGCCTTCATGATGTGACAGAGGATGAGGGTATGGGCGAGACCCCCGGTTCGTTGGCTCGAGCACACTCAGGGTTGAGCGACCTGGTGTATGAGGTGGCGACCTCTGACGCGCACGCGCACGTGTTCTCCGTCCTGGCGGACGGGGCCTGGGAGCGCCGGACCGCCGGGGAGTTCGCCACGGAGGTGACGGCTCTGGCCAAGGGGCTGGTCGCGGCCGGTGTGGCTGAGGGCGACCGGGTGCTCCTGGTGTCGGCCTCACACCAGGACTGGGTGCGGGTGGCCTACGCGGTGTGGTCGGTGCGGGCGGTGCTGGTGCCGCTGCCGGAGACGGCCTCGGCCGAGCGGGTGGCGCATGTGGTGCGCCAGACCCGCCCGTCGGCGGCCGTGGTCCAGGGCGATCGCCAGTACCGGACCGCGGTGGGACTACAGCGTGAGCTGCCGGACCTGGGCCGGGTGTGGCGCCTGGAGGAGGGCCTGCCCAGTGTGGTGAGCCTGGGCACGTACATGGACGCCTCCTCGGTGCGGTTCCGGCGCGACGAGGTGGTGCCCGAGGACCCCGCGGTGATCCTGTACCCGGTGAGCACGGTCTCGCGGCAGACACGGGGTGTGGTGCTCTCGCACGGTGCGCTGCTGACGGCCGCCGCCGATCTGGTGGATCGGATGTGGCCGCGGCTGGAGGGCCTGGCCCCTGGACGGGCGAGCGCGGTGCTGGACCTGCCGCTGTCGCAGTTCGCGGGGTTGGCCTCGCTGGTGGCGTGTGCGGTGGGCCGGATCCGGGTGGGCCTGGTGGCGCCGGGGCGGTTGCGGCGTGAGCTGGAGCGGTTCAAGCCCACGGTGCTGGTGTGCCAGCCGGGGCTGTTCGAGCGGGTGCACGGTGTGGAGCGGGAGAGCGCGCACTCCACGGACTGGGACTCGGTGGGGACGTTCAACGCGGCGATGGACGCGGCGGTGCAGTTCGACCAGTCACCCAAGAAGGGCGCCTGGCAGCGGCTGTCGCGGTCGATGTACGACTGGTCGTTCTCCAAGATCCGGGATCTGCTGGGTGGCCGGGTGCACCTGGCGGTGTGCTGGGGCGGGGGGCTCTCGGAGCGGTTGGACAGTTACTTCAGCGGTGTGGGTGTGCCGGTGATGCAGGTGTACGGGGCCGCGGAGACCGCGGGTGTGTTCACCGCGAACGCTCCGGGTGAGCGAGTGCCGGGCACGGTGGGCAAGGCGATGCCCGGGCGTGAGGTGTGGGTTTCGCGCGAGGGCGAGCTGTACGTGCGCGGTGGCGCGGTGTTCTCGGGCTACTGGGCGGACGGTGAGGGCTCGCGGGCGGCCTTCCGTGAGGGGTGGCTGGCCACGGGTGTGCTGGCCGAGGTGGACAACGAGGGTTATGTGCGGGTGCGTGAGCGGTTGCGGCCGCAGGCGTCGATGGCGCAGGTCCCGGGGCGGTTCGTGCCTCGGGGGCCCGCTCCGGCGGTGGAGGCCGACCCGGTCGTGCTGAGGGAGCCGGCGGAGCGGGCTGAGCCGTCGGCGGTGACCGCCACGGCGGCGTTGCCGTTGGCTGAGGCGCCCACGCGGGAGCTGGAGGTGGCTTCGGCGGTGGAGGAGCCGGTGGAGCGCCGGGGGGAGCCCACGTCGGTGCGGCCGGGGACGGGTGAGTTCGCGGTGGTGGCGGGTACCGGCGGCGCTGCCGGCGCCGGGGGTGCTTCGGGTGATCGTTCGCGTGATGCCGAGGTGGTGGCGGAGTTCGAGGCCCGGTTGCGGGCTCATCCGTTGATCAGTCAGGTGTTGGTGATCGTGGAGGGGCGTCCGTTCGCGAGTGCTCTGGTGACGTTGGTGCGTGATCAGTTGGAGTACTGGCGGTTGGTGAACGGGCGTCCGTTGTCGATGGCGCCGGAGGAGATCGCGGGGGACCGTGATCTGCTGCGGGAGGTGCAGGGTCTGGTGTATGAGGCGAACCGGAGTGTGCCGCGGCATTTGGCGGTGCGGTCGTTCCACGTGTTGGCGGAGGAGTTCACGGTGCAGTCGGGGTTGGTGCGTCCGACGGGTGAGTTGCGGCGTGAGGCGGTGCTGCGTGCGTTCTCGGAGGAGATCGACGGGTTGTACCGGGTGCGTCGTGACTAGGTTCTGAGCTGGCTGTCTGAGCTGGGCGGTGGTGGCCGCGGTCCCTTCGGGGCCGCGGCCTTTTGTGTTGGTGCGGTGGGTCGGCCTGGTCGGGTGGTGGGCCGGTGCGGTTATTGGCCGTTGAGGTAGGCCAGGACGGCTAGGACGCGGCGGCTGTCGTCGGAGGAGGGCGGCAGGTCGAGCTTGGTGAAGATGTTGTTGATGTGTTTGCTGATGGCTTTTTCGGTGATGTAGAGGCGTCCGGCGATGGCGGAGTTGGAGCGGCCTTCGGCCATTTCGGCGAGGACTTCGCGTTCGCGGGGGGTGAGTTGGGCGAGGGGGCCGCTCTGGTCCTGGCGGGCGAGGAGTTGGGAGATGACGGCGGGGTCCATGGCGGTGCCGCCGGCGGCGACGCGGCGGATGGCTTCGATGAACTGGCCGATGTCGAAGACGCGGTCCTTGAGGAGGTAGCCGACGCCGCCGCCGTCGTCGGAGAGGAGTTCGCGGGCGTAGAGCTGTTCGACGTGTTGGGAGAGCACGAGGATGGGCAGGCCGGGGACGTGGGTGCGGGCCTGGATGGCGGCTTGGAGGCCTTCGTCGGTGAAGGTCGGGGGGAGTCGGACGTCGACGACGGCGACGTCGGGTTTGTGTTCGATGAGGGCGTTGTGGAGGTCTGGTCCGTTGTCGAGGGCGGCCACGACGGTGAATTCGTGGGCTTCGAGGAGTCGGATCAGTCCGTCGCGGAGGAGGGCAAGGTCTTCGGCGATGACAACGCGCAAGGGATCTCCAGGGTCACGATGGTGGGTCCGCCTGTGGGGCTGGTGATGTTCATCGTGCCATCGAAGGCGTCCAGGCGGCTCGCGATGCCGGTGAGCCCGCTTTCGGGTGTGGGTTGGGCGCCTCCTTTTCCGTTGTCGGTGACGGTGATGACCAGTCGTTGGCGGCCGTGGTTGATGTGGACCCAGGCGTGGGTGGCCTGGGCGTGTTTGGCGGTGTTGGTGAGGAGTTCGGCGATGGCGAAGTAGGCGGCTGATTCGACGGGGTCGCCGGGGCGTCCGGTGAGGTGGGTGGTGACGGTGACGGGGAGGTGGTGGGTGAGGGCGAGGGCGTGGACCGCTCCGTCGAGTCCGCGTTCGACGAGGACGGGTGGGTGGATGCCGCGGACGAGGTCGCGGAGTTCGATGAGGGCGTGGCGGGTGGTTTCGCGGGCTTGGGCGAGCATCTGTTTGGCGGCTTGGGGGTTGGTGTCGACGATTTGTTCGGCCATGCCCAGGTCCATGCCGAGGGCGATGAGGCGGGCTTGGGCTCCGTCGTGGAGGTCGCGTTCGATGCGGCGGATTTCGGCGGCTTGGGTGTCGATGGTGTCGGCGCGGCTGGTGGCGAGGTGGGCGACGCGTGCGGTGAGTCGGGCTTTTTCGGAGGGGGCGAGGATGAGTCGGGCGAGGGTGTGGTGGGCGGTGGTGGTGAGGGGGTGGAGTGTGCGGGCGAGGAGGAGGGTGATGAGGGCGAGGGGGAGGACGAGGAGGGCTTGGGTGGGGGTTTGGGGGCTGATGACGCCGTAGAAGTCGGGGATGTGGCGCCAGAGGTAGAGGGCGTAGGCGGTTTGGAAGAGGGCGTGGGCGTAGAGGGTGGGGGCGACGAGGGCGAGGAAGGTGAGGAGGGGGGCGGAGGTGAGCCAGAGGAGGTCGCGCCAGGTGGCGGTGTCGGTGAGGATGATGCGGACGCGGGTGTGGACGCCGGTGGGTGGGAGGGGGCGGTAGGCGGCGGGGACGGGTTGTTGGGGGTTGATGCGGGTGAGGGTGGAGCGTTGGGCGTTGGCGATGGTGCGCAGGGTGGTGGCGGTGAGGATGGTGAAGGGGAGGCCGACCCAGATGAGGGTGAGGATGGCGGAGGCGAGGACGAGGGGGAGGAGGAGGAAGGCGGCGATGCTTTGTGAGACGAGGAGGAGGGTGTAGGCCAGGGCGGTGAGGGGGCCGGCTGTGGGGCTGGCGGTGGCCATGGTGGTGTCTTCTTTCGTGGGTGGTGCGCCTTCCTGGGTTTCTATTTTGGGGGGTGGGTGTGGGTGGTTTCGGGGGTGGTGGCTCCCCTGTCGGTGGGGGTTGGTGGGTGGGTTGGGTGTGGGGTGGTGGTGTGGGGGGTTGTGGTGGGTTTCATGGGTTCCATTATGGGCTTTTGGTGTTGGTGTGTGCACGCATGGTGACATTCTTGGCGTTTGTGGGGCGTTCGGTGTGAAAGGTGCAGGTGGGGTGGTCTGTTGGTGAGTCGGTCGGGGGTGGGTCGGGGTTTCGGTGTGGGGTGGTTGGGGGGTGTGAGTGGTGTTTTGTGTGGTGTGTGGGTGGGGATTCGGTCGATTTTCGGCGCAACTCGCCGTCCGCGATTTCCCGTGTCTTGCCACGACCTGTGATGATCGTGGGTGTGTGGCGTGAACTGATCCTGGAGATGTATCCCGAGGCCGATCTGAGTGATCCGGCTGACGAGGTGACCCTGGCCGAGGTCGAGAAGCATCTGATGCTGCCCTTGCCGTTCGAGTTGGCCTCCCTGTTGAGGGAGACGGACGGGGTGACCAACGAGTACGGGGACGCGGTGGTGTGGAGTGCTCGTCGGTTGGTGGAGGACAACCTGGCGATGCGCGGGGAGCCGGACTATCTGGAGTTGTACGCGCCCTTCGACGAGATGATCTTCTTCGGTGACTCGGACATGGGGCCGCAGTTCGCCTACGTTCACACGGACTACGGTCCGGGGATCGTGGTGTGGGATCATGAGAGTGACCGCAGGCGGCTGGTGGTGGTGTCGTTGCGCGACTACCTGGCCCGGTGCTTCATTCAGGGCAATGCGTGGTTCCGTTAGCGCTGTCCGGTGCGGGTGGGGCCGGGGGCCTTGGCTGTTGTGTGCTGGGGCGACCTGCCGGTTCGTGCTATTTTTCGTCTTTGGTGGTGTTGTGGCCACCGAATCCCCTTGAGCCCGCCTTGAGAGTAGGACCATGTCGGAGCAGTCCATGCCCGTGCCCGTTACCGTTGTCCAGGGCCGGGAGGTGTCGGACTTTCCGGAGCTGGCCCCCGAGGCCGCCCGGGGTCGTGTCCTGCGTGTCACGGTCACCGGTGAGGAGGTCCTGCACCGGGTCAACGCCGATGTCCCCGAGTCGATGCTGGGCGGGGCCGAGCTGGCGCAGCTGATCGACGACATGTTCGTGACGATGTACGCGGCCGAGGGTGTGGGCCTGGCTGGCAACCAGGTGGGTGTGGACCTGCGGGTGTTCGTCTACGACTGCCCCGATGATGACGGGGTGCGGCACGTGGGGCACGTGGTCAACCCGGTGTTGGACGAGCGCGACCTGGATGACGCGGTGGTGGTGGAGAACGAGGGCTGCCTGTCGGTGCCCGGGCCGCACGCGGATCTGGGGCGGGCCGAGCACGCCACGGTGCGCGGGCTGGACAAGGACGGCAACGAGGTGGTGCTCAGCGGCAGCGGTTACTTCGCGCGCTGCCTGCAGCACGAGACCGACCACACCTTCGGCAAGCTCTACATCGACCGGCTCTCGGCGCGTGAGCGCAAGCGGGTGCTGAAGAAGATGAACGAGATGGCGGACAACGTGTTCGCCCGCCGGGAGGAGCGCGCCCAGGAGCTGGAGCGCGAACTGGCGGGGTAGCCGGGGTGGTTCCCTGGGTCTTGGGCGGGGGCGTGTCGGGTTCTTCCTGGCGCGCCCCTGCTTTGTGTTCTGGGGTTATTACTGTGGGTGATGATTTTGGGTGGTTGGTTTTTTTGGGGCTTGGGGCGCCTTTGGTTGGGTCAGTGGTCCGCAATGGCCGGTTTGTGGGCTCCATTGGGGTGAATTGGCGCTGAAAGTGGCCCCAGTCGTGGGGGCTGTGGCCTTTTTGTGACCCGGGAGGGCGGTAGATTGCCCGGCATGCACAACGGGGACGAGGTCGACCAGGGGTCGACGGAACGTGTGGTCATCTACACCGACGGGGCGTGCAGCGGCAACCCCGGACCTGGCGGTTGGGGTGTGTGGCTGCGCTACGGGGAACACGAACGCGAGATGTTCGGCAGCGAGGCGCAGACCACCAACAACCGGATGGAGCTGATGGCGGCCATCCAGGCACTGGAGAGCCTCAAGCGTGACGTGCCGGTGCTGCTGCACACCGATTCCTCCTATGTCAGCAACGGCATCACGTCGTGGGTGCACGGGTGGAAGAAGCGCGGGTGGAAGACCGCGGACAAGAAGCCGGTGAAGAACGTGGACCTGTGGCAGCGCCTGGACGAGGTGGCCGCCCGGTATGACGTGGAGTGGAAGTGGGTGCGCGGGCACAGCGGTGACGTGGGCAACGAACGCGCGGACGAGCTGGCCCGGCGCGGCCGTGATGAGGCCTCCGGGTTGTAGGGGCTCTGGGTTGGTGAGAGTTCGGTAGGACCTGTTGGTGTGGCGGCGGTGCCCCTGGGGTGGGGCGTCGCCGCCTTTGTGGTGTCTGGGGGTGTGGCTTCCTCGGGTGTGGGAGGGGGGTGTGCGCGTGCCTGGGGTTGCTTGCGTGGAGTGTGTGTTCGCGTGTGTGGGTGTGGGTCGGTCAGTGGGTGGTCCCCGGTTGGTTCTTGCTCTTGCTGGCTGGTGGAGGAGCGGTGGGGGCGCTGGTGGGGTGTGGCTCCGGTGGGGGTCCTGGGGTTTTAGTCCTCGTCCTTGAAGGGGTCGACCATGAGGCGGCGGGGTCCGGGGCCGGTGGCGGCGAGTTCGTCTTCGGGGTTGGAGAGGACGCAGGTGTCCAGGGAGAGGCAGCCGCAGCCGATGCATCCGGTGAGGTCGTCGCGTAGGCGGATGAGCTGGGTGATGCGGGCGTCGAGTTCGTCGCGCCACTGTGCGGAGACCGCGGCCCAGTCGGCGCGGGTGGGGGTGCGGTTCTCGGGGAGTTGGTCCAGGGCTTGGCGGATGCGTGCCAGGGGGATGCCCACGCGTTGGGAGATGCGGATGAAGGAGACGCGTCGGAGGGTGTCGCGGCGGTAGCGGCGTTGGTTGCCGGTGGTGCGGCGGCTGTGGATGAGGCCTTGGCGTTCGTAGAAGTGCAGGGCGGAGATGGCGACTCCGGCGCGTTCGGCGACCTGGCCGACGGTGAGTTCCTTGGTGATGGGTGGCACGGGCCCCAGTTTAGGGCGTGGTGGGGTGTGGGGTTTGGGTGCTTTGGAGGGCGTACAGGCGTGCGTAGGCGCCGCCGCGGACGAGGAGTTGGTGGTGGGTGCCGGTTTCGGTGATGCGTCCGTTGTTCAGGAGCAGGATGTGGTCGGCGTTGCGGGTCAGGCGTGGGTGGTTGGTGAGGGTGAGGTGGGCGGTGGTGGGTGTGGGCCTGGGGGTGGGTGTGGTGGGTTGGTTGATGAGTAGGAGGTGGGCTCCGGTGTGGTGGGCGTGGAGGGTGCGGGCGTGGTGGATGTGGGGTGTGAGTGCGGGGTCGAGGTCGGCTGTGGGGGTGTGCAGGTGGTGGGGGTTCAGGTGGGTGGTGGTCAGGGTGTGGGCGAGGTAGGGGTCGTGGTGGTCGGGGTTGGTGTGGCCGGTGATGGTTTGGGCGAGGGTGGCGTTTGGGTGGGTGGTGTGGATGGTGGTGTGGGTGGTGATGTGGCCGGTGGTGGGTGGGGTGTGGTGGTTGAGGAGTTGGGTGAGGGCGTGGGCGGTGGTGGTGGGCAGGCCGAGGAGGGCGATGTGTTGGCCGGGGTGCAGGGTGAGGTCGAGGTGGTGGATGAGGGTGTGGTGGTTGTGGGTGAGGGACACGTCGTGGAGCTGGAGTAGGGGTGTGGTGGGTGGGGGGGTGTGGTGGGTGGTGTGTCGTAGGTGGTGGCGGGTGGAGAGCCTCACGGGTGTCCGTTCGTGTGGGTGGTTGTCTCCTGCCTGGGATTGTCCCGGGCGTGTGAGAGTTCTTGTTATCTGTTCGTGTCCTTGGTCTCGTTGGTTCAGGTTAGGGGTGGGTGGGTGAGGAGGGCATCAGCTTGGCGGGGGTTTTTGTCGGTTTTTCTGGGTGTTTTGGGTGGTGTGGGGTGGGTGGCTGGATCGTTGGGGTGTGTGACCTTGTGACCTGTGGTGGGGGCTTGGTGGGATAGCGGTCATGGAGCACAACAGCGAGCACAGCGCCCACCACGAGGTGGTCATCGTCGTCTTCGACGGCGTGCAGAGTCTGGACGTGAGTGGCCCCCTGGAGGTGTGGGCCGGGGCGGCCCACGCCGCGGGTTCGCGCTACCGGGTACGCACCGCCTCCCCGGGCGGGGCGAGCGTGCGGTGTTCGAGCGGGCTGGGGTTGGTGCCCTCGGTGGCGCTGGAGCAGGTGGGCAGGGTCGACACCCTGGTGGTGGCCGGGGGTGAGGGCGCCCACCACCCGGACCCGGTACTGGTGGCGGCGGTACGGGAGCTGGCGGGTCGGGCGAGGCGGGTGGCCTCGGTGTGCTCGGGCGCGTTCGTGCTGGCCCACGCCGGTGTGCTGGAGGGGCGGCGGGCCACCACGCACTGGCGGCACTGCGCACGCCTGGCCCGCGAGTTTCCCGGCGTGGAGGTGGAGCGCGACCCGGTGTTCGTGCGCTCAGGGCAGGTGTGGACCTCGGCCGGGGTGACGTCGGGGATCGATCTGGCCCTGGCGGTGGTGGAGGAGGACCTGGGGCGGCAGGTGGCGCTGGAACTGGCGCGCATGCTGGTGGTCTTCCTCATCCGTCCGGCTGGGCAGGCTCAGTGGTCCACCCAGTTGACGACCCAGAGCGCGGAGCGGGCCGAGGTGCGCCAGGTGCAGCACCTGGTGGACGCCGACCCGGGGCAGGGGTGGTCGCTTGCGCAGATGGCGGAGCGGGCGGGGTTGTCGGTGCGCCAGTTCTCGCGGGTCTTCACCGCCCAGGTGGGGTGCAGTCCGGGGCGGTACGTGGAGCGGGTGCGGGTGGAGTGGGCGCGTCGGCGTCTTGAGCAGGGGTCGGCTCCGGTGACGGCGATCGCGCGGGGGTGTGGGTTCGGTACCGATGAGGGGATGAGGCGGGCGTTCGTTCGGGTGCTCGGGTGCGCGCCCTCGCACTACCGGGAGCGTGTGGGAGCGGGGTCGGTGTGAAGACCCGGGGTAGCGGGGAGTAGGTTGCCGCACACGTGCTGTCTTGGTGAGAGAGGGTGCCAGTTGAGCGTGGAAGCGGACTCCGAGCGCGAGAGGATGGTCGCCGCCTACCGGCGATTCGCGGCCAGCTACGCCGCTGGTGGCTCGCCCGATTATGAGCGGATCGCTCTGGGTGTGGCCGAGGACGAGCAGATGCTGGATCTGGTGCTGTCGCTGCCCGCGGGTAACAAGCGCCAACCCAACCTGCTGTTGGGCGCGGTGCGTTTTCTGGGTGGGCCCACCGACTCCTTCGCGGGGTTTGCCGAGTGGGTGGTGGCCCACTGGGATCGGGTGCGCGCGGTGGTGTTGGAGCGTATGACCCAGACCAACGAGGTGCGGCGGTGCGCGACCTTGCTGCCGGTGCTGGCGCGGTGGGAGGGGCCGTTGGCGTTGATCGAGGTGGGTGCCTCGGCGGGGCTGTGCCTGTACCCGGACCGGTACCGGTACTCCTATGACGGCGGTGCGCCGATCGGCCCGGCGCACAGCCCGGTGCTGCTGGAGTGTGAGACACGGGGGCCGGTGCCGGTCCCCCCGACGGTGCCGCGGGTGGTGTGGCGGGCGGGCTTGGATCTGAACCCGCTCGATGCCGGTAGCGAGGCGGACGTGCGCTGGTTGGAGTCGCTCATCTGGCCCGGCAGGACCCGGGCGGGGCGGGTGGAGCGGTTGCGGGCCGCGGCGTCGGTGGCCGCGGCCGAACCTGCGCTGTTGGTGCGGGGCGGTCTGCTGGAGGCGTTGCCGGAGCTGGCGGCCAAGGCGCCCGAGGATGCCACGTTGGTGGTCTTCCACAGTGCGGTGGCCGCTTACCTGTCGGTGCAGGAGCGCAGGCAGCTGGAGCAGATGATGGGTGAGCTGCCCGGGCACTGGATCTCCAACGAGGGCGGGCGGGTCTTCCCTGACTGGGAGCACGTGCGGCCGCCGGAGCCGACCCACTTCACGATGGCGGTGGACGGGCGGGTGGTGGCCTACACCGGTGAGCACGGCCAGTCAGTGACCTGGCGCTGACCCCTGACCCCAAAAAACGGGGCCCTCGCGCTGTGCGCGAGGGCCCCGTTTTTTGGGTTCTAGAAGGTGTAGGCGTCCACCTCGGCCAACAGGGCCTGGCGGCGCTCGGCGGGCAGGAAGGAGGCGGTGAAGGAGTTGCGGGCCAGGGCGCGCAGCTGCTCGGTGTCCAACCCCAGGTGCTCCTGCAGTCCCAGGTAGTTGTCATGGACGTAGCCACCGAAGTAGGAGGGGTCGTCGGAGTTGACGGTCACCAGCAGGCCCGCCTCCATCAGGGCGGGCAGGGGGTGCTCGGCCAGGGTGTTGACGGCGCGCAGGCGCACGTTGGAGAAGGGGCACACCGTCAGCGGGATCTGGGTGGCGGCCAGGTGGGAGACGAGTTCGGGGTCCTCCAGGCAGCGGATGCCGTGGTCGATGCGTTCGACGCCCAGCAGGTTCAGGGCCTGCCAGATGTAGGAGGCCGGGCCCTCCTCACCGGCGTGGGCCACCCGGCGCAGGCCCAGGTCGCCAGCGGCCGCGAAGACGTCGGTGAACTTGGCGGGCGGGTTGCCGACCTCGGCTGAGTCCAAACCTACGGCGCTGATGCGGTCCAGGTGGGGGCGGGCCGCCATCAGGGTGTCCATGGCCTCTTGGGCAGGGCGGTCGCGCAGGAAGCACAGGATCAGGCTGGTGGAGATGTTGTGGCGCTCCAGGCTGGTGTCCAACGCTGAGGCCAGACCGTTGATGACGGTGTCCAAAGGGATGCCGCGGCCGGTGTGGGCCTGGGGATCGAAGAAGATCTCGGCGTGGCGCACCCCCTGGTCGGCGGCCCGGGTCAGGTAGGCCTCGGCCAGGCCGTGGAAGTCGGCTTCGGTGCGCAGGACGTCCATCAGCTCGTAGTAGAGGTTGAGGAAGGACTGCAGGTCGGTGAAGGAGTAGGCCTCGCGCAGGGCCTGGACGTCGGTGTGGGGCAGGGTGATGCCGTTGCGGTCGGCCAGGTGGAAGGCGAGCTCGGGCTCCAGGGTGCCTTCGATGTGGATGTGGAGTTCGGCTTTGGGGATGGCCATGACTGCCGGGCACCTTTTTCGTTGGGTTTTCGGGATGGGGGGTGTGGTGGTTGTTGGCCATTGTGGCTGATGAAAGGTGGTGCGCGGGCCGCCTGCGGGTGGGTGTGGGGGCGGTGTGGGCCACACCGGTGCGGGGCTGAGGGTTGTGCGGGCTGCCCGGTGTGGTGGGCCGGTGGTGGCCGAGGTCGCCGGTGCGGGGTGCGGGTGCAGGTGGTGGTGCGGGCTTCGGTGCGCTACTACAACACCGAGGCCGAGCTGGAGCGGGTGGTGGAGTTGGTGCGGTCGCTGGCCTGAGGCGAGCCAGACGAAAGCCCCCGAAGGGGTGTGTGCGGGCCCTGCGAGGTGGCGGCCTCGCAGGGCTTTGGTGTGTGCGGGGGTGTTAGTCCAGGTGGGCGAAGTGGTCGGTGGCGGTCACCACGGCCGCGCCGATCCCCCCGGTGCTGGCGGTGTGCGCGGCGTCGCCCACGATCACCAGTTCGGCGGCCTTCCAATGACGGGCCAGGTCATAGGCGGTGTCGCTGGGGCCGCTGATGTCCAGGCGGCCGTTGATGAGGACGGCGGGGATGTGCGCGACCTGGGGGATCTGCTCCAGGAGCTGGCCCGGGGCCAGGAAGCAGTCGTTGGCCCAGTAGTGGGTGACGGCACGGGCGAAGGTGTAGCGAAAGTCGGGGTCGTCGTAGCGGGGGTCGGGGGTGAAGCCGGGGGCGGTGGCCACGTGGGTGTCCTCCCACCGGCACCAGGCCTTGGCGGCGGTGTCACGGATGTGTGGGTCGGGGTCGGCCAGCAGTCGGGCGTAGGCGGCCGGAAGGGCACGGGGGTCGGCATCGGGCCCCGCGGCGGCGTAGAAGTCCTCCCACTGGTCGGGGAAGACGCGGCGCATGTCGTGGGTGATCCAGGTGATCTCGGTGCGGGTGCCCGCGGTGACGGCGAACAGCACCAAGGAGATGACGTGGTCGGGGTGGGCTTGTGCGTAGGCCAGGCCCAGGCAGCTTCCCCAGGAGGCGCCCAGGACGTGCCAGCGTTCGATGCCCAGGTGGGTGCGCAGGGCTTCGAAGTCGTCGATGAGGTGGGCGGTGGTGTTGGTGGACAGGTCGGTGTCCACGTCGCCCGCGCTGGGGGTGCTGCGGCCGGTTCCGCGCTGGTCGAGCAGGATCACCCGGTAGCGGTCGGGGTCGGTGAACCTCGACCATGTGGGGCTGGCCCCGGAGCCTGGGCCGCCGTGGACCATGAGGATCGGGGTTCCGTGGGGGTTTCCGGCCTCCTGCCAGAACACGCGGTGGCCTTGGCTGACGGTCAGGTGGCCGCTGGTGTGGGGGGTGCTGGTGGGGTACACGTGCGTGGCTCCGATCAGGGGGTGGGGTGGTCGGGGTTGGGCCACCTGGTGGGTGAGCGCTTGCGGACCGGTGCGTAGCGGGGCGCTGCGCGGTTGCTGTCTTGGCCGGGGTACGGCCCGGTCTGGTCCGGCGCTGATGCTATCGCTCACCGTGCGCGGGCAGTGACTGTTGGGGCGGTGCGCTGGGGTGGCCTCGGTCCCGGCCGGGGCGGCGGGGTGGAGTGCGGGTTGACCGTGCCCTTGGGGCAGGGTTCACACTCAGGGGCATGAGCGAGTCATCGGAGCCGCTGGAGCTGACGCGCGGGGAGTTCGCGCGCCGCAGCGGCCTGTCCCCCAAGGCGTTGCGGTTGTATGAGCGGTCGGGTTTGTTGGTGCCCCACCGGGTGGAGGCGGCCAACGGGTACCGGTTCTACCTACCCGAGCAGGTGGGTGTGGCGGTGCGGGTGCGTGAGCTGCGACGGATGGACATGCCGCTGTCGATGGTGGCCGAGGTGGTGGCGGCTTCGCCTGCGGAGGCGGTGGGGTTGGTGCGGGCCTGGTGGCGGGTGCGACAGGAGGTGGAGCGTTCCCGGCAGGCCATGCTCGAGCGGGTGTGCGACCTGGTGGGTGAGCACGGCCCGGAGAGGGCCGGTGCGGTGCGGGGGGCGGGTTCGCAGGAGGAGTCGGGCGAGGGGGTGTGGTCGACCTCGTTGGAAACGGTGCCCGCGGTGACGGTGGCCTGTGCGCGGGCGCGGGTGGGTTTGCAGGAGCTGGTGGAGACCTATCTGGGGTTGGCCGAGCGGGTGCGGCGGGTGTTGGTGGGGCAGGGGGCCCGGGTCGGGGAGCAGACGTGGGTGGTCTACCACGGGACGCCTTCGCCTGATGGGGCGGCGTTGATCGAGGTGGCGGTGCCTTATGAGGGGGTGGCGTGGCCGGAGCGGGGGGTGTCGTTGCGGTGGGAGGGGGCGGGGGTGTGGTTGGTGGCTGAGGTGGCGCGTCGGGATTGTTTCTATCCGCGGATCATGGGGGCTTATGCGGCGGTGGAGCGGGGGTTGGTCGAGCGGGGTTTGCGTTCGGTGGAGGGGTTTCGGGAGGTGTATGTGCGGCCCTGGGAGTCGGTGGGTGAGGGGGAGGCGTTCGCGTGGGTGGTGCGGCCGCTGGCCCGGGGCTGAGGGCTGGGTTTGGTGAGGCAGGTGTTCTGGGTTGGGTGCGGTGAAGGGTCGTGTGGGTGTGGGTGAGAGCGGTGCGGTTGCGGGTGGTGCCTGGGTTAACGAGGGCGGTGAGGGTGTGAGAAGTGTGCCCGCCTCGGTGGGGGTGGATCGGTGGCGTGCGCACACCCCCTTCACCGACCCGGGTGCGTACCGGGAGGTGTTGGTGGCCCTGCCCTCGGATGTGGCGGGGATCGGTGCGCGGGTGCGGCGGGTGTTGACGCACTACCGGGCCGGGGGCCGGGTGGGTGTGGGTGAGCGGTGGGAGGAGATCGACCTGCGGTGGGTGGAGGCGATGTTGGCCACCGACGCCGCCCGGGACGGGCGGGAGTGGTCGGTGGAGCGGGCCGAGCCGTTGGTGGGGTGCTGTCGGGATTTCGCGGTGTTGACGGTGGCGGCGTTGCGCGAGCACGGGGTGGCGGCGCGCTCGCGGGTGGGGTTCGCGTCGTATCTCAACCGGGATTTTGGTACCGATCACGTGGTGGTGGAGTACTGGGACGGGCAGCGGTGGGTGTGGGCGGACCCCCAGCTGGACCCGGAGGTGGGGTGGGGTGTGGACCCCTTGGATTTGTCCCATGGGGGTGTGGTGGGTGAGGTGGCGTTCTCGGGGGCGTCGGCGGTGTGGTTGGCGGTGCGCTCCGGTGAGGTGGACGGGGGCGGGTTCGGGGTGGATCCGGGGTTGCCGATGTTGCGGGGTGGGTGGTTGGTGCGTGACTACGTGTGGTTGGAGGTGGCGCACCGGTTGGGTGTGGAGACGTTGTTGTGGGATGGGTGGGGTGCGATGGGGCGGTGGGGTGAGAGTGCGTTGACTGATGAGGTGGCGCGTTTGGTGGTGGCCGCGGATGCGGGGGCGGTGGGTGCGGAGGAGGAGTTGGCGCGGCGGTTTGCCTGTGATGGGCGGTTGGGTCCGGGCGGGCGGGTGTACTGTGCGTCGCCCTCGGGGTATCGGGGGTGGGTGGATCTGGGGTCGCGGGTGGGGGAGCCGCGCTTGTGAGCTGGTGGGGGCTGGGAAACTGGTGTTTGGTATGTTCCCGGAGTTTGGAGAAGAGTCCTCGTGTCCGATCGTGTTTCATCCACCGATCCCGCGTCTTTGGCCCAGGAGGACCAGCGGGTGGGGGAGCAGGATCCCTTCCTGGTGTTTTGGAGTGAGTACCGTCTGTGCACGTTGGCTTCGCCGCGCCCGGACGGCAGCATTCATCAGGTTCCGGTGGGGGTGACCTATGACCCTGAGCGGCATCTGGCGCGGGTGATCACCTTCGCCTCCAGTTACAAGGCCACCAATTTGGCTGCCCGCCCGGGTACGCGGGTGTCGGTGTGCCAGGTGGAGGGGGGTCGGTGGTCCACGCTCGAGGGTGAGGCCACGGTTTCGCGGGAGGAGGGGGCGGTGGCCGAGGCGGTGCGGCGCTACGCCGAGCGGTACCGGCAGCCGCGCCCCAACCCGGACCGGGTGGTGATCGAGATCGCTGTCACGCGGGTGATGGGCAACGTGCGTCCCGAGCGTGCGGGGATCGTTCCCTGATCTGAGGGTGTGGCGGTGTGAGGAGGGCTGGTGTGCGGATACGCGCCAGCCCTCCCTTTTTCGTGTGCGGGTGCGCGGGTTCAGGCGGTGAGGACCTTGGCGGCCAGGTCGGCGTCGGCTTCGGTGTTGTACAGGTGGAAGGCCAGCCGGGTCTGTCCGCCGCGCTGGGTGGCCACGATCCCGGCTTCGCGCAGGGTGTGCAGGGCGTGGGGGATGTCCACGGTGGTGATGGCCGATCGGGCCGGGGGTTGGTCCAGGTGGGCGCGGAAGCGGTCGGCCAGGCGGGTGTTGTGGGTGTGCACGTGTTCGATGCCGTGGTCGAGGAGGACCTTCAGGGCGGGGGCTGCGGCTACGGCGGCGAACCAGTTGGGGGACAGGTCGAAGGCGCGGGCGGTGGGTGCGGGCTCGAAGTGGTCGCGGTAGAAGGCGGTGGTGGGGGTGGCGTCGGCCATGGGTCCGGCGTTGGTGGGGCGTAGTCGGGTGCGCAGGGTGGGGGCCAGGTAGCCCAGGGCCAGGCCGCGGGGGGCCATGAGCCATTTGTAGGCGGAGCAGACCAGGGCGTCGAAGCGGGTGGCGTCCAGGGGGTACCAGCCCGCGGCTTGGGTGGCGTCGGCCAGGACGAGGGTGTGGTGGGTGCGGGCGGCGGTCAGGATCTGGTCGGTGGGTGCCAGGGTTCCGGTGGCTGATTGCACGGGGCTGAAGGCGACCAGGGTGGTGGTGGGGGTGATGTGTTCGGCTAGTTCGTGCAGGGGTGCGGTGTGTACGGTCAGGCCGCGGTCGGTGTGGGTGTGGAAGGGGAAGGTGGTGGAGGTGAATTCGCCTTGGGGTAGGAGGATGTGGGCGTTGTGGGGGAGGGAGGCGGCGATGGTGCCCACGAGTTGGGAGGTGGTGGCGCCCAGGGTGATGTCGTCGGTGGGGGCGTTGATGAGTTGGGCGAAGCGGGTGCGGGTGTCTTCTACTGCTTGGAACCAGTGGTGGGGGTCGGCGGTGGCGGTGTGCCAGGTGTGGGTGGCTTGGGTCAGGGCTTGGTGGGCGGTGGTGGGTGGGATGCCGTACTGGGCGGTGTTGAGCCAGACGGTGTCGGTGTTCCACAGGCTGTCCATGGGTGGGCAGCTTAGGTGATGCCTGGTGTGCGGTCGGGGTGTCATCGGTTGATCGGTTGACCGGGTGGTGGGGTGGGGGTGGCAGGGGCTTCGTCACCTGAGATTTTGCTGAGTCAGCAAGGTTTGTTGTCGGATTTTGGGGTTGTGCGCAGGATGGGTGTCAGGAGCGAAGGAGGCATTCATGAACGAACCCGCACGCAGTTTCGATGTCGTGGTCGTCGGTGGTGGCGCCGCCGGACTGGCCGGGGCGCTGACGCTGGCCCGGGCACGCCGATCGGTGCTGGTCATCGATGCCGGGGAGCCGCGTAACGCGCCCGCTCAGGGGGTGCACGCCTATGTGGGGATGGAGGGCACACCCCCGGCTGACCTGGCGGCCAAGGGCCGGCAGGAGGTCGCCTCCTATGGGGGTGTGGTCGAATCGGGCCGGGTGGTGGCCGCCCGGCGCACCGAGCAGGGGTTCGAGGTGGAGCGCGAGGACGGTTCGGTGGTGGCGGCCCGGCGTTTGCTGGTCACCACCGGGCTGGTGGATGAGCTTCCTGACATCGCGGGGTTGGCCGAGCACTGGGGCAGTGGGGTGCTGCACTGCCCCTACTGCCACGGTTGGGAGGTGCGCGACCAGCCGTTGGCGGTGGTGGCCAGTGGGCCGGTGGCCGTGCACGCGAGTTTGTTGTGGCGGCAGTGGAGTGATCAGGTGACGCTGTTCGCCTACCCCGGCACCGGGCTGGGCGAGAGTGAGCGTCAGAAGTTGGCCGCGCGCGGCATCACCGTCGTTGACAGCCCGGTCCGGGCCGTGGAGTCGGGGCCGGGCGGGGTGAGCGGGGTGCGCACCGCAGACGGTGCGGTGGTGGCGGTCGATGCGGTCGTGGTGCCCACGTTCATGCGTTCGCGCTCTGAGCTGCTGGTCGACCTGGGTCTGGAGGTGAGCGAGCAGTGGATGGGCGAGCACCTCATGGGCACCTATGTGGAGTCCGATCCCAACGGTGCCACCGCGGTGCCGGGTGTGTGGGTGGCGGGTAACGTCACCTCGGTGAGCGAGCAGGTGATCGGCGCGGCCGCCGCGGGCAACAAGGCGGGGGCGATGATCAACGCCGACCTGGTCATGGCCGAGGCCGAACAGGCCCTGGCCCGAGCCGGGCAGGACGATCAGGTCGTGCAGGCCGAGCCCGCGCGGTGAAGGGGCGCCGCCGCGGCTGCCTTGAGGGGACTGGGCCGAGGTAGGGGCCCAGCCCGTGAACGGGTGGGGCCAAGGGGGTACAGGGCGCGGGTAGCTCTGTGCCCCCCCCTTTTGGGTGTTCACCGGTGGGGGCGGGGCGCCCGGGCCACCCGCACGTGGCCTGGGCGCCCCCAGGGAGAAGGTGCGGTGGAAGTTCGGTGGCTGGGGATCAGGATGTGCTGGTCACCTGCTGGTCCTGGTCGTCCTGGACGAGGGTGAACCCGTCCGCCAGAGCACAGGAAGTCGAACGGTTCAGCGCCACGGTGGTTTTGCCGGGCGAGGCGGGGCAGCGCAGTGCCAGCGCGTGCCGGATCCGGAGGGGGCGGCGGGCCGGGGCCTGAGAGGGCGTGGGGTGGAGGGAGAGGGTCATGGGGGTCGCTTCCGTGCGGGGACGTGACAGGGGTGAGGCTAACGACCCGGGGACAACACAGCCTGAACATCAGGGGACGGCGTCCCTGCCGGGGGTCGACACCCCGCCCTTGTCGCGGATCCGGGGTGTGGGTGTTGGGAAACCCGATGCGCTCGGTGCGGGCCCGGCACTAGGGTCGGCGGTTCCCTCTCCTTCCCTTCCCCCCGGGAGTCTTTGTCATGAGCAGTACCCGAGAGTTCGCCCAGATCCTCCCGTTGCAGGACCTGGTGGGGCGCGCCCTGCAACGGGAGGTCACCGTGAGCGGGCTGGAGCGGTTGCGCGGCGGCACCAAGAAGGGCGTGTACCGGTTGGAGCTGGCGCAGGGCTCCTCGGTGGTCGCTTATGTGTGGGGTGCGGCGGAGAACTTCTGGCCCCAGGACATGTGCAGCTCCCCCGACCCCGATGGTGACCCCTTCGCCCATGCCGACGGGGTGGATCTGTTCGTGGGTGCCTCCCGGGTCCTGGAGTCGGTGGGTGTGCGCAGCCCGCGGGTGTATTTGGTGGAGCGCGCACACCCCAAGCTCAACGCTGACGTGGCCATCGTCGAGGACGTGCGCGGCCCGACCTTGGAGGAGCACATCGCCCACGGGGAACCCGACCTGGTGGTGCGGGTGCTGGGCCGGTTGGGTGAAGTGCTGGCAGCCATGGCTGTGCCGGTGCAGACGGGGGTGGGCAAGGTGTCGCGGCCTTTGGTGCACGAGCGTTCCTGCGAAAGTGTGGTGCTGGATCGGGCCCTGGTTGATCTGGCTGAGGGTGCGCGGCGGCGCCCCGAGCTGGCCCGGGCCGCACCCCGGCTGGAGCGGCGGCTGGGTGAGTTCTTTGACCGGGTGGAGCCGCGCTCCGAGCACGGGGTGATCCACGGCGAACTGGGCCCCGACCACGTGCTGGTGGACCAGGACGAGAACCCGGTGCTCATCGACATCGAAGGATTGATGTACTTCGACGCCGAGTGGGAGTACACCTTCCTGCGGTTGCGTTTGGGTGACCTGTACGAGTATGTGGAGCGGCCCGGCCTGGACCCGGCCCGCATGGATCTGTACATGCTGGCCCACCACGTGTCTTTGGTGGCCGGTCCGCTGCGCCTGTTGGAGGGCGACTACCCCCACCAGCAGGAGATGCTCGGCATCGTCGAATACCACCTGGGCCGGGCCCTGGCCCACGCCTAGGCACGTTCTCCGAGGGTGGCTGTGCTCGGAGCGGCTCGCGCCCCGACCACAGCCTTTGGTATCAGGCGGGTGGGCGCCGGCCCAGGACCACGCAGGTGTCGGTGTCCGGGCACCTCACCCAGGACGCCCTCAGACCTGCTTTGGTAGGGAGATCTGCTTGGTGGGTACGTAGGGGGCGTTGACCACCAGCACGTCCACCCGGCCCAGCAGGGCCCGGGGCAGGGGGTGGAACAGGTCGCCGTGGTGGACCTGTCCGCCCAGGTGGGTGATGTTGCGGCGGGCGCAGCGCACACTGGCCGCGTCGATGTCGGCGGCGTGCAGCCGCACCCCTTTTCGGCGGGTGGCGAGTGCGGCGCCCAGCGCCGCGGTGCCACAGCACAGGTCGACGACCAGGGCTCCGGGGCGGGTGCGGGCCAGGGCCTGGAGGGCGAGGAACTCGCTGCGCGGGCGGGGGACGAACACACCCGGTTCCACGAACAGGCGCAGGTTCAGGAAGTCGGCCCAGCCCAGGACGTGCTCGAGAGGGGTGCCGCTGGTGCGCTGGTCCACCATGCGCGTCAGGTCGTCGGGAGTGCGTGCGCTGGTGGTGATCAGGTGCGCTTCCTGTTCGGCGAACACGCATCCTGCCTGGCGCAGGCGGGTGATGACGGTGGTGGTGCACAGCACGGTGGGGTGTGGTGACAAGGGGACCTTTCGGGATGCCCAAGGGCGCTCCCGCGCTCACCTACACCGTGGGGGAGAGATGACCGTGGGATGGAAGCGCCCGGCTTGCTGCTGCGGTGATCGGTCCCACCTCCTCGGTCGTGATGTTGGGGTCCAGGCTAGCGGATACCGGGCGGCTCGGGTGGGGCAGCTCTGTGCAGGGTGTGGGCGGTAGGTGGGTGAACAGGCGCAACGGGCCCAGGATTCGGCTGAGGGGTGGGGCGCTCCAGTGGCGTTGGCCCGGCCGGGGCGTGGGATCGGCCAGGCGGGCCGGGGCCCGGGTCAGGTGGTGCCGCACCCTCCGATGACCGGGCCCGCTGATGTACCAGCGCCCCGCGCCCGATGGCGCGAAAGGTGGGAACCCTGTCATTGCGGCCACCACCAGCATCAATCATCATCGGAACATGACCCGCCCCACCGTCCTTGTGCCCCTTTTCGACAGGGTTCAGAGCCTCGACGTCGCCGGTCCGCTGGAGGTCTTCCATGGCGCCTCCCGGGTACCCGCCGCCGTCCCCGGCCGAAGGCCGCGCACTCTGACCGCCTCCCTGGACGGTGCCCCGGTGCGCACCGAAAGCGGCCTGACCCTGCTCCCCGAGAGCGCACTCGACGGCGTCGGTGACATCGACACCCTCCTCGTGCCGGGCGGCCACGGTGCCCTGGACCCTGACCCGCGCCTGGTCTGCTGGATCCGCGAGTACGCACCCCGTGCACGCCGCATCGCCTCGGTGTGCACCGGCGCCTTCGTCCTGGCCGAGGCCGGGCTGCTGGACGGGCGGCGTGTGACCACCCACTGGGACCACTGCGCCGCCCTCTCCCGGCGCCACCCCCGCCTCACCGTCGACCCCGACCCCATCTTCGTCCGCGACGGCTCGGTCACCACTTCCGCCGGTGTCACCGCGGGTATCGACCTGGCACTGGCCCTGGTCGAGGACGATCTGGGCCACCACACCGCGCTGACCATCGCCCGTCACCTGGTCATGTTCCTGCGCCGTCCCGGTAACCAGGCACAGTTCAGCACCCATCTCGCAGCGCAGGCGGCCCGGCGTCCGCCCCTGCGCGACCTCCAGCACTGGATCGCCGCCAACCCCGGCGAGGACCTGTCCGTCGAGGCCCTCGCCGAGCGGGCCGGCTACTCCGCACGACAGTTCCAACGCGTGTTCACCGCTGAGGTCGGTACCACCCCCGGCCGCTACGTCGATCGTGTGCGGCTCGAGACCGCCCGGCGCCTGCTCGAGGAGGGCACCGAAGCCGTCGAAACCGTCGCCCGCGCCAGCGGCTACGGCACCTACGAGGCGATGCGGCGCGCCTTCGTCCGTGTCCTGGACTGCGCCCCGGCCGACTACCGCAGCCGGTTCCACACCCTCGGCACCTGAGACCACTCCGCACCCGGGCCGCACCGCACCGCGCGGCAGCGCGGCCACCCTTCATGACACAGAGTAAGGAAATGTATGCGCATCGCGATCCTGTTGTTCGATCGCCTCACCGCGCTCGACGCCGTGGGCCCCTACGAGATCCTGGGCGCCCTGCCCAGCGCCGAGGTGTCCTTCGTCGGTGAGCGCCGCGGTACCGTCCGCTGCTTCGGAGGCGGTCTGGGCCTGAGTGTGGACACCGAACTCGACGAACTCACCGACCCCGACATCATCCTGGTCCCCGGCGGCCCCGGGCAGGCCGCACTGATGGACGACGGGCCCGTCCACGAGTGGCTGCGCGCCGCGGACGCCACCAGCACATGGACGACCTCGGTGTGCACTGGTTCTCTTGTCCTGGCCGCTGCCGGGCTCCTGCGAGGGCGCCGGGCCACCTCCCACTGGCTCGCTTTGGACCAACTCCCCGCGTTGGGCGCCGAACCCACCGGCGAGCGCGTGGTCTTCGACGGTAAGTACGTCACCGCCGCCGGAGTCTCCTCCGGCATCGACATGGCCCTCAGTCTGGTCGGACGCATCGCGGGCGACGACGTGGCCCAGGCCCTCCAACTGATCACCGAGTACGACCCCCAGCCGCCCTATGACGCCGGATCACCGCACACCGCCCCCGCGCACATCGTCAAGAGCCTGCGCGAGGGCGACCGCTCCGTCCTCGAAGGGGCCTGAGCGGGCCCGGGGCGGTGGCGCCGTACCCTCCCGCGACGCCACCGCCCGTGCCATGGTGGGGTTATGGGACCGGCGAACCTGGTTGTGCGCTTCGCACCCGAGCTCCGTTTCTTCCTGCTGCCGCGCCACCGGCACGCACAGGTGCGCCTGGCCTCCGATCCCACCTCCACCCTGGGCCACATCGTGGACTCGCTCGGCGTCCCCCGACCGAGGTCGGCACGCTCACTGTGCACGGCGCGGCCGTCACACCCTCCTACCGCCCACAGCCCGGCGACCACATCGAGGTCGCCGCTGTCGAACGCCCCCAATTTCTGCCGCAGTGGCCGCCGACGTTCCTGTTGGACGTGCACCTGGGCACACTCGCGCGCAGGCTCCGCCTCCTGGGCGTGGACACCGCCTACGACAACGACCGCGACGACCCCTCACTGGTCCGCCAGGCCAACGCTGAAGAGCGCGTTCTGCTCACCCGCGACCGCGAACTGCTGTGCCGCAAGAACCTGCACACGGGCGGTCATGTCCGCCATGACCGCCCCGACGATCAGCTGTGTGAGGTGCTGGAGCGGTTCGCGCCGCCGCTGGAACCGTGGACACGGTGTCTGGCCTGTAACGGCCCGCTCGCTCCGGCTGCCAAGGGTGAGGTTGACGAGCACCTGTGTGCGGGCACCCGCGCTACCTACGACACCTTCGCGCGCTGCCACTCGTGTGGCCAGGTGTACTGGCGCGGGGCTCATCATGGGCGGCTCGAAGAGATCGTGCGCGGGGCCCAGGCCCTTCTGGCCCGGGGCTGAACCCTCAACCCCGTCCCGTTGCCCCGCCCGCCGGGCCTTCGGGTGCAAGGTCAGCCCAGGGCCCGGGAGGGTTCGAGGCGAACAGGCGCAGCAGCCCCAGAAGACGGCTGGCCGGGGGTGCGGTCCAGTGCCGCTGACCGGGTTGTGGAACCGGGTCCTCCAGGCGGCCCAGCGCCCAGGTCAGGTGGTGCCACAGCACGCGGGCCTGCCACCCCTGCCCGCTCGCCTGGCCGCCCTCACGCTGGTAGGCGTCCAGGATGCGGGGCAGCCACCAGGGCGGGAGTTTGGCGAAGTCCATCGCTGGGTCGGCCACCGCGGCGTCCCCCCAGTCCACGATCCCGCCCAGGTCCCTGCCCGGTGTCACCAGCAGGTTCTGCGGCGCGATGTCGCCGTGGACCAGGACGGGGTCTCCACCTGGGGGTGCGAGGGCTGCCAGGCGTTCACACCAGGCCCTGAGCCAGTCGGCGGCCTCGGCGTCGATGTGCCCCGAACCCAGGAGGCGTTCCAGTAGGGGGCCGGCGTCGGTGACCCCGGAGTCGCGCGGTAGGCCGGGAAGGCCGTCGACGGGGACGGTGTGGATGCGGGCGAGTTCCCGGCCGAGGCGGTCCAGGAGGGCGGTGGCGGGTTCGGTGCCGACCAGGTCACCGCCGGCCACGCGTTCCAGCACCATGTACGGAGTGCCGCCAGGCGGGTCGGCGAACTCGACGAGCGCGGGCGTGGTGACACCGGCCTTGCGGGCGAGTGGAACGAGCGCGGCCTCCTTGCGCAGGTCCGCTTCGAACCCGGGGGTGCGCGGAACGCGCAGGACCAGGTGTTCGCCCAGGGCCAGAACGTGGTTGGCCACCCCTTCGGGTAGGGGGAGAACGTGCTCGGCGGGAACGTTGTGGCGCTCGGCGATCGTGTGCGCGGTGGCGAGGACGTCGTGGATCATCATCGCTGATCCTGGCACGCCCTTGTCTGGCCCGTCCCGGGGTTTTCGGGGGTGGGGAGAGCGTCTGCGATGGCAGGCGGCGGGCGGTTCTGGGGGTCGCGGTGGCGCCGTCGAGGGTGGTCGCATCATCCGGGGGCCGGTTGAGGCGCGCACGCGGGATAAAGGGGGTGCCCTCACAGAAGAGGGGTTCGTGGAAGCGTGCACTGATGCGGCGGTGTGTCGCGGCTTCCAGGAGGAGCTTGTTCGGCAGCTCGGTGGAGTCCGCCTCGCCGTACGGGGGAGGCAGGCACGACCCGCGTGTGGGAGGTGCTCACCTTCGACCGGTGAGTGGTCGAAGGTCTACCGCTCAACCCGGTAGTCATCCCTCTCGCCCCCGAAGGGTTCGCCCGAGGCGATGCCGGTGGCCGTGGTTAGACTCCCCCGCATGCGAGGCGACGATGTGCGGGCGGCGGCCGATACGGCCCTGGAGTTCCTGGAGCCCCGCCTGGGGCGTGACTGGTCGGCGGCCATTCCCGGGATGGACTTCACCGTGGCCTCGGTACTGGCCCACGCCGCCCAGGGCCCCTTGTGGTACTCCCTGGACCTGATCGGCGGCACCGAGGATGAGGCCGCCTTCGAGGTCGGGGTACGCGCGGACACCGAGCCCCGCGCGCTGCTGTGTTCCTTGAACAGCGCGGCACGGCTGTGCGCGATCAGCGTGGACGCCCATCCGTCGAGTGCGCGCGGGTTCCATCCGATGGGTGCGGCCGACCCCTCGGGGTTCGCGGCGATGGCGTGCGCGGAGATCTTGGTGCATACCCATGACGCGGCTACCGGTTGGGGTGAGGATTTCCAGCCGGGTCGGGAGCTGGCTCGCCGGGTGTTGGCTCGGCTCTTTCCCTGGCAGGAACCCGGCGAGGACGCGTGGCGGAGTCTGTTGTGGGTGCACGGCCGGGTGGAGTTGGCGGGGGCGAGGGGCGGGCGGGGGTGGCGTTGGCACACCGCCCCGGTGAGTGGGTGGGACGGCAAGGCGCCGTCTGTGGGGTGAATGCGCCGGTGGACCTGTCGGACGCGGGCGGGTGCGTACTAGGTTTTGGTGATGGATCGAGCAACCGAGGCACATGAGACTCCCGCCCCCTCTTCGGATGCGGTGCGAGTGAACGACTACGACAGCTTCGCCGAGGATTATGCGGCCAGCAACGAAAGCGGTATCCAGAACGCCTACTACGAGCGGCCCGCGATGCTGGCTTTGGCCGGGCAGGTGTTGGGGCGGCGGATCCTGGACGCGGGCTGTGGGGCGGGCCCGCTGGCGGCGGCTCTGCGTGAGCGCGGCGCCCAGGTGAGCGGTATCGACGCCAGTGCTTCGATGGTGGCGTTGGCTAGGCGGCGTCTGGGGGATGGGGCGGATCTGCGGGTGGGTGATCTGGCCGATCCCCTGCCCTTCGCCGATGGTGCGTTCGACGACGTGGTTGCTTCCCTGGTGCTGCACTACCTGCGGGACTGGGGGCCCACGCTGGCCGAGATGCGGCGGGTGCTGTGTCCAGGCGGCAGGCTGATCGCTTCGGTGAACCACCCGATCGTGGACTACGCGCTCCAGGATCCGCGGCCCGACTACTTCGCGACCACCAGCTACCGGGACGAGTTCTCCTTCGGTGGGCGGCCGATGGCGATGAAGTTCTGGCGCAGGCCCCTGCACGCGATGACCGATGCCTTCACCGGTGCGGGTTTTCAGCTGCGTCAGATCAGTGAGCCCCAGCCCGACCCGGCCGCTCGTGAGTTGTTCCCTGAGGACTTCCAGGGGTTGTCGACCAAGATCGGTTTCCTCTTCTTCGTCCTGGAGGTACCGCACACCCGGCAGTAGCGCAGGCGCGGGACACAGCAGACGGGTACACCACCGGACAGTACAGCCGGTGGTGTACCCGTCTCGTTTGTGTGGGGTCCTGACCTGGCCTCAATAACGTTGGCGGGTCGTTGTGGGGGCGGGGAGGGGCTTGGGGCACCCCTGAGGGGCTGGCTTCCTAGAACGTTCGGTTATCGGAAGTCAGGATTTTCGACCCCACGGGCATTCGTTTCGTCATGAAAACCCCTTAACGTTACCTAATAACGTAATCAACGAAACGTTATTCAGAAAGGTGCTCCGACACCCAGCCCTGTCAGGGGGCCGACACCAGCCCGGGAAGCAATCCCTGGTCGACATTGGCGCCCGTGATGAGCGTGGCCACCACCGCCCCCGGCAGCTCATGGGCGGCGATCGCCGCCAGCCCCGCCGCGCCCGCCGGCTCGGGCACCACCCCCAGCGTCACCAACGCGGTGCGCATCGCCTGGAGTATCTGGGCATCGCAAACCTCCACCATCTGATCCACCAAGACCCGCATCCGCGCCACCGAAGCCGGGATCGGATCACTGATCGCGATCCCCTCGGCGAAGGTGTCCGCGCGCTCGGTGCCCACAGCCCGACCCAACCGCCAACTGGTGGCCATACTCGGCGCGCCCTGCGCGCACACCCCCACGATGCGGGTGGCGGGGGAATGCTCCTTCAACCAACGCGCCACCCCCGTGATCAGCGCCCCGTCCCCCACCGGCAGCACCACCGCGTCGATCGGCCCCGCCTTCAGCAGCTCCACGCCGATGGTGCCCGCACCCTCGGCGACGCGGGGGTCCTGGCCGTCCTCGACGAAGACCGCGTCCGGGTGCGCTGCGGCGAAGGCGCGGGCGGCCTCGTCCACACCGCTCCCCTGGACCTCGTGCACCCGCGCGCCCAGCGAACGCATACGCGTGAGCTTGACCTGACTGATCCCCGCCGGAACGAACACCTCCGCCCCCAGCCCGCGGCGGGTGGCCGCATACCCCACCGCCTGGCCGAAGTTTCCGGTGGAGGTGCACACCATCCGGGTTCCCGGTGCCAGTTCCCGGGCCAACAGGTCCACGCCCCGGCCCTTGAAACTGCGCAGCGGGTTGAGGGTCTCGACCTTGACCAGCACTCGCCGGCCCAGCGCGGCGCACAGCTGCTCGTCCACATACTGCGGGGAGTTCAGGAAGACCGGGTCGATCAGTTCCGCGGCCCGGGCGATCCGCTCCAGGTCCAAATCCGTTGTGTGCATACCAAAAGCCCTTCGTTCACGTCAGGGGTGGGTTCGTCGCGGTGGGGCTGGGCGCAGACCGGTTTCAGGGCAGCGCGGCGCGCACACCGACAGCGGCAGGAGGGCCACAACCCCTTGTTTGGCGGGGGTGGCCGCTCCCCCAACGGTAGGGCGGCGGGCGGTGGGCGCGATTGAAAAGTTTGCTGCCGTGGCGCAACATTGTTGCGTGCCCTTCTCTCCTGACCCCATCGACCATCACCTGTTGCGTCTGCTTCAGCAGGACGCCGGGCGCACCCTGCGCGAGCTCGGCGAGCAGGTGGGGCTTTCACCCAGCGCGGTCCAACGCCGCATCCGCGCCTACCGCCGGGCCGGGGTGATCACCGGCCAGGTCGCGGTGGTGGACCCGGCCGCGCTGGGGGCCACCACCCTGGCCGCGGTACTGGTGACCCTTGAGCGTGAGTCGGCCGAGCACCACGCCCGGTTCCGTGCCCGTATGCTCGCCGAGCCGCGGGTGCAGCAGTGCTACGACCTGGCCGGGCAGTGGGACTACCTGGTCATGCTCATCACCGAGAACCTGGGGGCCTGTCGCGCGTTGTCGGACCGGTTGTTCATGAACGACGCCAACGTGCGCCGCTACGACACCCTGCCGGTACTGGACCCGGTCAAGGTCGGCTTGGGAGTCCCTCTGCCCGGACCCCACCCCGGCACCCACGCCGAGACTGGTTGGGCGCACGGGTCCTGAGGCGGCTGCGCCGAAAACCAGTGGCACGGGCGCGAGGCGCTCCTCTACGTTGACGGAGCCGCCTACGAGTGGACTCGCGCGCACATGACGCCCCCCGCTCTTTGGATCTGACTTTTTCGCGCATTGGTCGCCGACGTCGCCGTCGGCTCTGTTTCCCGTGCTTTTCGTCAGTTCTTGAGAGAGTCATGTCTACGCGATCTCATTTCGTGCTGCCCTGGGTCGTGCGTCGCACGCGCCTGCCCCTGCTCGTCCTGCCCTGTGTGGACTGTGCCGACCTGGTCGCGGGCGTCCTGCTCGACCCCGCGCTCGCCGGGCGCCACGGCTTCGCGCTCGACTGGCGGGGGTGCTGGGAACTCCACGCCCCCGAGGCCTGGGAGGGTCCCTGGCCCTTGGATGTGTGGGTGACCTTCGAGGAGCCCGTGCCGGTGCGCCCCGAACAGCTCATCGCCCATGGGCTGGGGATCAGTCGCGGTGAGGTGTTGCGCAGGGTCAAGATCGACATCGGTCTCAAGCGCAGGACGATGGGGGACTTCTGCTTCGTCGTGGTGTGATCACCCCTTTGCGGGTTTCGAACCTCCCAGCGGGGTTGGGAGCCCGCAGGGCTGTACTTGGGGTGGGGTTTCGTGGCATCCTCAAAGTTGGGCGAGTGACCAAGTCGGTCGCCCAGGGCAAATGCCCAAAAGAGATTTTCGAGGGGGCACACGTGGGAACCGAACGGAGCCGACAGGTGCGCGAGCGCCTGCTCGCGGCAGCCGGCGAGCTCATCGTCGAACGGGGGTGGTCAGCGGTGAGCACACGGGTGCTGGCCGAGCGGGCCGGGGTGGGAGCCGGGCTGGTGCACTACCACTTTCCCTCGCTGAACGCCCTGCTCAACGAGGCCGCCCTGGGGGTGATGGCGGAGGTGGCCGAACAGACCCTGGCCCAGCTGGAAGGCACCACGCCCCAGGAGGGGTTGGACCTGGCCTTGGCTGCGCTGGACGCCTACCCCGGCGATGACCCCGCCTCCACACTGTTCGTCGAGGCCTACCTCGCCGCCGGGCGCGATGTCGAGTTGCGGCGCGGCATCACCGCCGTGTTGGAGCGCTTCCGCGCCCCGCTGGCCGACTGGTTGCGCGGCGGCGACATCGCCGACCCCGAGGCCACCGCCCGGGTACTGGCCTCGGCGGTGGACGGCGTCATGCTGCACCGCGCCCTGGACCCCGCACTGGACGCGGCGGCAGTCGCCCCCGTGCTGCGGCGGCTGCTGGCCCCCGCACACCCCACCGAACAGGAGCGCCGATGAGCACCACGCACACACCCCCAGGGCCCGGTCGAGCGATCGTCGTCGGCGCCGGGATCGCCGGTCTGGCCCTGGCACACCGCCTGGACCAGCACGGGTGGCAGGTTCTCGTGCTCGAGCGGGCGCCGGGTCCGCGCCCGCAGGGGTACATGATCGACTTCTTCGGGCCCGGCTACGACGCCGCCGAGGCGATGGGAATCCTGCCCCGGTTGCACGAGTTGGGCCACCACTTCACCGAGGCCGCCCTGGTCGACGAGCACGGCCGCCGGCGCGCCGCGATCAGGTTCGACGGTTACGCCCGCGCCCTGGGCGGGGAGTTGATCTCGATTATGCGCCCGGACCTGGAGCGGGCTCTGCGTGAGTCGTTGCCGGCTCGGGTGGAGGTGCGCTACTCCAGCTCTGCTGAGCACATCACGCAGGACGAGAGCGGGGTGCGGGTGCGGTTGGCCGACGGTCAGGCGGTGGAGGGTGAGTTGTTGGTGGGGGCCGACGGCATCCACTCCACCGTGCGGCGCCTGGTCTTCGGTGAGCAGGAGCGGTACCTGCGTCACCTGGGGTTCCACACGGGTGCGTTCACCTTCCACGACGCGCGGGTGCACGCTGCGACCCGGGGCCGTTTCCAGCTCACCGACAGCCTGGGCGCGCAGATGGGGCTCTACGCCTTGGAGGGGGACCGGGTGGCGGCCTTCGCCGTGCACCGCACCGGTGAGACCACACTGCCCGAGGATCCGCGGGCCGAGTTGCGTCGGGCCTACGCCGGGCTGGGGTGGATGGTGCCCCGGGCTTTGGAGTTGTGCCCCGAACCGGACCAGGTCTACTACGACCACGTCGCCCAGGTGGAGATGGAACGGTGGAGCCGGGGGCGCACGGTGCTGATCGGTGACGCCTGCCAGGCGGTGTCGCTGCTGGCGGGCCAGGGTGCGTCGATGGGGATGGGCGGCGCCTACGTGCTGGGCGAGGAGCTGGCCCGCGCGAACACCCTGGCCGAGGGTGTGGCGCGCTACGAACAACGGTGGCGTCCGGTGGTGGAGGAGCGCCAGCGCGCGGCCCGCACCGGAACCTCCTGGTTCTTGCCCAGCACCCCTGGCCGGTTGCGGTTGCGGCGGTTGTTCCTGCGCCTGTCGGCGCTGCCGGGGGTGGAGCGGTGGATGGCGGCCTCACTGTCGGGCAAGCCCTCCCGGGTGGTCAGGGACCTGGCGCCGCGCGGGAGTGCCAGGCCCGCCTGAGGGATACGGGCGCAGGGCGGTGCAGGGGGTGAGCTGTGTGCGTCTGGTGGGTCAGGGGCCGGGTGTGGGCGGTCAGTATCGCGACCAGCTTGCCAGGGGTGGGACGCCCTCCAGTGTGCGGAGTGGAGGGGCCGCTCGGCGGGGTCCGGGGGGTGCCTGGGGTGGGTGGAGACCGGACCATTGTGGCTTCCCTCCGTGCGCCACCGGACCTCGGGTCGCGCACGGCGCCCACCGTGGGAGCGGGGCGCACCGTGCGCAACCCGATGTCCGGGCTAGGGCCCGAAGGGGCGCTCGTGCGCGGGCGGGGTGGTCTCGTGGTCGCCGTTGAGCCAGGTCTGGGTGGTGGCGTTGAGGTCGTGCGGGTAGCCGGGTTCGAAGTCGGCCAGAGCGTCGATGCGTTCGATGGCTTCGGGTGGCAGGGTCACGTCGAGTGCGCCCAGGTTGTCCTTGAGTTGTTCGGTGCGGCTGGCGCCGAGGATGGGGTGGATGCGCGGGGAGCGGTGCAGGGCCCAGGCGGTGGTGACCTGGGCGGGGGTGGCGTTCACCTCCTGGGCGATGCGGGTGATGGTGCGGGCGGCGCGGTGCTGGTGTTCGGTCAGGGTGGTGGGATCCACGCGCCCGGTTGTGGTGGGGGTTGTGGTGTCGGTGTAGCGGCCGGAGAGGATCCCTGCGGCCAGGCCGTTGTAGGTGGTCAGGCTCAGTCCCAGGGTGCGGGCCATGGGTAGGAGTTCGCGTTCGATGTCGCGTTGGAGCGGGTTGTAGGGCACCTGAAGGGCGATGAAGGGGGTCCAGCCGTGTTGGCGGGCCAGGGTGTTGGCTTGGGCGATGACCCAGGCGGGCAGGTTGGAGGCGCCCACGTACAGGACCTTGCCCGCGCGTACGGCGTCGTCCAGGGCGCGCATGGTCTCTTCGATGGGGGTGTACTCGTCCCAGGTGTGGACCCACAGCAGGTCGACGCGGTCGGTGCGTAGGCGGCGCAGGCTCTGTTCGAGGGTGTGGGTGAGGTTGCGGCGGTGGCTGCCTCCGGAGTTGGCGTCGCTCGCGTCGCTGGGCAGGGTGAACTTGGTGGAGAGCACGAAGCGGTCGCGGCGGCCTTTGAGGAGTTCGCCCAGGACTTCTTCGCTGTCGCCGTAGGCGGAGGCGGTGTCGATGAGGTTGCCGCCCGCGTCCTGGTAGAGGTCGACCATGCGGCGGGCCTGGTCGGGGTTGGCGAAGGTCATGGCGCCCAGGAGGAGTTGGGAGACGCGCAGGCCGGAGGGGCCCAGGAGTTGGTGGCGCATCAGAGTTTTCCCTTGCTTGGTGTGGGTGGGTGGGTTCTTAGCTTGCTCCGGGTGGGTGGTGGGGAGGAAGGCCGCGGTGGGGCTGGCCCTGTCAGGGCCAGGATCGGGTGGGGGTCTGGCTCGTAGACTCGGCCCATGGATCAGAGCGGAATGGGTGCGTTCCTGCGGGAGTGCCGTGAGTCGACCCCGCCTGGGCGGGTGGGGTTGGCGGTGGGTGCGCGCCGTCGCACTCCGGGGTTGCGTCGGGCGGAGCTGGCCACGCTGTCGGGTGTGAGCGTGGACTACCTGACCCGGTTGGAGCAGGGGCGTGATCGCAACCCGTCGCCGCAGGTGTTGGTGGCGTTGGCTGACGCGTTGGGGTTGGCGGTGGGTGAGCGGGTGCGGTTGCGCAACCTGTCGAAGGTGGCGTCGGGTGCGGGTGCGCTGTGCCCGGGCGGGTTGCCTCCGGAGCGGGGGGTGCGGGCCGTGACGCGGGCTCTGTTGGAGCGGTTGGAGCCCGCTCCGGCGGCGCTGTTCAACCGGTTGGGTGAGACGCTCGCGCACACGAAGGGCTATGAGCGTCTGATGGGGCCGTTGGGGTTGTTGGATGTGGAGGATGACCAGCCCGCGAACCGGGTGTGGTTCGTTTTCGCTGATGATCGGGCCCGGTCGGTCTACCCGGACTGGGAGGTGGTGGCCGATGCGCGGTTGGCGGAGCTGCGTGCGGAGGCGGCCCCGCAGGATCCGCACCTGGCGCACCTGGTGGAGGAGTTGGCGATCGTGGGTGGTGCGCCCTTCACCGAGCGGATGGCGCTCCCGGAGTCGGCGCCGTTGGTGAGCGGGGTGGAGCGGCTGTCCCACCCGCAGGTGGGTGAGCTGCGTCTTTCCTATGAGCGGTGGGACGCCCAGGGCCAGTACCTGGTGGTGTACCTGCCCGCGGACCAGGCGTCGGAGGTGGCGTTGGATCGGCTGATCCGCGCTGGGTTGCGTGCGGTGGGCGGTGAGCACTGACCCAGGGGTGTGCACAGGTGTGTGGCCGGTGTGGGGTGACCTGAAAGTCGTTGGGGCGGGCTGTCTAGGCTGGGGGAGCCCGTGGAAACGCGTCCAGGAGGAGGGTGGCCATGGCCGCCGTCGTGGAGTCGGTCAGCAGCAGTGGTGAGCACACGTTCAGCAAACCCGTCCGAGGCAGTATCCGCCTGTTGGCCGGGTTGGGGGTGGAAGGGGACGCGCACCTGGGTGAGACGGTCAAGCACCGCTCCCGGGTGGCTGTGGACCCGACCCAGCCGAACCTGCGCCAGGTGCACCTGATCCACGCCGAACTCCTGGAGGAGGTGGCCCTGGCCGGGTTCGCGGTCGCGCCGGGTCAGATGGGGGAGAACATCACCACCCGCGGGATTGATCTGTTGGGGCTCTCCCGGGGCACGGTGCTCGGTTTTGGGCAGGCGCGGGTGGAGATCACCGGGCTGCGCAACCCGTGCGCGCAGATCGACGGGTTCTCCCAGGGGCTGCTCAAGCAGATGGTGTACCGGGACGAGCGGGGTGAGCTGGTGCGCCGGGCCGGTGTGATGGGTGTGGTGTTGGCGGGCGGGGTGGTCGAGCCGGGGATGGCGGTGACGGTGGTCGAGCCGGTGGGGGCGCACGTACCCCTGGAACGGGTCTGAGCGGCCCGCCTTGTGTCGCCGAGGCTGTTGCGCCCCCGGGCTCTCACCGGCTCTGGTGGGAGCCCGGGCCCGTTCTGGGCCGGGGGGTGGGCGTCTCGTTCAGGGGCGGGGGGCCTTGACGCCGTGGGTGGCGGTGTACTCCTTGGCCAGCCAGGGCGCCAGGTCTTCGACGAGTTCGCGCAGGTGGTCGGGGTCGGTGGTGGGGTGCTGGGCGGCGTGGGCCGCCGTGCGCATCTGGTCGTGGCGGTCGGGGTAATAGTGGCCGAAGACGTTCGCGGCCAGGTCCAGGTCGCTGGTCCACCCGCCCCAGGAGGGCATGACCAGGGTGAAGCCGGTGCGTACCAGGCGGCGCGAAACGCCGCGGCTGAGGGTGGTGTAGTCGGTGTCTGTGGTGGCCTGGGCGATGCGGGTGCGCCAGCGGGGCAGGGTCAGGTGCAGGTCGCCGTTGGTTTCGCGGGCCAGCAGGGTGGTGGGCCGGTAGTCGGGGAGCTGCTGGGCCAGGTCGGGGCCGCTGAGCGGGGTGCACAGGCAGGCCAGGAAGAACCCGGCGTCGTACAGTTCCAGGTCGCTGGTCAGGTTGGGCACCGAGTCAAGGAGGATGCCGCCGCCGTCGACCTGGTCGAAGGCGGCGTCGATCTCTTCTTGCAGGGCGATGGCCCGGGCACGGTCGTCTTCGGTGGGGGTGGTGTGCAGGACCACCAGTGCGTCCAGGTCCGAGACGCCGGGTGTGGCGGTGCCGCGGGGGATGCTGCCATACAGGTAGGCGCTGTGCATGCGGTCTTTGAAGGTCTCGCCCAGGCGGGTGCGCAGGGCGTCGACCACGGGGGTGAAGGCGGTGGGGACCAGGGGCAATGAGCCTTCGCGGGTGATGGTGCCGTCAGTGTGGAGTCCCTGAGTTGGGGGCAGGGGCGGTGTCGACGGTCTCATGGGGGGTGGCTCCGGTTCGCAATGGGGTTGTAGGTGGGGGAGTTGGGGTTCAGGTGATGGGGTGCCAGGCCCACAGGTTGGGTTCGACGTAGTGCCCCTGGTCGGCGGCCAGGTCGATGGTGACGGGGGACAGTGCGCCCTCCACGACGTGTGGTCCGCTGCCGGGGAAGTCCATGCCGGTCCACTGGTGCCAGTCGGCAACGGAACCCTGCACCCGCATCGAATTCTCGCAGGGGTGGAGCAGGTGTGCGCCCATGCGCTGGTGCACGCGTAGCCACGGGTCGAAGGCCAGTCCGTCGCAGGGGCGGGTCCAGGTGGCGTACTCGGCCATGGGGATGAGCGGGTAACGGTGTTTGAGGGTGGGCCGCAGGGGTGCGGCCAGTGCGGACAGGCCGTGGTCTGCGGCTGTTTGGCGCAGGGCCCGGGCCATGCGGGTGCTGACCCCGGTGCCCTGGTGGTGGGCGGAGACCGCGATGTACAGGGCCGAGGCGATGGTGGGGGTGCGCCCGGCGGCCTTGTCGGCCAGGGACTGTTCGAGCGCCCAGTCGTAGCCGCCCCCGGGCAGGTCGTCGGGGGTTCCGTGCCAGGCCAGGGGGACGGCGTGGGCGCGGGCGATGACGTCGTCGCCGTTCAGCAGGGCGAGCTGGTAGTCGCCGAACTCCTCGGCCAGGTCGCCCCAGAGTTCCTCGGCGGTGGTGTCGTGGAACATCAGTTCGGGGCCGGGGTTGAGTTCGGGGCGCTCCAGGACCTCGGTCAGGTCCGGGCGCTGGGCCAGGGTCACGATCTGCATGGGGGCATGCTCGCAGGGCCCCGAAGCGGTGGGCAAGCGAATTTGTGCTGTTCAGGGCGTTTGCTCGGGTGTGAGGTAGTGCTGGCACCACTGCTGGTGGTGGGTGGGAGTGGACCTGCAAGAGGGTGTCTGCGTCATCGCGGCAGGGGCGGTGGCGTCTCTAGCGTGGAATTCATCAGAAAGCCTGTTGTCCGCGCAACTTCGGGGAGATTCATGGTCACGGCGGGCCCATCCACCAACTCGGTCACTACCCCGCTCCGCTACGGGCGCGCTCTGGGGTACGGCGTTCGCCTGCTGGCCTGTGACGGGACCGAGGACGGTCGGATCGTGGAGGAGTTGGGGGACGCGGCCACCGCGGATCACATCGCGGTCCTGGTGCCGGGTAACGACAACTACCTGGGTAACTACTTCAACCAGAAGCGGGCCACACGGCCGCGCGCCAACGCCCAGACGCTGCTGGAGACCATGGGTGAGGTGGCGCCGGGTGAGCGGGTAGCGGTGGTGGTGTGGGTGGGGTACCGGACCCCGCGCGGGTTCGGTGAGGCGGTCTCGCGCCGTCCGGCGCTGGAGGGGGCCCGGGACCTGGTGCGGTTGACCCGGTTCCTGCCCAGTTCGGCGCGGGTGACGTTGGTGGGGCACAGCTACGGCACGGTGGTGTGCGGCCTGGCCCTGGGGCAGGGGCGGGTCAGTGACTGTGTGGCGTTGGGCAGTCCCGGGATGGGGGCGCGTTCGCGCCAGGAGTTGGGGTTTTCGGGGAATCTGTGGGCGGCGCTGGGGCCCAGTGACTGGATCCGGTTCTTTCCGCGGGGGCATGTGGGCGAGATCGGGCACGGCCCCTCGCCGATGCGGCGCGGGTACGGGGCGCGGGTGTTCGAGACCGGTGACATTTCGGGGCACTGCTCCTATTACCGGCAGGGCAGTGAGTCGGTGCGCAACATCGCGCGGATCGTGTTGGGGCGTTATGAGGAGGTCACACCGGTGGTTGTTCCGGCTCCGCGGCGGCCGCTTGGTGAGTACACCGGGGAGGTGGTGGTCTCGTGAGCGGCCGGACGAGTGGCGAACCGGTGATCGAGGCCGAGGGGCTGCGCAAGCTCTACCCGGGTGGCAGGGTCGCCTTGGACGGGGTGGACCTGGCGGTGGAGCCGGGGACGGTGCACGGTCTGCTGGGCCCCAACGGGGCGGGTAAGACCACCTCGGTGCGGGTGCTGGCCACCCTGTTGGGGTTCGACGGGGGGCGGGCCCGGGTGGCGGGGGCGGACGTGGCCACCCAGGCGCGGCTGGTGCGGTCCCGGATCGGGTTCGTGGGCCAGTACGCGGCGGTGGACGAGATCCTGAGCGGGCGGCGCAACCTGGAGATGTTCGGTCGCCTGTACCACCTGGGGCGGAGGCGCTCCAGGGAGCGGGCCGTGGAGTTGTTGGAGCGTTTCGACTTGACCGGGGCCGCTGATCGGTCGGTGCGCACCTACTCGGGTGGGATGCGCCGCCGGTTGGATCTGGCGGCCGGGTTGGTGCTGGATCCGCGGGTGTTGTTCCTGGACGAGCCCACCACCGGGTTGGATCCGCGCAGCCGCGCCGAGGTGTGGCGGGCGGTGCGTGAGCTGGTGGCGGCGGGCACCACGGTTCTGTTGACCACCCAGTACCTGGAGGAGGCCGATCGGTTGGCTGATCGGGTCTCGGTGGTGGATTCGGGGCGGGTGATCGCCGAGGGCAGCCCGGAGGAGTTGAAGGAGCGGGTGGGCGGTGGGCGGGTGGAGGTCGTGGTTGCCCGGGCCGAGGAGCTGTCGGTGGCCGCGGAGGTGTTGGGACGGGTGTCGGGGGCGCGGCCGGAGGTGGATGTGGACGCGTTGGGTGTGCGGGTGTCGATGGGTGGGCGCGGTGCGGCGCTGACCAGGGTGGTGCGGGCTCTGGACGAGGCGGGTCTGGACGTGGAGGACATCGCGTTGCGGCGTCCCACTCTTGATGATGTGTTCCTGAGTCTGACCGGGGAGCAGAATGCGGGGCGGCAGGGCGGTGGCGTTCAGGTGGGCTCGGGCAGTGCGCTCCCCGGGGGTGGAGAGGCAGGACTGAGGGGTCCCGACCAGCCGGGTGCGAGCTGTCGCGGGGCGAAGGAGGAGCGGTCATGACCATCACGCCGACCAAACCGGTGCCGGGCGGGCAGGAGGTACCCGAGCTGACCGGCCACGAACGCGAGCCCCGGGGTCCGCGTGTGTGGGTGCGCCGTGCGGGGTGGGCGGTGGCCGACTCGACGGTGGTGGCGCGCCGCTACCTGGCGCACCTGGTGTACAAGCCCGACGAGGTCGTCGGCACGTTGATGATTCCGGTGCTGGCGGTGCTGTTGTTCGGTTTCGTCTTCGGGGAGGCGATGGGCGCGGCCATGGGGGTGGGCGGTGAGGACTACCGTGACTTCCTGATGCCGGGGCTGTTCGCGCTCACCATGGCGTTCGGGATCGGGAACACGACGATCGCGGTGGTCACGGATGTGGGCCGTGGTGTGGTGGACCGGTTTCGGACGCTGCCGATGGCGCCCTCGGCGCTGTTGGTGGGGCGCAGTATGGCGGATGTGGTCTCGGCCGTGGTGGACCTGGTGGTCCTGGTGGGGATGGGGTTGCTGATCGGGTGGCAGTGGCACAACGGGCCGGTGGCGGCGTTGGCCGCGCTGGGGTTGTTGTTGCTGCTGCGGTTGGCGTTCACCTGGATCGGGATCTACCTGGGGTTGCTGGTGCGCAGTCCTGAGGCGGCGATGAAGTTCTTCTCGCTGGTGTTCCCGCTGGCGATGGTGGCTGAGACGTTCGTGCCCACCGAGGTGATCCCGGGCTGGTTGGCGCCGGTGGCCGAGTGGAACCCGTTGTCGGCGACGGTGTTGGCCTGCCGTGAGCTGTTCGGCAACACCACGGTGGTGGGTGAGTCGTGGGTGGCTCAGAACGCGTTGTTGATGGCGGTGGTGTGGCCGCTGGTGCTGTTGGCGGTGTTCGTTCCGCTGGCGCTGCACCGCTACCGCAAGCTGAGCAGCTGAGTCCCGGGGACGAGGTCTGGGGTGCGTGCGGGGGTGCGCACCCCGCCTCTTCTTTGCGCGCTGCTCGGCCGGCTGCCGGGTCTGGTCAGTGGGGTCCGGATCTCGGTACACCCAACTCTGTGGGTCCTGGGGGCGGCCAGGGCGGCCGGGGCGGCCCTCAAACGCTCGTCGAGGATCGCGCTGACCTGTTCGAGGCTGAACCGGGGGCGGGGTGTGGGAACCCGAGGCGCCGGGTGTGTCATTGGTTGCGGGTCAGGTACTGGGCGAAGGTGGTGCGGCCCACGGCCTGGTCGGGAGTCAGGTGGGCGCCGGATCGGTAGGCGGCGAAGGTGGCCCCGGGTAGGCGCAGTGGGAGCAGGCGGCGCGGGGTACGGGTGGTGTCCAGGTAGGTGCGGGCCAGGTCGTGGAAGGACTCGATGTTGGGTCCGCCCAGGTCGGGGACGCGTCCGGCGGGTTCTTCCAGGGCCAGGCGGACCAGGCGCAGGGCGACCTCGGCGGGGTCGATGGGCTGGACGTCGATGTCGGGATAGGGCATCACGGGCAGGCGGGCGGACCGGGCGCAGATGTCCGCGATGAGGGGGTGGAACTGGGTGGTGCGCAGGATGGTCACGCCCAGGCCGGAGGCGAGCAGGGCTTCCTCGACGGTGTGTTTGGCGCGGTAGTAGCTCAGGGGGATCCGGTCGCAGCCCACGATGGAGATGTAGACCAGGTGGGTGAGGCCGGTGGTGCGGGCGGCGCGGATGAGGTGGGTGGCGGCCTGGATGTCGCCGCCGGTGGGGCTGGTGGCGCAGTGCACGACGGTGTGGACGCCGGTCAGGGCCTGGATGAGTCCCTGACCGGTGCGCAGGTCGACGGCGTGGGCGGTGTCGGCCAGGGTGCCGGGGTGGCGGCTCAGGGTGTGTACCGGGTGCTCGGTGCGGCGTAGTTGTTCCACGACGGGGATGCCCAGGGTTCCGGTGGCGCCGGTGACCAGGATCGTGTTCAAGTCCCCACCTCCGCGGCCGCGGTTGACGCCGACTGTTGCTGGTGCTTGTCGGGCTTTGGTGGTCCAAGCTAGCACCGTCACGGGGTGGCTTTGGGGACTTTTGGTGGGGTTTCGTGGTGTGTCATCTCAGGCTGGCCGGGTGCGGGCGTCGGGCGGGAGTTCGGCACCTGGCGCTCTTGGGGTGGTGCGGCGTGCCAGCACCCGGAAGGCATGGGGTGATGGGGCCACTTGTCCGGTTAGAGTGCTGGGCAGCGTCAGCGCAGTGAGCGCCGACACACAGTGGTGAGGAGCGTGCCCATGTCCGGGGTCGTCGAGGAGCTGTTGGCCGCGATCGGGACGGAACAGGTGGTCACCGATCCCACGGTGGTACAGGGCTACTCCCATGACGAGGCCGAGTGGGCGCCCTATGGGACTGCGGCCGCAGTGGTGCGTCCCCGCCACACCGCCGACGTCGCCGCGGTGGTGCGGATCTGCGCCGAGCTCGGGGTTTCGGTGGTCGGGCGCGGGGCCGGGACGGGCCTGTCGGGTGCGGCCAACGCCGGTCAGGGCTGGGTGGTGGTCTCCTTCGAACGGATGAACCGGGTGCTGGAGGTGGACCCCGTCCAGCAGACCGTCACCGTCCAGCCGGGTGTGGTCAACAACGACCTGCGCGAGAGGGTCGCCCAGGACGGCCTGTGGTACCCGCCCGACCCCGCTTCGGCGCCGTGGTCGACGATCGGCGGGAACGTGGCCACCAACGCCGGCGGGCTGTGCTGCGTCAAGTACGGCGTCACCCGGGACTACGTGCTGGGTATGGAGGCCGTGGTGGGCACCGGTGAGGTCGTGCGGCTGGGAAAGACCACCGCCAAGGGCGTGACCGGGTACGACCTGGCCGGACTGATGGTGGGTTCGGAGGGCACGTTGGGGCTGGTCACCGAGGTGACGTTGCGCCTGGTGCCGCTGCGTCGGGGTGTGGAGCACACCGTGGTGGGCTACTTCGACTCCCTGGCCGACGCCGGGCGCGCGGTCGCCGCGGTCTCGGCGGCGGGGATCGTGCCCTCGGCACTGGAACTCATCGACCGGTTCTGCCTGCAGGCCGTGGACGAGTGGAAGAACATGGGCCTGTCCGCTGAGGGCGAGGTACTGCTGTTGGCCCGCAGTGATCTGCCCGGGGTGTCGGGGCAGGAGGAGGCCGACCGGATCCTGGAGTGCTTCGAGCAGGAGAAGGCGGTCTACGCGGTGCGCTCCACCGACGCCGAGGAGGCCGAGGCGCTCTTCCAGGCGCGACGGCTGGCCTATCCGGCGCTGGAGCGGTTGGGGCCGCTGCTGACCGAGGACGTGTGCGTGCCCAAGGCGCAGGTGCCGCACATGCTGGAGGCGATCGAGGCGGCCGGGGAGCGCTTCGACACCAAGATCGGCAACGTCGCCCACGCGGGCGACGGCAACCTGCATCCCCTGTTCATCGTCCCGGCCGGGGACGAGGAGGCCAAGAACCGGGCCAAGCAGGCGTTCGAGGTGATCGTGGACCAGGCCCTGGCGGTGGGCGGGACGGTCACCGGTGAGCACGGGGTCGGGCTGTTGAAGATGCGCGGCGCCGCCGACGAACTGGGGCCGCAGGTACTGGCGATGCACCGGGCGGTCAAGGACGCGCTGGACCCCAGGGGCATCTTCAACCCGGGCAAGGTCTTCGCCGTGGAGGAGGGCCAGCCGGGTTAGCGGGTGTACTCGGCGTACTCGTTCAGGCGGGCGGCGGCGGTGAGCATGGCCCGTGAGCGCCGGGTGAGTTCGGCGCCGCGCTGGGCCAGGGCGGCGCGCAGGGCCTGGCTGCCGCCGCTGCGTCGGAGCTCGTGGATGACCGGAGGGATGTCGGGGAGCGGGTAGCGGACCTGGCGCAGCAGGTGCACCATCCGGGCCTCGCGCAGGTCGGCTGGGGTGTACAGGCGGTATCCGGTGGGGTGTTCGCGCTTGGGGGCGAGCAGTCCGGCGTCCTCCCACACCCGCAGGGTGGAGGTGCGCACTCCCAGGTGGTCGGCGACCTCACCGATGCGCAGGTCCCCGGTGGGCGCGGCCGATACCTGGGAGGGCTGTTCGGCGACCTCCGCCAGGGCCTGGCCGGTGGTGTGCAGGGCGGTGCGCTCCTCGTGCAGGGTGTGGTGGGCGGCGTCGATCAGTGCCAAGGCCCGGGGCAGGTCGCCCGCGTGCACGGCGGCCATGATCTGGCGGGCGGTGGCACCGCCCAACCCCGCGCTCAGAGCCCGGAAGGTGAGCAGGGCCCGGAGGTGGCGTTCGGTGAAGACCCGGTACCCGGCGGGGGTGCGTGCGGTCGGGGGCAGGACGCCCTCGTCGGCGTGGTTGCGCACCTGCTGGGTGGAGATCCCGGCGGCCCGGGCCAGGTCGATGGGGCGCAGCCGGTCGCGGGGCTCGTCCAACGTGTGTTCCTCCCGGGAGTGTGTGCTGGCCAGGATAGGGCGAACCGGCGCGGGGGCGGTGGTGCGCGCCGGGGTTGGCCGGGTGCGGGTTCAGCGAAGGTCCGCCTCGTAGGCCAGTAGTCCGGCCTGGGTGCGGTTGTCGCAGCCCAGTTTCTCCAGCAGGCGGGAGACGTGGCCCTTGACGGTGGCCTCGGCCAGGAAGAGCCGTCCCGCGATCTGGCCGTTGGTCATCCCCTCGCCCAGGCAGGTGAGGACCTCGGTTTCGCGTTCGGTCAGGGAGGCCACCAGGGTGGCCCGGTCCAGGCGGTGGCTCTGGGCCGTGTGGGCGCTGGTGAGCAGGCGGCGGGTGGCTTCGGGGGACATCACGGTGTGTCCTTGGGCGGCGACGCGGATCAGCGAGGCCAGGTCCTCGGGCGGGGTGGATTTGAGGAGGAAGCCCGAGGCTCCGGCGTGCAGGGCGCGCAGGACGTATTCGTCGGCGTCGAAGGTGGTCAGGGCGACCACGACCGGGGGTGTGGGCTGGGCGGTGATCTCCTGGGTGGCGCTGATGCCGTCGCGGACGGGCATGCGCAGGTCCATCAGGACGAGGTCGGGGGTGTGCTGGTGGGCGGCTTCGACGGCGGCCTGGCCGTCGTGGGCCTGGTCGACGACGGTGATGTGGGGGTCCACGCCCAGGATGGTGCGCAGGTGCGCGCAGA
This sequence comes from Nocardiopsis exhalans, assembly GCF_024134545.1. Taxonomy (GTDB): domain Bacteria; phylum Actinomycetota; class Actinomycetes; order Streptosporangiales; family Streptosporangiaceae; genus Nocardiopsis; species Nocardiopsis exhalans. The sequence continues at coordinate 3,722,611 of NZ_CP099837.1, forward strand.
CCAGTGGGTCGTCGTCCACGATCAGGACGCGGAGCCGGGAGCTGGGTTCGTGGGTCACCGGTGGGTTCTTTCGTTGGTCGGGTTCGGCGTGGGCGGGGCTGTGGTGCGGGTGCGCTCACGGTGAGGGTTGGTGGATGTGGGCGTTGAGGGGGATGTGGGCGGGGAGCCTGGCGCTGACCTCGAACCCGCCTTCGGAGGTGGGGGCCGCGTTGAACAGCCCGCCCAGGAGTTCCACGCGTCGGTGCAGGCCGGTGAGTCCGCGGCCTGAGCCGGTGGAGACGAGTTGGGGGTCGGGGGCGCGGGTGGGGGCGGTGTTGGTGACGCTGACCCGTACGGCGGTGGGGGCGTAGTGCATGCGTACCTGTACTTGTGCGCCCGGGGCGTGTTTGTGCACGTTGGTCAGGGATTCCTGGACGAGGCGGCGCAGGGTCGCGGCGACCAGGGGTGAGACGAGCGCGGGGTCGCCCTGGGTGTGCAGGTCCACGGTGGTGCCGGTGCGGCGGGTGTCCTGGACCAGCTGGTGGGGGTCGGGGTCGCTCAGGCCCGGGGCGGGCAGGTGGGCCAGGTCATTCATGTCGCCCGGGTTGTTCGGATCGCTTGCGTCGTGCCCTTGGGAGAGCACGCCGGTGAGGTCGCGTAGCTCGCTCAGGGCGCGGTGGCCGGTGGCGCGCAGTTCCTCGGCGGCGGTGCGCACGGTTTCGTCGTGTGCGCTCACCCGTAGGGCTCCGGCCTGGAGCACGATGAGGCTGACCCGGTGGGTGACGATGTCGTGCATTTCGCTGGCCAGGCGGGCGCGTTCGTCGGCGCGGGCCTGCTGGGCGAGCAGGTGTTGTTCGTTCTCGGCACGTTGTGCGCGCTCGCGTAGCGCTTCGACCAGGCGTCGATGGGTGGACAGGTACAGGGCAACGGCGGCGGCCAGGTCCACGAACAGCACGGTGCGCACCCCGGTGCCGCTGATGCTGGTGGGGTCGGCGGCCAGCAGGCAGACCCCGGCCAGGGCGGCGAAGGGGATCCAGAACCTGCGGTCGGGCGGGGTGTGCAGGGCCGCGGCGTAGGCGGCGAAGGGCGCGGTGGGTGGGAACCAGGCCAGTGCGAAGGCTGTGTCGGCGCTGAAGAGGGGACCGGTGGTCAGGGCGATGGCGATGGCGGCCACTCCGGCGGCGGTGGCGGCCCACAGCACGGTCAGGGGGTGGGCGCGTCGCCACAGCAGGGTCGCGGACAGGAGCAGGCAGAGGGCCAGGACCGCTGCGGCGGGGACGGGGAGTCGGCGGAGACGGTGCGGGCCAGGGCCACGCCCGTCAGGGCGCTGATCCCGACGGTGGCCAGGTCCAGCAGGGTGTGCCGGTCGGGTGCGGGCAGGCCGAATCGCATGGGGCCAGCCTATGGCGGTAGCGGTGAGGGGAGTGGGGTGGCGGCCGGGTGCGGTCGGTTTTCCCGACGAAGGCCGGGGCGCAGAGGCTGATCCCTGACCTTCGTCGGGGGTGGCCCCTGGCGATCGTCGCTGGTGGGCGGGTGGAGCGTTGCGATGTGCTGGAAGGGTTGCAAGGGGGGCTGTGGGTTTCTCGATCTGGTCGGGGAGCAGTGGGTGGTGGCCGCGGGGCACTTCCCGTGGGTGGTGCCGCTGGCGGCTCTGTCGCAGGGCTGGCCGGTGACTCTCGGAGCAACGCAGACTGGTGTTGCGAGCGGGCACGTCCTCCACCCGCCCCAGAGCTTTGTGGCCGGTGCGTTGGCGGAGCATCCCCCACCCCTGAGCCAGGATGGCCCGGTTCAACCCCCGACTTCTGCCGAACCCGGCTGCCCGGCTGCTCCGCCGTGCCCTTCGCGGAGGCGGTCATGTTCGTGACCTTCAGATCCTCGAACCGGACCAGCTCGAAGCTGCGGGCGAGCATCGTGGAGGTCTTCTCCACCCAGTCCTTACGCCGAGCCGCCTCCCGAGCTTTGAGCCGAGCCGCCTTGGCGTACTCAGCGGCCTTGGCGGGACTGCCCTTGGGGGCGCGGGCGGCGCGGCGCTCGTGTTTGCGGCGTCAAGCTCGTTCTTTCGTCGAGGGTTGGGGGCAGTTCGACATCCGCCCCTCGGACAGGGCGGCGGTGATGGCCACACCCCGATCAACACCCACCACCGACCCGTCTCCGGGTCCCGAATTCGCCCTGGCGGTGCTGGGTCCCGAGCTCCAGGCCTGGCTGTTGGGGAGGGTCGAGGAACGGGTGCCGTTCCGCTTTACCGGTCAGCACCTGCTGTCCTGAAGCAGCGGCAAACTGGACCCCGACGCCGTGGTGGCCAGGGCTGACACCCTCATCGACCTGCTTGAGCGGGTCCCCGCCCAGGAGTGGGAGGGGACCCCGGGCTGAGTCAGGGGCGCAGGTGGGGTGGCAAGCCCGTCCAGCGCAGTCCGGGCGGCAGGTGGTCCAGGTCGTTGAGGGTGAGCAGCGACGAAGGGCTCCGGGGTGTGTAGCGGATGATCGTCAGCCCTGCGTTGGCCGCGCCCACGCTCACCCACCGCCAGGGCGGGGAGTCCAGGGCGGCGGTCACCAACCATCCCACCAGGTAGGCGTGGGTGATGACTACTTCCCGGCGTTCTTGTGAGCCCTGCGCGGGGCCGGTGAGGAGTTCCAGTGCCCGTTGGCCCAGTTCCGGGGAGCGTTCGGCGGCCGGGATCCGGGCCAGGAAGTCCAGGACCCCGTCGGCGTGGGCGTCGGGGATCTCGTGGCGTTCGGGTAGGTGGGGGGGCGTAGTCGCCGGCTTCGGGGAGTGCGACCGGTCTGACGCCGTCCAGGTGGTCGGCGACCAGGTGTGCGGTCTGGGTGGCCCGGGGCAGGGCGCCGTGCCACAGGGCCTGGGGGGCGAACTCGCGCAGCCGGGCTCCGAGGAGTTCGGCCTGGCGGCGGCCGGTGTCGGTGAGTTTCCCGGTGGCCGGGTCAGCCTGGGCATGACGGGCCAGGTACAGGTGGCGGGTCGCGGGCATGCGGGCCCTTTCCGGTTGTGGAGGTGTCGCTGGGGGTTGGTTCTTGGGTGCGATCCACCGTGGCGGCGGATGGTTCTCGGTCGAACGCGCATCGTGCTCCGCGGTGACTTCGAGGTGTTCTCGGGGTCGAAGGTGGACATCACGGGGGATGTGCGGGGTCTGCGCAGGCGGGCCGGAGCTGGGCAGTTGGGGCGCCAGGGGTGAGTCATCGGCCCCGAGCGGGTAGGGCCGCACGTGGTAGCGGACTCATCCGGGTTCGCTTGTCCGTGCAGTACCGAGCAGCACACGGGGGGACATCATGGCTGACGTACTCACCGGCCGCCGGGTGGCGATTTTGGCCGCTGACGGGGTCGAGCAGGTGGAGTTGGTCCGACCACGGCAGGCGTTGGCCGAGGCCGGGGCCCGGGTAGATCTGGTCTCGCTGCAGAGCGGGCGGATCCAGGCCATGAACGGTGACATCGAACCGGCCGACCGGTTCGATGTGGACCAGGAGGTGTCCAAGGTCGGGGCCGATGACTACGACGCGCTGGTCATCCCCGGCGGCACGATCAATCCGGACAACCTGAGGTCGGACGCCGACGCGGTACGGTTCGTGCGCGACTTCGTGGCCCAGGGCAAACCGGTCGCGGCCATCTGCCACGGACCCTGGGTTCTGGTGGAGGCCGACGTGGTGCGCGGGCGCACCGTGACCTCCTACCCCAGTATCCGCACCGACATCCGCAACGCCGGGGGCGTGGTGGTGGAGGAGGAGGTGGTCACCGACCACGGTGTCACCACCAGCCGCAACCCCGATGACCTGCCCGCGTTCTGTGCGCGGATCGTGCGGGAGTTCGCCGCCTGAGCCGTCCCTGGCCCGGTCTGACTCCATCCGGGCCAGGGGCCCATCCAGCGGCGGGGGCCGGGCGGGCAGCGTGGGGAGAGAGCCGACGCCCTGGCTGTTGTCCTGCGCCGACCGGGGGAACGTCCCAGGGGCGGTGGACCGCGCTGTGCGGTCCACCGCCCCTGGGACGTTGGCGGTTCAGTTCGGGGGCTGCTCCGACTCGGGCTCGTCGGGGTGGCGGCGCAGGTGCAGCACGGCTGCGGCCAGGCCGCCCCAGAGAACGATCATCGAGACGACCATCATGACGATGGCGCTGGTGGACATCAGTGGCCCTTCCCTTCCTGGTCGTTGTCGCTTGTGCGGGGTGCCGCGATCTTGTCGGGTTCGTCCAGCTGGGCGGGGGCTTCACCGTCGGGCTGGGCTGCGACGCGCTCGGCGTCTCGGCGGGCGATGGTGTCGGCGCGCTTCCAGGGGACACAGGCGACGGCGATACCGAAGACGATGGCGCCGATGGCGACTCCCCAACCGGCAACCAGGAGGAAGCCCTCCGGGTAGCCCTCGTATTGGGAGGTCAGTTCGGCGCGCAGGCTGTCCCACATCATGAAGCCCAACAGGACGGGGGTGATACCGCCCAGGGCGATCTTCCACCACCAGTCGAGGCGGATGGAGGAGATGGCGTTGGCGTGCTTCTCGAACAGGGGGAGCCTGCGTAGGAGCCAGCCGAACACGAGCACCATCACGAGACCGGCCAGCGCGATGCCGTACTGGTTGATGAAGTGGTCGAAGGTGTCGAGGAAGTACAGGCCCTGGGGTGTGGGGAAGAGCAGGACCGAGGCGAGCGCGGTGGCTCCGCCGACCAGCAGTACGGTCTGGACGCGACCCAGGCCGGTGCGGTCCTGTACCGCGGAGACGATCACCTGGACGATGCTGATCAACGAGGAGAGACCGGCGATGACCAGGCAGCCGAAGAACAGCACCCCGAAGAGTGCTCCGCCCAGCGGCAGGGTGGAGATGATCTGTGGAAAGGCGACGAAGGCCAGTCCGATCCCGGCGGTGGCGACCTCGTCAACGGCTGTTCCCGCGGTGGCGGCCATGAAGCCCAGGGCCGCGAAGACGCCGATACCCGCCAGGAGCTCAAAAGAGCTGTTGGCGAAGCCCGCGACCATGGCCGACCCGGTCAGGTTGACCTTGCGGCGCAGGTAGGAGGCGTAGGTGACCATGATGGCGAAACCGATGGACAGGGAGAAGAAGATCTGCCCGTAGGCGGCGATCCACACCCCGCCGTCGAGCATGGCGCCCCAGTCCGGGGTGAACAGGGCGTTCAGGCCCGCGGTGGCCCCGTCCAGGGTGAGTGCCTGGATGACGAGCAGGACGAAGAGCACCACCAGCAGGGGGATGAAGATCTTGTTGGCCTTCTCGATGCCCTTGCGTACGCCCAGGGCCAGCACGGTCAGGACGAGGGCCCAGACGGCTACCAGGGGCCAGGCCACCCCGCTGACGAATCCGGAGACCATCCCGGGGCCGTCGCTGACCTGGAGGAAGTCGTTGAAGAAGAATCCGTCGGGGTCATCGCCCCACTGCTGTCCGACGGCGAACCAGGTGTAGCGCACGGCCCAGGCCACGATGACGGCGTAGTAGATGGCGATGACGAAGCAGATCGCTACCTGCCACCAGCCGATGGCCTCGGCCGGGCGGGAGATGCGCCGGTAGGCGAGCGGAGCCGAGGAACGGTACCGGTGTCCGATGCTGTACTCGAGGATGAGCAGCGGGATGCCCGCCGTCAACAGGGCGATGAGGTAGGGGAGGAGGAAAGCCCCGCCCCCGTTGTCGTAGGCGATGTAGGGGAATCGCCAGATGTTGCCCAGTCCTACGGCCGATCCGATCGCGGCCAGCAGGAATCCCGCGCGCGTCCCCCACTGCTCGCGAGGCTGTTGCCCCATGTTCAGGTCTCCTAAATCATCCCGTAGTTCGCGACCCGCACGGTAGCAGGATTTGGCCTTTTGGGCATCGTTGATGCTGTTCTGCGGGCTTTATGTCGTTTGGGTTCGGGCTTTTGGTGCTTTTTGTCCAGAGGTTGTGGGGCGGGAGGGTGGGGGTTGGCAGCGTCGAGGCGGGCTTGTCGGGCATCTTCAGGCAGGCTCACTCCACACGTGTGGTGTGGAGGCGATCAGCTCTCGCGGTACCGCCCAGGGTGGTGGTACGGGGTCGATGTCGCTCACCTGGCCGACGCTAGTCCAGGGGGGCCCTGCGCGCACGCAGCCCCGCAGCAGCGGAGCCGAAGGTTCACCGGGGCATCCGGTGCTTGGGGAGCACGGGTGCGCCGAACGGGCTGGTGGCCGGTGGGTCGCGGAGCGCTAGAAGGGGTGTATGGGGGTAGAAGTGAAAGGTGGGGTCCATCGCCGTGTGCTCACCCGTGACCCACCGGGAGGAAACATGACCCATGTGCCTGTGGAGGTCGCCCCCGGCGTGCACCGGATCGGTGACGAGCTCGTGAACTTCTACCTGGTGGAAACCGCTGAAGGTCTGGTCATGGTGGATGCCGGGCTGCCCGCGCACAGCGGCCGGTTCCTGGACGCGGTCGCCTGGGTGGGGGGACGGCTGCGCGCGGTGGTACTCACCCACGCCCACCCCGACCACACCGGGCTGGCTGAGCGCGCCCGGGACAAGGGCGGGGCCCGGGTGTGGGTGCACGAGGCGGACGCGCCCATCCTCGAGGACGGTCCGACCAGCTCGGTGATCCACGCCCCTCCCGAGCGTCGATTGCTGCCCTACCTGGCGCGCTACCCCTCCTCGACCCGGTCGCTGATGCAGTTGGGGTACGCCGGGGCGTTCAGCTCGGACCGGGTGCGCGAGTACTCGGTCTTCGGTGACGACGAGGTGTTGACGGAGGTTCCGGGACAGCCCAGGGTGCTGTCCGCGCCGGGGCACACCCCGGGCAGTGTGCTGGTGTCCTTCGCGGACCGAGGGGTGGTGTTCACGGGTGACACCCTGGTCACCGAGGACCCCAGCGTCGGCTGTTCGGGGCCGCGGGTGGTGAGCCGGATGTCCACGCACGACAGCGCCCAGGCCTTGGAGTCGTTGGATCGGTTGGTTGACCTGCCCGAGGAGACGGTGCTGTTGCCCGGGCACGGTGGGCCCTTCACCGACGGGCCCCGCGCGGCGGTGATCCGGGCCCGGGCCACGGGCGTGCGCTGAACCGCCGCACGCCCCGCTGCCCCTTTCGGATGCTGTCGGGGGTGCGGCGGCGGCCGCGTGAACCCGGTCCGCGCTCGCTGAATGTACCTCCGGTGCCGCTGGGTGCACGTCCGGGGGAACGCGGGCACGCCGGTCCAGCGGTGGCACAATGCGCACCATGTCCGTACGCGAACTCGTGGTCCTGGGGACCTCCAGCGCCGTGCCCACCCGGCGGCGCAACCACAACGGCTACTTCCTGCGTTGGGGCGACCAGGGTGTGCTGTTCGACCCGGGCGAGGGCACCCAGCGGCAGATGCGCCTGGCCGGGCTGGCCGCCAGTGACATCACCCGGATCTGTGTGACGCACTTCCACGGCGACCACAGCCTGGGGTTGCCCGGCACCATCCAGCGCATCGCCCGCGACCAGGTGCCGCACCCGGTGCGGGTGGCCTATCCCGGGGCTGGTGAGGAGTACTGGCGCCGTCTGCGCCACGCCACGTCCTTTCGCGACACCGACGTGATCGTGCCCCAGCCCGTGGGCGGGTCGGGCAGCTGCCCGGTGGGTGCGGACGAACCCTTCACCATCACGGCGCTGCCGCTGCGCCACTCGGTGCCCGCCTACGGGTACCGGCTCAAGGAACCGGACGGGTGGCGGATGCTGCCCGAGCGCCTGCGGCACTTCGGGGTGCGTGGTCCGGACGTCTCCCGGCTCCAGCGCGAGGGGTCGCTGGAACTGGCGGAGGGGCGTGTGGTGGAGCTGGCCGACTGCGCGGTGCCCCGGCCCGGTCAGGTGTTCGCCTTCGTCATGGACACCGGTGAGTGCGAGCAGGCGGTGGAGCTGGCCCAGGGGGCGGACATGCTGGTCATCGAGTCGACCTACCTGGATTCGGAGGAGCACCTGGCTCGGGGGTACGGGCACCTGACCGCGCGCCAGGCCGGGCGGATCGCCGCGCGAGCGGGGGCGCGCCTGCTGGTGCTGACTCACCTGTCCGAGCGCTATGAGGAGTCCGAGGAGCCGAACTTCGTGTCCCAGGCCGGTGCGGAGTTCGACGGGCCGGTGGTGTTGGCCGCTGACCTGGACCGGATTTCTGTTCCCGGGCGGCGCTGACCTGGGCTTTTGGGGCATTCTGAGAAACGAGGATCCCAGAAGAACCGTTTGTGGGTTGGCGGTATCCAACGCAGTGTTGCATTTGTGCGCTGTGGAAGGCTCTCGATGACCCCCCGACCTGTCTCCACCCCTGCCCCGGTTTCCCCTGGGCTGCGGCTACGTGCCGGAGCGGCCCTGGCCGGGCTGCTCCTGGTGACCACCGGCTGCGGCCTGTCCGGCGGATCCGACCCCGGGGACTCCGGCGGTGATGGCGCCGACGAATCCGCCGAGGTGGCTGCCGAGCAGCCCTCCGTCGACTACCCCGAGGGGCCCTACACCCGTCGGGGCATCAGTGGCAGCGGCAACGGTTACAACTCCGCCCTGAGCGTGAACGAGATCCTCGGCCACTCCGACCGCACCGTCCTGCGCCTGACCGTCTCACCCCAGGGTCAGGACGGTGAGTCCGTCATCGCCATCAACGCTTTCGGCGGCGGCGTAGTGGGCGCGCACACCACCAGCCCGTTGGGTCTGTGGATCATCGACCCGGTGGGCCAGCGCCTCTATCCCCCGGCCTACAGCGACACGGAGTTCGTGGGCTCGCAGATCTCCGCCTTCACGGTGGTCGGCGCGGACTACGAGATCGAGGCGCACTTTGCGCCCCTGCCCGCCGGAACCCGCCGGATCAGTCTGGCCACCCCCGGCACCCAGGGGATCTTCACCGGGGTGCGGGTGAACAACCACTTCGACCAACCCTGGAATCCTGGGTCGGCCCCCACTGAAGAGGCGCCCAGCCGGTGGGATCACGAGCCCGGGCAGACCATCACGATGCCGGTCAGCGACGGCCCCGTCCCCGAAGAGGGCATCGACCTGTACAGCATCGTGGAGACTGGTGAGCAGGAGGCCACCGCTGGCCAGGCGCGCGGTGGTGACATCGCGCCGCCCGCACCCTATGCCGAGCCCGCCCAGGAGGCGGTGGCGACCGGGAGTGCGGAGTTCGCCAGGGAACGCTCCTACGACTTCGCGCTGTTCTCCCTGCGCCGTGACGGCGCGTTCGTGGTCGCCGAGTTCGACCTGACCAACAACGGCCCGGGTACCGTCAACCACCTTTACGGCGCGAACTTCGGGCAGGACGGGGTCCATGGTGGCCGGTTCGGGTCGTTCGGGATCCAGGACCCGGGCAGCGGGGACGTGTACCGGTCGCTGCGGATCGGGCCCGAGGGGGACGACACCCGCTACATGGAGCCGTTCGGCTATCCCTACCTGGGTGAGTCGGGTACGACCAACCGGGTCCAGCTGCACTTCCCGGCCCCGCCGCTGGAGGTGGACACCGTGACGTTCACGGCGGGTCCCTTCGGTGACTTCGAGGATGTGCCCCTGGAGTGAGTCCTCTGGGTAGGAGGGGCAGGGGCCCTCAACTCCGTTCCAGAGCCGGTTGGTCCCCGTTCGGGGCGGGTTGTTCGGTGGCGGGGGCCACTGCGGTTTCCGGGGTGCTCGGCACCGCGGTCTGGGCGATGAAGGCACCGGTCACGATGACCACCGCGCCCAGGATCTGCACGGGGGTGAGCGCCTCGCCGAGCAGTACCCAGGCCAGCACGATCGCGGTCACCACCTCCAGGTAGGCCACACCTCCCGCGACCTGCGGGGAGAGCCTCTTGATCGCCGAGACCCCGGTGAAGTAGGCGATGGCGGTGCACACCAGGCCCAGCCACAGCGCGATCATCCAGCCGGGCAGGGCGAGGGCGCCCAACGGAAGCGGGTCCGCGAGCAGCCCCCAGGGCAGTGTCCAGGGCTGGGCGAGCACCCCCAGCAGGACGGTGGCGATCAGCGCGCCGAAAGCGATCACCGCCAGGGGGTCGGTGTCCTCGCCCATGGCGTCCCCCAGCAGGAAGAAGGCGGCCTGGGCGGCGGCCGCGCCCAGGGCCAGGCCGACCCCGATCGCGTCCAGGCGCATCCCCGCCCAGACCTCCAGCAGCAGGCCGAGCCCGGCCACGGCCAGGACCACGCCCACCACGGCGGCGGGGGAGACCCGGTTGCGGCGCACCACCCGCACCCACAGCAGGAGCAGTACCGGGCCGAGGAACTCCAGCAGCAGCGCGATCCCCACCGGGATACGGGCGATGGCGGCGAAGTACAGGGCTTGGACGCCGGCCATGGGGAACACCCCGTAGGCCAGGACCAGCAGGGGTTTTCGCTGGGCCACGCGCCAGTGCCGCACGGCCACGGGCAGCAGGATCAGCGCGGCCCCGGCCAGGCGCAGCCAGGTCACGTGCAGGGAGTCCATCCCGGCGTCCAGCAGGGGTCGGGCGAAGACCCCTGAACCGCCGAAGGCCAGGGCGGAGGCGAGTGCGAAGGCCATCCCGGAGGGGCGGTGGCGGGCGGTGGACGCGGACACGAACGGCGCTCCAGGGAAGAGGTGGGGCGATGGGACCCCGTCGAGGATAAGCCGGTCGGCTTCGGGGATGGGTAGCGCCGTCTGGGGGCAGACGAGTGGCAGGTGCTCGGGTTCTAGGGTGCCGGGGTCAGGTCCAGCTGGGCCCAGGCCACGTCGTGCCAGGCCCCGTGCTTGTGTCCCACCCGGCGCATGACGCCCACGTCCTCGAAGCCCATGGCCCGGTGCAGGCCCAGGCTGGCGTCGTTGGGCAGGGTCATACAGGCGATGGCGGTGCGCATGCCCCGCTTCGCCAGGCGTGGCAGCAGTTCGGAGTACAGGGCCCGGCCCGCGCCCCGGCGGTGTCCTCCCTGTTTGAGGTAGACGCTGACCTCGCAGGTCCACTGGTAGGCGGCCCGGGCCCGGAAGGTTCCCCCGTAGGCGTAGCCGAGCACCCCCTGTTCGTCCTCCATGACGATCCACGCGTGCTGGAGCTGGGCCGCGGTGATGCGTTCGGCCATCTGCTGGTCCGAGGGCGGGGCCAGCTCGAAGGTGATGGAGGTGTCGGTGACGTAGGGCGCGTAGATCTCGGCGCACGCCGCGGCGTCGGCGGCTGTGGCGTCACGGATGCGGGCGTGGGGCAGCAGGGAACTCATGTTGAAGATAGTAAGCGACTGTGTCCACTATGGTAAACGCATGAGTGACCAACTGGGACCCGCCCTCGCCGTGACCCTGCAGGCTCTGCGCCGCGACCGAGGCCTGAGCGGCACCGCCCTGGCCGAGCTCTCCGGGGTCTCGCGCGCCATGATCAGCCGGATCGAGAACGGCGACGCCCAGCCCACCGCCTCCCTGCTGGGTCGCCTGTCCGGCGCCCTGGGCATCACCCTGTCCGAACTCATCGCCCAGGCCGAGCAGGGCGATCGCCGTCTGGCCCGACTGGACCAACAGCCCGTGTGGACCGATCCCGAGACCGGTTACCGCAGGCGAGCGGTCTCACCCACCTCCGGCGGTGCGTTGGAGTTGGTCGAGGTCGAACTCCCCGCGGGAGCGCGGGTGGCCTACCCCCGGGAGGTCTACACCTTCACCCGCCACCAGATCTGGGTGCTTCAGGGCACGCTCGCCTTCCGCGAGGGCGCGGTCGAGCACGTCCTGGAGCGGGGGGACTGCCTTCAGCTCGGCGCGCCCGCGCCCTGCGAGTACCGCAACCCGACCGAGGAGTCCTGCCGCTACCTGGTGGCCATCACCCGCCGGGGTTAGGGGCGCAGCCTCGGGGCGGGCGGCCTTCAGCTGCTGGCCGGGGCCTGTCCTTGGTGTGCGCTCTGGGCGTTCACCACGGCGGGGAGCAGGCCGGGGAAGCGCTCTTGTAGCTCCTCCTCGCGCAGTCGGCTCATGCGGGAGGTCCCCTCGTAGTACTGGCGGATGACCCCGGCTTCGCGCAGCACCCGGAAGTGGTGGGTCGAGGTGGACTTGCTCACCGGGAGATCGAAGGCGATGCAGGCCATGTCGTCGTGGCCCAGGGAGAGCGCGTGCACGATGCGCAGCCGGATCGGATCAGCGAGCGCGCTCAGCACCGTTTCCAGCTGGATCTGGCCGGGCTCGGGGTGCTCCAGCTGTCGACCCTGGGTGGTGCGTGCGCTCCTGGACATGCTGTGACCTCCGTAGGCGCGGGCTTTCCGACAATGTACGAGAGGCGCCATAGTTTGACAACCATCGTAGTACGACATGTACCGTACAAACGGTGGTTGGCGCCCTCGCCAGCCCACGTGCCCGACCCGCTATGCGAAGGACACCGACTGTGAGCACCCTGTTCACCCCGCTGAAGCTGCGGTCACTGGAGATCCCCAACCGCGCCTGGATGGCTCCGATGTGCATGTACTCCGCACCCGACCATGGCCCGGACACCGCAGCGCCCACGGACTTCCACCTGACCCACCTGGCCTCCCGTGCCGCGGGCGGCGCCGGACTGGTCATGGCCGAGGCCACCGGGGTGCGCCCCGACGGCCGCATCAGCCCCTGGGACCTGGGCCTGTGGAACGACACCCAGCAGGCCGCCTTCACCCGCGTGACCGCCGCCATCCGCGCCCACGGCTCGGTCCCGGCCATCCAGCTCGCCCACGCCGGACGCAAGGCCGCCACCGACAAGCCCTGGCTCGGAGGCCGCGGGCTGGGCGCCGACGAAGGCGGCTGGACCACGGTCTCCGCCAGCGCCGAACCCTTCGAGGGGCTGCCCACCCCACACGAACTCACCCAGGAGGAGATCGCCCAGCTGGTGGGCGACTTCGCGGCCTCCGCCGAACGCGCCCTGGCCGCCGGGTTCCAGGTCGCCGAGGTCCACGGCGCCCACGGCTACCTGATCAACTCCTTCCTCTCCCCGCTGGCCAACTACCGCACCGATGCCTACGGCGGTGACCTCCAGGGCCGCATGCGCCTGGCCCTGGAGATCGTGGAGGCCGTACGAGAGGTGTGGCCCGAACACCTGCCGGTGCTCTTTCGCACCTCGGCCACCGACTGGCTCAGCGAGGACCCTGCGGACACACGCCGGGGGTGGACGGTCCAGGACACCGTGCAGCTGGCCAAGGAGCTCGCCGCCCGGGGTGTGGACCTGCTCGACGTCTCCACCGGCGGCATGACCCACGACGCCCGCATCCCCGCCGGGCCCGGCTACCAGGTGCCCTTCGCCGAACGCGTGCGCGCCGAGGCAGGCATCCCCACCGCCGCCGTGGGACTCATCCTCGAACCCGACCAGGCCGAGGAGATCGTGGCCACCGGACGGGCCGACGCCACCATGCTCGGCCGCCAGCTGCTGCGCGAGCCCTACTGGCCCCACCGCGCTCGCGCCGAACTCGGGGACAGCCCTTCCTGGCCCGAGCAGTACGGCTACGCCGTGGCACGACCCAGGAAGCGCTGAGCGTTCGGTGCGGTCGGCAGGACCGTCCCGGGAGAGGGGTGAGAGCCGTGGGAGCGGTGGGAGTCAGGCGACCAAGGCCTTGAGGAAGGCGGGACGCTGCTCTTCCAGCCAGGCGCTGCGGCGGTCCTTGACGCGTTCCCACGCGGGCCAGCCGCCCGCCTGCTCCACGATCTCGACGAAGAGCGGGTTGCCCTGGTCGAGCATGCTCTTGACGAAGACGCGGGAGACCTCGTTGTACTGCTCGATGGCCTCGGGCAACGCCCGGCGGTCCCCGGCGGACATGCCGTAGCCCTCGGCGAGCAGGCTCAGCCGGTGCAGGACCTCGGCCCGGGCGAACTCCGACTCGGCGAGCACCTCCGGGGGCAGTGTGGGTCCCATGTAGAAGGCCAGCGCGGCCAGATCCCACACCGGGCGGCCCGGGGCGGCCAGGTCGAAGTCGATCAGGGCGTGGCCCGCGCCGTCACGGAAGACCAGGTTCTCCAGGCACGGATCGTTGTGGCACAGCAGCGTGCCGCCCTCGGGGTCGCTCAGGTCGGTGGGCCAGGCCGCGCCGGTGTCGAAGGGCACGTGTCGGGCGGCATCGTGGTAGCGGCGCAGCAGCCGGGCCGAGGCGCTCACCACCCAGTCCTCAGTGGCCCAGGCGGGGAAGGGCGGGACGGCCACGTCTCCCTCGACGAAGGTGAGCTCTTCGGTGCCGTCCTCGTGCAGGGCCAGCGGCCGGGGAGCCCCCTCGAACCCGCTCGCGGTCAGGGCGGTCAGGTACTCCTGCAGGGCGGGGGCATGGGGCGGGGCAGTGCGCACGACCCGGTCGCCGCGGCGCAAGACGGTGTTCATCATGCCGCCGCTGAGCGGCTGGTCCTGTTCCCGGTCCTGTTTTCGCCCTTGGGGGCCGACGGCCATAGCCGGTGTCCCTTACCTCGCGAAGTCCGCGGCACCAGGAAAACCCGTGGTGCGCCAAGGCTGAACAATCTACTGCCCTGGCTGACCCCGGACCAGGGATTTTCGTCTCAAGCCGATCTCCTCCTCTTTCCATCCCCGGTAGGTGCGGGGCCGCTGGACGCCCAGGGGTGGGTGGAGACGGACCTGGAGGTGGAGACCGACACGGTGGCGGTCGGCGATCTGCTCAGCCTGGGAGCGCAGGCCGAGGTTCTGGGACCGGCAGAGCTCCGGCAGGCCCTGGCCCGGGAGGTCGCGGCTCTGGCCGCGCGCTACCCGGACTCGCTCTGAAGGCTCGGGGCCCGGCGGGTTCTGCGGTTGTGCGCGCGAATGTCGGCGCCGGGTGGTGGGATGTTTGGCATGAGCCGAACCTCCCCTGAGCCCCTGGCCCCGCTGATCCGCCGTTGGCAGCGCGGGTGGGGGCTGGCCTCGGCTCTGGCGCCCGCAGCGGAAGCCGACGGTGCCCTGCACGTGGACCTGGGACGGCCGGGCCGAAAGACGGAGCGGATCGTGCTCGACGCCGACCAGCACCCGGAGCGGCTTCGGTCTCTGGCCGCCCGGGTCGCCGCCGCAGCGGAGCCGGACTGGCTGACGGTACCCACCAACGACCCGGAACGGACGGTCCGGCTGGTGCGAGAGGCCGGTCTGGTGGCGGACCCCGACCACGAGGCGTTCATGAGCGCGGACCTGACCGCACACCCCACCCCCGGTGCTCCGGCCCCCTACGCCGCCCGGCTGAGTGAGGAACACGTGGTTGCGGGGCGTGCGGCGGTGTTCAGAGCCCACCTGTCCGTACCCGGCATCACGAGAGCGGCCGGCGGGGTCGGGGCGTTGGTGAACACCGACCTGGTGGTCCACGCCATCAGGACCGAACCGGACCACCGCCGACGCGGACTGGGTTCGGCGGTGCTGGGGGCCCTGGTCGCCCGGGCCCGGGAACACGGGGCCGAGAAGGGCCTGTTGGTCTCCACACCGCAGGGGCACGGACTGTACTCGCGGCTGGGGTGGCGGGTACGGGCCAGTGTGGTGGTCGCACACCGCGCGCCCTGAGCGAAAGACGGGCGGAAAATGCGCGACTCGCCTTTGGGCCAGGCCCGAAAAATATGTTTACATCAAAGCAATACACTGGCAACACGAATGGTGGTCGCTGCCGGTATGAGCCCAGTACCGCAGCGCCTCCGCCTGCTTTTTTCGACGATCGCGGCTCCCGGCACAACGGCGTGTGGGGTGCCCGTTTCAGCAGTGAGAAGGGAACGCACTCGCATGCCGTTTTCCCATGGCGCCCGAGAAGACCACCACCCGGGTGTTCGCAGCGCCTACGAGCACGTGGCGCGCCGCAACCCTGACGAGCCGGAGTTCCAGCAGGCCGTACTCGAAGTACTCGACAGCCTCTCACCGGCCCTGTCCCGCCACCCGGAGTACGCCGACGAGCGTGTCCTGGAACGTCTGTGCGAGCCCGAGCGGCAGATCATCTTCCGCGTGCCCTGGCGCGACGACCAGGGAAAGGTCCACGTCAACCGTGGTTTCCGGGTGGAGTTCAACAGCGCCCTGGGCCCCTACAAGGGCGGCCTGCGCTTCCACCCCAGTGTGAACCTGGGCGTGATCAAGTTCCTGGGGTTCGAGCAGATCTTCAAGAACGCCCTCACCGGCATGGGTATCGGCGGCGGCAAGGGCGGCAGCGACTTCGACCCCAAGGGGCGCTCGGCCACCGAGATCGAACGTTTCTGCCAGTCCTTCATGACCGAACTCCACCGCCACCTGGGCGAGTACACCGACATCCCCGCGGGTGACATCGGTGTGGGCACCCGCGAGATCGGCTACATGTTCGGGCAGTACCGGCGGCTGAGCAACCGCTGGGAGGCCGGGGTCATCACCGGCAAGGGCCTGGACTGGGGAGGTTCGGCGGTCCGTACCGAGGCCACGGGGTACGGAACGGTGATGTTCACCGAGCGGATGCTGGAGCGCAACGGCCGGGACCTGAGCGATATGCGTGTGGTGGTGTCGGGTTCGGGCAACGTGGCGATCTACGCGGTGGACAAGGCCCAGCAGCTGGGCGCCACCGTGGTCGCCTGCTCTGATTCCAGCGGCTACGTGGTCGACGAGAAGGGCATCGACCTGGACCTGCTCAGGCAGGTCAAGGAGGTCGAGCGCGAGCGGATCAGCGCCTACGCCGAGCGCCGCTCCGGAGCCGAGTTCGTCGAGGGCGGCAGCGTGTGGGACGTGCCGTGCGAGGTGGCGCTGCCCTCGGCCACCCAGAACGAACTCGACACCGACGCCGCCAAGACCCTGGTGGACAACGGTGTGGTGGCGGTGGCCGAGGGCGCGAACATGCCCACCACCCCCGAGGCGGTCAAGGTGTTCCGCGAGGCCGGGGTGCTGTTCGCCCCGGGCAAGGCGGCCAACGCCGGTGGTGTGGCCACCAGTGTGCTGGAGATGCGCCAGAACGCGCGGCGTACCTCGTGGTCCTTCGACCACGCCGAGGCGGAACTGGCCCAGACCATGGCCGGGATCCACGACCGCTGCGAGGAGGCGGCCGAGCGGCACGGCGCCAAGGGCGACTACGTGCTGGGCGCCAACGTCGCCGGTTTCGAGATGGTCGCCGACGCCATGCTGGCCCAGGGGCTTATCTAGCGCGTAGGGCAGGTCGTCAGGGGCGGCCCCTGGGAACTCGGAGGGGTTTTCAGGAGCCGCCCCGCTTTTTTGCCCGATTTTCTCAGAATGTAGACCTTTTTGTCTTTTGCGGCGAAGGGGTCTTTCTTGTGAGCGCGAGAAAAGACGGGGAAAGCGGATTTAACGAAAAGTCCAGCGCGCGTCGTGAGGGTGTGGCAGTGTTCTTCATGCCCGGGCCGGGCGAACGGATGTTCGCCTGGCCGACTGCGGCACGCCCAAAAAAGAGTTCGGGGTCGCCTTGGTGTTGACGCACCAGTACGGCGACCCCTGACCGATCCCTGTGATCAGCAGGGATGCGGCTCACCGACTCTCCTGCGCAAAGCAAGGACCCAGGAAGGCGGCTCGTGTTGAAGTGTAACTTCTTCCAGCCCGAAAAGCTTGTGACTTCGCAGATCCCTCTGGCGGTCTTGACTCAGCCCCTGGCGGGAAGTGTGCGATGAAGGTCATTCGCAGCCATCATGAGGCGAATTGCACCATCATCCCCAATTCCACCATCCGTGATGGTCGTCTGAGCAGGCTCGCCCGCAGCATCCTCATCGAACTACTCTCCAACCCCTCACACTGGCCGCACGCCACGGCGGAGAAGATGTGGGCCTGGGACCGCCAACAGCGCGGCGACCGGGCCGATGGGCGCCTGGCCTACATGCGGGCCTTCAACGAGCTCGTCGACGCGGGATACATGTTCCGCGAGATCCAACGGCGCGGCACCGCTCTGGTCACCCTGGTGACCGTCTACGACACCCCTCGAACTCCCCGGCACGGGCCTGACGGTTCTGGAAGGTCCGGCCGCGAAAAGTCCGGCCCTGACAGGACAAATACACGAAGTACTGATGCACGAAGGAAGGGGAACGAAGGGGGTCCGTCCGGGTCTGAAACCTCTACCCCCAAAGAAGCTGCCGCCGAGCGCCGGGACGGGTTCTGGGACTTGTTGGCACGCATCCCCGACTGGCTGCTGCTGAGCCCGGAAGCGGACCGTGCGACCTTGGGCCGCAAAGCAGTCTCGCTGTTGCGGCAGGGGTTGGGCGCCGACCAGCTGCGCGCTCTGCTCTCCTGCGTCGAAGGGCTGGGACGCCCCTTCGGAGCCCTGCTGCGGCGCATGGCCAACCTCAAGAACGCCCTGGCCTTCCTGGACGGAAAGCTGGGACGGGGCGTACACCGCCCCTGGGGCAGCTCCGCGGGCTGGCCCGAGTCGGGCGGGGGTTTCGGTGAGGGAGCGGCCGAACCCGCGCCGATGGGGCCTGACCCGAGGGGTGCGTTTGACGCGCCGCCCCGGTTCGTCGTGGACGTCAACGGGGCGGCCGTCAGGACCTGCCCTGAGCACCCCACCGTGCGCAACGTCCCCGGCGGGTGCTGTGCGCTGTGCGGCGGACCGCGCCTGAGTGAGCCGGGGCCCTGGCCCGCCAAGGCCGACCAGGCCACGCCTGGGCCGGTTTCCGGCAGGTCCTTGCAGATGGAGGCCGGGCTCGTCCCTGTGCCCAGGACGAACGAGGTGACGTTCCTGGCGGATGCAGGGGAGAGCCCTGGCGATGAGGAACTGGACCCGGACCAGCTGGAGCGTATGCACCACTCCCTGGATCAGGGGCGGCAATCGCCACAGGTCCAGGACGATTCCGATACGGGTGCCCCAGGTGCCCCACCCGACTGGGCGGAGGTGAGGCGGGAGCCGGGTGTGGCCCGGGCCGGGGCCGCGCTGGCGCGTCAGGCCCTGGCCCGGACGAGGGTCACCACAGGTGGTGGACCTGGGGGCGGATGAGGGCGTCGTAGACCTCGCGGACCTGCTCGTGGGTCTTGGCGTCCAACGGCGGCAGCTGCGCGGCGGCGGCGTTGCCGCGGGCCTGGTCGCCGTTGCGGGCGCCGGGGATGACCACGGTGACCCCGTCCTGGTCCAGGATCCAGCGCAGCGCGAACTGGGCCAGGGTGGCGCCCTCGGGAACCAGGGGGCGCAGGCGTTCGACGGCCTCCAGCCCGGTCTCGTAGTCGACACCGGAGAAGGTCTCGCCCTTGTCGAAGGCCTCGCCCTGGCGGTTGAAGTTGCGGTGGTCGTCCTGGCCGAAGCTGCTCGCGGCGGTGAACTTGCCCGAGAGCAGGCCGCTGGCCAGGGGCACCCGGGCGATGACGCCGACCCCGGCTGCCCTGGCCGCGGGCAGGACGCGCTCCAGGGGCTTGTGGCGGAAGGCGTTGAGGATGATCTGCACGCTGGCCACGTTGGGGCGGGCGATGGCGGCCAGGGCCTGGTCGCAGGTCTCCACCGAGACCCCGTAGGCGCGCATGCGGCCCTCGTCGACCATGGCGTCCAGGTCGTCGAAGACGGCGTCGCTGTCGATGACGGCCGAGGGCGGGCAGTGCAGCTGGACGAGGTCGATGGTGTCCACGCCCAGGTTGCGGCGCGAGTCGTCGTTCCAGGCGCGGAAGTTGCCCGAGTTGTAGTGGGCGGGCTCCTGGGCCATGCGGCGGCCCATCTTGGTGGCCACGGTCAGGTGGGGGTGGTCCTTGAGAAGTTGGCCGACCAGGCGCTCGCTGCGCCCGTCGCCGTAGACGTCGGCGGTGTCGACGAAAGTGACGCCTTCGGCCACGGCCGTGTTCAGGGCGTTCATCGCGTCGGTCTCGCTGACCTCGCCCCAGGCGGAGCCGATCTGCCAGGCGCCGAAACCGATGACGCCGACATCGGCGACGGTACCGAGTTCACGTTTGTCCATGATCGTGATCCTAAGCCCTGTGGGATCGCTCCCAGCCAGGGCTTTCGACCCTGGTCGGGCTGGGGTCGGGTCCGAGGAGGATCTGGACCCGGGCCAGGCCGGCCCCGGGGCGAGCGGGTGGTGTCAGCGGGGAACCAGAGCGCCGCGCACCATCGCCTCGACCAGAGCGCGCACGGAGGACCTGTCGAGGAGTTCGACCAGGCTCATGGTGAGGGCGAACAGGGCGCCGCCGTGCAGGGTGATGAGGGTGCCGATCTCCTCCGGGACCGCGGCCCACAGGGATGCGGTGAGCAGCTCCACCACGGTGCGGACCATGTCCTCGCGGCCCTGGGGCGAAGCGGTGACCGGGAGTGTGCGGGTGGCGGCCGCCGCTTCCGCGGTGGCTGGCGCCAGAGGTTGCGCGACTCGGCCTTTCGGCTGGTTCCGGGCCGGGTATTGGTCAGGTCGGTGGTGGGGGGCGGTCCGGTGGGCCCCGCCCGAGCCCTTGACCCCGGCCTGAGCGGTGGTTTCGAGCTCACGGAAATCCGTTGTCCCGGATGAGAGCAGGGTTTAGAGTCGCCGCTCATGAGCGAGCCACACAACAACAGCGCCCCCCGGGTCGACCCGCCCTTCATCGCCGACGAACGCGCCATGCTCGACAACTGGCTGAACTGGCACCGCGAGACCCTCGCGGTCAAGTGCCAGGGGCTGAGTGACGAACAGCTGTGTGAGCGGTCCGCACCGCCATCGGCCCTGTCTCTGCTGGGGCTGGTCCGGCACATGGCATACGTGGAACACATGTGGTTCCGCGTCATCCTCCAGGGCCAGGAGTACAGCTCCCCGGTCAAGACCGACGACCAGCCCGACGGCGACTTCCTGAACGCGGACACCACCTCGGTCGAGGAGGCCTTCGCGCTGTGGCGGTCCGAGATCGAGCACGCCCGGCAGATCTCGGCAGGGCTGGAACTGGACGCGGTCGGCAAAACGCAGCGCCACGGCCAGGACTGTTCACACCGCTGGATCCTGGTGCACATGATCGAGGAGTACGCCCGCCACAACGGCCACGCGGACCTGCTTCGTGAACGCATCGACGGGGTCACCGGCGAATAGGCCGGTGCCGCAGGGGACCGCGGCGGGACCACGCCGCGGCACCTCAGTCCTTGAGGACTTCCCGGGCGATCGAGGCCAGGTCCGCGGGTGTACCGCCCATGATGAGGGCGGCATGTTCGGTGACGGCCTCGACCGGCCAGTCCCACCACCGGGCGCTCAGGAGCAGCGTTACGTCCTGCTCCGAGAAACGGGTCCGGATCTGGCGGGCGGGGTTACCGCCGACCAGCGCGTAGGGCTCCACGTCCTTGGTCACGACGCTGTGCGCGGCCACGATCGCGCCGTCGCCGATGCTCACCCCCGGCATGATCGTGGCGCCACGGCCGATCCACACGTCGTTGCCGATTCGGGTGTCCGGCGGCGCGGGGAGGGACAGGTAGGTGTCCAGGGTCTGTTCGGCCCACTCCCCACCGAACATGGTGAACGGGTAGGTCGAGGGGCCGATGGTGGGGTGGTTGCCCGCCGGCATGAGGATCGTGGCACCGGGGGCGATGGCGCTGAACCGGCCGATCACCAGGCGTTGGGGGCCGTAGTTGTACAGCACGCACGCCTGCTCGAACGGAACCCCGCTGCCTTCGTCGTCGTAGTAGGTGTACTCACCGACCTCGATCAGCTCGGAGGTGACCTGCGCCTTGAGGAAGACCACGTTGGTCAGGTCCGGGCGTGTGGTGGGGTGCAGACGGTTCGGATCAGGGGCAGGCACGGGGCTCCTTGTGCGCTGGACTTCTTCTACGCGGGGCCTCTCCGCCAGGGGGCGGGAAGCGGTTCGAGGTTAGCGATCCGGCGACCGGTCGGGTCAACCGGTTTTCGCCGCGAGTCCTGCTGCGGCTCCAGGTCCAGGGTTTTGAGGGCACAGCCAGGGCACAGTCAGGGGCCACGTGGAGGGCCCCAGCTCCTGCTGGGGCCCGAGAAAACATTGCCATCTACCGGCTGATGCCGGTCTTCCGCTTTCCTGGATCAAGCTGGGACGGGAAAGCAGGGATCGCGGTTTGGGTGACCGTGAATCACCTTCCTCCGAACCGAGACCTGCGGCACCGGGGCGGGGTAGCGCGCGCACCCGGGGTTTCTGATGGCAGCGCTCCTCTCAGGCTCGCTTCAAAGCTTCGTACCACTACCGTGCTCCCGGCTCGGGCGGGTGACAACCATGCGTTGGTCAAACCTTTCTTGGTCTTCTCGGCTTTGGCCCCGCAGAGCCCAGTGCCAGGATGGCGAGGTCACAGCCGGTCAAGTCGTGGCTGGGAGGAGTCGCCGATGGGACCCGGTGAGGGCGGAGCCGAGGAGGTCGCCGCATTGGTACGGGCTGTGAGCGCGCAGATCATCGACCAGGACACCCGTTTCGGGGCCCGCGACGTGGTGGGCACCGCGGTGCGGGCCGCTGCCCGGGCACACCGCATCGCCACGGCCCGATTCGGTGACAGCCGGGATGTCCTGGCAGCCGCCGCCGAGGCGCACCAGATCTCCGGATGGGTCGCCTTCGACTCCGAGCTCCAGGGCCTGTCCCGATACATGAGCGTGCGCGCCCTGCACCTGGCCCGAGCGGCCGGTGACCGGCCCATGGAGTACTTCGTGCTCAGCCAACTGGCCCTGCAGGGCGTCCATCTGCGCCAGCCGGTCGAGGCCGCGCAGATCTGCGAGAGCGCCCTGACCACGGCCCGGGGGAGCACGGCCACCCTGTTCACCCTGCGCGCCGCCCGTGCCGCGGCGCAGACGGGCGAACACCGCCGAGCCCGGCGCCTGATCCGCGAGACCCGCGAGCGCCACCTGGATGGCCCCGGACCGGGTGATCCGGCCTGGACCTGGTGGCTGACCGAGGCGGAGATCAGCTGGCACCACGGCATGGTGCACGCCGATACCGGTGCCTGGGGTCGGGCCGCCGAACACTTCGCCGACGCCTGCCGGCGCACATCGCAGCAGGGCCGCTCGGCCGCCGTCTACCGGGCGAGCCTGCTGTGCGCACTGGCCAGGGCGCGCTCCTGGTCGGAGGCCGAGAACGTGCTGGTGCACGACGTCCTACCCCATCGGGGTGCGGTGGCCTCGGTACGCGCCCAGCGCATGCTGGACCACGCCGCCCACCTCCTGGACGCGGCCCGGAAAAGACCCTCCCTCCGCGAGAGCGCCCGCCAGCTCCGCCGTCACCCCTGATTCGCGTGCCGGTCGTCGCTCAGGACGGGTCAGGGCAGGGACTTGGACAGGTCCTTGACCACGGTGCGTTCGGGGGTGAAGCGGACCAGGCGGGCGTCGTCGGCGTAGAACTGGAAGTCCGGGTGCCAGGCGCTCTCGTCATCGCCCAGGTAACGCCGGAGCTTGCGTCTGCTCAGCCCCGGGTCGAAGGGCACCACTTCGGCTCTGCCGCGCATGATCACCTGGAGGAACTCCATCCGCTCCAGGTCGCAGGTGTCCACCACCACGGCCGCGCGCGGATCGCGTTCCAGGTGCTTGGCCATGACCGCGTACTCCCCGGTGATCCACCAGAGAACGCCCCCCTCCCACAGGAACCAGACCGGTCTGACCGTGGGCGCCCCCGAAGCGTTGGTAGTAGCCACCCGGGCGACCAGGGGGCGGGCGAGGAAGGAGTCGACGTCGAAGGGATGTGTCTGCTGGGCAGTGCTCGCGGAATCGGTCACTTTTCCACACTAGGGAGTGTGCGACGGAGGGAGAAGGGGGATCTTTAGGCCTGTGGATAACATCCGCTCACGGGAATGGAAACGTCGCCCGTCGGGTTCGCGGGGCGCGCTTCGATGTCGTAGGCCGTCGGTACTGTTTCGTGCCGGGTGTGATGGAGACTCTCAAACCTGGGAAGGAAGAGAGACATGCCAGCACCGAGGAAATACCCCGATGAGCTGCGACAACGCGCTACCCGCATGGCCGTGGACGCTCGCCGGGACCCGGCCAGCCGCAGCGGTGCCATCGCCCGTATCGCCGACCAGCTGGGCATCAACCGCGAGACCCTGCGCAACTGGGTCACCCAGGCCGAGGTCGACGCCGGAGACCGCCCCGGCACCACCACCGACCAGGCCCAACGCCTGGCCGAGCTCGAACGCGAAGTGCACGAACTGCGGCGAGCCAACGCCATCCTCAAGTCCGCGTCGGCTTTTTTCGCGTCGGAGCTCGAGGGCCCACACATCAGATAGTCGCGTTCATCGATATCCACCAGCAGGAGTTCGGGGTCGAGCCGATCTGCCGCACGCTGCAGGTCGCCCCGTCCACCTACTACGCCGCCAAGAGCCGGGCCCCATCGCTGCGCTCACGCACCGATGAGGTCACCACCGCCAAGATCCACCAGGTACACGCAGACAACTACGACGTGTACGGGGCCCGCAAGGTCCACGCCGAGCTGAACCGCCAAGGCCACCGGGTGGCCCGCTGCACGGTCCAACGCCTGATGAAACGGGCCGGGCTGCGCGGGATCGCCCGCACCAAGCAGCCCCGCACCACGACGGGATCCACGGCCTCGGACACCCGCCCTGACCTGGTGGAGCGAGCGTTCACCGCCGATGCGCCCAACCAGCTGTGGGTTGCCGACATCGAGCGCTGCGAGGCGCTGCTGAACCCTGCGGTGATGAAAGGGCACCGCTCTTGGCCTGTCGCAGCAGGTTGAGGAAGCTGGAGGACGGTCGCCGAGCCCGGCATGGAGCCCGGTGGCGGAGCAGTCCTCGACAACGACGGGACGTCCCAGCACTGCCAGATGGGGCGGGTCCGGCTAGCGAGACGGAGAGGCATACGCAAGGAACCAGTGGCTGAAAGCCCCACAAGACGAGACCACCGACCCCGAGCCTGGCGGGTATGGGTCGGGTCGCACTGCGCACCCGCGTTGGCGCTTCGGCGGCGACGTCGGGAAACTCCTGGGCTGGGTGATGTCGCCGGTCGGGAGGCCACGGTGAAGGACTGCGGCGTAGTCGTGGCGATGGTGCTGGGGCATAACTGGGTGCCGATCCCGTCGAAGGGTTTCGCAGTGAACGTAGGAACCGTCCTGGCCCTGCCGGGAACATGCCACGACCAGTGGTAGGAGACCCGGCTGGGTACATGGTCTGCCGAGCGGGCCGGGGCGGGGCGGAGGACCCGTAGTAGTCCGAGGACGGGAAAGCCGTCCACATGGCGAAGGGGTCCAGCGTGATCAGCAATCGCACGAGCACGAAGGGAGATGCGCCGGTGAACACCGACGCTCCGTGGCCCGAGCCTTCCCGGGCATGGGCGCGGGTACTGACAATGCAGACGCGATTGCACCGTTGGGCGAGGTCCGATCCTGGACGTCGTTTCGATGATGTGTTCAACCTTGTCCACGATCCCGCGTTCTTGGTGGCTGCCTGGACGCGGGTGCGGGACAACAGGGGCGCCCGTACTGCTGGGATCGACGGCCTGGCGCCGCGCGATGTTCCCGGCGAGCGGGTGCTGATCGGCTTGGCCCGGCTGCGTGAGCAGATCCGGACCGGGACGTTCAGTCCGCAGGTGGTGCGCGCGAAGTCGATTCCCAAGGCGAACGGCAAGGTCCGGACGCTGGGGATCCCGACGACGGCGGACCGGATCGTGCAGGCGTCCTTGAAGCTGGTGCTGGAGCCGATTTTCGAGGCGGACTTCAAGCCGTCCTCCTACGGGTTCCGGCCCAGACGTCGTGCGCAGGACGCGATCGCCGAGATCCACTACCTCGGCTCGGGCACCCGCGACTACTCCTGGGTGTTCGAGGCCGACATCAGCAAGTGCTTCGACATGATCGACCACTCTGCGCTGATGGGCCGTGTGAGGCTGAGGATCAAGGACAAGAAGGTCTTGCGTATGGTCCGGGGGTTCCTCAAGGCTGGGGTCCTGTCCGAGGACGGGTCCCGCCGTGAGACGATCACCGGCACTCCGCAGGGTGGCATCTTGTCACCGCTGTTGGCCAACATCGCCCTGTCCGTCCTGGACGAGTACTTCGCCGCCAAGTGGGCGGCGTTGGGTCCGGAATGGACGCGCGTCAAGCACCGGCGGGCCGGTGGGCCGGTCATGAAAGTGATCCGCTATGCGGACGACTTCGTGGTCATGGTCCACGGGCAACGTCATCACGCCGAAGCGCTCTGGGACGAAGTGGCAGCGGTGCTCGCGCCGATGGGGTTGTCCCTGTCGGTCGAGAAGACAAGGGTCGTCCATCTCGATGATGGGTTCGACTTCCTCGGGTGGCACATCCAGCGCCGCCGGATGAGGGGTCGTGGTGGCAGGACGGCGGTCTACACCTACCCTTCGGCCGCGTCATTGGCCAGGATCAGGGACAAGGTCCGCCGTCTGACCCGCCGGGCATCGCATCGCACTCTCGCTGACCTGTTGCGCCGGTTGAACCCGGCGTTGCGGGGCTGGTGCGCCTACTTTCAGCACGGGGTTTCCAAGGCGACGTTCTCCTACCTCGATCGGTTCGCTTTCTGGCGGATCGTGGGCTGGTTGAAGAAGCGTCATCCCCGGTTGAACATGCACACCTTGGTCCGTCGTCACCTGCCCGGCTGGCAGATCCGTGATGGCGGGATCGAGTTCTTTCGCGCGTGGAAGGTCCCTGTGACCCGATACCGCTATCGAGGAGCGAAGATCCCAACGCCCTGGACCAGCGCAGTGACCGCAGCGGCATGACCACGTGGAGAGCCGGATGCTCAGGAATGGGCACGTCCGGTTCGGGAGGCGGCCAGCGGAAACCCATCCTGGGAAACCAGGGCAGGGCGCCGCTGGCCGACCTCACACCTACATCCGCACCTTCGCGGGTTGGGTCTACGCCGCGTTCGTCATCGATGTGTACTCGCGCCGGGTGGTGGGCTGGCAGGTGGCACGGTCGCTACACACCAGCCTGGCCCTGGACGCGTTGGAAATGGCCGTATGGAACCGGTCCCATGTCGGCCGACGCATCGACGGTCTGATCCACCACTCCGACCGCGGCGTGCAACTTAGGTTCAAGGGGTCCTCGCAACACCGGTTCGTTGAACCAACTGTAGATGCTCGTCGAAGGCCTCTGCGGGTGTCCTCCAACCGAGTGTCTTACGAGGCCTGGTGTTGAGCGTCCTCGCGATCGCCTCAAGATCAGTGGCACTATGCCGGGCCAGGTCCGTGCCCTTGGGAAAGTACTGGCGCAGCAACCCGTTTGTGTTCTCGTTGCTGCCCCGCTGCCACGGGCTGTGAGGATCGCAGAAATAGACCTCCAACCCCGTATCGAGCCGGAGCTGGGCATGCTGAGCCATCTCAGCACCCTGGTCCCAGGTCAACGATCTCCACAACTTCTCAGGCAGACCCCCGAACTGCGCTGCGATCGCGTCCCGGACCGCTTCGGCCCCGTGCCCCGCCAGCGGTGGCCCGTTCTTAACCGGGGCCACCTCGCCATGGCCCTCCATCCTCGGCAGGTGCAGTAGCGCCGTGAACCTGGTGGTGCGCTCGACCAGCGTGCCGATCGCCGACCCTTCCAGCCCGATGATCAGGTCGCCCTCCCAGTGCCCGGGCACGGCACGGTCAGCGACCTCGGCTGGTCGGGCGCTGATCAATACCTCGGGGGTGACGAAGTGCTTGCCGCGCCCACGCGTGCGGGCCCGCGGCACCCGTAGCGCCCGGCCGGTGCGCAAACACGCGGTGAGCTCGCGCCGCAGAGCCCCGCGCCCCTGAACGTACAGCGCCTGGTAGATCGCCTCGTGTGAGATCCGCATGGACTCATCCTCGGGGAAGTCGACCTTCAGCCGGTGGCTGATCTGCTCCGGGCTCCAGGCGGTTCCCCACCGCCGGTCGGCTCGACGGCCGTGCCGTCGTCCCTTCCAGGGCACGTTGGGGCCCGGGATCGGCCGGCCCTCGGCATCGGTCACGGTTCCCGCGAGCCGTTCTTGGACGTAGTCCCGCAACCGGTCGTTGATCACGAGCTTGGCGGCCTTGGGGCGGTGGGCCCGGCGTTCTGCGTGCCACTGGGCGACCGAGGCCCGGTACTCGATGCGGCCGCCACGGGTGGCGGCGTTGCGGCGCAGTTCGCGGGAGATCGTCGATTTATCGCGGCCTACGTGCCGAGCGATCTCACAAACACCCATGTTCTGCGCTTTGCACAGCGCGATTTCCTCGCGCTCACCGAACGACAGGTACCGGCCAGACGGAGCGTCCAAGGCGATAGGCGACATTCCACCAGCCTCACGGAACCACCGTGATCCGACCGGCGTTGACACGCCGCACGCTGCTGCGGCGTCCTCGGTGGACAGGCCTTCAGCGATGCGGGCCCAGAACTGGCGCTGGACCTGGCGCGCGTTGGTGGTCGGTCGCCCTGGTGAGCGCATCGGTGGCCTACCGGTAACAGCAGCACCCCAGCCTCGAGGTCGTCCCATTTCCACACCCCTTGATCGAGGTGTTGCGACAACCAGTTGAATCCGCCCAATATCTCGCGGTGCGCTACACCCAACGCCTGGCCGAGGCGGGGGCGGTGGCCTCAGTCGGCACCACCGGCGATTCCTACGACAACGCTCTGGCCGAGGCGTTCAACTCGCTGTTCAAGGCCGAGCTGATCCGTAACCGCGGGCCCTGGAAGGGGTTGGACGAGGTCGAGATCGCGGTGGCCGAGTACATCGACTGGTTCAACCACCGCCGCTTGCACGGCGAGATCGGGCTGGTGCCGCCAGCGGAGTTCGAAGACAACTTCTACCGGCAGGAAGCCGTGTCAGCACACGACGAAGCGTTGGTTCCGAGCCTCTAAAGAACCCGGCACGAAACACGCCCCGGCCTGAGCTGTCGGCCATGACGGTCCCTCCCCGATCGGCGCCCCGCTTACTGCTGGGACGGGGTGGCGCGCCACTGGTCGACGGCCGGGTTCAGGTACTCGGCCAGGACCGGCAGCTTGGGGACGAGTTCGAGGGTGGCGATCACCCGCAGCATCCCCACCGCGTTCACGAAGGCCAGCACGTCCCCGTCGAGCTCGCGCTGGCCGTTGCGGCGCGCGCCGCGGTTGTAGGCGGCCTCCAGCTCCGGGCCCAGCGCGGCCAGGTCCCACTCCACCGGGCCGTAGGAGACCAGCTCGAAGTCGGCGTAGCGGTCCCCGTCCGTGGCGGCGAAGATGTTCGCGGGCGGGGAGTCACCGTGGATGGGTTGCAGGTCGATGCCGGGGAACGCCTTCTGGAACTGCTCCTGTGAGCTGACGAGCGGCTCCAGGGCCTGCCACTCGCGGCGGGCACGTGCCAGGTCCTCGGGGGAGATGAGCTCGGGGTGCTCCGCCAGCTGGTCGAGGCTCGCGGACAGGGAGTGCGGCTCGGCCGCGCCCAGGAAGTTCAGCTGGCCGGGGTAGTCGCGCAGGGCGGCGTGCAGGGCGGCGGTGCTCTCGGCGTTGGCCGCGTAGTCGGGTTCGGTGTCGCGGTTCTCCGGAACGTACTGCCAGAAGGTGATGGAGAAGCCGTCGCGCTGGACGGGTTCGCGGGGAACGAGCGGGCTGGGCGGGAGCACGGGCACGCCCTGGTCGGCCAGCCACCGGGTCACGTCCAGTTCCGAGCGCTGGCGTCGGGAGATGGAGTCCAGGCTCACCGAGTCGGGCAGGACGGTGGGGATGCGGGCCACCACGGGTGCGGGTTCGAGGTGGACGACCACGGAGAACAGGTCGTGCAGCAGGCGGGGCTCGGTCACGGTGAGCCCGAGCTCGCGTCCGGCCGCGACAGCGGCGTCCACGGCTGCAGAGGTTCGATCGGCGAGCTGTTCTTGGGTGAGGAATGCGGTCATCAGGCGATCATTCCACGCCCAGGAGCTGGGCGGATGTCACCCGGCGCGCTGTGTCGACCCGGTCGAGCCAGTCACGGACGAGCGCCCCGACCACCTCGGTCTGCTCGAGATGCACGTTGTGCCCGGCGGCGTCCAGAACGACGAAGCTCCCTCGGGTGTAGTGATCCCGAAGCGCCAGGCCGTCCTCGAATCCGACCACCTGGTCCTGGCGGCCGAAGACGTGCAACGACGGGGCTTCGAAGGGGTCGTCTGTGTCGGCCTCGGGAGCGGGGGCTTGCGTGTAGCGCGCGCCGAGACGCTCCAGGACTTCCTGGTTCGCACCGCGCAGGCCCGGTAGGACGAAACGCTGGAAACGCTCCAGAGTCTCGGAAGTGTGCACGACCGCGATCGCAGCGAACTCCTCCCGAGCATCGCCGGCGCGCTCAAGGACATCGGCGTCATGGAGGGTGACCCGGTGTTCCGGAAGTCGGCGCAACGCGTGGTCCGCCTGGAAGACGCCCGCGAGCGTTGCCAGGCCCAGGCACTGAGAACGGAGTGTGTGCGCGATGTGGCGGGCGATGATCGCGCCGAACGAATTGCCAACGACGGCGAAGTCGCCTTCGCCGACGATCTCCTGAACTTCAGCGAGGACCGCGTCGGCGAGCTCGCGTGGAGTCTGCTCCCCGGTGTCGTCAGCGCCTTCCGCCCACGGAAGATCCAGGTAGATCCGCTTCCAGGCCTGTCCCTGGGGCATGTCTTCGAGCGGGAGCAGGATCCGGTGGTCGACACCGAACCCGTGGATGACGACGAGCGGTGTGCCTTCTCCGTGGACCTGAGCGATCATCGCTCGAACCTATCGGCTGCTGCTTGGTGGTGGGCCGGGGGATCGACCCACCACCGAGCAGTACTCAGGGTCAGGAGCGGGGTGCTTCGGCAGCGACCAGCCGCGCGAAGGTGGCCCACTCACCGGCCCCGACAGGGAGGAAGCCCAGTTCGGGGTACTTGGAGTCACGGATAGCAGCGCCGGTGGGCAGGTCTGCGACCTCTACGCAGTTGTCCCCGCCGGTGGAGTAGGAGGACTTACGGAACTCCAGCAACATGATCAGGCTCGCTTGTCGTGCTCGGCGGCGATGGAACCGATGAGGTCGAGAGACCTCTGCGGGTCCAGTGCCAGGTTCTGGACGGCGTCGAAGATCAGCGCGTGCTGATCGAAGTAGTCTTCATCCTCAACGTACAGCGCCTCTACCACAGTGGGGATTGAGACTATGCCCGGTTCTGGCCGGGGAAAATCGAACAGGCTGAAGGCACCATCGATCGCAGGGTGAGCCCCGGATTCATCGCAGACCACCAGGATCGTCACCTTGTAGTGCGCCGCCATCCCGACTAGGA